>NZ_SPMY01000047.1 GCF_012939955.1 Candidatus Accumulibacter phosphatis
GTGGCGTCGATCTGGCCGATACCGCCATCGACCAGACCAATGACCGATTCACTGCCTACGTGGCCGACGAACTCTCCGTCGGTCGGGTGACCAATGACGGCTGGCAGGCTCAAGCCAATGGCACCCTGGTCCTCGGTGCCGACAGCCTGATCGACCTCGGAACGCTCGCCGGGCCGGCCACGCTCAACATCGGCTGGAACGAGTCCACCACCGATTCCGGCTTTCACCAGTATCTCAATCACAGCAGCGCCACCGGCCTGCTCGACGCCACCAACGGCGCCCTCAACGCCGAGCTCTCCGAACTCAATGTCGGCATGACCAGCTGGCGTGGTACCGCCAACGGTACCTTGATCATGGGTGACGACACCGCCATCAACACGCTCACGGCCAATATCGGCGTCGGCACCGGCGCCACCGGAACGCTGACCCTCCTCGACAGCTTCACCGGCACGTTCAACGCCGCCACCACGAACCTCGCCAACGGCCTGTTCGACTTCGGCAACAACACCCTGGAGGTTGGCGGCAGCGGGTCGATCGCGACGGGAACTTTCAGCCTGAGCGGTGGCCTGCTCTCGGGGACCAGCGTGAACCTCACCGCCGGTGGAAGCTTCGACTTTACCGGCGGTCGGCTGAACGTCACGGCTTTCAATGGCAGCTTGAACGAAGTCGGCGGCACGCTGGCGGCGGGCGACACGGCTGTCGGAACGACGACCGTCACAGGCGATTTCGGTCTGTCAGCGGCAGGTACGCTGGAGATCAATCTGGCAGGCTATGGAGCGGGCACGGGCTACGACCAGCTCGCGGTTACCGGTGCCGTCGATCTCGACGGAAGCGGTGCCGTCGGCGGCATGCTCGACCTGGTTCTCGATTTCGCCGCGCAGCTGAATGATCGCTTTGTCATCATCGACAATGACGGTGCCGATGTAATCGCGGGCACGTTTTTCGGGCTGGCCGAGGGCGACAGCTTGCAGAAGGAGTTTGGTGACCAGCTCTATTCGTTCGCGATCAGCTACGCTGGCGGCGACAACGGCAACGATGTCGAACTCACCGTGACCAGCATCATCGCCAGCCCCGCACCGCTGGCAATGACCACGTTCAGCGCCAGCGGCAGCCTAGGAAACTCGGTGATGAGCACGGACCTGGGCGACAGCCTTGTGCTGACGAAATTCGTCGCCGATGCCTATGCCGATGCCGCGCAAGGTGGGCCCGCTGCGCCGGCTCTTGACACGCTCGACGCCGAAGCAGGCGAAACTCCGCTCGACGGCATGCACACAGCGTCATTCATCGAGATCGTGCGCTTCGATACCCTGTTCGATGCGCTCAGCGATCTCGACGACGGAACTCAAGATCCCTTCGTCACGCCTTCGGTCGAAATCGGCGCCCAGATCGATCCTTGGCCGATTTCGCTAGCCTCCATCGGCGCTACCGTCGACGCTGCTGACGCCGTCGAGTTCGCATTCCCGGCCGGCGGCGGCACGCTTGACTTCCACGCAGCCGCGAGCGCTCCGGCGGACGTCTCCGCTGTACCGCCGCCCGAGTTCGCGACTGCCATGCTGCTCGGCAACGTCGACTTCGTGGTCATCTGATCCCGCGCACTGTCTGCCGTACCGCTCACACCGGTCGGCAGACAAGGTGGCGCCACGCTCGCAATGTCGGCGAAGGCCAAGCCTTGGGCTCCACCGAGCAACGCCACAAGGCTGTCGACTCGCGGCTCCTGGCCCCCGGACTCCGCCGCGCCTTGGTCAACCGCGTCCACCGCGCACCCTTCGTCGTCAGACCGCCGCTCAACCGCGCGGGTGGTGCTGCGCGTGCAGGCTCTTCAGCCTTTCGCGGGCGACATGGGTATAGATTTGTGTCGTCGAGATGTCGGAATGACCGAGCAGCAACTGCACGACACGCAGATCGGCGCCGTGATTGAGCAGGTGCGTGGCGAAGGCGTGGCGGAGCACGTGTGGCGACAGCCGCGCCGGATCCATGCCGGCGTGCAGCGCGTAGCGCTTGATCAGTTGCCAGAACGCCTGCCGGCTCATCGCCGCACCACGGCTGGTAAGGAAGAGGTCGTCACTCCGCCGTCCATTGAGCAGCGCCGGCCGGCCATTGGCCAGATGGCGGCGCAGCCAGTCGCCTGCCACTTCGCCAAGCGGCACGATGCGTTCCTTGCTGCCCTTACCGAAGACGCGCAGCACGCCCATGTCGAGATTGACTTCGTACACCTTCAAGCCGACCAGCTCGGAGACGCGCAGGCCGGTCGCATATAGGGTTTCGAGCATCGCCCGATCGCGCTCGCCGAGCAGGCTCTCGGTCGGCGGCGCCGCGAGCAGGCGATCGACCTGCAGCTCGGAAAGCACTTTTGGCAGCCGCGACGGCTGCACCGGCATGGCGATCTTCAGCGTCGGATCGCTGCTGCGCAGACCACGCGCGAGGAGGTGGCGATAGAAGCGGCGCAAGGTGGACAGGTAGCGCGCCTGCGAAGACGCACGCAGCGTTTGCGAGAGCGTGGCGACGAAACGCATCAGGGTCGCCTCGTCAATCGCGCACAGAGTGCCGAGACGCTGCTCGGCAAGCCAGGCGGCGAGTTGCAGGAGATCGCTGCGATAGCTGGCCAGCGAAGCCTTGGCCAAACCGTCTTCAAGCCACAGCGTGTCGCAGAAAGCTTCGATCTCGGCGAGATCGGCAGGCTCGGCGTCAGCAGCCTTCATGCGCCAGCAGCCAGCGCTTGACGTCGAGCAGGAAACCGCCATTCTGGCGCGCGAAACCGCCCAGCCCGCCGCCGGCCGCGAGCACGCGATGGCAGGGAACGATCACCGGAAAGGGGTTGGCGCCGCAAGCCTGGCCAACAGCCCGTGGCGCGTTGTGCAGCGCCTTGGCAATCTCGCCGTAGGCACGCGTCTGGTGCGTCGGGATGGCCGCGATCTGCTGCCAGACACGACGCTGGAAAAATGTCCCCGAGGGGCGCAAGGGCAGACCGAAAACGAACTCCGCATCGCCCAGGTAGGCGGTGAGCTGGCGCACGGTCTCGGCAGCCAGCGCGTTTTTCGGCGCCACTTCAGGGCTCGGCAGCAGGAAAACAATGCGCTGCACTTCGTCGTCGTCGCAGCGCACACCCAGGCAGAATCCGGGCGCGGCGATCAGCGCCTGGTAGTCGAGGCCATCACCCGACACGCGCGCAGCAATCGCCGTCACTCAGGAGGCCTTGCCGAGTAGCGCCTGTTGCAAATCGTCCTGTACCGGCTTGTTGCCCAGCCAGATCCTGAGCAGCGCCCGATAGAAATCCTCGCCGGCAATATCCTTTCCTTGCGCCTGCCCGTTGACCGTCAGGCGGGTACCGCTCGCCGGCAGCCAGTCGATCAGGATACTGGTCCCGGTCTTCGCTTCGCCGATCGCCAGCATGAGGTCGGAAAGCTGCTTCAAGCGGTCCTTGAGGCCGGCCATTTCGGCTTCGGAATGGTTCTTGGCCATGCCTTCCTGCAGGGCCTCGACGAACTGCTGGGCGGTGAGGTCGCGCAACAGCGTAATGGCAATCCGCTTGCCCCCCTTGGCCGCCAGAACCGCCTCGCTGTCAACGCTTTTCTCGGGCAAATAGAGCGCCATTGCATAGATCTGAAAGAAGGCCTTCTTGCGCAGGCCGGCACCATTGACCAGCAACTCGCCGTTGCCGACCTTGGTTTGATCGTCGAACTTGACGCCGGCTACTTCGACGGCGGTCGCCAATTGGGAGAATTGGCAGAACAGGGCGGCCATCGCCGCCAGCAGCAGTTTTTTTCATCACCTCATCCTCCTTGCCATTAGCGCTTGAGATTCTCCGTGACCTCGGTCAGGCACGCACCTCGCCATTGCCGAGAACAATCCACTTCTGGCAGGTCAACCCTTCCAGGCCGACCGGACCGCGCGCGTGGATTTTGTCGGTCGAAATGCCGATTTCGGCACCGAGACCGTATTCGAAGCCATCCGCGAAGCGCGTCGACGCATTGACCATCACCGACGCCGAATCGACTTCGCGCAGGAAACGCATCGCCGCCGTGTAGTTTTCGCTGACGATGGCGTCGGTGTGATGTGAACCGTAGGCATTGATATGTTCGATGGCTTCGTCGAGTCCGGCGACCACCTTGACCGAGATGATCGGCGCCAGGTATTCGCTGGCGTAATCTTCCTCGCTCGCCGGCCATGCCGTGGTGACGATGGCCAGCGTTTCCGGGCAACCGCGAAGCTCGACACCGCGCTCGGTCAACATGGCGCCAATCAGTGGCAACAGATCGGCGGCAACGGAACGCGCCAGCAGCAGCGACTCGGCGGTGTTGCAGGTACCGTAGCGCTGCGTCTTGGCGTTTTCGATGATCTGCAACGCCTTCTCCGGATCGGCTTGATCATCGACATAGACGTGGCAATTGCCGTCCAGGTGCTGGATCATCGGCACCCGCGACTCAGCCAGCAAGCGCGAGATCAGCCCCTTGCCGCCACGCGGGACGATGACATCCACGTACTCGCGCATAGTGATCAGATGACCAACGGCGGCACGGTCTGTGGTGTCTATCACCTGAACGGCGCTTGGCGGCAGCCCGGCGCTGGCCAGCCCTTCATGAACCAGGGCGGCAATTGCCCGGTTACTGCGGATGGCTTCCGAGCCACCGCGCAGGATCGCCGCGTTTCCCGACTTCAGGCACAGCGCGGCGGCGTCGGCGGTGACGTTCGGGCGGGCCTCGTAGATGATGCCGACAACGCCCAGCGGTACCCGCATACGGCCCACCTGGATGCCACTCGGGCGGAACTTGAGGCCACTGACCTCGCCGACCGGGTCGTCCAGCGCAGCGACCTGCTCGACGCCTTCGGCCATCGCCGCAATGCCTTTTTCCGAAAGGGTCAGGCGGTCGAGCAGCGCGGGTTCGAGGCCGGCAGCGATGGCGGCGGCCAGATCCTCGCGATTGGCGGCGACCAGAACACTGGCCTCGCGGCGAATGGCCGCGGCGATCGCGCGCAGTGCGCTGTTCTTGGCGTTGCTGTCGGCACGCGCCATGGCCCGCGAAGCCGCGCGCGCCTGCTGGCCAACGCTATGGATATACTGCTCTATGCTCATGAGGCTTTCCAGAATTGCAGAGGAGCCGATAAGTGCTCAATCAACGTTCAAAAAGCGCGCCAGGAAGCTGGCAACGCAGAAACTTGGAAACGTACACCAGGCCGCGGAAGCTGGCCTCTGCCACCCCGCCGACAAGACCATGCGGAGCGAAAAGGCTGGCACTGTTGCAGTGCAGCGAGGACAATGCAGGCCAGCGCGACGGCCAGCGCGAAGTCGGTCACCTGCCGTTTGCGGTCAAGTTGCGATTATAGGCATCGACGGTGCGCCAGGGTCAAGGGAACCACCGCAAAGAATTACACTCAGAGGGCTATTCCTCCCTCTCAACTACCTGCGTCGATCATGAAACGAAAACTCATTTTGCCAACGGAAGTGAAGGTTTGCGCCACCTGCAGCTACTGGGATGGAGAGCGCAAGGTCGATACCGAAATGCAGCTGGTCGTCGTCAGCGAAAGCTGCGTCGGCGAGTGTCTGGTGCAGAGCAAAGCTTCGCCCAGCCTCACCGAGGCCAGCGCAGAAAGCCAGGATTGCCTCTGGGAGCACCTGGCGCCGGACGAAGTCGCCCCCGGCGAGCGTGAAGGCGGCAGCGCCGCCTGAAATGGCGAGGGAGTCCGTCTCTCGGGCCGAAGAGTTCAGGCAACAGCGATGTTCAGACCAAGGCGCAGGAACTCGTCCCACACGTCGCCACTGGTCAGGCCCTTGATGATGCGGTCGATGCGTGCCGCCTGCGCCAGCGCCGCCCTCGCCCGCCCGCCATTCACGCGCTGCAATGCCTTTCTGATCTGCCCCTGGCGAGCGCCCCAGACGCGGGCCTCCTTCAACAGCTCGGGCAGCGGCTGACGCGCCTCGAGACCGGCGTTGATCTGGGCCAGGGCGCGCACCTCCTCGGTCAATGCCCAAAGCACCAGCGGCGGCGCCTCGCCCTCCTGCTGCAGACCATCGATGGTGCGCGTCAGGCGCAGCACATCACCCGCCAGCATCGCTTCACGCAGGCCGTCGAGGTCGTAGCGGGCGACGTTGAGCACCGCCTCGCGAATCTGCTCGAGGCGCAGCGCACCCGACGGGTAAAGGATTTCGAGTTTGAGAATTTCCTGATGCGCGGCCAGCAAATTGCCTTCGACGCGCTCGGCAATGAAGCGCAGGCCGGCCGCATCCGCGCTTTGCTGCTGACGAGCGAGACGAGCAGCGAGCCAGGCCGGCAGCTCGGCAAGCCCGGGCGGGATCAGTTTGACGACCGCTCCGGCGGCAGCCACGGCGCCGACCCAGGCGGCCTTTTCCTCGCGCCAGTCGGCGCCGGTCATGGTCACCAGCAGCAGCGCATCCGGCGACGGACGCGCGCAGTAGGCCTGGAGCGCGGCACCGCCGTCGCGCCCCGGCTTGCCAGTTGGCAACCGCAGGTCGATCAGCTTGCGTCCGCCGAACAAGGACATGCTGCCGGCGGCGTGGTAGAGATCGTTCCAGTTGAAAGCGCTGCCGGCAACCAGCACTTCGCGTTCGTCGAAGCCCGCCTGCCGCGCCGCGGCGCGGATCGCGCCGGCCGCTTCGATGACCAGCAGAGGTTCGTCGCCATAGACCAGATAGACCGGCTTCAGCTCGCGCTGGAGCTGCGCCGCGAGATGTTCGCCCTTGAGCTGCATCGGGCTCGCCGCTACCTGGCTAGCGCTGGCTTGGCGGGCGTGGCCCCATCCACCGCATCCACCGCATTCGCATCCACCGGCTTGACCAGCGCGGCCGCATCCCCTGGCTGCGCTGGAGTGCCCGGCTCGACCGCCGGCACCGGTTTGCCTGCCGCCAGGCGGCGCATCAACTGATGCACCAGGTCGTTCTCCATGTCGCGCCAGAGCAGCACCTCTTCCTGCTGTTTGGCGAGCACGTTGGAGTCGTCGTAGGTCAGGTCGCGGATCAGTTCGATGCTCCCTGGCGCGACCAGATCGCGGCCCTTGGCGTCGACCACGCGGTAGGGATACAGGTAGCGCAAGCGCAGTTCGCTGACCCGGCCGGTACCGGAAACCGAGAGGATGATGCGGTCACGATACTCGGAGCCGGGCTGGAAAGTGGCCTGCGCGTCTTTCGCGACCAGTGCCAGACGCGTCGTCGCGGAGGAACGAATGGCGCGCCGCAGATCGGCGCCGACCACCGAATATTCGGGCATCGCCAGGTAAATGCTTTCGTAAGGCAAAGAGTAGGAGCCGCGCAACTGGAAACCGCAAGCGGCAAGCAGGGTGATCATCGCCAGGAAGAGCGCACGCGTGGCGACACGAGCAGGGGCCCGCAAAGTGGGCGGCAGCGCCAGGCGCATCGGAGTCTCCCTCAAGCTTTCAAGCGACGATGTTGACCAGGCGACCGGGAACGACGATCAGCTTTTTCGGCGCGGCACCGGCCAAATATTTGGCCGCCGCTTCGCTGGCCAGCGCGGCGGCTTCAATGCTCGCCCGGTCGGCACCCGCCGGCACCCGCAGGCTGCCGCGCAGCTTGCCGTTGATCTGCAGCATGAGCTCGATTTCGTCCTGCACCAGGGCCTCTGCGTCGGGCTTCGGAAAAGCTTGCGAGCTGGCCGTGCAGCCGGGCCGCAGCGCCGCAAACAGCGCCTCGCAGACGTGCGGCACGATCGGGTTGAGCATCAGCACCACCGCTTCCAGCGTTTCCTGCCTGACGGCGCGCACGACGGCCGATTTTCCGGCGGGTTCTCCGACCGTTTCGCCGACCGTTTCACCGACCGTTTCGCCGCTCACCCGGTTATAGCCGTTGAGCAACTCCATCACCGCCGCAATCGCGGTATTGAACTGTTTGCGGCGACCATAATCGTCGGCAACCTTGCCGATCGTCTGATGCAACTGGCGACGCAAGGCCTTCAGTTCCGGCGACATTTCGCCGCGTTGCGCAGCGTCGATCGGCAGAACAGGGCCCGCCGAGACATGCTCGAAGACGATTCGCCACAAGCGCTTGAGAAAACGGAAGCCACCCTCGACGCCGGCATCCGACCACTCCAGCGACTGGTCAGGCGGGCTGGCGAACATGATGAACAGGCGCGCCGTATCGGCGCCGAACTGTTCGATCAGCGACTGCGGATCGACGCCATTGTTCTTCGACTTGGACATTTTCTCGATGCCCCCGACGCTCACCGGCAGGCCGTCGGCGCGCAGCGTGGCGCCGCTGGCGCGACCACGTTCGTCATGCACGGCGTCGACCTCGGCGGGGTTGATCCACTGTTTCTTGCCGTTGCCGTCCTCGCGGTAGAACGTCGGCGCGACGACCATGCCCTGAGTCAGGAGATGTGCAAAAGGCTCACCGAGCAAGTCCGTGCCCGACGAGGCCTCGCCGAACAGCCCGACGTCGCGCATCAGCTTGGTCCAGAAGCGCGCGTAGAGCAGGTGCAGAATGGCGTGTTCGATGCCACCGATGTACTGGTCGATGCCACCCTGGCACCAGTAGGCGACGCGCTCGTCGACCATCGCCTGATCGTTGTCCGGACAACAATAGCGCAGGAAGTACCACGAGGACTCGACGAAAGTGTCCATGGTGTCGGTTTCGCGCCGCGCCGGCTGGCCACATTTCGGGCAGCTGCAGGCGTGAAACTCGGGCATCGCACTCAAGGGCGAACCGGCACCGGTAATGGTCACGTCTTCCGGCAGAACTACCGGCAGGTCGGCGTCGGGCACCGGCACCTCGCCGCAGCTGGGGCAGTGAATGATCGGGATCGGGCAGCCCCAGTAGCGCTGCCGCGAAATTCCCCAGTCACGCAGCCGAAACTGGACTTTCTTCTCGCCCAGGCCCTTGGCCGCCAGATCGGCGGCGATGGCGTCGGTCGCGGCGGCGCAGTCCAGGCCATCGTAGTTGCCGGAGTTGACGCAACTGGCGCGCTGCTTGTCGGCGTACCACTCCTGCCAGCCGTCGAGCGAGAAAGTCTCACCGGGCACCGCAATGACCTGTTTGATCGCCAGACCATACTTCCGGGCAAAAGCGAAGTCGCGTTCGTCGTGCGCCGGAACGGCCATCACTGCGCCGTCGCCGTAACTCATCAGCACGTAGTTGCCAATCCACACTTCGACCTGCTCGCCGCTCAGCGGATGGCTGACGTAGATGCCGGTCGGCATGCCCTTCTTGTCGATCGTCGCCAGGTCGGCTTCAGCGACACCACCACGCTTGCATTCCTCGACGAAAGCAGCGATCCGCGGATCGCGCGCCGCCGCGTAGCTGGCCAGGGGATGCTCGGCGGCGACGGCACAGAAGGTGACTCCCATGATGGTGTCGGCGCGGGTGGTGAACACCCACAACTGCCCGGGCTCGCCGTCCAGCTCGTAGGGAAAGGCGAAGCGCACGCCGGTGCTCTTGCCGATCCAGTTCTTCTGCATCAGGCGCACCTGCTCGGGCCAGCCTTCGAGCTGCTCGAGATCGGCGAGAAGTTCCTCCGCGTAGGCGGTGATCTTCATGTAGTACATCGGGATTTCGCGCTTTTCGATCAGCGCCCCCGAACGCCAGCCACGTCCGTCGATGACCTGCTCGTTGGCGAGCACGGTCTGGTCCACCGGGTCCCAGTTGACCGTTCCCAGGCGCTGGTAGATCAGCCCTTTCTCGTAGAGACGGGTGAACAGCCACTGCTCCCAGCGGTAGTACTCGGGCGTGCAGGTAGCGATCTCGCGCTGCCAGTCGATGGCGAAACCCAGCCGCTTGAGTTGGGTCCGCATGTAGTCGATGTTGGCGTAGGTCCATTGCGCCGGCGGGACATTGTTCTGGATCGCCGCGTTCTCGGCGGGCATCCCGAAAGCATCCCAGCCCATTGGTTGCAGAACGTTGTAGCCGAGCATGCCGTGGAAGCGCGCCAGGACGTCGCCGATGGTGTAATTGCGCACGTGCCCCATGTGCAACTTGCCGGACGGATAGGGGAACATCGACAGGCAATAGTACTTCTGCCGGCTCGGATCCTCGATGGCACGCGCCGCGCCGCTGTCGTTCCAGAATTGCTGAGCGGCGAGTTCAACGTCCGCGGGCTGATACTTTTCCTGCATGGCCAGTAGGGGTCCGGAAATAGGCTGAAGCGCGAATTATACGCATAGTACGCATAGGCGCTGGGCCGTGCTCCGCTGCCGCGCCATCCTCTTGCAGGCCACGCGGCGTCGGCCGGGCGACTCTAGAGCCGGGCGCCGCAGACGGGTATGGAGAGCGGCAACGGTGAAACGGCGCGCAAGGAGCGCGCCGCTGGGGAAAGGACGATTTTCGAGAAGGGCGAGTGGCGTAGCGCCACTCAAGCCATTTAGACGGCCGGACCCTGGATGCGCAGCATCCTGTTGATTCCTGACTGAAAGAGCCTGGTGACGTTCTGTACGGCGAGCAGGTGCATGCTCGACATGCGGCTCTGGTGGCGCCACAGCCAGAAGACACAGTTCACGCTGGGCGTCTCGCGCACCAGAACGGAATTCCCCTCGGCTTCGGAAAGATCAATAAAACGTTCCACGGCCAGGCGGTAGTAATCCGAACTGTCGCAGCGGCCGGTCATTTCCTCGGCTTCTCCGGCGGCGCGGCGCCACAGTTTGAGCGCGAGATCCTCGCTGATACCCGTCTTGTGGGCGACCCACGGTAGGATTTTTGGTGCTTTCATGGTCTTGCTCCTGAGAATCTGGGGATGCCAGGCGCTGTCAGCTTGTGACCGAAACCTTATGAGATCGGCCATGTTGCAACGCAGCATCATTATAAAGCAATTCCCCCAGCAGAAAGTTGAGGGTTTCTTCTAAATGTCTCTCTCAAGCCATCGGATGAAGCTCCCGTTGTGGTCCCAATCCAACACAGTTGATGCAAAGCGGGGCAGACTTCCCCGTGCAAGGCGATGCGGGCAAGCAGGCTTTTTCTACCGCACCGCAACATCCGCTGCTCTTTGATTCGATTCCAGCTTAGCAGCGCCGCCGCCGCGTCAATGCGCATAAGTGCACATCACGGCAGAATGTGCCGGGATCTTGAGCGCTCCGGCCTTGCCCGCAGCACCAGCAACTCATCCCAGCTTCCTCCCAGATTTCTCCCCGGCGCTTACCAGATCGCTTTTCAGAATGGCTTCCACGGCTGGCGAACAAGGCCAGCACTCATCCGAGGAGAACAAAATGGAAACCCCGGCAACAAGAATCAGCCACCTCAAGGCGCTTGTCCTGAACGCCGACGGCCACGCCTTCGATACCCGGACGGGAAGAAGCTACCGCCTCAATCCGCCCGCCCAGGTCGCCCTGCTGATGATGCAGGACGGCAAGTCGCGGCCAGCGATCATCGCCGCACTGGTCGCTCTTTGCGAGCAGCCGAGCGCCGTCGTCGAAAGCGGTGTCGATGGCTTTTACAAGCAGATGGCGAGCTACCTATCATGAGCCACCCCGCCGAGCAGCAGCACTGGCTGGGCTGGAATGTGGCCATCACCGGCATCAACGCCCGCCCCGACAGTCCCGGCCCGGGCTGTGCGGTCGCCCGCTGCCTGCGCCACACGGCCGGCTTTCGCGGACGCATCGTCGGCCTCGCCTACGCGACGCTCGATGCCGGGCTCTACCTGCGCGAAAGCTGCGACAGCGGGCATCTGCTGCCCTACCCGGCAAGCGGCTCGACGGCCTTGCTCGAACGACTCGACGAAGTGCTGTGCCGGGATCGCATCGACGCCCTGCTGCCCTGCCTCGACGCCGAACTTCCCAACTTCATGGCCATCGAAGAGCCGCTCAAGCAGCGCGGCATCCGCCTCCTGCTGCCCCAGCGGGCGCAACTTCGCCGCCGCGACAAGGACCGCCTGCCCGCTCTTTGTGCCGACGCCGGTGTCGCCACGCCGGCCGTTCGTCGCCTCACCGACGAACGCTTCTTCGACCATTGCGGGGCCGATGGATGGCCTTTTCCGCTGCTGATCAAGAGCGTTTTTCTACGACGCCTGGATTGTTCATTCAGCGCCCGAAGCCCGCCAGCGCTACCGGCAGGTCGTCGCCACCTGGGGCTACCCGGTGCTGATCCAGAAATATGTCCACGGCGACGAGGTCAATCTCACCGCCCTGGGCGACGGCAGCGGCGCAATGATCGGCGAAGTGATGATCCGCAAGCAGGCGGTCACCGACAAAGGCAAGGCCTGGGCCGGCGTCGCCATCGACGATCCGGAACTGCAGGAGGCCGGGCGTCGCTTGTTCCACAGCCTCAAGTGGCGCGGTCCGCTCGAACTCGAAATGCTTCGCGAAGCCGCCGGCACTCTGCAGTTGATCGAAATCAATCCGCGCTTTCCGGCCTGGATCTATCTCAGCCACGGCGTTGGCCGCAACCTGCCGGCCGCTCTGCTCGCCTTGATGAATGGCGCACGGCCCGAACAGCTCGATCTGGCGCCGCCACGGCCGGGCACCAGCTTCATCCGTCACGCCCAGGAAACGATCGTCAGCCTCGATGAAATCGCCACCCTTGCGGCAAGCGGCAGCACCCTGCGTGCGTGTGCCCCCGCCAGCCTCGCCGCCTGAACCCGACAAGGAAAAAAGAATGCACAAGATGACCTGGGAAACGCCGCGCATGGCGCCCGTGGAACTGCAATCGCTGAACAGCTTCGGCCGCCGCCGCAGCCGTGCCGACAGCCAGTCGGAAATCGATGGCGTGCCGCTGGCGACGCTGGTCGAGCGCTACGGCTCGCCACTCTATGTCACTTCCGAGCAGCGCCTGCGCGCAAATATCCGGCGCATCCGCCAGGCTTTTACCGCGCGCTACGCGAAAGTGATCCACGGCTGGTCGTACAAGACCAACTACAACGGCGCGGTCTGCTCCATCCTCCACCAGGAAGGCTCCTGGGCCGAAGTGGTGTCGCGCTTCGAGTACGAGAAGGCACGCGCGCTTGGCGTGCCGGGAGAACACATCATCTTCAATGGCCCGAACAAGCAACGCCCGATTCTCGAACGGGCGACTGCCGAAGGCGCGTTGATCCACGTCGACCATGCTGACGAACTGGCGCTGATCGAAAGCATCGGCGAAGAACGCCGCAAGCGCGTGCCGGTGACGCTGCGCCTCAATTTCGAAACCGGTTACAGCGAATCCTGGAGCCGCTTCGGCTTCAATCTCGAAAGCGGCGCGGCCCGCGCCGCGATCAACCAGGTCAAGACGAGCGCGCATTTGCGCATGAACGGCCTGCATTGCCACATCGGCACTTTCATCCTCGATCCACGCGCCTACGCTGCGGCGGTAACGACGCTTTGCACGCTGGCCGAGGAGATCGAAGCCGACGGCACACGCCTGAGCTACCTCGATATTGGCGGCGGACTGCCGTCCGGCAATGCCCTGCAAGGCATCTACCTGCCGCCCGAGCAGGCCACGCCGGCTATCGAGGAATATGCCGAAGCCATCTGCAGTGCTTTCCTGGCAGGAACAAGCTACCGACTCGAGCGCGGTGAACAGCGCCCGACACTGATTTTCGAAAGTGGCCGCGCGGTCATCGACGACGCGCAGAGCCTGATTACCTCGGTGGTTGGTCGCAAGGAAACCGCCGACGGCCGCCCGGCCGCCATTCTCGACGCCGGCCTGAATGCCCTTTTTACCGCGCTGTGGTACGACCACCCGGTCAAGCTCGCTTCGCCAGCACGCGGCCAGCCGCGCGATACCGTGCTCTACGGACCGCTGTGCATGAACATCGACGTGCTACGGCACTCGGTGCAACTGCCGCCGCTGGCGGTTGGCGACCTGCTGCTGATCGCACCGGTCGGCGCCTACAACACCACCCAGTCGATGCAGTTCATCGAATACCGTCCGGCGGTGGTCCTGATCCACGGCGACCGTGAAGTCAGCCTCATCCGTGCAGCGGAAGATCTCGAGATCGTCTGCGCCCCGGAACGACTACCAGCGCATCTGGCGCAAACCGCCGCGGCAAGCGTCGCCCGCGTCGTTCCGCTGCGCATGACGGGAGGCTGAAATGCGCGCCCTGAGTGATGCACTGCGCAGCTTGCTGGACGCCTATGGCGCGCTGTTCCTGGCGCGCCAGCGCCTGGTTGGTGCGCTGGTCCTGGCGGCAACCCTGTGCGACCTGGCAACCGGCCTCTGCGGTCTCGCCGCCGGCGTCGCCGCGCTGCTTACGCGCCGCCTGCTGCTTTTGCCGGCCCTGCCTGGCGAGGCCGAGATCCTCAACGCCATCTACGCCGGCCTCGCCCTGGGCGCCTTCTACGCCAGCGAGCCGCGGCTGTTTGCTCTCGCCGCCTTCGGCGGACTGCTCGGCGTGCCACTGGCCAGCGCGCTGCGCCAAATACTCGCCGGCCCCTTCGGCGCCCGCAGCCTGCCGCTACTCGGGGCGCCTTTTCTGTGCACCGCCTGGACCCTGCTGGCGGTAGCCAAGGGCATCGCCCTGCCCCTGCGCACCGTTTGGCCGGCCTGGCCGCTGCTCCCCGACTGGGTCCCAGGCGAAGCCGCCGCGGCCGCTTTCTCGGCACTGTCCAGCATCGGCGCCTTGTTCTTTGTCGCCAATCCACTGGCCGGCATCCTGGTCATGACCGCGCTCCTCGTCGCCTCACGCATCCTGGCCCTGCTCGCCGTCGCTGGCGCCCTTCTGGCGAATCTGCTGCTCGCCCAGTTCAGCACGACGCCGGTGCCGGGTCTGGCGCTACTGGTCACCTACAATGGCGCCCTGGTCGCCCTCTTTGTCGGTGGCCTGCTCGCCGTGCCGACGCGACGGACGCTGCTGCTTGCCGCTGGCGCCGTACTGGTCGCCAGCGCGCTATCGGCCGGCATGCTGGCGCTATCCGCAGGCGTCGGCGTGCCGCCTTTATCGGCGCCGTTCGTGCTTACCGTGTGGCTGGCCAGCGCGGCACTGCGTGCCGAAAGCAGCGCCAGCTGGGGGCGCTTCTGGCTGGCGCTGCCGGCGTGCCCCGAGGAGAGCCTGGTCAACGCGCGCCTGGCCAGCGCCCGCGGACTGGCCAGCGGCAGCACCGCACTGCTGCCGCCATTCGCCGGCCGGATGAGTGTCTCGCAGGCGGTCGACGGCGCCCATACGCATCAGGGCGCCTGGCGCTACGCACTCGACTTCGTGGTACTGGTCGACGCTCAGAGCTATTGCCGTGCGGGTTCCAGGCTAAGCGATTTTCATGCCTTCAACCTGCCGGTGCTGTCCCCTGTCCGCGGCCACGTGGCAGCCATTCGCAACGACATCGCCGATAACCCGCCTGGAGAGATGAATCTGGTCGAGAACTGGGGCAATCACGTCCTCATCGACATCGGTGGCGGACTCTACGTGCTGCTGGCGCATCTGCGTCGGGGCAGCATCAAGCTTTCTCCGGGAGATAACGTGACGCCCGGTGTGCTGCTCGGTCGCTGCGGAAATTCCGGCCGATCGCCACAGCCGCATCTGCACATGCACGTCCAGCGGGGCGCGCGGCTGGGCTCGCCAACCGTCCCCTTTCATCTCGCGCACTGCCTGATCAACGGCCGGGAATATGCGTTCGACGGCCAGCCTCGCGAAGGTCAGACGGTCGAGGCGCTGACCGGTAACGACGCCCTGTCAACAGCCTTCGCGCCCCGACCTGGGCGCGAATGGTTGTTCAAATCCGGCGCCAAGGAGTGGCGGCTGGCCGCCGAAACCGGCCTGCTCGGTGACACCCGCCTGGTCTCCTCCGCCGGTGGCAGCGTACTGGCCAGCAGCGCCCGCAGCCTGCTCGCGCTGCATCAGCGGCGCGGCTCGCCGGATATGCTGCTGGATGCCTTCATCCTGGCCTTCGGAATGACGCCTTTTGCAGCACAAGCGCTGCGCTGGCGCGATGCGGCCGACGCATCGCTGTTGCCGCTGCCGCTCTCGCTGCGCCTTGCGCGGCGCTTGCGCCACCCCTTTGGCGCCAATCTCGACAGCCACTGCGAACGCCGCTGGGATGCCACTCGCCAACTCTGGCGTCAGCATTCACGGCACCGGCTGAGGACCGCCAGCGGTGAAATCGAAGCCGAGAGCTTTGGCTGGATCTCCGTAACGCGCGGTCCGGTAGCCTTCTCGCTGGTGATCGCCGGGCACACGCTCGCCAAAGCAGTGCTTGTCGGCTACGGCAATCGTGGCGATCATGGTGTCCCGGCCTGGTCGGCCGCCCTTCTGAAGACATCCGCCTCATGATCCGCCTGACCATACAACGCAAGGTTTTCCTGGCCACCTTTGCCCTGGCGACAGCCATGGCCCTGCTGCTGACCCTGCTCATGCGCTGGAATCTCGGCGACGGTTTCGCGCGTTACACGAGCGCCGCCGAGCTGGCACGCCTCGACGGCACGATCAGCAACATCGAAGCCGAATACGCCCGGCACGGCAACTGGGATTTCCTGCGCGCGGCGCCGGAGCAGGTCTGGCTGCGCTTGTCGCGCCCACAGAGGGAGAGCGGCCCCGATCGTCAAGGGCCCGAGCGCGCAGCGGGCTTTCCAGCGGACTTTCCACCGGAGCGGCAGCCGCCGCCGTTCGGGCCGGGGCAGGAGCAAGATCCGGGACCCGCAGCCCGCGGCGAAGGACCGCCACGGCCAGCAACGGCAGGCCCGCCGCAGGACAGCGGAAACCTCGGCACGGGGCCGCGGCAGGGTCGGCCCAACGCTCGCCCGCCGTTCGACGTTCTGCGCGTTGGCCCGCGCCTGGCGCTCGTCGATGCCGAGGCCAAGTGGCTGGCGGGAAGCGCCGCGACAGGCGGCGTCGGCGCGACCCGGCCGATCGTCTATCAGGGCAGCGTCGTCGGTCAGCTGAGCTTGCAGGCGGCGCAGTCCTCCGGAGACGAACTCGACGCCGCCTTCCTGGCCAGTCAGACCGAGAACATGCTCTTTTCCGGCCTGGCGGCACTGGGCTTCTCGCTGCTCGCGGCCTGGCTGCTGGCGCGCCATCTGCTGGCGCCGATCAGCGATCTGGCACGCGCTGCGCGCCAGATCGCCGGCGGCGCACTTGATACCCGCATCCAGGTGCGCAGCGAAGATGAACTGGGCCAGCTGGCAGCCGATTTCAATGACATGGCCGAGCGCCTCGGCCGCGTCGAAGAATCGCGCCGGGCCTGGATCTCGGAAAGTTCGCACGAGCTGCGTACGCCACTGGCCGTCCTGCGCGCCGAGATCGAGGCCATGCAGGACGGCGTGCGCACGCCCAATGCGGCAACGCTGGCCCGTCTGCACAAGCAGGTGCAGCAGCTGACGAAGCTGGTCGACGACCTGCGCCTGACCCTCGATCGCGAACCCGCCGAGGGGGCCATGGAACGTGAGTTGCTGGCCTGGGTAGCCCCGGTGGCAGTCCTCGAAGAGGCCATCGAAACTTTTCGTGAGCGTTACGACGCGGCCAATATCCGGCTCGACAGCGCGCAGCTGGTCGATGCCGGCTGGCAGATGCGCGGCGACGCCGGGCGCCTGCTGCAGGTATTCGGCAACCTGCTCGAAAACAGCTTGCGCTATACCCATGCCGGCGGTCAGCTGAGGATTGGCGCGCGCGCCAGCAAGCAACAACTGCTTCTCGAATTTGACGACAGTGCGCCGGCACCGCCCGCGGCCGCCCTGCCGCGCCTGTTCGAGCGCTTCTTCCGCGCCGAACCCTCACGCAGCCGGGCTTTCGGCGGCTCGGGCCTGGGCCTGGCGATCTGCCGAACCCTGGTCGAAGCGCACGGCGGCCAGATCAGCGCCACCCCATCGGCGCTCGGCGGCCTGAAAATCTGCATCGAACTCCCCCTGGAAAAACCATGAGCAAACGCATCCTGATCGTCGAGGATGAAACCGACCTCGCCCAGATCCTCGCCGAATACCTGCAGCGCGACGGTTTCGTCGCCACCACCATCGCCGATGGCCTGATGGCGATGGCCGCGCTGCGCCAGGCGCCGCCCGACCTGCTGCTCCTGGACCTGATGCTGCCCGGCATGGACGGCATTTCCATCCTGCGCGAACTGCGCAAGACCTCCGAGCTGCCGGTGATCATGGTCACCGCGCGCACGGAAGAAATCGACCGCCTGCTCGGGCTCGAACTCGGCGCCGACGACTACATCTGCAAACCCTACTCACCACGCGAAGTCGTCGCCCGCGTCAAGACCGTCCTGCGCCGCGCCCAGCCGACAAGCGCTGCCAGCGGCAGCGCAAGCGCAAGTGGATCACCGCTCGAAATCGACGCCGACACCATGCAGGCACGCGTCGCCGGCAAGAACCTCGACCTGACCCCCAAGGAATTCAGGCTGCTGCAGACCCTGGCCGGCAAACCGGGACGCGTCTTCTCGCGCGCACAACTGCTCGACGCCCTCTATGCAGACAACCTCGAAGTCTCCGAACGTGCCATCGATAGCCACCTGAAAAACCTGCGCAGGAAACTTGCCCCGGCCTTTCCCGACGAGGAGCCGATCCGATCGATCTACGGCGTCGGCTTCGCTTTCGAGCCGTTCCCGTCGTGACCGCAGCCGCGCGCACGACTGCCGCAGCGCCAAGCCGGTAATCCAGGGCCATCCGCTGATCGCCCCTCGCCCCTCGCGGGAGAGGGGGAGCTGCGGCTGACGACACCCTAAATCGCCTGCGCCTGCGCCAGCGGCAGCGCCAGGCAAAGGCGCGTGCCGCCATCCGGCGACGGCAGCGGTCGCAGGCTGCCGCCGTGCAGCGCGGCGACACGCTGGGCGATGGCCAGGCCGAGGCCGCCGATGCCGCCACTGCTGCGCCGGAGCGGGGGGTCGCGCAGCGACTGGCCATGTTCCAGGCGCAGCCATACTTCTTCGGGCAAACCGCCGCCGCCGTCCTCGACGGTGATCCGCGCCAGCCCCTTGTCGTGGCTGAGGCTGACGCGCACCGGCGGCAGTGCCAGGGGCATGGCGCAGGGCGTTGTCGATCAGGTTGGTGAGCGCGCGCTCGACGAGCTGCAGGTCGCCATCCAGTTCAAGGCTCCCCGGCGGTTCGCCAGCCAGGGTCACCGGCGGCGGCCCGCCGTTGACTGCGAATTTCTGCACCGCGTCGGTCACCAACTCGTCGAGCCGGAAGCGCTCGCGATGCAGCAACTGGTCGCTCGATTGCAGTGCCGCCAGTTCGAAGAGCTGCTGCGACAGGCGCCGCACCTTGTCGCTCTGCGCCAGCGCCGCGACGATGACGCGCTGGCCCTGCTCGGGCTCCGCAAGCGCCTTGCCGGCCAGGGCTTCGAGGTGGCCGTGCAGGGCGGTCAGCGGCGTGCGCAGATCGTGCGCGACGCTGGCCATGGTCTCGCGATGTGCGCTCGCCTGTTGCTGCTCGCGCGCGGCCTGGGATTCGATGCGTTCGGTCATTTCGTCGAAAGCGGCGCCAATGGCCTGCACTTCATCGCCAGCGCTCGGCGACGAACTGTGCCCGGCTGCGGCGGCATGCAGGGTGTGCAGGCTGTAGTCGCGCATGCGCCGGGCGAGACGATGCAGCGGCTGCGTCAGCCGACGCAGGGTAAAGGCGCCGACCGCCAGGGTCACCAGCAGACCCAGGCCGGCCACCAGAGCGGTACTCTGCCAGACGCGGCCCTGGCTAAGTTGCCCGCTGACCGCTTCGCGCGCCTGCCCGTCGAGGACGATGTACAGGTAGCCCGGCGGGCGGCTGTCGCCGGCACGCGGCGGGAACATCGCCGCGCTGAAGATGCGCGCCAGGCCCGAACCCATCGGGTCGCTGCCCCGCAAGGGCAAGGCGGCGCCACCCAGGAAGGCGCGCACCGGCCGCAGGTCGACCTGCTCCTGCTGCACCATGCCGGGGTCGCCGATGTAGGCCTGGACGCGACCGTCGGCGTCAAGCACGTAAACCTGGATGCCGGGGTTAACCACCATCAGCATCGACAGCAGCGCGTCGCGCGCCGCGCGGTCGGCCTGGTCGCGGTCGCTCACGGTAATCTCGGGCCAGTGTTCGACGATGTGCCGGGCCAGCCCGTGCGACAGGCGTTGCAGCGACTCCTGCTCGTCCTCGGCGGCGACGTGCCAGCCAAGGACGCCGACCAGCGCCCCGTAGGCGAGCAGGAGCAAGGCCATGGTCATCGTCAGGCGCGACGAAAATGACCGCCGCAAGCGTTCCGTACGTGGCGTCCGCCGCGCCGAGCGGGCAGCGTCGCCGCTCACGCTGTTTCCCCCGCTCATGGCGAAGTCGCTTCGAAACGGTAGCCGACACCCCAGACGGTGACGATGCGCCGCGGGTCGCGCGGGTCGTCTTCGATCTTGGTGCGCAGGCGGTTGATGTGCGAGTTGACCGTGTGCTCGTAGCCGTCGAAACCGGCGCCCCAGACGCGCTGCAGCAGTTCGCCGCGGCTGAAGGCGCGGCCCGGGTGACGGGCCAGGAAGTGCAGCAGATCGAACTCGCGCAGGGTCAGCGGCACGGCGGCGTCGCCGCGCAGCAGTTCGCGACGCACGGTGTCGAGGCGGAAAGGGCCGAAGCGTAACTCCGACGCCAGCGCCGGCGAGGCGCGCAATTGCTCGATGCGGCGCAGCAGGGCGCGCACCCGGGCAACCAGCTCGAGCATCGAAAACGGCTTGGCGAGATAATCGTCGGCGCCGAGTTCGAGACCGAGAACGCGGTGCGCCTCGGCCGAACGCGCGCTGAGCATGATCACCGGCACGTCGGCATGGCGAGCGCGCAGATGGCGGCAGACATCCCAGCCGTCAGCGCCGGGGAGCATCAGGTCGAGCAGCACCATGTCCCAGCGCTGGCGGTCGATGGCCGCCATCGCGCGCAGTCCGTCGGACTCCCGATGCAGGCGATAGCCGGCCTCTTCGAGGTGCAGGCGCAAGGCGCCGGCGATGGCGTCGTCGTCCTCGACGAGCAGCAGCTGCTCGTTCATGCGACTAGCGGCGCGGCGCGCTGCTGGCGCCGACGCCGGAGGACGACGGGAAGAGGGCCGGCGCTCGCTTTCACACGGGTGAGAGAGCCGAATCGGCGCTCTGTTTGCGGCGTCGGTGGCCGACCCAACCGATCGCGAGCAGTCCTGGCAGCATCAGTGCCAGGCTTTCGGGCTCGGGCACTGCCTGGAAACTGATGCGATAGATTTCGCTGCCCGCGCTGAGGGCGCTGTTGAGCATGTAGCCGGCAGCGGTAGTTTGCCCGTTGAAAGCCGACTCCAGCCCGGCGAAATCGAAACGGACGACACCGTTCTCCGCGGTACGGTTGGTCGCGACGCTGCCGACAACGAAGGCCGCCGCCTTGGGATCGGAAACTTCCGATCCGGCGTCCCAGATGTCGCCAGCGTACTGAACGATCGAGGTGATCGCCAGCTGGCCGGCAGCGTTGAACAGCCGGTATTGCATCGGCGAATCATTGCCGATGAAGTGATCGTTGCTCGGCAAGACCATGGCGGCAAAGGTGAAGAAAGGATTGCTGGTGGCGTCGATCATGAAAGTCGCACTACTGCTCGCACCGGGCAGCAAGGCGCCACCGATCGTGCCACGGGTCGCATTCGGTTCGGCGGCAGCGAACGCCGCCTGCCATTCGCTACCGCCACCGAGTTCGGCGACGGAAATAATCTCGGCGCCGGCCGCCTGGCCAATGTTGAAAGAATCGAAACTGCCGCTGCCGAAACCGACATGCAAGGGTGCAAAACTGATACCGCTGGTCGGAACGCGGTTTTCAATGGTCACCTTAATCTGTGCAGCGCCGGCACTGGCGCAAAAGGCCAGCGCGGCGGTGCCGGCAGCCAGGCGGAAAGGAATGGAAAGGCGTTCGTGCATCTGAGTTCTCCTCGAGGAAAGAAGCGCATGGGAAACGAGCCGGAAAACCCGAACTCGCACGAACGATGATAGGCAGCCAGTCTCCCCGAGTCCTCATCGAATGATCACGCAGCGGTGATCATTTCACCCAGCCGCGCTCGAGCGCGGCAAGATCAAGGGCAGCAGTCCGTACTCGCCGGAGATACTGGTGCCGCGCCATGCACGGATGCACGAAGGCAAGCCGACGCCGCGTGCGACGCCTCCCTCCCCGTTGCGTCATAGGCCGTGGTCAGCAAACGCAGGCCGAAAGTCTTACGGCAAGGTCGCGATGTACTCGGCAACCGCGTGCGCTTCCAGCTCCGTGAGCTTCGCGGCAACGGTGTGCATCACGGCATTGTCGTTGGTGCGCTCGCGCGTGTTGAACTGCTTGAGCTGGTCCTCGATGTAGCGCGGATGTTGCCCGGCCAGGCGCGGCAGTTGCGGCGTGCCGTGCCCCTGCTCGCCGTGGCAACTGGCGCAGGCAGGCAGGCCCGAGAAGGAGTTTCCCTGGCTGAAGATATACAGGCCGACGCCGAGCAGCGCCGCATCGCGCGATTTTTTCGCGGGCACGCTCTTGCTTTCGAAAAAGACACCCAGCGCCTGCATCTCGGCCGGCGTCAACTCCGCGGCCTGCGGCTTCATGGTCTCGCTCTTGCGCTTGCCGCTCTTGAAATCGGCGAGTTGCTTGGCGACGTATTCGGCATGCTGCCCGGCCAGGCGCGGGAAAACGACGCTCGCCGCTTCGCCCTCCTTGCCGTGACAAAGCGAGCAACGTTCGACGACGATTTGCTGGGCACGCGCCTGGTCCGCCGCACTGTCTGCCAGCGCGGGCAGCGCCGACAGAAAGGCCAAGGCGGCCACTACGCTCGCGCCGAACAGGGCACCATGCTTGTAAGCCAATTGAGTTCTCCTTTGCTTGCACAGACGCTGTGCACGGTGGCTGGATACTAACGGTCATGACAGTCGAGATACCCCGGATGATGAAAGTCATGACCGTTTCCCCTCTTCCCCGACCCTTCTCCCGCGAGGGAGAAGGGAGGTTTGTGAGTCGCGTGCGCGACTTTCACATTAACGGTCATGACACGTGGAGACACCCCAAATCATGAAAGTCATGACCCGTTTCCCTCTTCCCCCT
>NZ_SPMY01000048.1 GCF_012939955.1 Candidatus Accumulibacter phosphatis
GGTTACTGACAGCACGATGCTAGAACGTTAGCAGCAGGTAATAAGTCTCAATCCCTTTGATTTCAGGGCTGGTTACTGACATGCACGCAGTTCCCACGGGCGCGCAACGCGAACGTCTCAATCCCTTTGATTTCAGGGCTGGTTACTGACTGCACCTACAGATTTAATTCTTGTGTTTCAGACACTTGGCGCTGGCAGTCGCGGGGTTTGTCGAGGCTGTCAGAGGTGTCTTCGTGGCGGTCCCGGGCCAACTGGTATTGGCCGAGCCCGAAGCTTGCTTCCTTGCCGACATGCAGCCATTCTCCGAGTTGCAGGAAAGGGGCGAACGGTGCCAGGGGACCTTCGAGTCGCCAGGTGCCGATGACGCCACCGAGACTCATTTTCTGCTTTTGCCGGGACGAAAAGCGGGTCCAGTCAAGCCAGGTCAGACGCTTCTCTTCGCGGATCAGTGCAGCGGCAGTGCTGAGCGTCGCAAAGTCACTGGCCAGCGGGCCGTGAGCATGGAATTCGGCGAGCAGGCTCGCACGCCGGGTCAAGGCCATGAGCAGCGTGCGCGCCTGCAGTTTGTCGGGGGGCAGCGCGCGGCCGTTGTGCTGCAGGCGCAGCGGTGTTTCAAAGTGGAGCACGGCGGCGCCGGGCGTCGCGCTGTCGTCCGTGCCTTTCAGGACAACCGTCTGCGCATGCGTAGCGATCGTTCCGATTTCAGGGCGGTGAATCTCGTGCTCGCCGGCATCACCGCAATGGATGACGCGGCGCAGATCCGCCGTTCCGTCGCCGGCGCCGACGCCGCGCGCGAACGCGCGTCGCCAGGCCAGGATGATCAGCGGCAGTTCCTGCAGCGCCTTGCCGATCAGCACCTGGTGGAAGATCAGCGTTTCCCCTTCGGCGAGCACGCGGCTGCCCCATGCCGGCGGTTCGATGACGTAGGGCACCGGAAGCTGCGAGAACTGCTGCAGGCGGTGACTGGTCGGCGGGGGCGGCGCGAAGACGGCTGGATACGGGCAGGAAGCGATCAGCGGGCAAGCGGCGCAATCCTTCTGCCGGGTCATGCACGCAAGTTGGCGCAGCGCGTGGCCGAAAGCGCCACGCAGCATCGAGCCGGCGTAGTCAGGCAGACGAATCGGCTGCCTGACCTCGAATTCGAATCGGTAGCGGGCGACCGGGAAAGAGCTTGTCGTGTTCATGGCGCACGCAATGCCGACAATTTGAGTTTCTTGCGCTCGTCCTTGAGCTCGACCTTGACCACTTTCGGCAGCCATTGTTCGATCGCGTCGGCGACCGCCATTCGCTCCTCATGGGTCCAGGCGACGGCATCCCGCGCGAGTGTCCTCGCCGCGTTGTGGCACACGGCGTTGGCGTTTTCCTTGTTGCCGCGCAGTTGCTCGGCACGCGCGGCGAAATCGGCAATGAATTCTTCGACACGGCGGCGATTCGGGCTCATCTCGGCCAAAGCGCGAGCGTGGGCTTGCCGAGCTTCTACCTCGGCGCGGGCCGCCGCTTCCTCGGTTCGCTTGCGGCTGGCGAGCACGGCTGCGGCGGCAGCCCGCCGTTCGGCCTTCTCCTCAAGTAGCAGCAGGCGTTCCTGGTGTGCTTCGCGCAGCGGCCGGCTGTGCGCCGCGAGCCTCTGGCGGACGGCATCGGAAAGGTGGCGATGGGGGGCGTCGCAGGCGTCGACCCACAGCCAGCCAAAAGGCAGCAAGCCGTGGTCACCGGCCCTTGTGAGGCTGGCGTAGCGTTTTTCGGTACTATTCGCGCGAAAGTCGAACTGTTGCTTGCCGTCGACGCGTGCACCGAGAATCTTGATGCTGCGCACGCCGCCAAGGGTGACTGATTCAGCGCCCGAGTGACGGCCGACACGGAGCAGGAAGCCCTGCCGTGCCTTGATCAGGTCGCCGAGCTCTTCGCCGAGCAGGTGACTGATCATTTGTCGCCACTGCTGGTCGAGTCGCTGGCTGAGCACAGGATGATCCAGTTCTTCCTCCAGCTGCGGCCGGTAGAAGCCGTTGCAGGCATCGCACAGGGCATCCCACAGAATCGTCGCCCCAGGAGCAAAACGCATCTCGCCGAGGAAAGCGGCGGGCAGCGCCTCGGGGATCGTTTCGAGAAACACTTTCAGTTCTGGCGAAGGGCGTTCATCGGCACGGGGCGGGCGCTTCTTTTTGCTGATCGCGTAGAGAACACGTGTTGGCGGTGGCGTGCTCTCTTCCGCGGGGTGGGCATCAGCGAGGGCCAGCTTGCGAAAGGGGTCATTTTCGAACTTGCCGGCAGCGTACTTCAGCAGACGCTGTTCGAGGTTCTGCGATGCGCGTCGCTTGTCTGCCTTTTCTGCGGAGTTGAGCGGCAAGTCGGCGTTCAAGTGGTTGAGCCAGGCGGTGCGAATACTGCCTTTGAGCGAACTGCCAGGCAGGTAGGGCGTACCGTCCACCGGTCTGAAGGCGGTACGGGCCAGCTGAAAACTGTTGTACGTCGCTTCGCCGCTTGGGTCGCGTTGTGTCGGCCGACCTGCTTTTTCTGCGTATTCGCGGGCGAGCGCCTCGGCCACCACCACTTGCTGGCGTGACAGGTCGGCAAAGCGCGCCGCCGAGTCACGGAAAAAAGCGCTGGATGGCGCCGACCGGCTCGTGCTGCTGCGCGGCCAGCGCGGCAAGCCGTTTGTGCTCGGCGTCGCTCAGCGCGAGCGACAGGTCGGCGGGTTCGAGGACATGCAGCAGACCCGCGTGGATGACGAAGCCACTCGGCTCATAGACATCGCCGCAACCGATATGGAGCGGCGATAGCGTCGAGATAGCCAGCGTGCGGCGATCGTTGCGTACCTGGGTAGTCACGGGGCAGGCTCCAGAGCAAGGGGGACAATGGGGGCATAAGCCTGATGTACGGTGGCGGCTTCGGCCTTCGACAGTAGCCCCGCGCCACCGATGCCCTGGCCGATAAACAAACGGGCAGCAGCAAGACCGCCAGCGGGTACCAGAACGGCGCCGGTGGCGGCCAGAAGTACCGGTGTCTTGAACGGATGGGCGCTGAGCGCCAGCGCGTTGCCATGGCGACCGAAGCGCGTGAGTACGCGCCAGTAGCTCTCGCTGCCGACAAAGCCCTGACCTTGCGGCGCACACGGTGCCAGCGTCCACCAGGCATTCGCAGCGGCGGGGGCGGTGAAGGCCGCCGCTTCAATGTTTTGCAAGCTGAACTTGCCGAGGCCGACACTGGCATCGCGGCCAAAGCCGCCGCTGCCGAGCGCGGTCAGTAGCGAGCCCGCCTCGTCGGCGCTGACACGCTCACTGTCGAGGACCAGGTAGACGTCGATGCGCTGCTCCTTGGCGTGGAAGGTCTGGGTCACAGAGTAGGGTGCGAAAGCTCCTTCGCCGGTGGTGCCGCTCAGACGGTTGAGCGTGTTGTGTGCCTGCACGCTTTGCTGTGGCGGCTTGCCGGCGTAGGCTTGCTGGTCATTGACGGCGCCTGCCAGTTGCTCGGCGAGAGCTTTGCCGGTTCGGTCGACGGGTAGCCAGTGCCGCTTCCTTGCCGCCTTGCGCTGGGCTGGATCGGCAACGGGCGCTGAAAAATGCTGCGGCAAGGTTGGTCGCGGCAGGTAGCCCGCCGGGAAGCCGTCGGAGACTACCAGCCAGGGACGGCCGCTGGTATAGCCGTCCAGGCGGCGGCCAAGTTCGGCCTCGCCGGCGGCTTCGCGCAGCGCCCAGCAGAGCTGACCGAACAGCGTGTCACCGGCCAGGGGCGTGCCGAGCGCCGTGTGCAGCGCCAGTGTGGCGCGATGAAGGGTGTGCGACATGACTCAGGCAGCCGTGGCGAAGGGTTGCAGAGTATCGAAGTCGGCCTGGATCGACTGCCCGTCGAGCGCCAGCCCGCTGAGAGCAAGCTTGCCGTAGCCGCGCGAGCCGGAGCCACCCAGGCTGTCCAGTTCGAGCAGTTTCAGTCCACGCAGCAGCAGCGGCAGCAGGTCCTCGTTGTCGATCACTTTCAGCGACAAGCGGAAGTCGAACTCGGCGCCAGCGATTACGCGCTCGGTGAAGCGTGGGTTTTCGGCAACACCGGCGATGCGGTTGATCGAGTTCTCGCTCTTGGCTTCGGTGCTCAGGAGGTTGCGGGCACGGATTCCTTCCACCCAGTCACCGTTCAGCGCGCAGTCCCAGAACGCACTGCGTGTCGGGCCGATCTGCTTGACCAGATCGTCGACCTCGCCGCCCGGCGCGCCACCGAACAAGCGCAGCAGATCGCGCGCCTCGGGTCTGTCGTGTTTGGCGAGGTGTTGAAACGAGAACGGATATCCGTTCGCTGGCGTCACCAGTCCGAGCTGCCATTCGAGCAGCGAGCGGATCTTGCCTTTCAGGGACGAGCCGGGGATGTAGGGCTGACCGTTAAGCGGGCTCTTGACGACCGGATTGTCGGTGCCGCCGATGCGCATTTCGGTGTCGCCAGCGCCAATATGCAGACCGGTCTTGAGGATCAGAGTGGCGGTGATTTGCTTGATTCGGGTGAGTTGCATGGTTTGTGCTCCGTGGCAGGTCAGGGACGAAGTGCCTTGAGAAATCCGAGGACGGCTTCGAAGTGAAGGCGAAAGTGGTCGAGGGCCCTGGCGCTGGTCGTGGCCTTGAGACATCCGCGAAACCACGTCTCGAATTCGCCATCGACCAGACCGCGCCCCTTGGCGTAGGCAACCTTGGCGTTGAGCATTCGAATGAAGGCGAGGTATTGCTCAAACTTGCCGTCGTCACCGGCGATACGTTCCTGCCAGCCGACCAGCTCGTCATAGAAGCGGCGAATCTGCGTCGATTTGTTCAGATGGCGAGCGGCCTGAGCGAGCCGGTTGGCGACCCGCTCGGCCTCTTCATTGAAGAGCTCGGCATCGGGTGGAAAGCTGGCCAGATTGATGGACATCGTTGCTTCTCCTTTTTGGTATCGTGTGTCATGTGCATTTCATTGTCAGCTGCGGCAAGCTTGCCGTAGCCGCTTGCCGATTACTCGCGCTGCCGGTAGAGCAGTACCGACAGCGGCAGGCGGTAGGCGCCCTTGTGCGTGCCCAGGGCGCCGCCGATTTCGCGGATGGCGTCCCGCAGTAGCTGTTCGCGGCGCGTGCGCGCGGCCTCGTCGCCCTTGACCCGGTCGCGAAAGAAGCGCGTCAGGCGGTAATGAAGCTGCGAGCGCCAGATGGCGTCTTCCGGCCGCGTGCTTTCGGCGCGGTCGGCCAATTGCAACAGTGCGTAGGCCAGGCCGCTGGAGAAGGTCGCACCGTGACTGTCGGCTCGCGCCATCAGATCTTCAAGGGCGGCCCGACGCTCTACCATCAGTGTCTGCCAGTCCGCCCAGCCGACGCTGCGCTGCCAGAGACTCACCGCGTTCTTGCCGGGACGGGCCTTGGCAGCGCTTAGTGCCGTTGCGGTGGAACGGCCGAGCTGGCGGATCGGCGTCTTTGGCTGCGTCATGGACAGCCCGGCCGAGAAGCTGATGTGCGGGTTGGCGACGTAGGCTGCGAACTTCTCGCGCAAGATGGTTGCGAGCGCGAGGGTCGACTCCCAGGGGCCGATCAGGAAGAAATCGTCGCCACCGGCAAAGACGGTGTAGGTATTGCGGTAGCGCGGGACGCCGTTCTCGTCATGGCCGTGCTCGCAGAACCACGGCAGCCAGAGGGCGAAGAAAGCGTTGATCTGCCGCGAAAGAGAGGCCATCTTGGCGAAGGTCGGCTTCTCGAGGCCGCGCTGGAAGAGGCTGCCCAGGTCATCGATGTCGCCCTTGATGGTGACCAGGGCGATCTCTCCCTGCCAACGTTCCCCAGCAGTCAGGCGGCGATCCTCGCAGGCGATGTGATGCAGCGTCTTGATGGTGGCAGAACGCAGCGGGTCGCCGTCGGTTTCGCGCGCGAAATCCTCTTCACCCTGCCACTTGCCGTACTTGCCGGCGGTCTGGACATCGCTGGCGGCGAAGCGCGGCACGTAGCTGTTGACGAAGCGTCTGGCGTAGCCGCGCCAGAGCGTGCCGTCGGCTTCGGCGGCGTCGAAGTCCCAGACGCGCAACAGCGTCCCGTTGCGCGCGAGTTCGCCGTACTTGCCCGATTCCTCGCCGCTGCGGACGATCGCCAGGCGATAGCCGAAATAGTCGAGGCCGAGGACCGGCAGCGTGCTGGCGTCGCGGGCGACGAGCAGCCGCGCGTCGCGAGTCAGTTGCTCGCCAATCCGAATCTGGTCGTCAGCAAGCTTCGACAAGGAATAGCCGCGCTTAGCCGATGCCTCGCCATCGGCCGGGTGACGGCCGTTAATGGCGCAGACGCCGAGCGTATTGTCGAAGCTGTCGAGAAAACCGTCGAAAGCTGTCGTCGCCTTGTCGGCGCAGAGATCGAAGCGCTGGTGTTTGGCGGTGTCGAGCGCTGCGAACAGACGTTTGGTCAGGTCGCCGAAGCGACCGCTCGCGAAGTCGTTGCACGAAGCCGGCGTGCTGGCGAGGCCGACGCCGATCTCGCCGTAGGTGTGCGCCAGGCACCAATCGTTGAGCTCCTGCCGACAGTGGCTGACGGCAGCATGTGCTGTGGCGGTGTTCGGCGCGACGATCAGGAACTTGCCGGCGGCATTGATGATCTGCGCCGTCGGGGGTAGTTCGAGTGCTTCGAGCAGCTTCAAGGCGGCGCATTCGGCGAGCAGGGAAACCTGGAAGGAACGGCCACGCAGCAACTTGTGGGCGTTCTTCTGCGTTGCGCCGCCTTCGGCAAAGATGAAGTCCTGGATGCCGAAGAAGTCACCCTGGACGAGCAGGAACTTCGCGGCGGACCAGCCGTCGCGCAACGCACGCACGCTGCGCAGCTCTTCATCACTCTGCTCGTGGTGCCAGCGCCAGAGCGCCGTGGCCAGCGCGGCGGTGGCCTTGCTGTGATCGTAGAGCGAGACTTCCGGCTTGGTACCGAAAGCGGTTGCCGCGGGGATGGCGTGCGTGATCGTCAGCCACAGGCTGTCGAAGTGGTCCAACCACAAGGGCAGGGTGCTGACGTGAGCTTTTGGGATGTGGCGAATTCCGGCGAGTAGCGCTTCCCACAGCGTCAGGTACTCGGCGCGCGCAGCGGCGTTGTCGCGCGGGGTGCACGCGTCGGCGCGCTGCGGAAAGATGCTCGCCGGCGCCAGCGGCCGCAGCGCGTAGCGCCATTCGAGCTCGCCTTCAATGATCGGGCCGCGGCCGATCTGCTCGAAGAGTGTCAGCAGACGCGCGCGGTAGTGGTTCTCGCGTTCTTTCTTGTTGTTGTACTCGCTATCAAACTTGTCGCGTTCGAAGCCCGAGGCCACGCGATCTGCGGTGGCGACGATCCACTGCAGGAAGGTGTCCGGCCGATGGTGCGCGCTGGCGGCGTTGACCGCCGAGTCGGTGGCGTTGTCGTCGGTCGCCGTCGAGAATGGCGGCGCGTCGCGGCGAAGATCGGGGAAATGTCCCGTCGCTTCGAGTTCGTCCCAGGCGAGGCCGGTGTAGGCGGCGTGGATATGGCTGTGATAGCCACGCCGCGGGTCGCTGCCCTCCTGGTGCCAGGGGCAATAGAGCGTGCGATGCGCATCGAGGCGACCGTGATGATCGATGCCGGCGCGCTCGGCGAGCTTGCCGACGTCGTGCAGGAAGGCGGCCAAGGCGACGCGTGCGGATTGTTCGAGAAGCTTCATGAGGGTCGGGGCTCCTGGTCAGGGCTGGAAGAGGTCTTTGCGCAGAGACTTGAGTGCGGCGCGCAGAGCACTCTCGTCGTCGAGCGTCCGCGCTTCCTGCCCAGCACGCGGGCGAACGCCGTGCGCCATGGCGTTGCGCAGGTTTTCGAGTTCCCTGAACGCCGGCTGCGCCTCCCTGGCGCTGCTCCTGGCCTCATCACGTTCCCTGAACTCGTTGGGGTTGACGCGGCGTACATTGCATGCCCCGGTGACAAAGGCCTCGTACATGAAGGTGGCCGCGCGCAGGTAATCGCCGCGCTCACGGTAGGCGTCGGCAAGCGTCAGCTCCCAATCGTTGCGCATCGGCGCACGAAACCAGCTGATGCGTTTGGCGAGCGTCTCGCCGAACAGCTCGCCGAGGGGACCGCGATGCGCTTCGACCGAGGGAAAAACGCTGTTCAGCTTTTCGCGCGCTTTCACCGGGTTGTTGGTTCGTTCAAAATAGGCGGCGCGTGCCAGCAGGTCGGCGCGACCTTTTTCCATGCCATCGGCGGCGAGCAGTGGCGAGAAGGCGCCGTAGTCGCCGTCCTTGTCGTAGCTGGCCAGGGCATCCACCCAGTCGAGCATCGCCAGCAGGCCGCCGAGCCGCAGCACCGGCGTTTCGCCTTCCGGCGTCGTCATCTCAAAGGCGCCGTAATAGAGTTCCTGGACCTTGACGCCGACGACGCGGGCCAGGTAGCGTGCGGCGACCAGCGCGAGCATCGGCAGGTGGCGAAAGCCGTGCGTGACGTCGATGTACAGCTCTTCTGCGGGGGGGCACGACAGCGGCCAGCAGGCGCAGGATCCCGGCCTGTTCGGCGGCGTCTCGCGCATAGGGAATAAGCAGGCAGTCGACCGCTACGCCGAGGCGTTCACTGAGTTGCCGGCGCGGTAGCTCCAGCATGTCTTGGTCGACCTCACCGGTTTCGACAGCCGCCATCAGTTGCAGCACGGCCTCGTCGTCGGCACCCTCGCGATGAAAGAAGACGTCCCACATGCTGCTCGCCGTGCCGACGAGCACCAGGCGATCGGGCTTGAGGTATTCGGCCAGGGCCAGGCCAAAGAAGGGCACGCGGCGCGAAAAGCCATCGTCGAAACGATAGTTGGCCGTGCGGTAGCCGGTCTGCGGGTCAGCCTGGCCTTTCCCGAGAAAACTGATCAGTGTGCTCATGTCGGCATCCGGGCAGGGTGGCGGGCGGTGCTGGTGGTGGCGTTCATCTTCGTTTTCCTTGCTATTCCGGATGGCAGTTTATGCCAGATCCCATTCGACATTAGGGGAGTTTTCGATCTCGCCGTAAGCGACCGCCGTCGGACGCAGGCCGAGGCTGTAGCGACGTGGACGGCTGCCACCGTCGCTGATCAGGTAGGCCTCGGCGGCGGGGCCGAGCTCGCGCCTGAGGATCTTCTTGAGTTTCGACAGGTGCGCCGAGAAGTAACCGCCGTCCATGCCTTTGCGCAGGGCGCGTTCGGTCTCGTCGAGGTCTTTCATCGGCCCGGCGATCCAGCGCAACTCAACCAGATAGCGATTTTTCCAGTCGCTGTCGGGGAGTTCCTTGGCCGGCGCCGGCAATGGCTCTTCGCCGTGCTGCGCGCGACGGGCGAAGACGCTGAGCAGGGCGAGTTCGGCCGGCGGCAAGGAAAAGACTTTGCCGCCGGCCGCGACGCGGCGTGTCGCCAGGTCAATCTGCAGTCGTGCCGGCGCGAGGGCGCTGCGGGCTGCTGCGACGGTTTCGTTGTAGCTGGCGAGGCCAGTGAGCAGCGCTTCGGGCAGGCCGTGGCGCAGGCTGACGAAAGGCAGTTCGGCGAGGGTCACTTGCGCCTGTGCGCTGTCGACCAGGCGGCCACCGGGCATCTCAATGACCCGGCTCGATGGCGTCGGGTAGTAGAAGCCAATGCTGGACTCGAAAGGCTCGGAGACCAGGACATGTGACAACTGGTCCTGCGGGCGGCCGTAGAGCGACAGCGCATAGCCGACAAAAAAGCCCATGGTCTTGCGCCCGCCGGCGATCGACACGTGCAGCGCGCAGTCGGGGTCGGCGGTGAACTGGCGGATGAGGGCGGTGATGCCGTCGGCGGCGCGGCGGTTGTCGGCCGGCGAGCGGATGTCGTCGAGTGGCTTGCCGTCAGCGCCTTCCAGAACATGGATGGTGTCGCGAGTGAAGCGGATCGCCGGTAGCGCGTAGTCGTGGCAGAGGCGGTGGAACCAGCCCGGTTCGTCGGAGAGCAGTGCCAGGCGTGCTTTCTCGGCGCCGCTGCGCGTGGTGATCAGATGCACTTCGGTGGGGATGAACGCGGCGCCCGATGGCGCAACGGCGAGCGCGTACAGGGTCTCGGTGACAATTTGTGGCGAGAGGCCGGTGACGGCGACGAGAATGCGGCGTGGGTATGCGTGGGGGCTTTCGGTGGTCGTGAGCATGGCTTCGGCTGGGCGGTGGTTGGACTGGCGACCATTGTGCGTGCTTCTGTCTGCTCGGCGGCGGATGGCAAGCTTGCGATGCGGCGAGGATCGCCTCTGACGGGCGGCACTGCAGGGCTACCGGCCCTCGATCCATCGGACTTCCATTCCTGTCTGCGTTGCCGAAGGTCTCGTCAATAATGCAGCAGCGCTACAGCCGCCGACGCGTCGTTGCGTCATTGCGCGGAGGTGTCGCCAACGGGCTCTGCGGAGGTTTGGCTCTGCGGCTTGTCGAGGCGCCGGAAAGGCAGTGAGAGGATGGCACTGGATTGCCGCGTCGGCTGCGCCTCCTCGCAATGACGGTGGGTGTGGGAGGGGGGCCGGGACGGGAATAGGGAGGCGGTAACGTGAGCCAGGCAAGCATCGGCCGTGCTGCACGTTGACCTTGCAGACAAGGGCTTACGCGGCCGCTCCTCTAGTCAAGGGTCGTTCTGTCATCGCCATTCCTGGACCTGCCCACCGCGGCTGGCCTGCGAAACACGGCAAGCATGGAAGGGCAAGGCCTGCGCTCGACGCTTTCACGGCCGCCGCAGCTTTTCCCGCAGCCACCTGCCAAGGCGTGAGGGGTGGAGAGTGGCACGGACAAGCCGGGTACTCGGGTGCTTGGGGTCGATTTCGCACATCAGATCATAGGATCTTTGCGCCAGCTCCTGCTTGCCCTGGGCATGAAAGTAGCGCGCGAGAATACTCTGGAAGCCCAATACCTCGGACAGGTGGAAGCGCACACGATCGGGGTAGAGCAGTCTGAGATCGAGTTTGTGCTCGAAGATCTCGGCGATCCTGGCCGTTTCGCCGCGACTCAGGCAGTCCTCGGCCCAGGCGATGCGGCCGAACAGGTAATCGGGGAAACGCTGCACCGTCTCCTCCCTGACGCGCGCGGCTTCGGCGTGCTCGCCCATGTTGTGGCAAGCGGCGTACAGGTAGTTGTACAGCTGGGCAATGTCGGGATACTGCTCGATGAGGACGCGCACCTCGGCCAGCGCTTCCCGTGGTCGGCTCTTCAATACTTTCGGGTAGAGGGCGTTGATCCGTTCCTGCACCTCGGCGGGCAGTCGGTCGAAGGCGGCGTCGGGGATGGGCTGGTCGGTGATTTCGTAGCTGCACACGGTCAGCGGCCCTGTCACTTCGCCGCTAAGCTCGGCGTTGCCAGCGGTCAGGAAGTGGAAGCCCTTGGCACCCAGGCGGCGGGTCAGGGTTTCCAGGATGTGCCGCGACTGCGCTGGCGTGTCTTCAGGCCCGCTTACGTACAGTGGCTTGTCGTCCTTGCCGTAGGTGTAGCGCTGCGCACACGTGGCGGCGTCGATGTTCCCGAAGAGGGCGGCGGCACGGGCGTAGTCGGCATGCGGGGCGAAGCCCAGATCGCGGGCGTAGGCGACCGCGCCCTCGATCAGCTTGCGCAGGCAGCCGGGATCGATCGCTTCGAGGTTGAGGCGCTGCGCGAAGGCCGCCCATTCGTCTGCTGAGAGGATGCCGGAGCGGGCCCTCTTGACGCCCAGGCAGTAGACGTCCACCACAAACGTGGCCATGGCCACCTGGCCGTTGGGCAGCTTGCGCGCCAGGGCGAGCATGCCGATGCCCTTGGCGAACAGGTTTTTGGTCGCCAGAGCCGCATGGATCGGCAGCAGCGGCGCCGGCGGCAGCGGCTGCTGCGGCACAGGCTTGCGGGCGGCGTGGCTTTTGCGCTTCCTGGCGAGCATTTTCTGCCGGCGTTTTTCGTCGACGGTCATCGTCTTATCGCTCGCCGGCACGCGTTGCCGGGCAGGCCGGAATGCGCACAGCGTGCTGCGCACTGTCAGTGCGAGGGGCCAAGCCTAGTACCCTAGTACACGTTGAGCACACGCATGCCGAACTGCTTGCCGCCGGGGTGATCGAGGATGCGGATGCTTGCCTGGCGCGGGACGAAGCCGCGCGGTATCGGCAGGCTGCCGTGGGCGATTTCGTAGTCGCCGACTTTGATGGCAACCGGATCGAGCGCAATCGTCGTTTCGGTGCCGCCGGCTGTCTTGCCGGCGATGTGCAATTGCATCACGCCGGCAAAGGGGGCGCCTTTCGCTTTGGTCCGTGTGAATACCATGTCATAGCCGAGCTTGTCTTCGTCGACCTTGAAGCGCGCGGCACGAATCCCGACAATGCCGTCGCGCGGGTCAGACGGCAGCGCGGCGAGCAAGGCCTCGACATGCTCACGCTGCCTGCCAAGATCGGCATGGTTGGCAGCGAGTTCGCCAGCCATGCGCGTCTGCGTGGCAAGGGCGTCTTCAAGCTGCTTATTGGCCTGCGCCAGGTCGGCGGCGAGACGCGAACGCTCCTGTTCTGCGGTATCCATGGCCGCGCGCAGCTGACTGGCCTCGGCCGCTGAGAGCTGCGGCGGCAGCAGTTGGTGCTGCGCGTAGAACAAAGCGCCGGCGCCGATCGCGATGCCGAAAAGCAGCAGCCACAGCCAGTTCGGGATCAGCTTGCGCGAGCGGCGCGATTCATAGCGATCGAAGACAACGGGTTTGGATCGTCCGAACATTGATTCTCGAATTCTCGAATTCTTGCATTCTTGCGTTAATGTGAAAGTCGCGCAAGCGACTCACGAAACTCCCTTCTCCCTTGCGGGAGAAGGGGCAGGGGAAGAGGGAAACGGTGATGACTTTCATGATTTGGGGTGTCTCCACGTGTCATGACCGTTAATGTGAAAGTGGCACAGGCGCCTCAGGGAACTCCTGTCTCCCCTTGCGCCAGCAGGGCCAGGGCGCGCACCACGGTGCCCCGCAGACCCTGCCGATGAACCCGCTATCGATCACTTCCCGGGCCTCGAAGGACTTGAAATCCAACAAAACCGACGAGAGTGTATGAGCTTCGACCAAGAGGCGTCAATCTCTCGGATATGTAAAGTGGCCGCGGCGGATGATCCAGAGGTTTGGCTTTTTGCGTTGTCACCATGTCCATGCGGCGGGAAATGGTGAGACGATGGAACTGGATTGCTGCCACGTCGGCTGCGCCTCCTCGCCATGACCTGCGGGCTGGTGTGGCGGCGCATACGGTCCGCTTGCGCTTGTCGTGGCGGGTTTCGGCCGATTACATTGATGACCAGCACCAAAACTGCCAGGGCTGCCATGACCATTCTTCCCGTTAGCATCATCGGCGTTCCCACCGACGTCGGCGCCGGAACGCCGGGGGCCCGCATGGGGCCGGAAGCCTTGCGCGTTGCCGGCATTGTCGCGGCCATCGCCCACTTTGGTGTCGAGGTCAGGGACTGCGGCAACTTGGGCGGCCCAAGCAATCCCGATCTGCCGGCGGTCAATGGCTTCCGCCACATGCACGAAGTCGTGGCCTGGAACCGCAGCGTGCACGCTGCGGTTTACGCCGAGCTGCAGGACGGGCGGCTGCCGATCATGCTCGGCGGCGACCACTGTCTGGCCATCGGTTCGATCAGCGCCGTCGCCCGGCATTGCCGCGAGAATGGACGCCAGCTGCGGGTGCTGTGGTTCGACGCGCACGCCGATTTCAACACCGCCATCATGACTCCCAGCGGCAACCTTCACGGCATGCCGGGCGCTTTCCTGTGTGGTTACGGTCCATCGCCACTGACCGAAATCGGCGGCCAGGTACCGGCCCTGTTGCCGCGAGACATTCGCCAGATCGGCATCCGTAGTGTCGACGACGGTGAAAAGCGTTTCCTGGCTGAAATCGGGATTGAGGTCTTCGACATGCGCTATGTCGACGAGGTCGGCATGCGCGAAACCATGGAGCAGGCGCTCGCGGGCGTTGGTTCGGAAACGCACCTGCATGTCAGCCTCGACGTCGATTTCCTCGACCCTGAAATTGCGCCGGGAGTGGGTACCACGGTACGCGGTGGTCCGACCTATCGCGAGGCGCAGCTGTGCATGGAAATGATTGCCGATACCGGGCGGCTTCGCTCGCTCGATATTGTTGAACTCAACCCGGCGCTCGACCTGCGCAACATGACCGCAGAACTGGCCGTCGATCTGGTCGAGAGCCTGTTTGGCAAGAGCACCCTGATGCGCCTGCACCGGTAGCTCAGGGGCGGGAGGAGGGCGTTGCCGGCGGGAATCTGTCGCGCGGGGGCGGTGTTTCGCTCGGCTGGCTCGGGTCGCTTGTCTTGACAGTGGTGCTGGCACAGCAAAGGAGAAGACAGATGAATACGAAGACGAGATCTCGAAATCCTGGCCTGCTGCGGGCCTCCGTGACTTTCTCAGCGGCCTGCACAGGGCGGCAGCTGCTCGACTGGATTGAGTTGTAAGAAGTGAAGATCTCACGCGACTGTTACAAGTATCCCGGCCATGCCTTGCCGTCGGGACATTTTTTTCCACCAATTGGGCGATTGCTGGGCGGCGATCGTTTTCGCTGCTGACCGGGCGAGCGTGATCGTCGCTGGAGCGGGCCGGCAACGGGTGAAATGACGGATAATCGTGAGCTTTCCGGCGGAGCTTGGTCGCCTTGCTGCCTGCGCTTCTCCTGAGTTCAAGGCTTTCCAATGGCGTCGCGTGCGAGCGCGCAACGCCTGACAACTAACGACGTTTCGGAGAACATACATGTTGACTTGCCGGCAGGTCACCCAATTGCTGTCCGAAGGGCAGGAGCGCCAGCTGACGGTCGGCGAAGGCCTGCGCCTGCGGGTGCATCTGGTGATGTGCCAGGGTTGCGCCAATTTCAAGAAGCAGATGAGCTTCTTGCATGCGGCCTGCCGTCGATTCGTCGTCGAGCCGGCAAGCAAAGAGCGTGGCGAGTAGTTTCCGACGGTTCTGCCGCTCTTGGCGTGATGAGCGATGAGTGATGGTTGCGCCGGGCGCACCCCCTTGCTGTCGCTGATTCTGCCGGTGCTCAACGAAGCGACGACGGTCGTCGCGCAATTGACGAAGCTGCAGGTGCTGCGTGCCCGCGGTGCCGAGCTGCTGGTGGTTGATGGTGGCAGCAACGATGGCACGGCGGCGCTGGCGGCGGCCGGCGCCGACCGGCTGCTCGACGCGCCGCGCGGGCGAGCGCTGCAGATGAACGCCGGTGCGCGGGCCAGTCGCGGCGAAGTGCTGCTCTTCGTGCATGCCGATACGACGCTACCGCCTGACGCCGACGCGCTGATTCGTGCGGCGATTGCCGGCGGCGCGGTGTGGGGACGCTTCGACGTTTCTATCGATAGCCGCCATCCCCTGCTGCCGCTCGTCGCGGCGATGATGAACTGGCGCTCACGCTGGACCGGGATCGCCACCGGCGATCAGGCGATGTTCGTCCGCCGCGATGCTTTCCTGGCGGTTGGCGCTTTTCCGGAAGTGGCGCTGATGGAGGACATCGCGCTTTCCAGGCGGCTCAAAGCTGTCGCGCGACCGGCGTGTTTGCGCGCTCGCGTGCGTACCTCGGGGCGGCGCTGGGAGCAGCATGGCGTGCTGCGCACCATCGTCCTGATGTGGCGCTTGCGGGCGAGCTATTTTTTTGGCGCCGACCCGCAGCAGTTGGCCGTTCGCTATGGCTATTCTCCGCGCCAGCCCTGAGCTGCCGGCGCTGGCCGTTTTTGCGCGTGCGCCGCAGGCCGGCGCCGCCAAGACGCGGCTGATTCCGGCCCTCGGCGCCGCCGGTGCGGCACGCTTGCAGCGCCGGCTGACCCTGCACGCGCTGGCGGTGGCCAGGCGTGCGGCCTTGGGTGGCGTCAGCTTGTGGGTTGCACCGGACGGCCAGCACCGCTTTTTTCGTGCCCTTCGTCGGTGCTGTGGAATCGAGTGTCGCGAGCAGTTCGGCGACGACCTCGGCGCTCGCATGGCGGCGGCTTTTGCCGCCCACGCCGGGCCGCTGTTATTGATCGGAACAGACTGTCCGGCACTGCAGTCGGAGCATCTCGCGGCGGCGGCCAGGGCGCTGAGTGACGAGCAGGCTGGCGGCAATGATGCGGTCTTCATTCCGGCTGAAGACGGCGGCTACGTGCTGCTTGGCTTGCGTTGCCCGCAGCCCGGCCTCTTTGAAGGCGTCGATTGGGGCAGCGAACGGGTCATGGCCCAGACGCGGCAGCGCCTGTTGGCGCTGGGCCTGCGCTGGTGCGAGCTGCCGGCTCTCTGGGACGTCGATCGGCCGGCCGATCTGACACGGCTGGCGACGCTTCCAGGTTTCGGGGCCAACAAAACTGATCGCCGCGCTGACCGCTGACGCCAGGCGCCAGCAACAACAGTTACCTGCTGCTGCTGGCGGTCGGGCGTCAGATCACCCGCTATTGCACCTGTTGAATACCGGCCAGTAGCCAGCCGCCCTTGCCTTGCCGCGGCTTGACGAGATGCCATACCTCGTCGATGGGCTCGGCGGCCGCGTCCTGCTCTTCACGAATCAGGCCGGAGAAACGGACGCTGACCACGTAGCGGTTGGCCTCTTCTGCGACGTCGAGCACTTCGGCTTCGATGGTCACCACGTCGGTTTCCTGCGGTTCGTTACCGCGCTCGGCGATGGTCATGCTGATCTCGGCAAACATTTCGGGAGTGGTGAACTCGCGGATGTCGTCGAGGTTGGCGGCATCATTGGCGGCCTGCAGTCGAATGAAGCTGACTTTGGCGTTGCGCACGAAGCCGGCGGCGTCGAAGTCAAGCGGGATGTTGCCACTGCTCGCGACGGGCGCTGCCGCTGCCGAAGCGGAGGCTGCACCAGCGAGAGCCGTTGCTACAGGCGTAGCTGGGGCGGCAGAGCTGCCGGAAAAGGATGCGTCGGTCGCCGCGGCGGGCTGCAGCGGTGATTCGCTGCGGCTGCGATTGGTCGCCCCGCTGGCGGGGCCGGCCGCAGCGTATTGCAGGCCGCCCGGAGCACCCAAGCCGGCCTGTCGGGCGGCGGCGCGGCGACGCATGATGAAGCCGATGACCAGTACCACGGCCATCACCAGCAGGCCCATCATCAGCATTGAGGCCATTTCCTCGCCGAAGCCGAGGTGCGAAGCCAGGGCCGCGAGTCCGAGGCCGGCGGCGAGACCGGCGAGCGGACCCATCCACGAACGTTTGGGTTGTGCAGCCGCCGCTGCCGTGGCATTGGCCGCGCCCGGTGCTGCGGCGGCAGACTTGTTGGTGGTCGTCGAGTCGCGCTGCATGCCCGAGGATTTGCCAGCGCCGAGGCGCTTGCCAGCGGCGTCGGCATCGCCGACGGTCAGTGTCAAGCCGAGAGCCAGAACGGCTGCCAGCAAGGAGAAGGTTTTCATGGTCGTCCTCTGAAGTCCCGATTGGAGAGCGGCAAGCATAGACCGACGAAATTCTGCAGAAAAGCAGAAATCTTTATAAAGATACATCGAAAATCCCGAAGTGTTCGCGCACCCGGCCGTGTTTGCCGACGGCGCCCGGCGAGGTAGCAGCGCCCGCTTGTTGGCGAGGCTCAGGAGGCATCCCCGGACGACCGTGGGCGTGCCCGTGAGCGTGCCGGTTGAACTGGCGTCTCGGCGGCAGCTTTACTACTGGTTTTTGCGGAGCGCCGTGGGGCGCGTTTGATGGCGCCGAAAACCTTGTCGCGCGCCTCCTGAATGACGGCGACGATTGCCGGATGACTCAGGCGCCGCTCGGTAGTGATCGCGAACAGCTGTTCGGCGATCGAGTCGATACGACCGATGGCCTGCACGCGATACTGATCGCTGACGTAGGCGGCGATCGCCGTCGGTGCGACGAAGAGACCGGCTCCGGCCTGGCCGAATGACTTGAGCAGCGCGCTGTCGTCGAATTCGCCGACGATGTGCGGGTGCAGGCGGCTGGCTTCGAACCACTGTTCAAGGCGCAAGCGGATCGCCACGTCGTCGCCGGGCATCAGAAAGGGCGCGCCGTTGAGCAATGCCGGAAAGCTGCCATTCAGGGTGTCGAGCAAGCCGGGTGCGGCGAAGACGGTGAGGTCGCTTTCGCCGAGTGGGTGGCTGTAGCCGCGCACGTTCAGGTTCGCCGGCATTGGTCGGTCGGCGATCACCATGTCCAGGCGATGCACGGCGAGGTCGGCGAGCAATCCGGTCAGGCGTCCTTCACGACAGATCAGGCGTACTGCCTCCGGCAGGTGCAGCACCGGTTCCACGAGCCGCAGGGCGACCGACTTGGCCACCGAATCGGCAATTCCCACGGCGAAGGGCAGGCTCTGGGTCATCGTCTGGTCACGAGCAACCTCCAGCAACTCATCACCAATGGCGAATATCTCTTCGGCGTAGCTGAGGATGCGCCGCCCGGCGCCGGTGAGTTCCAGGCCGCGGCCGACGCGGCGAAACAACTCGACGCCGAGTGATCCTTCCAGCTCGCGCAACTGGCCGCTGACTGCCTGCGGCGTCAGGTGCAGTTGTTCGCAGGCGCGAGCGATGGCGCCGCACTTGGCGACCATCCAAAAGTAACGCAGGTGCTTGTAATTGAGCGAAGCCATGAGTGTCCGTAAAAAATAGGCAGGCAAGACGGGCAAGAAAAACAGGCAAGATAAAATGATCTATCGAGACAGTATATTCGATTGGTCGGATGTCTCGGCATATCCTAGACTGCCTCTTCCGATCAACGCAAGAGAGGAGACAAGCATGCATATCGACACCCAAGCCAGGGGCTTCGAGCTCAGCCCGGAAGTGCGCGATCACGTCCAGCGGCGCCTGGGCTTCTCGATCGACTGGGCATACGACCGCGTCAATAGTGTCTTGGTTGTTCTATCCGATATCAACGGGCCGCGCGGCGGCAAGGACAAACGCTGCCGCATTCAGGTCGCCGTTGCCGGCGCGGCCGACGTGCGCATCGATGACACCCAGGCCGATCTCTACCTGGCCATCGATCGCGCTGTCGATCGTGCCGGGCGGGCGCTGGCCCGCCAGGTAGCGCGGCAACGCCAGCGGCAGCCTGGCCGCAGCAGGGACGCCCGCGCGGCTTTGGCCGTGGGTGTGCCGCCGGCAGAGGCCACTACAACGACCGTTTGAGCCGCCTGCGGCGTACCCGCAGCGGCTTGAAATCTTTTCCCAACAGGAGTTCAGAATGAGTACCTTCAATATCCAACCTGCGGCCCGTACCGCAACGAGCAGTGGCCAGTCGGTCATGGCCACCAATACGGTGATTCGCAACACCTACCTGCTGCTGTCGATGACGCTGCTGTTCGCTGCGCTCACCGCCGGCGTCTCGGTGGCCCTGAAGCTGCCGCATCCCGGGTTGATCGTCACCCTGGTCGGCTACTTTGCTCTGCTCTTCCTCACCAACCGGCTGCGCGACAGTGGCTGGGGCGTAGCCTCGGTGTTCGCCCTGACCGGCTTCATGGGTTACACCCTGGGGCCGATCATCGGTCATTACCTCGGCCTGGCCAATGGCGGCCAGACGGTGATGATGGCCATGGCCGGCACGGCGACGATCTTCGTCGGTTTGTCGGGCTATGCGTTGACGACGCGCAAGGACTTCAGCTTCATGGGCGGGTTCCTGATGGTCGGCGTGCTGCTCGCTTTCCTGGCCGGGCTGGGGGCGATCTTCTTCGAGATTCCGGCCCTGTCGCTGACCGTCTCGGCGGCCTTCGTGTTGTTGATGTCGGGTCTGATCCTCTACGAAACCTCGAACATCATCCACGGTGGCGAAACCAACTACGTAATGGCCACGGTGACCTTGTTCGTCGCCATCTTCAACCTCTTCACCAGCCTGCTGCACCTGCTGGGTTTCATGAACGGTGACGATTGAGTCGGTCGCCGGTTTTGACCTGCGCTGTGACTGACTGAAGAGGCTTTGCTAGCGCTTTTTGGTAGCGTTTCTCGACGGCGGCAACAGCGCTGCATTGCCGTCCGGCAGGGCCGGTGGTCACCGGCCCTGCCGCCTGGCTGGCCATCATGGGCGGCCAGCCAGGCGGCCACGAGTGCGTTGGGGTGGGGCAAAGTTCGCTATAATCCGCTGCGAACCGTTCTCATCTTCACCTCTTCACGCTACCACAGGCAGGCCCCAGGGAGCCTCTCCCATGCGCAACGAATCGCTGACCCCGGAGGCCATTCCGGATTCGCTGGTCGGCTTCACTCCGCCGACTTCACCGGCCAGCTCGCGGCATGCCGACGGAACGCTGGTGGACAAGTACGGCCGGCACGTGACCTATGTTCGCCTGTCGATTACCGACCGTTGCGACTTCCGTTGCTGCTACTGCATGGCCGAGGAAATGACTTTCCTGCCGCGGGCGCAGGTGCTGACGCTCGAGGAATGCCTGCGCCTGGCCAGTACCTTTGTCGATCTCGGCGTGACCAAACTGCGCGTCACCGGCGGTGAGCCGCTGGTTCGTCAGAACGTCGTCTGGTTGCTCGAACGACTCGCCGTGCTGCCCGGTTTGAAGGAGCTGGTGATGACCACCAACGGCTCGCAGCTCGATCGCTTTGCGCCGGCCCTGCTGGCTGCAGGCGTGAAACGCCTCAACATCAGTCTCGACACCCTGCGTGCCGAGCGCTTCAAGGCGATCACGCGCGTCGGCGAGCTGGCCAAGGTGCTGCGCGGTCTCGATGCTGCTCAGGCGGCCGGTTTCCAGCGCCTCAAGCTGAACACGGTGATGATGCGTGGCACCAACGACGATGAGTTCCCGGAGATGGTCGAGTTTGCCGTCGCGCGGGAGATCGATATTTCCTTCATCGAGGAAATGCCGCTCGGCGAAATCGGCCATGGTCGCCAATCGACCTACATCAGCAGCGAGGAAGCAATGGCGCAACTGGCGGAGCGTTTCGTGCTGCTGCCGTCGACCGAAAGCTCGGGTGGACCGGCGCGCTACTGGCGCATTCCGGGAAGCTCGACGCGCGTCGGCTTCATCTCCCCGCACAGCCACAATTTCTGCGACAGCTGCAACCGCGTGCGCATTACCGCGCGCGGCGAACTCTACCCCTGCCTGGGCAACAACGACGCCAGCCATTTGCTGCCGCTGCTGCGCGCGCATCCGACCGACGACCGCCCGCTGCGCGCGGCGATCGTCCAGAGCATGGGTATCAAGGCCAAAGGCCACGACTTCAGCAATCAGATGAACGCCCCGCAGGTGGTGCGCTTCATGTCCATGACCGGTGGCTGAGCGCTGCTGGCTGAAGGAAGTCTGCGTAGTCCGTAGTCCGTATGGAGCCATCGCTGCTCGCCAACCCGTCACTTCTCACCCTCTTTCAAGGCGAGTCGCCATGAGTCTCACTGCCCGTTTCAGCTGCCTGAGCGATTACGATCCCGACGCGCTGTCGGTCGAGCAGGCGCGTGCCTTCATTCGCAGCCAGCTCACCCCGGTGCGTACCCAGGAGCGAGTGGCGCTACGCAGCGCCCTGGGTCGCGTGCTGGCCAGCGACGTGATCGCGCCTTTCAATGTCCCGGTCCACGACAACTCGGCAATGGACGGTTACGCGCTGCGCCACGCCGATCTCGCGGGCAGCGGCGAGACGCGCCTGCGCGTGATCGGCACGGCGCTGGCCGGCAAGGTTTTCGCGGGCTCCGTCGGCACCGCTGAATGCGTGCGCATCATGACCGGCGCGCTGCCGCCGGCAGGATGCGACACCGTCGTCATCCAGGAGGTGGTCAAGCTCGACGGCGATCAGGTCATCGTCCCGGCCGGGCAGCGCGCCGGACAGAATATCCGCCTGGCGGGCGAGGACCTGGCTGCCGGCAAGCCGGCGCTCGCCGCCGGGCGCTTGATCCGCCCGGCAGAACTCGGCCTGATGGCGTCGCTCGGCTGTGCCGAGGTCAGTGTTTACCGCCGTCTGCGCGTCGCTTTCTTCTCGACCGGCGACGAGCTGTGCTCGATCGGTACGCCGCTCGCCGACGGCGAAATCTATGACAGCAACCGCTACACGATTTTCGGCATGCTCACTCGCCTCGGCTGCGAGGTGCTCGACCTCGGTGTCGTCGGCGACGATCCCGCGACTCTCGAAGCAGCCTTCCGCGACGCCGCCGCCGCGGCCGACGTGGTCATCACCAGCGGTGGCGTTTCGGTCGGCGAGGCCGATTTCGTCAAGCCGCTGATGGCGCAGCTCGGCGAAGTGCTGTTCTGGAAGATCGCCATGAAACCCGGCCGCCCGATGGCTTTCGGCCGCCTCGGCTCGCGCGGCGGCGGCGGTGATGGCGGTGATGAGCACGCGGCCTGGCTGTTCGGCCTGCCGGGAAATCCGGTCGCGGTGATGGCGGCTTTCTACCAGTTCGTCCGCGACGCGCTGCAGGCGCTGATGGGCGCCGATCCGCTGCCCGGCGTGCCGCTGCTGCCGGCGGTGAGCAGTGTGGCGATGAAAAAAGCCCCTGGTCGCACCGAGTTCCAGCGTGGCGTTCTCGGCCACGCGGATGGGAAATGGAGCGTCCGCCCGGCCGGTGCCCAGGGCTCCGGCGTCCTGCGCTCGATGTCCGAAGCCAATTGCTTCATCGTCCTCGAGCATGAGCGGGGCTCGGTCGCTGTCGGTGATGCGGTGCACGTGCAGCTCTTTGACGGGCTGGTCTGAAGCGCGCCGTCCCTGCTGAGCTTCCCGGGAAACCGGACACCGGGAAATCGGGGAGAGTGAAGTACAGGCTTTCGCCTGCCCTCCACTCTCCCCTATTCTCCTCACTTCCTCGCCTGGCTGAGGGGGCCGCGGTCTGGCGGGGATGATTCGCGGCAGGCTTCAATTTCTGGCGATTTTGTGACCACGTGGCGCTCTCCCGACTTTTTATCGCGCACCCCGATGGCCGTGCATTCCTCCATCCGCAGATGCGTCATGACCATGACGATACTCTCGAGATCTCAAGGCGTGCACAGCACCAGACGAAGATCCACCGTGCCGCGGTCGGCTCCGGCCGTCAGCTTGAAGCCAAGGTCCTGGGCCAGGTGCTGCATGCGCAGGTTGCCTTCCAGGGTTTCGCCGCGCAGTTCGCCGATGCCGCGGCTGCGCGAGCAGGTGATGAGGCTCTGCAATAGCAGGCGCCCGAGCCCCTTGCCCTTGCATCCCGAACTGACGACGATGGCAAAATCCGCGACGGCGTGGTCGGGATGGGACACGGCACGGATTTCTCCCAGTGAACGCTCGACACCGTCGCTGCCGCGCTCGATGGCCACCAGCGCCATCTCGCGATCGTAGTCAATCTGGGTGAAGCGAGCGAGCTGGGAGCGGGGCAGATGGCGCATCGCGGCAAAGAAGCGCATGCGTGCATCCTCTGGATCAAGGGAGCGAATGAGATTGCCGAGTGCGATTTCGTCCTCCGGTCGGATCGGACGGATCAACAGCTGCCGACCGTTCCAGTCCACTTGCTGCTCCAGTTCTTGCGGATAGGGGCGAATCGCAAAGCGTCGCAGGCCGTGCTTGCGGCCGCTTTTTTTCGATGCGGATGCGGGTGTTCAAGGCAAGCACACCGGAGGTTTCGACATGCAGCGGATTGAGTTCGACGCCAAGCACCTCGTCGATATCGCTGAGCAGTTGTGACAAGCGCACCAGCGCCGTGCGCAGCGCTGATTCCAGCGCCGCACGCTCATTACCGCCAAGCTCCTCGGCAAAATGGCTGCGCGCCAGCAGGTCCTGGGCCAGGGTCGGGTTGAGCGGCGGCAGGGCGACGACGAAAGCGCCTTCGCCGGATCTTTTTGCAGCTGCGGCGGGACCAAGGAAAATCACCGGACCGAACACCGGATCGTCGGCAACGCCGAGACGCAGGGCAGGGGCGCCACTGCGTGCGGCGCTGGGTCGCAAGAGGTAGTTGCTGACGCGCTGCCCCGGGTGTTGAGTCTTGGCAATGCGGCGCAGGTCGCGAACGGCGGCATGGATGTCGGCCGGCGAGCGGAGTCCGGAGGCGAGCGCTGCAAACGGCAGGGCGTTGGCCAGGACCAGGCCGAGATCGACCGGATAGCCGATATCGTCAGCGCTGCGGATCGCCGCATCGATGTTGCGCGCCAGCTGATACTCGGCAGAGTCGATGCCGTAGGCGTGCAACAGGCGGCGCGCCTGGACCGGCGTCAGCGTCTCCATGCCGGCCGCGATCGCTTCAGCGACCACTGTACGGGCGGCAGTGGTGTCGGGGGAGAAGCCATCCGTCTGCGACGGCGGCATCTGCATCAGCAAGCGCCGATTGCGCTGGTAATCGACGATGCCGAGAAAAACGGCGATGGCCTTGCCCGGTGAGTCGTGGCTCAGGACCCCGTGCGCCGCCGCAATGCGCTGCGCCTCGAGCATTGCCGTACCGCCGACCCAGCAGGTGAACACGTTGCGCCCGCTGTCCTTGATCACTTTGCACAAGGCCGCGGCGATCGCCGTGCTTTGCGCAAACGGCGACGGCGAACAGACGGTGAGCACGCTGTCGGTGTCGCGGTCGTCGAGCACCGCAGCCAGCGCCGCCGCCCAGTTTTCCGCCGAAATGTTCGCCGGCAAGGCGAGCGGATTGCTCGCCGTCAAGCGCATCTGCAGGCGTTCGCCGAGGCGCTTCAGGGTGTCCTTGGAAAGTGTTGCCAGCTGGCCGCCGGAAGCTAGCAGCGTGTCAGCGGCAATCCGCCCGAGACCGTGACCGTTGGCCAGAATGGTCAGCCGTTCGACGCGCAGCGAACGCACCCGCGCCATCGCCTCGGCGGCTTCGAACAAGTCTCCCAGAGTGTCGATGCGCACCCAGCCGGCGCGGCGCAGGGCCGCCGCGTAGACCTCGCTGGCGGTAAACGGCTCGCTTGCTGGCTGCCTGCTCGCCATCCGTCCGCTGCGTAAGTAGACGACCGGCTTATTGCGCGCCGCGGCGCGCGCTGCGGACATGAATTTGCGTCCGCCGGTGATGGCATCGAACTGCACCAGGATCGACCCGGTATCCGGATCTGCCGCCAGCCAGTCGAGAGCGTCGGCGAGATCGATGTCGATGCTGGCACCCAGGTGCAACACCAATGAGAAGCCGATGCCCTTGCTGTCGGCGCGATCAAGAACGGCGGCGGTAATTGAAGCCGACTGGGTGAGCAGGGCGATTTTTCCGGGCCGGGCGACGATCGGGGCGACGCTGGCGTTGAGAGCATTCGGTGGCACGAGGAGACCGCCGCTCCCCGGTCCGAGGACGCGTAGCAGGTACGGTTGCGCCGCAGCGAGGATGGCCTTGTGAGCCGCCACGATCTGGAGGCTGTTCATCCTGTCGCGCAGCGACATGCCAACGATCACCGCCCGTGTACCGCGTGCCCCGAGTTGGCTGATGATCTGCGGGACGTGATCCGGCGCTGCGCAGACGACCGCCAGATCAGGCACCACATCCAGCCCGTCAAGACGCACATGGGTGCCGATCGCGAAGCGCCAGGCTTTCCTGGCGGTGACGGAAATGAGCGGCCCGGAAAATCCACCGGCGCCGAGATTGCGCAGCACCACCTCGGCGTAGCGGCTCGGCTCGTCGGGTTCGGCAACAATGGCCACCGACCGGGGACGAAAGAGGAATTCCAGATTCCGGATAGTCATTGGAAAGGTGCTGTGTTCTTTGCCAGAAATTGCTTTGCTGGCCGCAGGATGACGGCGCTCGGCAGCCGGCCATCAGCATACCTTCATCAACACCGAAGTTGAGAAACTGAATGCCGCCTGGGGTTCGTACTGGCGAGCTTCGTAAGGCGATTGCTCGAGCGCTGGCCAATAGCCATGTGCTGGCCGACAAGCAGCCGACAAGCAGCCGACAAGCAGCCGACAATCAGCGCGGCCGTTCTTGCAAATAGGCTTCAAGTGCAGGTTTCAGCTGGCCCGGCTTGAGCAACTTCTCGGTGAGCGCCAGCGCCTTCTTGACATCGTCCAGCGACATCTGGTTGGCCAGCACCTGACGGTTCTGCGCCGCCTGTGTTTTGCCCTTGCCGGCATAGGCCACCGAGACGTTGTACAGCGCCATGGCCAGGATCTTGTCCTGCGCCACGCCCTTGCCGCCCTGGTAGAGCACGCCCAGGTTGCTCAGCGCATCGATGTCACCCATCTCGGCGGCCGGACGATACCAGCGCGCTGCCTCGGGATAGTTCACCGCCATGCCGACACCGTGCTCGTACATCGCGCCGAGGTTGTACTGGGCATCGCTGTTGCCCTGCTTCGCGGCTTTCAGGTACCAGGCCGCCGCCAGTTTCAGGTCTTTCGTCACTCCGTAGCCGTTTTCATAGAATACGCCCATGCCGTACTCGCCACGCGCATCGCCGCTTTCAGCCAGCGGACGGGTTTCCTGCAGCGCCTTGGCGTAATCGCCGGCCGCGAAAGCCGCGGCGGCTTCGTCGAAGCCGGCCTGCGCCGGCGGTACGGTCAGTGCCAGGCTCGAACAGAGCAGCAGGCGCACGGCAGTCGTGCACGCTGCGCGAAGCAAGGAGGTGTCAATCATTTTCATGGCTGTCTGTCTTGATGTGGCATGTGCCATTTCATTTATGAATTCCAAAAAAAAGCGCGGGGCGTTCGCTGAGGAAAGATGGAAACACCCCGCGTGCTTGATCGTTTCGGCGAATTACATCGGCGCGGCGCGCGCGCCGTGTTGGCGAACGGCGATCAGTCGGCGATGGCCTTGACCTTCATCGCCGTTTCCAACTTCTTGATGTCTTCCGGGGACAATTGCGGCCGGTCGATCTTGATCGTCAGTTTGTTGAACTTGGCGGTCAGCGGGAAGGGCGGCTTGTAGTCGGCGTCGTTGATGCCGGTGATGGTGTCCGAGCCGATGTCGAAGCTCTCGTCCCACTGCAGGATGACCGGAAGCGTTTTTTCCATCGTTTTGCTGGCCACCACCTTGCCGTCCACCTTCAAGGTACCGGTGCCACTCTTGCCGATGCCGGAGAAGTTGTTGAAGGCCATCGTGCCGACACCGAGTCCGTCATACTTGAAGTCGAATTCCAGAATGTGCTGACCGGGAGCGAGCGCCTGCGGGCCTTCCCAGGTGATCGATTCAAGCGCGAGCAGGTTCCAGCAGAACACCGGCTTGCCCTTGAGCAGGTAGAAACCCCAGCCCGCAAAACGCCCGCCGGAAGTCGCGATCATGCCCTCGGCCCCGCCTTCCGGCACGGTGATGTCCGCCGTCAGGGTGTAGGAGGTGTTGAGCAGGTAGGGCGCATCACCTTGCGGAACGCCGGTCATCGGCCGCGTGTAAACCAACTCGGAGAGACCCGCGGTGAGGCTCGGACGGGGAGACGCGACGCGGGCGCCGACCGACGCATCGAGCGGGAAGACCTGGTACTTGTTCGCTTCCGCGACGAACATCTGGCGCATCTCCTTGACCTTGTCCGGATGCTGCGCGGCGATATCGGCGGACTGGTTGAAGTTCGTGCTCAGGTCATAGAGTTGGAAGACCTGGTTGTTGAGCGGATCCGGGTTGGCGGCACTGAAAGCGTCCCAGGGCGCACGGTCGACCTTGGTGCTCAGCAGCCAGCCTTCGTTGTAAAGAGCCCACTGGCCCATCATCTCGAAGTACTGGATCTTGTGGCGAGATGGCTCCTTGGCGTTGGCGGCATCGAAGGTGTAGGCAAAGCTGGTGCCCTCGATGGGCTTCTGCTTGATGCCGTCCACGTACTCGGGCGCGGCGATGCCGGTGACTTCGAGCAGCGTGGGCACCACGTCGATGACGTGCATGAACTGCTCGCGCAGGCCGCCCTTGTCCTTGATGCGCGCCGGCCATGAGATGACCATGTTCTGGTTGATGCCGCCGAGCCGGGAGGCGTTCTGCTTGAACCAGTCGAAGGGTGTGTCAAAGGCCCAGGACCAGCCCGCCGACATGTGGTTGTAGGCGAATTCGGTGCCCCAGGCGTCGTAGAATTTCATCTGCATTTCCACCGGCGGGCGCACGCCGTTGAAGAACGCGACTTCGCTGAAAGTCCCTTCTGGTCCGCCCTCGGCGCTGGTGCCGTTGTCACCGTTCTGGTAGATGATCAGCGTGTTGTCGAGCTTGCCGAGGTCCTTGAAGCCCTGGATCACGCGGCCGATCTCGTGGTCGCTGTAGGCCACATAGGCAGCGAACACCTCGACCTGACGGATATAAAGCTTCTTCGCCTCGGGGGTGAGCTTGTCCCACGGGGTAAGGACGTCATTGGGCCAGGGGCTTAACTGTTCGTCCTGCGGAATGACGCCCAGCTTCTTCTGGTTGGCAAAAATGCGCTCGCGCAACTTCTCGTAACCGTCGTCGAAGAGATGCATGGCGTGGATCTTGTCCACCCACTCCCGGGTCGGGTGATGCGGCGCGTGCGTGGCGCCGGGCACGTAGTATAGAAAGATCGGCTGCGTGGGGTCGGTCTGGTGAATCCGATACATCCAGTCAAGGGCGTCGTCGGCCATGGCGGTGACCAGGTTCCAGGAGGGCTCCTTGCCGGTGACCGGCCAGATCGCGGCCTTTGCATCCGAGCGATCCATCTTCAGGCTTCCCTCATGACCCAGCCACGGGTAAATCTGCGTCGTGTTGCGGAAGAGGTTCGGCCCCCACTGGTTGGCGTCGCCGCCGACGAAGCCGTAGAAGTAGTCGAAGCCCATGCCCGTCGGCCACTGGGTGAAGGGCCCGACCTGGCTGGCCTGATAGGTCGGCGTGTTGTGGTCCTTGCCAAACCAGCTCGTGGCGTAGCCGTTGTCGCGCAGGATACGGCCGATGGTGGCGTTTTCCGGGCCGATGATGCTGTCGTAGCCGGGGAAGCCGGTGGCCTGCTCGGCAATCACGCCGAAGCCAACCGAGTGATGGTTGCGCCCGGTAATGAGCGCGGCACGCGTCGGCGAGCAGAGCGCGGTGGAGAAGATGCGGTTGTAGCGCAGCCCGTTGGCCGCGATGCTGTCCATGGTCGGTGTCGGGATGACGCCGCCGAAAGTGCTCGGCACGGCGAATCCGGCATCGTCGGTCATGATCAGCAGGACATTGGGCGCGCCTTTGGGCGGCACCACACGCGGCGGCCACCAGGGTTTGGACTGCAGGGCGTCATCCTTGATGACACCGCCGAAGGCCGGTTCTGGCGCCGGCAGTTGCTTGCCGCTGATGGTGGTGGTGGCACTGGGTGAACCCAGCGTGCCGGTAAGTTCCTGAGCCAGTGCGCTGCCGCTTAGGGCCGCCAGACTGAGCACGCAGGCGAGCACTTGGGCCCGGCGTTTAGTTTTGCGCATGTTTTTCTCCGTCAAAAAGGTTATGCATAGTAGCTTATCACTGGGGTAATGAAGGGCGATTGGCCCGGCATTGTCACCCACGCGTATTACAGCAGACTGACGCCAGGGGCAAGGGACGGGCTGTACGCCGAGAATTATTGCCGGCAAAGCGTGTTCAGAGTGCATTGGCGATGGCAGCAATGGCCCGCGCGACATCTTTGGCGTCGGTCGCGCAGCCACAGACCGAAACCCGCATGCGGCGTCGCCCGCGCCTGGTGGTCGCCCCGCGTTTGGCCACCTCGCGTGTAGTCGCCAATAGTCACCGTCGCCTTGCAGTCCCAGACAAAGAATCGCCCAGTTGGCGGCAAGTTATCGGACGGCGGGCAGGGTCGGCGGCACGATGCGCAGATAGCTTGGGCCGCCGCTGGCGTCGTCCCTGATCAGCTCGAAACGCGCCGGGCGGCTGCTTTCCGGTATGTGCTGGCGCAGGGTTTCAAGCCAGCGATCGAGTTCAGGCTGGTCGATGTGGCGGCTATAGACCGCCCATACCGTCCATACCGCGCCTGCCGGGCGGGTCGGCAGCCGGGCAGCGATGTCGGCCGGGTCGTCAGCGAGCGTGGCGCTGATGCCGGTGTCGACGCTGTTCTGGCGGGTCATCGGCGCAGCCGCCAGTGTTGCCGGGCGTGGCTGCTCTGCTGCCGTGCTGACCGGCTGCTCGGCTGGCATTTTGCGCTCGACCTGTTTGGCTTCCTGCCGGGCGATCTCGCCGGTGGCGCCCTCGCGTGCCGGGCCTTCTTCTTTCGGGGTGTTTGTAATGCCGCTTGCCGCCATCTTCGCCGGGCGGCTTGTCTGTTCCGTCATCCGGGCTGCGGCTGGAGGTGCAGGCTGCGCCGCGCGTGCGTCGGCGCGCGCGTCTTGTGCCATGCCGCTGCCGGGTGCGGCATGGCGTTCTCGTGCGGCGAGTTTGCCCTTGTCTTGCGCGCCTTGCCGCATGGCGCCAGGGGTTTGTTCCAGGGCGACTTGTGCTTCGGCAAGTGCGGGCTCCGCGTTTTGGCCAAGTTCCGCTTTCTTCGACGCGTCCTTCGTCAGCATTGCTGTCTGGAAAGCGTCTTGCACCGCGACTTGCTGCGCGTCGGGGGTGAGGGTGAGCACGAGTTGCGTGCTGATTGCTGCCAGCAAGCCAGCCAGTGCCGCCCAACGCAGGTCGAAGCAGCGAAAGCGGAGGAAGGCGCGATTCTTGACCGCGGTGGCTGCGGGGGCAGCTTGGGTGGCTGGCGCGGTAACTGCTTGCGCACGCAGCCATTCTTCGCTGGCCGGCGCAAGCGCGGCGCCAAGCATGGCTTGTGGACTATCGCCTTTGGCGATGCCCGTCAGGACGGCCTCGCGGCGGGGAGCTTGTGCAGATTCAATGCTGGCGGCCATCTTCAGGAAGTTGGCTTCCAGGCTGGCGGGTGGTTCAAAAGCCGAAGGAATGGCCTCGAGGCGCGCGGCTGTCTCTGGCGCTGGGCTGGGCGAGGTGGTTACCGTGGCGGCTGCCTGAGGTGGTGTGGCAATTGCCGTGGTCTGTGCAGCCTGTGCCGCTCGCGCAAAAACTGCCTCGAATTCAGCCTCGGCCGATGGGGTATAGGCGGGCAGCTCGCATAGCAAGCGGGCCAGGCGGTCTTCGCCGCGCAGAAACTTTTCGAAGGCCTGGCTCACCTGGATCACGCCTGTGCCTCCAGTTCGCGGCGCAGGCGGGTGAAAGCGTAGCGCAGGCGGCTCTTGACGGTTTCGAAGCCTTCGCCGACGGTGTGCGCGATTTCTTCCAGACTCATTTCGCTGAAAAAGCGCAAGACCACCACTTCGCGCTGATTGGCGGGCAGGGCGAGCAAGGCCTGGTGCACCCGGTCGAGATTCTGGCGCAGGGCCAGTTCGGCTTCCGGCGCGAGATCCTCGGTGGGCGCTTCGAGGCGGCTGTCGTCGAGTTCCGCGCGTTGCTTTTCGGCCGAAGAGCGGCGCAGGTCGAGCCACAGGTTGCGGGCAATCTGGAACAGGAAGGTCCGGAAGGCCGCTTGCGGTTTGTAATCCGCGCAGCGTGTCATCAGCTTCTCCCAGCTGCGCTGGGTGATGTCTTCGGCCTGGGCGACATTTCCCTGGCACTGCCAGGCGACGAAGTTGAAGAGCGCCCGGTTGTGGCGCCGGAAGAGCTCGCTAGCGGGTTTCTCGACCAAGCCGTTGGCAACCAGCAGCATCAGGTCTTCATCAGGCAGCGCGGCAAGTTCGGCGGCGGTCTTCATGGCGCGCAGTATAGACCGGCCGCTCCGCCCGCGGGCGAGCAGGCGCGCAAAGCGGGCACCAAGCGCTGCGAGCGGGTGCTGTATCAGCCCGCGGGCTTGCTCCCCAGGGCCGCCGCCAGATCAATCAAGCGCAGGAACTCGCCGCGGTAGCCGTACTTGTCGCTGCCGGTGTTGGCCAGCGCCAGCTTGCGGACGTCGGCATAGCGCCAGTCGCCGGTGTATTTGCCGCCGCGCAGAAGCTGTCCGTAGGCTGCCACGGCGCTGGCGAAGCGAAATTCGCTACTGGCGGCCTCGAACGTTTTGATTGCCTGGCGTTGTAGAGGGAAGTCGATGAGCTGGCTGGTGCTGCTTCCGGGCTGTTTATAGCGCAGCTTGAGGTGGCCGAGTTCGTTGCCCAAGGGGCTTTCGACGCTGGCTTGCGGGGTGTAGCGCAGCGCGTCGACGCTGGCCTTGCTGCCGGCCAGGGTCAGTTCGTAGAGTGCGGTGACGGTGTGGCCGGCGCCGATATCGCCGGCATCGATCTGGTCGTTGTTGAAATCCTCGCGCGCCAGCTGACGGTTCTCGTAGCCGATCAGGCGATACTCCTTGACCACGGAAGGATTGAATTCGATCTGCACTTTCACGTCGCGGGCGATGGTGGCCAGAGTGGAAGTCATCTCATTGACCAGTACCTTGTGGCCTTCCATCAGGCTGTCGATGTAGGAATAGGCGCCGTCGCCGACATCGGCAATCTGCTCCATCATCGCTTCGTTGTAGTTGCCGGTGCCGAAGCCGAGGGTCGACAGCGAGATGCCGGATTTGCGCTTTTCTTCGATCATGCTTTTGAGCTGGCGCGTGTCGGCGATGCCGACATTGAAATCGCCATCCGTAGCCAGCAGGATGCGGTTGATGCCGCTTTTGATGAAGCTCTGTTGCGCGGCGGCGTAGGCGAGTTGAATGCCGGAAGCGCCGGCCGTGCTGCCGCCAGCCTGCAGGGCATCGATCGCCGCGCTGATGGTGGCTTTTTCCGTGCCGGCCGTCGGTGGCAGGATCACCCGTGTTCCCGAGGCGTAAGTCACCAGCGAGATGCGATCCTCGGCGCGCATCTCGGCGACCAGCAACTTGAGCGAGGACTTGAGCAGCGGCAGCTTGTCCGCGCTGTTCATCGAGCCGGAGACGTCGACCAGAAAAACCACGTTCGCCGGCGGCAGGGCTTGTTTGGCGACATCCTGCCCCTTGATGCCGACGCGCAGCAGTACGCGCTCCGCATTCCAGGGGGCGGGTGCCATCTCGGTATGCACGGCAAACGGACGATCGTCTTTCGGCAATGCGTAGTCATACGGGAAGTAGTTGATCAATTCCTCGACGCGCACCGCGTCGGCGGGCGGCAATTGGCCGGCATTGAGCATGCGTCGCACATTGCTGTAGCTGCCGGTGTCGACGTCGATGCTGAAGGTAGACACCGGCGCTTCGGCGACCTGTTTGACCGCGTTGTCCGTGAGCTGGCTGTAGCGCTCGCGCGCCTCGGGCGGCATGGCTGCCATCGGATAGGCGGCCGGTGGCGGTAGCGTGGCGACGGGTCTCTGATCGGCGGCCACCCTGGCCGGTGTTTCGAGCTTCGCCTCGTTTGTCCTGCTCGCCTGGCTGGGCGAGACGTTTGTGGCCATCATCTCGGCCGGTTGTGGCGCCGCCTTGGCCAGCATCGGCGGGGCTGTCGGAGCGGCTGGGGTGGCTTGCGCGGTCGGGCGAGTTTCGCTCTCGGCCACGCGTCCGAGCGCAGATTGGTCGCTGCGTGGCTGTGACTGGGTGGGCGTGCCGTACTGTTGCGACGGCCCACAGGCGGCGAGCAGGCCGGCCAGCAGCATGACGAGCAAGCGGGATGGGGTGCGAGGTTTCATGGTCAGGCTCCTGTTTCTTGGTCCAAGTTTCGGTGCGCCGAGGCGCGATCTCTTGACGCTTTTTCGCATTCTTGGGTGACGAGTGCGTGAATGCGTGAATGCGTGAACGCGGATGCGTGATAGTGAAACGGACGAGAACAGAAAACCGGGTCAAGTCGAGCCTGATTTTTTTATCGGTCGGTCGCTCCGCGCTACTGCGGCCCACCGGCACCCTCCGGCTGGCGGATGGCTTCTACGTCAGGCGTACCGCTGACGATTCGATCGCGCACGCTCCTACATCTGCAGGCGGCCGGCGTAGCCAGTCATCTCCAGGTAGCCGCGGCCGCTGAGGGCGCCTTCGAGACGGACCAGACCTTCCCAATAGACGACCGGCAGCGGCCGGCTCGTTGCGAGTTCCTGATCGTCGAGTATCGGCCGCGTGCGTACACTCAGCTCGCCGAGACGGATTTCGATCTGCACCGGGTAGCTGGCGCGGCTGCGTGGCGAGGACCAGTTGCGGATCGGCGTGAAGACGACTTCGTCGGCGGCGAACTGGCGCATACGACCGTGGGCATCGCGCCAGGCGGCGTGCGCGAAAACGGTCGCGCCTCGCGCGTCGCGCATGCGAAAAGCCATCAGCGCGCCACCGTCGTCGAGGTTGATGCCCACCCAGTCCCAGCCGACGGCGCCGTCGCCAAGAATGGCGGTCGACCATTCGTGATCGAACCAGGCACGGCCGCTGGCCGCCTGGCGCTGGCCGTCGAGGACCAGCGAGCCAGTCACCTGCAGCTGTGGCCAGCTGACGTAGTGGCTGCTCAGATCCGGGGCGTGGCCTTTGCGGGAATAGCCGCCATCGCCCTGCAGCATTAACGGCTGCGATGGCGTCAGCGTGAAGTCGTACGAGAACTGGGCGCCCTGCATCTGCAGCCTGAAAACCTCACCCGTGCTGCGCTCCTCGCGGTGCATCCGCCAGGCGCCGATGTGTACGTCGCAGTCGCTGCTCGAAAAGCCGGCGCCAAGATTGGCGCGCGCGGCGCGTTCGCTGTGCACAAGACGCTCGCCGGGAATGGTCAGCGCGGCGTGTGCAAACAGGATCTGGTGTGCCGCAAGTGGCGAGCGCAGGTCTTCCGCGCTGCCCGGTCGGCTGCGAAAGAAGGTCAGTTGAAAACCGATATCGGTCCGTGGCGAGTCGAGGGCGCCGGTGACGTACCACCATTCGGTACGAAAATCCGGATGCGCGCCGTGGTCACGCGGGAAAGCCAGTTCGACGCCGCGGCTGACCGGTGCATAGGTGACCGGCGGTCGCACCGGTGCCGCCAGGGCCAGCGTCGGCAGGAGCAGGGGAGTGCACAGGAAGCTGCGGCGACGCACGGGTGGGTTTCCTTCCGCCTACTGGGCGTTGGCCAGGACCTGGGCGACCGGCAGGCGGGTCGCCTGGCGCGCCGCGTAGCGACTGGCGAGTACCGCCGCCGCCAGGGTGATGGCCGCGCCGGCGAAGACCACGGCCCAGGGAATCGCCAGCGTCATTCGCCAGTGAAAAGCCTGCGGATTGACGACATGCGTCAGGATGGCACCGATGGCGATCCCGCAGGCCAGGCCGATGAGCAGGCCGACGGCGGCGATCAGCGCACCTTCGAGCATCACCGCGTGGCTCAGCATGCGGCGGTCGAAACCCAGCGCGCCGAGCGTCGCCAGTTCACGGGCGCGCAGCCAGACGCTGGCGGCCAGCGTCACCGCCAGTCCGAACAGACCGATCAGCATCGCGGCGGCTTCGAGCGCGTAGGTCACGGCGAAGCTTTTGTCGAAAATCGACAGGCTCAAGCGGCGAATGGCGGCGCTGTCGGCGACTTCCAGGCCGTACTGCTCGGCCCAGGGCGCCAGCCAGGCGCTGGCCTGCGCTTCCTGCCCGGGCAGCGTCCACAGCGCCAGGTCGGTGGGCTGGAAATCACCGCCGAGTTGCTGATAATCCTCCCTGCTGATGACCACGGCGCCGAATTGCCGGCCGTAGTCGCGCCAGACGCCGCCAATGAAAACTGGAACCTGGCGTCCGAGCAGCGGCAGCTGTAGCGTCTGAGCGGGCGCCAGGCGGTAGATTTCGGCCATTGGTTCGCTGATCCAAACCGCGGGCATGGCGGCCGGCGGCGCCAGCAGCGGGCCGGTAAACGGCAGGCGTGCTGCCGGGTCGCGAGGCTCGATTTCGCGTATCAGGAGTGCCACCTGCGGTCGCTGCGGGTCGATGGTCAGCGCGGCATTGGCCATGCGCTCGACTTTGGCGAAGGGTGCGTCGGGCTGTGTCAGGGCGCCGAGCAGGTCCTGCGGCAGCGGCGTGGCCTTGCTGCGCAGGTAGAGCGGCGCCGGCAGGACGTGATCGAGCCATTCGTCGACGGCGATGCGAAAGCTGGAGACCATGATCACCATGCTCGCAGTCAGGGCGAAACTGACGATCAGCCCACTGGCCGCCACCTGCGCCATCAGCGGCGCCTGTGCGACATTCTGCAGCGCGATGCGTTGCGGCGCCGGCAGGGGCTGCGCGCTGAGCCAGCCGAAAAGCAGTTGCGTGAGCAGCGGCGCGCTGGCGATGCCGACGACCAGCACCAGGGCGATCGACGCATAGCCGGCGAGCGGCAGTTCGAACAACGGCGGCAGCTGCGCCAGCGCGAACGCGGCCAGCGCCAGTAGCGGCGGCTGCAAGGGCAGCGACGACAGAGTTCGCAGCCGCGCCAGCCAGGAATGCCGAGAATGCCAGGAAGTCCCGGAATGCGCGGCGAGCGCTGCCTCAGCAGGTGGCCGTTGTGCAAAGCCGGTCTTCAGTGCCTGCGCCAGCGGCTGCATGCGGTTCAGGTAGGCCGGGTAGCTGGCGCCGGCCAGGCTGGCCAGGCAACCGAGTGCCAGGAAGAGCAGCGCCGGTGCCGGCGCCGGGACGATCAGCGGGGCGCTGCCGGCGAAGTAGCCACCGCCGAGATCGCCGCCGAGCAGCTGGGTGAAGGCGACGGCCAGCGTGTAGCCGAGGGCCAGCCCGAGCAGCGCTCCCGGCACGCCGATCGCCACACCTTCGAGCAGGACCTGCAACAGGCGCATGCGCGGCGAAAGGCCAAGGACGCCGAGCAGGGCAAACTGCGTCGAGCGCTGGGCAACCGCGGTCAGCTGCGTGGCAAAGACCAGGAAGGTGCCGGTGAGCAGGGCGACCAGCGCCAGGACGTTGAGATTGACGCGATAGGCGCGTGAGAGGTTGGAGACGCGTGCGCTGTCGTCGTCGGCGGCGCGAATCAGCAGCCCCGCCGGCAGTCGCTGCGCCCACGCCTGGCGCCAGCTTGCCAGATCGGTATCCGGCGCCAGGCGCACGCGGCCCTCGCTGACTGCGTCGGCCGGGCCGAATCGCGCCTGCACCCAGGCAATGTCGGCGACCAGCAGCAGGTCGCCAGGGCGCGCCGCCGGCAGGTCGCCGGCGAGCGTCGCCAGCCACTGCTGCTCGCCACGCAGCAGCTTCAGGGTGTCCCCTGCGCGTGTGCCGGAGTCTTTGCCTTCCTTGCCCTGGCTGCCTTTGACTCCGTGGGAAAGCTGGTCGAGCAGGGCCGGCGAGGCGTAAACGCCGCCGTCGAGGATATTCGGCGCGGCGGCCTGCTCATCCTGGCGCGGCAGCAGGTCGGGCATTACCGCCGCGGCGCTGAAAACGTCGATGCCGATCAGGCGCACCGGGGTAGGCGCGTTGTCGATGCGCACGCGCGTTTCGATGACCGCGGCGACGAGCAGCACCGCCGGGTCGCGGGCGATGGCGTTGATTGTCGCCAGCGGCACGCTGCCAGCGCTGTCGCGCGCCGCGATGACCGCGTCGGGGTCGCCCTGGACGCTCTTCATCGCCCGTGAAAAGTCGCTCAGCGCGGCGTCGTTGATCAGATGGATCGCGTAGCCGAGCGCGACACCGAGCGCGATGGCCAGCATCGAGAGCAGGGTCGCTGCGCGCCGCGTCTTGAACTGGGCGCAGATCAGCCACCAGGAAAGCGTGCTCAGCGCCCGCATCCTGCCCGCTGGCAGCCCCTTACTGCTGATCATTCCCCGGCGCGCCGGCATCCCAGCAGGCCGTCCGGGGTCAGCGTCAGGATGCGGTCGCAGGACTGTGCGACGTGCTGCGAGTGAGTGACGACCAGCGCGCTGGTCTGTTGCTCGCGGACCCGTTCGAGCAGCAGCGCGAGGACCTCGTCGGCGGTGCGTGGGTCGAGGTTGCCGGTCGGTTCGTCGGCCAGTACCAGCGCCGGACGGTGCACCAGCGCGCGGGCAATGGCCACGCGCTGCAGCTCGCCGCCCGACAGCGACGCTGGCCAGCGCGGCCCAAAATCCGCCAGACCGACGCGTTCGAGCAGCGCCTGCGTGCGCGGCGTATGCTCGCCGGCGGGTACTCCGCAGAGCAGCAGCGGCACGGCGATGTTCTGCGCGACGGTCAGCGTGGGCAGGACATGAAAGGCCTGGAAAACGAAACCGATGCTGCGCGCGCGCAAGGCGGCGCGCGCCGTCTCGTCGAGAGCGACGATGTCGAGGGCCTGCGGGCCGATGGCGATAGCGCCGCGGTCGGCGGTATCGAGTCCGGCGATGCAGTTCAGCAGGGTGCTCTTGCCGACGCCTGATTCGCCGACAAGAGCGACGATTTCACCGCTGGCGATGGCGAAGGAGAGGGCGCTGAAGAGCGGCCGGCTGGCCCTGCGGTACTGTTTGGCGAGGTCGGCGACGCGCAGCATCGATCAGCCGCCGCCTGCCGCGGTGCTCGATCCAGGGGATCGGCAGCCGGACATGCACCCCCGCACACAGTTGCCTTGCGTCGATGCAGATCTCGCCGAGGTGCGGAGTGACAGCATCTTCTCCTCTCTGGTGCGCAGTGCGCTGTTCGGGTGCCCGGCGTGGTCCCGGACGTGGCTTGTCGCCGGCCGCCGGGTGGGCGACCGCCTATTTACTCGTCGAATTGGCCCGCAGGCCGCTCAAGATTTTCTGCCCGGCGCGGCCGTCGGCAGTCATGCCCAGGCGTTGTTGCTCGACCTTGATCGCTTCGCGGGACTTGGCGCCGATCATCCCGTCGGCTTCTCCGATCGGGTGTCCGCGGGCGAGCAGCAGGGTCTGTAACTCGCGGCGTTCGAGGCGCGACAGGCCCAGGTCATCAGTCGGCCAGGGGGTGACGAAGCCTTTGCCGCCCCTGATGCGGTCGGAAAGGTGGGCAATGGCCAGGGCGTAGCTTTCGGCGGCGTTGTAGCCATAGATTACGTCGAAGTTGCGGAACACCAGGAAAGCCGGACCCTCGGGGCCGGCCGGCAGGAGGAGTCCGGCGGCGCTATCGGTAGCGGCGATCGCTTGGCCGTCGGCACGGCGAACGCCGCGTGCCGTCCAGTAGGACAGCGGGCGCTTGTCGCGGCGGCCGGAAACGCTGCTGTCGAAGCCGGCCGGCAGCAGGACCTCGTAGCCCCAGGGCTGGCCTTCGCGCCAGCCGCCCTTGTGCAGGAAGTTGGCGGTCGAGGCCAGCGCATCAGGGACGTTGCCCATCAGGTCGCGCTTGCCGTCGCCGTCGCCATCGACCGCCAGGCGCAGGAAGGTGGACGGCATGAACTGGGTATGGCCAAAGGCGCCGGCCCAGGACCCGACCAGCTTATCCGGTTCGATGTCGCCGGAGTCGAGAATCTTCAGCGCACTCAGGAATTCGCCGCTGAAATACGATTGCCGGCGGCCGAAGCAGGCCAGCGTGCCGAGCGAAGTGAGCAGCGGGCGGCTGCCGAAGTTGCGTCCGTAGTTACTTTCGACGCCCCATACGGCAACAACCGTCGCCGCGTCGACCTGGTAGCGCTCACTGACAATGGCCAGGGTGTCGGCCCATTTGGCGCGCATTGCGAGGCCGTCGGCGACGCGTTCCTCGTCGACCAGGCCGGAAAGGTAGTCCCAGATCGGCGAGCGGAACTCGGGTTGGTAGTCGAGAAACTCGAGCACGCTGAGGTCGGGCGACAAGCCGCTGGTCAGACGGTCGAAGGAGGCTGTCGAAATGCCTCGCTTTGACGAAGCGACGGCACGCTGCGTCTTCATGCATGAGCTGAAGCGATCGTTCGGATCGACTTCCTGGGCGGCGACGGCGCTGGTCATCAGCGCCAGGGAAATGGCGAGGCAGGTGATTTTCATGGCAGGTCTGTGATCAGTGGGGACTTGGAAGGGAGGCTTGCGGCTAGCGAGTGCGTCAGGCTCGGCAGCTACCATGGAGAGGCGACAGCGAGGCAGGCGGTCGTGAATTCGCGCGTTCGATCGTGAGTGTCGCAGATTCAGCCGAAGTCAGGACTCGCGACTCGCGACCGGAAAAACTCAGGGCGTGCCGGGAGTGCGCGGACGACCCGTGGCGCGGCCCTGGTCGTCGTTCGACGACTGTGCGGGCGCGGTGCTCGCGCGGTACTCGTCCTCGCTGATGACTTCGCCCTCGATTACCCGTCCGCCCGCTGGTGGCGTTTGGTAGCCGCCTTGGCGGCCGGCCTGCTCCTGCATGCGTTCGTGCAGGTCGCGCAGGTGTTGCGGCAGGTGGCGCGTTTTCCACTTGAGGTAGGCGAAGATCAGCACGCCGACGACGAGCACGACGCCGAGCGCGAGGATCGAAAACATGAAAGCGACGACCAGAATCAGAATGCCGGCTGCAATCGTCAGCAGCTTGCCGACGACGCTCGTCGGGGGGGCCTGCCAGCGGCGCTCGGTAGGCGCCGGATTGTTGCTCATTGATTTTCATCGAAATCCTTGTGGGTACGTTCCGTGAGGAAGCGCTAGGTCTGCTGCGCATTGTAAAGTGTCCGTGGCGCGGCGGCCAGTCACCTCTCCTGGACCGCGTCGGCGGCTGGCCACGGCGGATGGAGTGGCGTTGGCTCTCCACTCAGGGCAAAAAAAAAGGCCCGCCAGGGGGGACTGGTCGGGCCTGTGCTGCCGCCGTTGCAGTATTCCCAACGAGGGGAGGGGAGGAGGAACACCGCAGCGACAAACGAATACTATCGGTACCCGTGCCCCGAGTCTGTGTGCTCTCTGTCTCGCTATGTGACAGCGTGTAAGAAGTCGCTTCAAAACTTCAAGTGATAGGCGAAATAAACACCACAAACTACTGATGCAAAGTATAAGAAAGACTCGTGCTATCTCGATTCGGTGAGGGTTTCGGGGCTGTGCCTAGATCCGAAAGGGATCGTCGACGCCGTCAAAAAGGCGGCTCAGGACTTGCTGCTCCCTGTCTTCGATGGCGTCCAGAAAGTCGCTGCTCGAGCCCATGCCCCGAAAGGCATTGAAGCCGCGGTCCAGGAACTGGTGCAGGTCGCCGAGACCAGCGAGTTGCGCGGGGTGACGCATCATTTTGAGAAGACTGCTCAGCAGCGGCTTTTTTGTCAGCCTGTCGAGTGCTTGGCCGGTTTCGCGAATCAGGACGATTTGGCGCTGGCGCTCGGCCCGGCAGGCGACGGCACGGTAGGCCGCGGCGTAGGCGGCTTCGTCGATGTGCTCGATCTGCCCGGCGCGACAGAGTTCAGTGACCATCGCCGAGTCGAGTTCTTCGGTCAAGGCGTCGAGTTCGACAGCCAGCGCGATGGTGCGCAGCGCCGACGCCGGCAACATCTTGATCAGCAAGGGCAGGATGCGCTCGACTTCCTCGTCGCGGCAGCTGAAGTCCTTGGGCCCGTAGAGGTCCGAGATGAAGAAGCTGGCGGCGGGTCCGAAGCGCGGACTGCCAAGCAGTTGGCGATGGCTGCGCACCAGGCGGTCGGCCTGCCATTCCCGCAGGTACAGGCGCGCGCGTGCTGCCGCCGGATCCACCTTCGCCTGCTGGCGCAGATTCTTCGCTGCTTTCAGGTGTCGGCGCAGTGCTGCGGCGCTTTGCTGTTTCTCTATTGAGGCTGTCGGATCGTTCATGGAGAGGATTATGCCCGGCCGCGCGGAGGCTGTTTAGAGGGCTTCGCCTAACGAGAAGCGCCGCTGCAACATACACTAGCTCTGCACCACAGCTTAGTGTGGAAGTAGTGTACGCGACTCACCAACCTTCCTTCGCCCGTCGTGGGAGAAGGGTCCGGGGTGAGGCGGGGAGTTCAGGAAGCATGCTCCCTGCCCGGCGAACGATTCCGGCGTGCAAGCCGGAATGCGCACTGCAAGTGAGAGGAGGGCGGTCATGACTTCCATGATCCGGTGTTTCTCGGCAGGTCATGATCGTTAGCAAGGAGTACTTGATGCCTCATTCTGAAACGTCGACCGCGCGCTTGGCCCAGCTTCAGGCGCAGCCGCTGGCCGAGCGCTTTGCCCTGCAGCAGGGTGCGGCACGCGGTGACCCGAATCCGCAGCGCGCGGTCCGCGAACGCCGTTTGGTGGCTCTCGATCAGATGCTGCGTGATAACGCGGTGGCGATTGGCGAAGCGGTCAGTTGCGATTTTGGCCACCGCTCGCCGGCTGAAACGCGTTTGCTCGAGCTCTTCCCGAGTTACGAAGCGATTCGCTACGCACGCCGCCACCTGCGCCGCTGGATGCGTCCGCAGCGGCGCTCGGTGTCGCTGTGGTTCCAGCCGGGGCGGGCAGAAGTTCGCTATCAGCCACTCGGCGCCGTGGGCATCATCGTCCCCTGGAACTACCCGATTCTCCTGGCCATCGCTCCGCTTGCCGCGGCACTGGCAGCCGGCAACCGGGCGTTGGTCAAGATGTCCGAGATGTCGCCGCATACCGCCGCGCTGTTCGCCACCCTGGTCGCGCAGACTTTTTCTGCGGACGAGTTGTCGGTGGTCGAAGGCGACGCCAGTGTCGCGCAGGCGTTTTCGCAACTGCCTTTCGATCATCTGCTATTTACCGGTTCGACTGCCGTTGGCCATCACGTCATGCGCGCGGCGGCCGATCATCTGACGCCGGTGACGCTTGAACTCGGTGGCAAGTCGCCGGCGATCATCGCTCCCGGGCTGGCGGCGAGCAAGGATTTCGCGCGCGCCGTCGAGCGCATCCTGATCGGCAAGTGCATGAACGCCGGCCAGACGTGCATCGCGCCGGACTATGTTTTGCTGCCGGCCGGTGACGAACAGGCGTTCATCGATTGCGCTCGCGCCGTCGTCGCCAGCGCCTATCCGCAACTGGCGACGAATGGCGATTACACGACGATCATCGACCCGCGCCACTACGCTCGCCTCAGCGCTTACGTTGACGAGGCCCGGGCGAGCGGCGCAAAGATTATCGAACTGGCCCCCGCTGCGGCTGCCGACGCGGCGAAGCGCTGCTTGCCGCCGTTGGTGCTACTCGGCGTCGGCGACACGCAACGCGTCATGCAGGAGGAGATCTTCGGGCCGCTGTTGCCGCTTCGGCCCTACCGGCATCTCGACGAGGCGATTTCTTTCGTGAACAGCCGGCCACGCCCGCTGGCGCTCTACTACTTCGATAGCGATCGCGAGCGTATCGAGCGAGTGCTCAATGAAACAGTTTCCGGCGGTGTGACGATCAACGACACCATCCTGCACATCGCCCAGGACGACCTGCCTTTCGGCGGTGTCGGCGCCAGTGGTATGGGCTGCTATCACGGTTTCGAGGGCTTCGAGACCTTCTCCTCCAGGAAGGGCGTCTTCCGGCAGTCGCGGCTGTCCGGCATCGGCCTCTTCAAGCCGCCGTATGGCCGCCTGTTCAAGCTCTTGACGCGGATCATCATGCGATGACTTACGGGCGTCGACAGTTTATCCAGACCGGGCTCGCCGGCGGCCTGCTACTGTCCTTTTCCGGTTGGCTCAACGCCGCCGGGCCGCGGCGTTTCAGCGCCGCCGAACGCGAGATGCTTGGCGCGGTGGTCAACGCCATGCTCGACGGCGTCCTGCCAGCGCAGGGCGGGCAACGGCAGCCACTGCTGGCGCAAACCGTCGACGGCATGGCGAAGGCCGTGGCCGGTCTTTCTGCAGCCAGCCAGCAGGAGATCGGCGAGCTCTTCGGACTGCTGGTGATTGCGCCGGCGCGCAGGGTACTTGCCGGCGTCAGCACGCCGTGGCGTGAGGCCAGCGTCGCCGAGGTTGGCGAATTCCTGCAGTCCTGGCGGTTCAGCCGCCTCAGCCTGCTGCAGAGTGCTTACGGGGCTTTGCACGATCTCACCTACGGCGCCTGGTACGGACGTCCGGAGGCCTGGCAGGCGATCAGCTATCCCGGACCACCGCGAGGGTATTTCTGATGGAAGATCCGATCAAGCTCGGCCTGGCTGGCGGCTGGAAACATATTGACGCGTCGGCATTGCCGCACAGCCAGACGATCGACACCGATGTGGTGATCGTCGGTACTGGTGCCGGCGGCGGCGTTACCGCCGATCTGCTCAGCGCTGCCGGTCTGCGCGTCGTCCTTGTCGAAGAGGGGCCGCTGCGCTCGTCAAGCGACTTCAATATGCTTGAAAGCGAGGCCTATCCCGAGTTGTACCAGGAATCGGCGGCGCGCAAGACGGCCGACAAGGCGATCAACATTTTGCAGGGCCGCTGCGTCGGCGGTTCGACGACGGTGAATTGGACCAGCAGCTTTCGCACGCCGCCCGAGGTCTTCGACTTCTGGCAGCGCCACTACGGTCTGCACGAGCTGAGCGCCGAGTCGATGAGCTCATGGTTCGCGGTCATGGAGCACAAGCTGTGGGTGCGTCCCTGGGATACGCCGCCGAACCCGAACAATGCGCTCCTCGCCGCCGGTGCCGCGAAGCTCGGCATTGCGGTCGGCCATATCAAGCGCAACGTCAAGGGCTGCTGGAACCTTGGTTATTGCGGTATGGGCTGCCCGACCAACGCCAAGCAGTCAATGTTGCTGACCACTATCCCGGCCGCCTTGAACCGCGGCGCGACGCTTTACACTCGCCTGCGCGCCGAGCGTTTGCGTTGCGATGGCAGCCAGGTCGTAGCGCTTGACTGCAGTGCACTGCAGTCCGACGGAATTCACCTTTCCGGCCGGCGACTGCGTTTTCGTGCTCGCCACTTCGTCCTTGCCGCCGGTGCCATTGGCAGTCCGGCGCTGCTCATGCGCAGCAGCGTTCCCGATCCCTACCGGCTGCTCGGCAAGCGCACTTTCCTGCACCCGGTGGTGATTTCCTCGGCACTGATGGACGATCGCGTCGACGCCTACGCCGGTGCGCCGCAGTCGATCTACAGCGATCACTTCCTGCACCAGGCGCCGATCGACGGTCCGCTGGGCTTCAAACTCGAAACGCCGCCGTTGCACCCGGTGCTCTATTCGACGACCCTGCAGGGCCACGGCGAGGCGCACGCTCGTCTGATGGGCGACTTCACCAAGGTCAATGTCGTGCTGGCGCTGTTGCGTGATGGCTTCAACCCCGCAAGCCGCGGCGGCCAGGTGCGCCTCGGCGCCGGTCGCCTGCCGGTGCTCGATTATCCGCTCGACGCGGTGATCTGGGAGGCCGCGCGCCGTGCTTTGCTGGCGATGGCCGAGATCCAGTTCGCCGCCGGTGCTCGTTGGGTGACCCCGGTGCACGAGACGACACCCGACTATACGAGCTGGGCGGCAGCCAGGAAAGGAATCGCCGAACTGCCGCTCAAACCTTTCCTTTGCCGGGTGGTCAGCGCGCACGTGATGGGTGGTTGCGGCATGGCCGATGCTCCGCAGCGCGGCGTCGTCGATCACCGCGGACGACACTTTTGGCTCGATAATCTTTCAGTGCTCGACGGTTCGGTTTTTCCGACCAGCCTGGGCGTCAATCCGCAGCTTTCCATTTATGGTCTGGTTGCTCGCAATGCCAGTCTGCTAGCCGCGGAGTTGTCGGGCCGGCCGCTTCCCGCCATCCCCTGAAGGAGTCATACCGCCATGCTCGCACGCGCCCTTCGCCTTTCGCATGTGCTGGAAATCACGTTTTACGTCATCCTGGTGATGAGCATTGGCGACACCTCGTTTGCCGCCGCCGTTCCTCTTGCGCTGCTGATCATGCTCGCGTTGCGCGCCGTGGTGATCGCCGTCAGCTACGCCTTTGCCCGGGCCTACGGCTTGTTGGCACCTCGCTTGTCGGCGCGGCAAAGGCTTTTGATGGCGCTTGGCGAGTACGCGAGTTTTGTCGTCACCTTCACCGTCATCATGCCCTTCGAGCGCTGGTGGATGGGCGACGATCGTCTGCAAGCGCCGACTGACGAAGGGAGAACAGCGGCTGCTGTGGCTAAGCGCAGGCGGCCGCCGATCCTGCTGATACACGGCTATGGTTGTTCGCGCGGTGCATGGTGGTGGCTGCGTGGACACCTCGAAGCGGCCGGCTGGACCGTGGCGACGATCAGCCTGGAACCGATCTACACGAGCATCGACAATTACGTCGATCCCGTGGCCAGGCGGGTCGACGAGCTGCTCGCCGCGACCGGTGCCGCACAGGTGATCCTCGTTGGCCACAGCATGGGCGGGCTGGTTTCACGTGCCTATCTGCAGCGCTATGGTGACGCGCGCGTCGCCCGGCTGGTCACCCTTGGGACTCCGCATCAGGGCAGTGAACTGGCGCGCCTCGGCCTCGGTGACAACGGTCGCCAGATGCGCCCGCACAGCCCCTGGCTGCAGGCCCTGGCCAGTCCGCCAGCGAGCGTCGACGCAGTGGCCCTCTACAGTCCGCACGACAATTTCGTCATGCCGCCAGCGCTGCTCGAATTGCACGGTGCGCAGGAGCAGAGGATTGACGGCGTCGGACACCTGGCGATGCTTTACTCGCCGCGTGTCATTCAGGCGCTGCTGACGGTGCTCGAGCAGACTGCGGCGCGTCGCCCGGGCGCAGTGAGCGATACCGGCGAGATCTCTAATGCCGCAGACGCCTAGCCGAGCCGCAGCAGCCGCGCCAGAAAGTCAAAAAACAGGCAGTACAGGGCGATCGGCAGCGGCAGTCCGAGCAGGGTGGCGATCATGTACTCGCGAAAGCGCACACCCGACATCGCCAGCGCGTAGTTGAGCGCCGGCACGGTCTGGAAGATGACTCTCAGGACGACCATGCTGCCAATTGGCCGGGCATCGAGCTGTGCCAGCAAGCGCGTGGCGAGGGGACTGTGCAACTGCCGCAAGGCATCGCCGCCAAGCAGGCGAATGCTCAGGAAGGTGAGCGCACACGACAGGCACGCGGCAAGGTAGGTCACTGCGCCACCCCAGATGCGGCCGAGGGCGAGCACTGCCGCGGCCAGGAAAATCCACCCCGGAATCTGGATGAGATTGCCGAGCGCAAACAGCGCCACGAAGATCAGCAGTCCGCTGAGCTTGTTCTCCAGGAAGCGCTCCTGCAGAAACTGGAGACTGAAGTGATCGCGTAGCCCGGATAGTTCGAAGCTGGCGAAGAGCACGCCGAGAAACAGGACGACGGCCAAGAGGCGCGGCCAGGGGATGGCGCGCTGCTTCAGCATGCGGCGGTTGAATTCATGGCTCTTCCTGGCACAAAAAAATACTTCGGCTCGACTGTAAGCCATCGCCGACATGCGACGACCATAGCATTGCTGGCCACGAAAACCATGCTTCCACTCCCTGCTACTGTGTACAACGTGAGAACAACAAGATGAACGAACTGCACGGACTATTCTTCTGGGGTTTTCTGCTCCTCTTCGGCGCCGCGATGTATCTGATCTCGCCGCGCAGCAGCGACGCTGCCGGTTTTTTCCGTGGCCACGACGCACAGGGGCGTGAACCTTCGGAGTGGGCCTTGATGATGAGCGTTTTCATCAGCTGGATCTTTGCCAAATCGGTGACCAATGCCGCCAACCTCGGTGCCGCCTACGGTATCGTCGGCGGGCTGGCCTACGCCACCTACTGGCTGTCGATTCCGCTTGCCGGCGTGGTCATCTACCGCTTGCGCACCCGTGAGGGGGCGACCGGACTGGTCTCGTTTCTGGTCGGAAAATACGGCCGCGGTGCGGCGCTGGCGTTTTCATTAGCCATCCTCGTTCGCCTGTTCAACGAGGTGTGGAGCAATACGGCCGTCGTCGGTGGCTACTACGGCGAGTCGGGATCGGCAGCCTTCATCGGCGCTGCGCTGCTGTTCACCGCCGTCGTCCTGTTCTACAGCCTCAAGGGCGGCTTGCGCAGTTCGATTTTCACCGACGTCATCCAGGCCGTCGTCTTCCTGCTCTTCCTGGGCGTCGTCGTCGCCGTGGTACTGCCGGCACACTCACCGACGCAACTGCTGAGGGAAGGCAGTTTCACGCTGGCCGGCGGCGTCGACCTGCTGCTGGTCGCCTTGCTACAGGTTTTCTCCTACCCCTTCCACGATCCGGTGCTCACCGATCGCGGCTTCATCTCGCGCGAGAAAAGCATGTTGCGCGCTTTCATCGTCGCTGGCGTCCTGGGCTTCCTGGGTATTGTCGCCTTCAGTCTGGTCGGTGTGCACGCGCGCCTCGAAGGCATCACCTCGGGCAGCAATATCCCTGCCGACGTCGCCCGCGGGCTGGGTTTTGCCGGCTTCTTCGCGATGATCGCGGTGATGATTTCCTCGGCCGCTTCGACCCTCGACTCGACTTTCTCCTCGCTGTCGAAGTCGGTGGCGCAGGAGCTGCCAATGCTTGCCCGACGCGCCCCCCTGCCGCGTGCGGTGCGGGTCGGCGCGCTGACCATGATCGTCTTTGCGCTGCTCGGCAATCTGCCGATGCTCGCCGGCACCGACATCCTCAAGGCGACGACGATCAGTGGCACCATGGTCATCGGCCTGGCGCCGATCTTCCTCTTCTCGCGCTGGGTCGGCTACTCACCGCTGTCTTTCCACCTCGCCTTCTGGAGTGGCATGCTGCTTGGTATTCTGCAAGTCATGCAACTTATTCCGGCAAGCTGGGCGATCGGTGACGGCAAATACGCGATCCTGCTCGGTACCAACCTCTACGGCCTGGCGCTCTGCTCGGCAGTGTTCTTCCTGCCCTTGCTGCTGCCGAGCCATCGCCTGCGAAGTTGCGGGAATTCGGCTTGAGGAGCGCCGGATTGCCGCGCATGCACACCGCGATTTTCGCGTGCAAGGCGGATAGCGGGGTAGCTTGCGCTTGTCGTCGGAAAGCTGGTGGTAGCGTGTCGCCCGATGAATCGGGCTCCGACATTTGGCCTTTTATCTGGCTACGATGCAGATGTGGAATCGCTTCGGGCTTGCGTCGTCACTCCCAGCTGTGGGGATGCCTTCGGCTAATGATAGCCGTCGAAGCTTCAAGTGGAGGCAAACCTGCCCATCGAAGTTGAAACGGCTCGGCGCGGCTGATGTCAGGAGTCAGCGGCGAGCGAAGCGAGTCCGTCGCAAGGTCGCGCTAGGCCCTTCGCGAGTTCAACGCTGAGCGCAGTGATGTCGAGTAGTGGTATCCCCGCGACAGCGCGTCATGCCGCTTGTTTGCCGCCATGGGATCTCCGGCATTACATTCCATGACCACGAGTTCCGAGGCGACCAAATCGAATTGGCTACGCCGATCCCAGAAGAGGTCGGTGCTCTGCTGATGGCCAGCTTCAATGACGTTCTTGCTCGGCCGAGCAGTCAGGTAGCTAACTACGGATGTTTCAACGTATATCTTGCGCTTCATGGATTCAGTCCTGGCTCGAATAGCATCGTTGCAGCCTTGGAGGATTGTAAGGTCGCAACGCCAGTGGTCAATCGTTTTTAATTTGCAGGTCAGCGGACTGCGGCATGGCTGGTGGGCCGGGATGCGAACTGGAGGCGGTCCAAGCCGAGGCGTAGCTTGTGAAAGGCCAGTTCCGGGTTGGAGAGTCAAGTGTAGGAGCCCGAGTCATTGGGCGATGACTCTACGACCACGTTCGTCACGACAGCAAAAGCGCTCTCCGAGCACACAATCATCGAAACGCCAAACGCTCTCGTGGTCCTACCTTATCCGTTGGGTACTCTCTCCGCTGCGGTGTTGCCTCAACGCTCAGCGCTTCTCGCCGCACGACTTCTCATACTAAAAGCCGAATGGCGCGATCGCTTGGTGCAACCCTGATGATCCGTGGTCACGCTCACGAAGCGCTTGCCAGACCAGCAAGGCAGGTCGATACTGAGTGCATCTTCCGGCCATGCAAAGACTTCCCGATGCGACAGCGGCCCTTAACGGTAACGGCACCTCAAAAAATGCCAGCGATCGTCAGGTTCGCACAGCTGGCGATCCATGTTTGGTCGCGCGCCGTTTGCTCGCCCGCCATAGGTGTTCTCGCGGCGCAGCTCTGCCTCCTGTTTGCGCTTCCCACCTTGGCGGCCGAGCAGGAAGTCTTCGTTACTCGCGGTGCCGGCAGCCCCGTCTTCTCTGATCGGCAGCAGCCTGGCGCCAAGGCGGTGACCTTGCCACCGATCAATGTTGTCGAACCCGTTCCTGTATCGAAAGCCGATGCCAGCCCACGATCACCTGAGGAAGAAGGCAGAACACAGGCAGCGACGCTCGCTTACCGCAGCTTCCGCATTGTCTCCCCGGAGGACAACGGCAGCGTCGTCGCCAACAGCGCGCTCTTCGACGTGCGCGTTGCCGTCGAGCCGCCGCTGCAGCTCGGCGCCGGGCATGCGATCGAAGTCAGGGTCAACGGCCAGGCCGTCGGGCAGCGCTTTACGGCCAGCGAATTCACGATTCCTCCGGAGTTCTGGGGCGATGTACTGCCGCCAGCCAATCAGCGCCAGCAGCTCGACGCGACGATTGTAGACCGCTACGGCGCGGTGCTTGAACAGGCCGCGCCGGTGACCTTCATCCTGCGCCATGTTTCCGGCGGCTATCAGCGACCGTGGCACGGGCCAGGTTACAGGCCGGGCTATGCTCCGGGACACCGACCAAGGCCGACGCCTCTGCCAATTGAAAAGCCACAACCGCCGCCGGCGCAGCCATTTGACCCGTGGGAGGAGAAATTCAAGCAGGAGGGGTTGCGTTTCTACGACCCGCAGGCGCAGCCAGGGCGGGATAAGCCTCGCGGGGAGCTGCCGAGACGTAGCGATGGTCATTGACGCCGCGAAGCCGCTGGCCGTCTTGCGCACGGGCCTCGGTTAGGGCGCCCGACGCCAACCACCAGGCGCCCAGCACGGCCCGCCGATCGTCTACCGGCCCCCAGCCGTGCGCCACAGGTTTCGAGCCACTAATTATTGCTGTAGAATCCTGTGCTTTTCGTATGCGACGCGGCGGAATGACCGTGCGAGCGCGAATGCGAAGCTGAAGTGAGTGGAAGTTTCGCGAGGATGTGTTCGCTCGCTTGCGGGTGCTTGGCGAACACTCATCAAGACCGCTTGCATCGTGAACGCTGCGGCTGTCGAACGCTGACGTGCCGGCAGCATGGCCTCTGTCACTTCGCTCTGGCAGCTCAGTGCCGCATTGTCCGGAGGCTCGGGTTCTTTCGGCCGAGCTGAACACACACACCTTTTTGCCCGTATGACAAGGATTCTTAATGGAAACGAACGCCGCCAACACTGACACCGACGCAGTCGCCGAGACCGGCGCTGCCGCCGAAGCAGCCGTAAACCCACTTGAGCGCCGACTCGATCTGTCGATCGCTCTCGCCGATCTCGACAAGGAAGTCGATCAGCGTCTGAAGCGCCTTGGCAAGAATATGAAGATGTCGGGCTTTCGCCCCGGCAAGGTTCCGGCGAGCATCATTCGGCAACAGTACGGTGACCAGGCTCGCCAGGAAGCGCTCAGCGAGGCGCTCGGCAGCTTGTTCAGCGCGGAGGTGACGAAGCAGCAGTTGCGCGTTGCCGGCAGCCCGAAGATCGAGAACGGGAGCGGCGAGAGCACGACGCACCTGCAGTTCTCGGCAGTCTTCGAGGTTTTTCCAGAGATCGTGGTCAAGGATATTTCGGCTATGGAAGTCGAGCGTCCGGTTCTTGACGTCGGCCCTACGGAGGTCGACGGCACGATCGAGATCCTGCGCAAACAGCGGGTGCGCTATGAGCCGGTCGATCGGGCGGCGGCGAGCGGCGACCGGGTGAGCATCGACTTCCTGGGCAAGAAGGATGGCGTGCCTTTCCAGGGCGGGGAGGGCAAGGATTATCAGTTCGTTCTCGGTGAAGGCAAGATGTTGGCCGACTTCGAGAGTGCCGTGATCGGTACGCCGGCGGGCGAAAGCAAGTCCTTCGAGATGACTTTTCCGAGCGAGTATTTCTCCAAGGAACTCGCCGGTCAGACGGTGAGCTTTGAGATCACGGTCAAGGAAGTTGGCGCGCCGGTGCTGCCAGAAGTCGATGCCGAATTTGCCAAGGGACTGGGCGTGGAAGATGGCGACCTGGTCAAGATGCGTGCCGAAATCGAGGGCAATCTCAAGCGCGAGGTGAAGAAGCGCCTGCAGGCGAAAATTACCAGCCAGGTCATGGATTCACTGCTCGAGGCCAATCCGGTCGCCGTGCCGGGAGCGCTGGTCGACCGCGAGATCGAGCGTCTGCAGGACCTGGCCCGCCAGGATATGGAGCAGCGCGGGATGAAGGTCAAGGACCTGCCGATGCAGCGCGAATGGTTCGTCGATCAAGCGACGCGTAGGGTCCGGCTGGGCCTGGTGCTTGCCGAGATCGTCAAGCAGAACGAACTGCAGGCGAAGCCGGAGAAGGTGCGGGCGCTGGTCGAGGAGGCCGCGCAGAGCTACGAACATCCCGAGGAAGTCGTCCGCTGGTACTATGCGCAGCGCGAGCGCTTGGGCGACTTCGAGAGCGCGGCAATCGAGGGCAATGTGGTGGACTGGATGCTGGCCAGCGTGAAAGTGGTCGACAAGCCGGTCGCCTTCGGCGAATTGATGGGGCAATCATCCTGAACACGCAATACTCGCGCAGCAGAGGAGCCGAAATGAACATAGACCATGGCAGCAGCTGGGATCCGCAGGCGCTGGGTCTGGTCCCGATGGTGGTCGAGCAGAGCGGTCGTGGCGAACGCGCTTACGACATCTACTCGCGCCTGCTCAAGGAGCGCGTCATCTTCCTGGTCGGTCCGGTCAATGATGTGACCGCCAATCTGGTGGTGGCGCAGCTGCTTTTCCTGGAGGCGGAGAATCCCGACAAGGATATCCATTTCTACATCAATTCGCCTGGCGGTTCGGTTTCGGCTGGCCTGTCGGTCTATGACACCATGCAGTTCATCAAGCCCGAAGTGTCGACCTTGTGCATGGGACAGGCCTGCTCGATGGGGGCGTTTCTGCTCACGGCTGGTGCGCGCGGCAAGCGCTTTGCCTTGCCCAATTCGCGAGTGATGATTCACCAGCCAATGGGTGGCTTCCAGGGCCAGGCTTCCGATATCGCGATTCACGCCAAGGAAATTCTTTCGCTGCGTGCCAAACTCAACGAATTGATGGCGCATCACACCGGCCAGCCGATGGAGCGTATTGAACGCGACACCGACCGTGACAATTTCCTTTCGGCCCAAGAAGCGGCAGAATACGGTCTGATCGACAAGGTACTGGCCAATCGGGATGCGGTTTGAGCTCGCATCCGGGCGGTGTCCATAGGTGTCCATACGGATTGACAGTGAGGTAGGTCGAGATGTCAGAAAAGAAAAGTGGCAGTGAGAAGCTGCTCTACTGCTCGTTCTGCGGCAAGAGTCAGCATGAAGTAAAAAAGCTGATTGCCGGGCCGTCAGTGTTTATCTGCGACGAGTGTATCGAGCTCTGCAACGACATTGTGCGCGACGAGATCGCCGGTGAGCAGGGCGGTAAGGGCGCCGACGGCGAACTGCCGACCCCGAAGGAAATTGCGGCTCTCCTCAACCAGTACGTAATCGGTCAGGAGCAGGCCAAGCGCATTTTGTCGGTGGCCGTCTACAACCACTACAAGCGCCTGCGTCATCATGGCAAGAGCAAGGATGAGGTTGAACTCGCCAAGAGCAATATCCTGCTGATCGGTCCGACAGGATCGGGCAAGACCTTGCTCGCGCAGACGCTGGCGCGGATGCTCGATGTGCCGTTCGTGATGGCTGACGCGACGACCTTGACCGAGGCCGGCTATGTCGGCGAGGACGTCGAGAACATCATTCAGAAGCTGCTGCAGAAGGCCGACTACGACACCGAAAAAGCGCAGCGTGGCATCGTCTACATCGACGAAATCGACAAGATCTCGCGCAAATCCGACAATCCGTCGATCACCCGCGACGTTTCCGGTGAAGGTGTGCAGCAGGCACTGCTCAAGTTGATCGAAGGCACGGTGGCTTCGGTGCCACCGCAGGGTGGGCGCAAGCATCCGAACCAGGACTTCGTGCAGGTCGATACGACAAACATTCTGTTCGTCTGCGGGGGGGCTTTCGATGGCCTCGAAAAAGTCATTCGCGACCGTTCGGAGCGTGGTGGTATCGGCTTTGGCGCCGAGGTCAAGAGCAAGGACAGCAAGAAGGCGATTGGCGAAGTGCTGCGCAGCGTCGAGCCCGAGGATTTGATCAAGTTCGGTCTGATTCCCGAGTTGATCGGTCGTTTGCCGGTGCTTGCCACGCTTGAGGAGTTGTCGGCGGCTGCACTGGTCGACATTCTCGTCGAGCCCAAGAACGCGCTGGTGAAACAGTATCAGAAGCTTTTCGCAATGGAAGGCGTGGGGCTGGAAATCCGCCCGGCGGCGATGATGGCGATCGCCAAAAAAAGCGCTGCAAAGGAAGACCGGCGCACGTGGTTTGCGCTCGATTCTCGAGTCCGTCCTGCTCGATACGATGTACGAACTTCCCGGTATGGACAATGTCTCGGAGGTCGTTGTCGACGAGAATGCCATCGTCGGCGATGCCCAGCCGATCCTGGTCTATACGGATCAACCCAAGGTTTCTGGCGGCAACTGATGTCCTGGCCGCAGCCTGCGGCTTGAAATACGGGTCCGCGCCACCATCTGACGGCACGAACCTCAACCTGAAGGACACAATCGATGTCTGCAACCCCCAAGTTGGCTACCGAGCCAGTCGAACTTCCGCTGTTGCCCCTGCGCGACGTGGTGGTTTTCCCGCACATGGTCATTCCGCTCTTCGTCGGGCGGCCGAAGTCGATCAAGGCTCTCGAAGTGGCCATGGAAGCGGGCAAGAGCATCCTGCTCGTCGCTCAGAAGTCCGCCGTCAAGGACGAACCGGAAGCCGAGGACCTGTATGACATTGGCTGTGTAGCCAACATCCTGCAGATGCTGAAGCTTCCCGACGGGACCGTAAAAGTGCTGGTCGAAGGTGTCCAGCGTGCGCGTCTGGAGACCATAGAATCTCGTGATGAGATGTTTTTCGCACGTGCTCGCTCAGTGCTTGCCGATGACGGCGTCAATCATGAGGTCGAGGCGCTGCGGCGTGCGGTGATCGCTCAGTTCGATCAGTACGTCAAACTCAACAAGAAGATTCCGCCGGAGATCCTGACCTCGATCGCTGGCATTGAAGAAGCTGGCCGCCTGGCGGACACCATTGCCGCGCACTTGCCGCTGAAACTCGAGCAGAAGCAGGAAGTGCTCGAGATGTTCGATATCCGCGCGCGCATCGAGCGCCTGCTGACGCAACTCGAAGCCGAGATCGATATCCTGCAGGTGGAGAAGCGGATCCGCGGGCGTGTCAAACGCCAGATGGAAAAGAGCCAGCGCGAGTACTACCTCAACGAGCAGGTCAAGGCGATTCAGAAGGAACTCGGCGAGGGTGAAGATGGCGCCGATATGGAGGACCTCGAGAAGAAGGTAAAGCTTGCCGGGATGGGCAAGGAAGGGCTCGCCAAGGCACAGGCAGAGCTCCGCAAGCTCAAGCTGATGTCGCCGATGTCGGCCGAAGCAACAGTGGTGCGCAATTTCATCGAAACGCTGATCGGACTGCCGTGGCGCAAACGGACGCGCACCAGCAAGGATCTGGCGGCAGCGGGAAAAGTCCTCGACACCGATCACTGGGGCCTTGAAAAGGTCAAGGAACGGATCATCGAGTATCTCGCCGTACAACAGCGCGTCGACCGCCTCAAGGCGCCAATTCTGTGCCTGGTCGGTCCGCCTGGTGTCGGCAAAACGTCGCTTGGGCAGTCGATAGCGCGTGCGACCGGTCGAAAGTTCGTGCGCATGAGCCTGGGTGGCGTTCGCGACGAGGCCGAAATCCGTGGCCATCGGCGCACCTACATCGGCTCGATGCCGGGCAAGATTCTGCAGAACATGAGCAAGATCGGCGTCAAGAACCCGCTCTTCCTGCTCGACGAAGTCGACAAGATGGGGCAGGATTTTCGCGGCGATCCGAGTTCGGCCTTGCTGGAGGTGCTCGATCCCGAGCAGAACTCGACTTTCGTCGATCACTATGTCGAGGTCGAGTACGACTTGTCGGAAGTGATGTTCGTCGCTACCGCCAACACCTTGAACATTCCGGCACCCTTGCTCGACCGCATGGAGGTAATCCGGCTGTCAGGCTATACCGAAGATGAGAAGGTCAACATTGCGCAGCGCTATCTGTTGCCCAAACAGATCAAGAACAATGGCTTGCGCGCTGGCGAATTGACTGTCGCCGAGAGCGCGCTACGCGATATCGTTCGCTACTACACACGTGAGGCGGGCGTGCGATCGCTCGAACGCGACATTTCGAAGATCTGTCGCAAGGTGGTGAAGACGCTGCTGCTCAGAAGCAGTCAGCAGAAAGTTGCCGTCAGCGCGCGCAACCTGGACAAGTTCCTCGGCGTTCGGCGCTTCAACTACGGCGTCGCCGAGCGAGAGAACCAGGTTGGCCAGGTGACCGGGCTGGCGTGGACCGAAGTTGGTGGTGAACTGCTGACCATCGAGTCGGTGGTCCTGCCGGGCAAGGGCAAGACGACGACCACCGGCAAACTCGGCGAGGTGATGCAGGAGTCGGTCCAGGCGGCCGTTTCGGTGGTGCGCAAGCGCGCCGGATCGCTGGGCATTGATCACGACTTCTACCAGAAGAGTGATATCCACATCCATTTGCCGGAAGGCGCGATCCCCAAGGATGGCCCCTCCGCCGGTGTCGGGATCTGTACGGCACTGGTTTCGGTGCTCACTGGTATTCCGGTGTGCTGCGATGTGGCGATGACCGGCGAGATCACGCTGCGTGGCGAGGTTCTGCCGATCGGAGGCCTCAAGGAGAAACTCCTGGCAGCGGTTCGCGGTGGCCTGGCGCGGGTCTTGATCCCTGAGGAAAACGTCCGCGATTTGGCCGAGATCCCGGACAACATCAAGAACAAGCTGGAGATCATCCCGGTCAGGTGGATTGACCAGGTCTTCGCGCACGCACTTGAGCGCAAGCCGGAGGCTCTGCCCGGCGAAGCGGCGCCGACGCCAACACCGGCTGTCGCCGGGACCGCGTCCGAGGGAACTTCGCCAGCCGGGCAGGCGGTGCTCAGGCACTGAGTGGGCACGGCAGCCGGGTTAGGGTTTGAGGTGGGAAGTCTCCAGTTTTCTGCTTCTCCGCTTTTACGACGCGGCGCCAGCGGACTTGAACCTCTTCGAAGGTCCGCAATGCGGTCTGGCCAAGCGACGGCGGATGCGATAAACTCGCATCTCTTTGCTTGGATCATACGACGGGTGCTTAGCTCAGTTGGTAGAGCGCTAGCCTTACAAGCTGGATGTCGGCGGTTCGAGCCCGTCAGCACCCACCAGCACCAGAGGTTCTGCAGCGATTGGAGTGGTAGTTCAGTTGGTTAGAATACCGGCCTGTCACGCCGGGGGTCGCGGGTTCGAGTCCCGTCCACTCCGCCATTGCCAATAGGGCGAACGCAAGTTCGCCTTTTTTGTTGTATCGACAATATTTCAATGAGTTAACAGGCTACAACCATGATCTTCGATGCCGTTCGCAATAACAAGAGAGTCGTCCAGGTGTTTCTTGCCCTGATCACCTTGCCATTTGCCTTCTGGGGTGTCGACTCCTACGTCCGCGATTCCGGCGCCGGTACGGACTTGGCCAGCGTCGGTGACTCGAAGATCACCATGCAGCAGTTCGATCAGGCATGGCGGGTGCAGCAGGATCGCTTGCGGCAGGCCTTGGGTGCCAATTTCGATGCGGCAGCCGTGAATACGCCGGAAGCGCGTTTGGCGGTGTTGAACGCGTTGGTGGACCAGCGTCTGCTGCTGCTCGAAGCGTCCAAAGGCGGACTGGTTGCGAGCAACGATCAGTTGCGGGATGTGATCAGCAAGATTCCGGCCTTGCAGGAAGACGGCCAGTTTTCGATGGCGCGCTATCAGGCTGCGCTCGCGGCGCAGGGCATGTCGCAGCCACAGTTCGAAGCGCAACTGCGTCAGGACCTCACCTTGCAGCAGCTGGTGGCTGCGGTTGGCGATACCGCCATCGTCGCGAGCGGGACGAGCGACGAGATGCTGCGCATTCAATCCGAGGAACGCCAGGTCGCCGAGCTGCGTTTCGCTCCGGAGCAGTTCGCTGGCCAGGTGAAAATTGATTCCGCGGCGCTCGAAAAATACTACGAAGAAAACAAGCAGCGCTTTGAAATCCCGGAACAGGCGAAGGCGGATTACGTCGTCCTGTCGCTTGAAGCGCTGATGGACAAGCTGACGCTCAGCGAAGTCGAAGTCAGCGCCTGGTACGAAAGCCACAAGGATCGCTACCAAACGGCCGAAGAGCGGCGCGCGAGCCACATCCTGATCCTCGTCGATGCGAATCTGGATGAGGGAAAGGCGAAAGCCAAAGCGGATGGCATTCTCAAGGAGCTTCAGGAATCGCCGGGCAAGTTTGCAGAACTGGCCAAACAGCATTCCCAGGATCCAGGTTCTGCTCAAAAAGGCGGCGATCTCGGCTTCTTTGGCCGCGGCATGATGGTCAAGCCCTTTGAAGAGGCCGTTTTCAAACTTCAGGAGGGCGAGATTTCCGGTGTCGTGCGCTCGGAGTTCGGCTTTCACATCATCCAGCTGACCGGAAGCAAAGCGGGGGCACAACGCGCGCTGGCCGAAGTCCGTTCGGAACTCGAGGACGAGCTGAAGCGTCAGGCAGCATCCCGCCAGTTCGCCGAAGCCGCGGAGGCGTTCAGCAACATGGTCTATGAGCAGCCCGACAGCTTGCAGCCGGTCGTCGAAAAATTCGACCTGAAGATCCAGCATTCGGGCTGGTTGCCGCGCGACTCGAGTCCAGCAGCGCTGGCGGCACTGGGTGAGCTCGGTAATCAGAAGGTGCTGACGGCCTTGTTTTCGGCTGACTCGCTGAAAAGCAAGCGTAATACCGAAGCGATCGAAGTCGCGCCGAATGTACTGCTGTCGGCCCGCGTAGCAGAGTATCAAGCGGCGAGCAGCAGGCCCTTTGTCGAGGTGCGGGGAGACATCGAAGCCGCTCTGAAGACTCAGGAGGCGGCGGCGCTTGCCCGCCAGGCGGGTGAGACGAAACTCAGTGCTCTGCAGCAAGGGGGAACCGAGGCCAAGGCTGACTGGGGCCCGCTCAAAATTGTCTCGCGACTCGAACGCCAGCAGTTGCCGGTGGCGGCGCTACAGGCCGTTTTCCGGGCGGACGTGCAGAAATTGCCCACCTATGTTGGCACCGAGGTGGCGGGCGGGACCTACGTACTCTACCAGATCAGCAAGGTCAGCCAGCCGGCCGTGGTCGATGAAAAGCGGCGCGAAGCGCTGCAGCGTGAGTACAGTACGATTCTTGGTCAGGAGGACTTTGCTGCTTATCTAGCCGGGTTGCGCTCGCGTTACAAGATCGATATCAATAAGTCGGCGCTGGACAGCAAGCAGCGCTAGGCGATTGTCGGAAGAGGACGAGCTGCCACATTGCGCCGCATTTTCGATCGCCCGCGAGGCGCGACAACAGGCGCATAGTCCATTAATGTGAAAGTCGCGAATGCGACTCACGAACCTCCCGACTCACGAACCTCCCTTCGCCCCCTGCGCGAGAAGGGCCGGGGGAAGAGGGGGGGCGGTTATGACTTTCATCATCCGGGGTATGTCGACTGTCATGATCGTTAGCTTGGGGCTGCCGGCTCAGGCAGGCGCTCCGCCGTCGGCGGATGGATTTACCGGCGTCGCGACCTCGTGGCTGCCCTGCAAAGGGTCCAGGACGAAAAAAACCCCGCCGAAGCGGGGTTTTTTGTTGAGCGGTTAAGCTCGGGCGGGACTTACATGTCCATGCCACCCATGCCACCCATGCCACCCATACCACCCATGCCGCCGCCCATGCCGCCGGCTGGCTTGTCTTCGGGCAGTTCGGCGACCATGCAGTCAGTGGTCAGCATCAGGCCGGCGATCGAAGCAGCGTTTTGCAGCGCGGTGCGGGTGACCTTGGTCGGATCGAGGACGCCCATTTCAACCAGGTCGCCATACTCGCCGGTGGCTGCGTTGTAGCCAAAGTTGCCGGTGCCCTGCAGCACTGCATTGACGACGACGGAAGGCTCTTCGCCAGCATTGGCGACGATTTCGCGCAACGGTTGCTCGAGCGCGCGCAGCACGATCTTGATCCCCGCCTCTTGGTCGTGGTTGTCGCTCGTGACCGCGGCCAACGCACTGCGGGCGCGTAGCAGGGCCACGCCACCACCAGGAACGATGCCTTCTTCAACAGCGGCGCGAGTGGCGTGCAGTGCATCTTCGACGCGTGCCTTCTTCTCCTTCATTTCGACTTCGGTGGCCGCACCGACTTTGATCAGGGCCACGCCGCCGGCAAGCTTGGCGACGCGTTCCTGCAGTTTTTCCTTGTCGTAGTCGCTGGTCGCGGTCTCGATCTGCGCACGGATTTGCTTGACGCGTGCTTCGATGTTGCTCGAAACGCCGGCGCCGTCGATGATCGTCGTGTCTTCCTTGCCGATCTCGATACGCCTGGCTTGACCCAGTTCTTCGAGGGTTGCTTTCTCGAGCGTCAGGCCGACTTCTTCGGCAATCACTTGGCCGCCGGTGAGCACGGCGATGTCTTCGAGCATGGCTTTACGACGGTCCCCGAAGCCCGGTGCCTTGACGGCGCAGGTCTTGAGGATGCCGCGGATGTTGTTGACCACCAGGGTGGCGAGTGCTTCACCATCGACGTCTTCGGCGACGATGAGCAGCGGACGGCTGGCTTTGGCAACCTGTTCGAGAATCGGTAGCAGGTCACGGATGTTGGAGATCTTCTTGTCGAAGATCAGCACATACGGATTTTCCAGGATCGCGTTCTGCTTTTCGTTGTTGTTGATGAAGTAGGGGCTGAGGTAGCCGCGGTCGAACTGCATGCCCTCGACGACATCGAGTTCATTGTTCAGCGACTTGCCATCTTCAACGGTGATGACGCCTTCCTTGCCGACCTTGTCCATGGCGCGGGCAATGATGTCACCGATGTCGTAGTCAGCGTTGGCCGAGATTGCTCCGACCTGCGCGATTTCCTTGTTGGTCGAGCAGGGCTTTGAGAGGTTCTTAAGTTCTTCGACGGTTGCCGTTACGGCCTTGTCGATGCCGCGCTTGAGATCCATCGGATTCATGCCGGCGGCGACGAACTTCATGCCTTCACGGACGATCGCCTGGGCCAGCACGGTCGCGGTGGTCGTACCGTCACCTGCGATGTCGGAAGTCTTGGAAGCGACTTCCTTGAGCATCTGGGCGCCCATATTGGCGAACTTGTCCTTGAGTTCGATTTCCTTGGCCACGGAGACACCGTCCTTGGTGACGGTCGGAGCGCCATACGAGCGATCCAGAACAACGTTGCGACCCTTCGGGCCGAGGGTGATCTTGACTGCGTCGGCAAGAAGGTTAACGCCTTCCACCATGCGCGCGCGTGCGCTGTCGCCAAACTTGACGTCTTTAGCTGCCATAGAGGTAACTCCTAGAATTCTTTAATGATTGGATTCAGAACCGGAAAGCCGATGGGGATTCCCGGGGTCGGTGCAGAGAGCTGCCGTGCCGGAGGCTCTAGGCCTCGACGACGCCCATGATGTCTTCTTCACGCATGACGAGCAGTTCCTCTCCATCGATCTTGACGGTCTGGCCAGCGTACTTGCCGAACAGGACGCGGTCACCCACCTTGACTGCGAGGGCGCGCACGGAGCCATCCTCAAGCAGCTTGCCATTGCCAACGGCGCGGATCTCGCCTTGATCGGGCTTTTCGGTAGCCGCATCGGGAATGACGATACCTGAAGCGGTCTTGCGCTCCTCTTCAAGGCGCTTGACGATCACGCGATCATGCAACGGACGAATTTTCATGCAGTTTCTCCTTCGGTTAAGCATATAGGGGTAACAAAACTAGCGGACACCACCTGCTGCGCTTACGCAACTCGGTGGCAGGGTGTTAGCACTCAACGCTAGCGAGTGCTAATAATAGGGGCGGGCCGGGTGAATTTCAAGGGCTAGTGCGCTTCTTTGTCATCAAGCCGTGCGCACGGAGGCCTGCGCGACCACCGTCGTCACTCTCGTTGCCGGCGATTGACCCGCGCCAAGCGATTCCGCGACAATGCAGATCCTGCTCTTCAATACGCTGCGCATCCTGCGGTCCAAGGTGTTCGCGCGGGGTAGCCCACCGAGTCAAGGCGGATTCTATGTACTACGGCGAAAAACTCAACGCCTGGACTCATGTTGTCGGGGCTGTGCTCGCTCTCGGCGGTGCGGTGCTGCTGATCGTTGTCGCGGCGCGTGACGGCGACGTGTGGAAAATTGGCAGCGTATCAATCTACAGCCTGACCCTGGTGCTGCTCTACAGCTTCTCGGCGCTGTATCACAGCTTTCGAGGACGTGCCAAGGACATCCTGCGCAAGCTGGATCACCAAGGCATTTACCTGCTCATCGCCGGCAGTTACACGCCGTTCTGCCTGGTGACCTTGCGCGGCCCGTGGGGCTGGTCCTTGCTCGGCACCGTGTGGGGGCTGGCTATCCTTGGCAGTCTGCAAGAGTTGCGCCCGCGCAACGAAGCTCGTCATCTCTCGTTGGTGATCTATATCGTGATGGGGTGGGCCGTGCTGGTGGCACTGGTGCCGCTGCTCAAAGCGCTGGGCACGGCCGGGTTCGTGTGGGTCGCTGCAGGTGGCGTCTTCTACACCGTTGGTATCATCTTCTATGCCCTCGATACTCGCCTTGCTCATGCGCACGGTATATGGCATCTGTTCGTGATGGCCGGTAGCACCGCGCACTACTTCGCAATTCTGAATTACGTTCTATGATCCGGGCGGCGGTACGCCGCATGGTCATGGCGGGAAAGCGGCTGTGCCTGACGCTGGCGTCGCTGGACGCCGCCGGCGAAGGGTGAGCCGCAGTTTTCACGCTTGGCAAAGAGGGTCGCACGCCACTGTGAGAACACTGGTGCAGCCGCGCGCAGCGGCGGGGTCGGCAGTCGGCAGCACTGATCGGGCTTGCTCTGGCGGCCTTGGGGCTTGCTGGGGTGACGCACGAGGCTGCTATCTGGTGACCCGGTGAAGGGCTTGTGAAACAGCGAATACGCAAAAAAGCCGAATAAGAGTTGACCAGGTCCTGCCGGCTCGCTACAATGCTTCCTCTTCGCAGCACGCAGGGCCAGGCAGGGCAGCTTCATCGCTCAGGTCGAGGCAGTAAGTGCGGCGAAACAGAGGTAGAAATTTCTATCTTCAGTGTCGCGGGGTGGAGCAGTCTGGCAGCTCGTCGGGCTCATAACCCGAAGGTCACAGGTTCAAATCCTGTCCCCGCAACCAGCTCTTTAAAAATGAGACAACCGATAGGTGTGGGTTCTTGGTCTGGGGTGATCTGCTTATGCGGATTGCCAAAAAGATGGAGTAACTCGCACGGAAGTAAAGCTGTTGGTCTGAGGGAACTTGGGCTGATGGAAGAACGTCGAGCGAGGGTTTCAGGATTTGAACTGAAGAGTTTGATCCTGGCTCAGATTAAACGCTGGCGGCATGCCTTACACATGCAAGTCGAACGGCAGCACGGGGGCAACCCTGGTGGCGAGTGGCGGACGGGTGAGTAATACATCGGAACGTGCCCTGGAGTGGGGGATAACGTAGCGAAAGTTACGCTAATACCGCATATTCTGTGAGCAGGAAAGCAGGGGATCGCAAGACCTTGCGCTCTGCGAGCGGCCGATGTCGGATTAGCTAG
>NZ_SPMY01000049.1 GCF_012939955.1 Candidatus Accumulibacter phosphatis
CCCCTCTCCCCAACCCCTCTCCCGCGAGGGGGGAGGGGCTATGGGCTGCGGGGAATCCTCTTGCTCCTGCCTTTATCGTAACACCGAGCGACGCGAGCACTGGCCGCTCAGAGAATCGGCCTCACTGCGTCTTCCATGGCCGCCTGATCCATGGCGCCAAGTGCGTTGCTGCGGATGCGTCCGTCACGGTCGATGACGACGGTAAACGGCAGGCCCGCCTTGCTGTTGCCCAGCGCCTTCATCAGCGCGATGCTCGCCTCGCTGCCACCAATCAGCGAAGTGTAGTTCATCTCGTAGGCCTGGCCGAATTCGCGCAAGTGATCGCGCTTGTCGGCGTCTTCGACCGCAATGCCGATGATCACCAGTCCCCTGCCCTTGTACTTCGCCTGCAGAGCGGCAAGATCAGGAATCTCCTTGCGACAGGGCCCGCACCAGCGCGCCCAGAAATTGACCAGCAGTGGCTTGCCCTTGAATGACGCCAGGGCCACTGACTGTCCGTCGAGCGCCGGCAGGGTCAAGGCAAAGAGGGGCGCCGCCGATGGCAGGTCGGCGGCACTCGCCGCAAAGGCCGGCAAGGCGATCAGCAGGGCCGTGAACAGGCGCTTCATGGCGACGCTCCGCTCAAGGCAGGTCGCTGCGCCGGAAGCTCAGGAAACCGGCCAGCGCGGCCAGCGAGCCGATGGCCAGCGGGTAGAGCAAGGCATAGATGCGATAACCAGCACTGCCGAAGAGGTCGAGAATGACGTAGGCCGACGGCCCGAGGACGATCAGTTGCGGGTCGAACATGGCCAGCGAGGCGGTACGAAAGACCTGCAGCGGGTTGAGCAAGGCGATGCCGACGGCGACCTCGGGAGCGACCCGGCCCTGGATCATCACCCCGAGCAGAATCAGGTCCAGGAACAGCAACATGCTCAGCCAGACCATGAACGCGGCACCCTGCGCGACATCCGTACTGCGCGCCAGCGTCGAGATCAACATGCCGATGCCGAGAAAGCACCAGGCCATCGACGCCAGCAAAGCGGTGTAATAGAAGAACATCTCCCACGGCACTTCGATGTCCTTGACCTGCGCCCACAGCACGGCGCCGAACATGGCCACGAAAACGGGCAGGAAGATGGTCACGTAGCGCCCGAGAATCTTTCCCCAGAACCACGCCGACAACGACACCGGCAGCGACAGCAGGTACTCGAAGACGCCCGCCTCGCGGTCGCCGGCCACCGAACGCACGGTGGTGACCAGCACGAAAATCGGCAGGATGGCCATGGTCAGCTGGATATAGGTCACCAGCAACCGCGACAGGCCGATGAAGCCCAGCACGCGCGACTCGGTCAGGCCGAAGGCGAAGAGCAGCGCGACGATGCCTCCGAAAACGAGGCTGTAGATGAGGAACCAGCGCGCACGCAGCGATTCGACGATGTCCAGGCGGGCAGTCAGGAGAAGTGAATTCATAGTTGCCGCTTCACTTGCCGCGCGCCAGAATGCGCTCTTTCATTTCGTGATACGAGACCGCATCCGCTTCCGGACGCGCGACAGCAGCAAACTGGTAGCCCATCGGACTCTTCTTCCCGGGTAGATAATGCGCCTGGCGGGCGTCGATCCAGCCGCCCATGCGATAGTCGGCAACCCAGTACTCGGTGTTCGGCGTGTCCTCGTTGAACGGTCTCTGCGCGAGCCAGAACAGCGCGCAACCGATGTCGTCGAACTTCCAGGCCTTACCCTGAGGATCGCGAATCTGTGCCGCGAAGCGCTTGTCGCTGATGATCATTCCGCAGCGCGGGTCGGCGTCTCTATCCCAATGGACCTGGGTCGGGCCGCTGCTCGGCTCACCGCTGCAGGCAGCCAGCGACCAGCCAGCAGCGACGCCCACGAGCGGCCTGAAACAGGGGCCAAGAGTCGCTGCCGGAAGAATTTCGAGAAAACGTCGTCGTTTCATGGCTATTGGTACCTCACTGCAGGACGACCGCCGCGTCGACTTCCTTCATCTCGATACGCGACAACAAGCCGATGTAACGCGACACCGTCCCCATGAAGCGCAAGCGGTCCGGCCCGGAAACCGTGCCGTGCCACTCGATCGCATTGCCGCGGTCAGCAAACTGCCACGTCGTCAAGGTCTTGGCGATGGCCGCATCGGCGCGCGCCAGCGTCAGGTGCACCTGGAACAGGGCCGAGAGCTTGGAATCCTCGGCGACGCGGTCGTCCAGGACGATCCGCCCAGTGTCCATTTCGACAACGCGATTGACCAAGGGCGCAACCTCGTCGAGGCGGTGGCTGGAGATGATCATGGTCGTGTTCTCGAGTCGCTCGGCGAGGAGAGAAAAGAAAATGTGCCGCGCCTCGGGGTCGAGATTGGCCGCCGGTTCGTCCATCACCAGCACCTGCGCGTCACGGCCGAGGGCGATGGCGATGAGCAGCTTCTGCTTCATTCCGCCCGACAGGCGGTTGAACGGCCGCGCCAGGATGGGCGCCACGTCAAGTCCCAGGCGCTTGGCAACCGCGTAAATGCGCTCGCTGTCCGAGCGGCAGACGGCGGCCGCGAAACGGACCAGTTGCCCGACCGGCATTTTTAGCGGCGGCGGCAACTGCGGCACGAAACCGACCTTGCCGAGCACCTGCATACGCTCGGCGCGTGGCTGCTGCCCATCGATGGTCACCCTGCCCTGATGCGTATACTCGCCGAGCAGACAACGAATCAAAGTCGTCTTGCCGGCGCCGTTCGAGCCGATCAGCGCGATGCGCTCGCCAAGCGCGATATCGAGCTCGACGCCATCGAGTACACGAATCTTCCTGAAGTCCTTACCAACGTTTTCAAAACGGATCATTGACAACCTTCAGAGCAGCTTGCTCAAGCCCTTGACGTCAAAGACCAGCGCCCCGCTTGGGCAAACATCGACACACAGACCACAGCGCGTGCAGTCGGGTCCGATCGGGGTGTTCATGGCAGCGGCCCGGCCCTTGATCACCACGTCGAGGACGTGCGGCACCAGGCAGACCTTGCGGCAATCACCTTCGTGAAAGCACTTGTCCAGCCGGTACTCGACGCGCACCGGCGAAACGGCGCCCACGATACCATAGGTCAGCCCGATCGGGCAGACGTAACGGCACCAGGCGCGGCGTGAGTAAACGACCTCGAAAACAAGCAGCAGCAGGACCCAGGCGAGCGCCAGCGAGGGACCGTAAATCAGCGCCCGCGACAGGATGCCGGTCGGCGAAATGGTCTCGAAAACGGTATAGCCGCTGACCACCGCCAACAGGGCAAAGGCAACCCAGAAAACGGTGCGCGTGCCGCGGTGAAACTCGTGCTCGCTGACCAGTTTCTTGCTCACCAGCTTCAGGTGCAGCCACTCGAACCACTCGGCAAGCAGATGGTAGGGGCAGACCCAGGAGCAGAACGAACGCCCGCCGAGCAACGCCCAGAGAACAAAGACCGTCGCCGTGCCGATGAACAGATTGACGATGATGTGCTGGTGCGCCAGCATCACCTGCAGCGCCGAGTTGAGGTCGATGAGGTGAAAACCGACGAAGCGCGAGGCCGTCAGCGCGCCCTCGAGAATCTGGATATCAAGCCAGAACGAGAAGGTGAACAAGAGGTTGGAAAAAATCAAGACCGCCCAGCGCCGGTTGCGCCATTTGTGCGTCACCAGTTCGTGGTCGCGGGCGTGCTGCTTGATGGCCTCGAAGTCGGCCTTGGTCATGCGCTTCAGGCTGTGCACCTGCTTCGCTTCCGGCGTCACGACGGTCGGCTTTTGCGGGGCCGCACCGAACATCACCCGGATCTGTTCAAAGTGGCTCATGACGCGCTCCAGGGCTGGCGTGCATCGACGACGATCGCCGCCGCCGGCTCGACCGGGCAGATCATCTCGCAGACACCGCAACCGACACATTGCTCGAGCACCTCTGGCCGGTACTGCTTGCTGCCGTCGGCAGCAATCGACGCGCTCATCTGGATGGCATCCTTAATCGGACATTCGCTGACGCAGAGGTCGCAAAGCTCGCGCTCGTAGGGATGCTCACGCACCGGCACCGGCTGCCAGCGATCGATCGCCACGTAGCGCAGGTGGCCGCGAAAGTCGGCACCACGCGCTTGCCCGCTGAAACCCTTGCCCTGCACAGCCAGGCAGGACTCCGGGCGCGCCAGGCGGGCGACGCCGATGCGTTCGCGGAGGTTAAGCGTCGGCTCGGGGTCGTCTTCCTTGGCCTTGAGCACCGGCGGCTGCGCCAGAGGCATGCCGGCACGAATGTTGAGCGCTGCCGGCTTGATGTAGGTCAGCGAGCCGGTCGGACAGGCCAGAATGCACTGCACGGCGTCGCAGGAAAAATCGCAAGCCTGGTCGCGAGCGTCGATATACGGCACGCCGACGCCAAAGCCATGGTCGATGTCGTCGAGTTTGATCGCCGCCACCGGGCAGACCTGAACACACTGGCCGCACTTGATGCACGAGGACAGGAAATCCTTTTCCTCGAGCGCGCCGGGCGGGCGCAGGCGCGAATTCCGCGCGCTGGCCACCGGCAGATAGCCAAGCATCGCCAGGCCGAGCACGCCGCCGATCATGACCGTCGAGCGAATGAACTTGCGCCGGTTGGCCTGCTTGCGGACCGGCGCCTTGGCGCGCGTGTTGATGACCACCGGCTTGGCTTCGCCAGGGGGCGGCAGTGCCGTGCCGTCAGCCGCCGCTTCTGTTTCCTTCTTGTCGTTCATTTGACAGACCTCTTGCTGGTCTCCGGGGGTTTGTTGAAAACCGGCGCTTCGTCGCGCAGCAACATCACCGGCGTCGAAAAAAGGCGCCAGGCGCTCGAGGAAATCGAGCGTCTCCATCATCGGCGCATTGCGGAAGAAGCGCGCATAAGGCACCTCCATCCACAGCTGGTCGGTATAGGCGTAGAGCTCGTGCGGACGGTCGCCGACATCGTCCTGGTTGCGGTCGAAACCCTGATAGTCGTCCCAGTAGTTGCCGCGCCAGAGGTTGCGACTGGCGCTGCCGGTATCGCCCATGGCCACCTGGGTGAGGTTTCCCTCGAAGACGTTGTTCTCGATGATGGTGCCTTTCTTGTCGGACAGGAAGCTGACCCCAATGCCGTTATAGGCGATGCGATTGCCACGAATGGTGATCGTCGTGTCCGGCTCGAAGGGCGACATGTCGAGACCGACGCCGACTGCGCAGTAAAGGATCTCGTTACCCTCGACGAGGACGTTCGACGCTTCCTTGAAACCGACGGCCATGCCGGTCGGGCCATTGGCGTGCGAAAAGAGATTGTTGCGAATCGCCCCGCCGCCGGAATACATCACGTTCACGCCGACAGCGTTGTCGTAAAAGCGGTTGCCTTCGACAAGATTGTCGGCAGCAAACATGAAGTGAATCGAATAGCGACTGCGCCGTGCGACGTTGTTCAGATAGTGGTTTTCGTTCGCGTACCAGGCGACCATGTCGCGAGAATCTTCGATCAGGTTGTCGGCAACCAGGTTGCGGTGGCTGTACCACAGGCGCAGGCTGTCGCCGCGTGTGCCAAGGTCGAAGGGCTTCGAGCGAATGCGGTTGCCGCGCAGGACATTATCATTCGACATCTTCAGATCGATGCCGAACAGGCAGTCGTCGATGTGCAGGTTCTCGACGACATTGCGGTCGCCGCGGACATTGAGACAGGCATCGTCCGAGTCGTGCGAGACGCCGGAGTTGGTCAGTTGCAGATCGCGCAGGACGGCATCGCTGGCTTGCAGCACGAAGACCGTTCCCTTGCCACCGCCATCGATGCTCGCTGCGCCGCCGCCGTCGATGGTCAGGGGCTTGTTGACGACGACCGGGCCGGAGTACCTGCCCGGCTTGAGCTTGAGTACCGAGCCCGCAGGCGCTGCGTTGATCAGTTCCTGCAGGAAGGGCAGACCGCTGACCCGCGGCACGGTCGGGATCGGCGTTTGCTCGTTGAGCCCGCCCCAGCCGGCGACGGCGGGCTCGGCCATCCCGCCCAGGCGGCTATCGACCGGCTCGTCGGCAAGCACACGCCCGCTGCCGACGGTGCCCGTGCGGTGCAGCGCAGTCAACGCGTCCTCGGCATCGCCCGGCGAGGGAAGAACGACCAGAGCAAGCCCGCAGAGCACTCCGGCCGCAAGCAAGCGGCGCGACATCGGCTACTCCGCTGTACCCTCGCGCATCTGTTTGCGCCGGATGAGCAGGGCAAGCAGGAGACAAACCATGACCCCCAGCAGCAAGCCGTAGCCCCAGTAGGGATAGGAGTAGGTCGAGAACTGCGCCACCTTGCCCTCGCCAAACACCGTCGGCATGAAAGGCTTGACCGTGAAAGCGCCCCAGGGGTGCATGTTGTGGCCAAAGAACCATAGCCAGCCGGCGTAGGTGATGACGAAAAAGACCGGCAGCAGGGCCGGAACCAGCGCCAGCAACAGCGAAAAGCTGCGCATGCCGGCGACACCGGCCAGCACCACCAGCATTGCCAGCAGCGTCCCGGCGATCACCACATGCGTGATAGTGGTGACATTTTCACCCCAGCCCTGGATCTTCTCGGGCTCGTTGAAGAAGGTTGCCGTTTCGCTGACATAGTGGGCGACATGCGCTTCCAGTCCACCCATCACGTACTGGTCGACAATGATCCAGCCGGCGACCGCGGCAAAGCCGACAGCGAGCAGCAGCAGCCGCGGCTTGCGACGTGGCACCATGAAGCCGACGAGCATCACCGTGAAGAAGGCGAAGAAGAACTTGGCCAGCGGCTTCTCCACCGGCGCGCCGGTGGCGATCGGGAACATCCCCACGTAGTGGTTGATGGTGTTCATTTCGTGCACGCAGTCGAGACCCTCGGCACCCTTGTTGACGTCCCTGTTCTTGTCGGTGATCGGGTTGTAGCGCTCGTCGTCGTGCGCGAGCTCCTTCTGGATGATCTCGCTATCCATGCGCGTGCCCTTGCCGGCCGCCTTGCAGCCGTTATAGACACCATCGAAATGGAAGTGGATGCGAATGCCATCGGGGAAGGCGTCGGCGGGATAGTTCGGCGCGGTCAGGGAGACCCACCAGATCGGCGCGAAGAAAGCGGCGATCATCAAGCCGGTGGCGACCGCGGTAAGCGCGGCGACGATGAAATTCTGCTTGCTGGGTGCTGCGGCTGACATGGTTCAATCCTCGTTCAGGACGCTTGCGCTGTTCACGACCGGCGATGCAGGTGGCGATCCGTGCCGTGCAGCAGCGGTCTCCAGAATATTATTCATTACTTATACTTGCCGGGAACTAAAGCCCGCCGCAGAACCTGCGGACGGGCTTTGGCAGCGACAAAACGCGCTCCTTGTTACTTGCAAAGCATGCTTACTTCTTGGCCGTTGCCTTTGGCTTGCACATATTGCCCGGCATGACCAGACTCGACTGATAGGCCGAAATGGCGACCAGCTGCTTGTCGTCGTACTTCTTGATGATCTTGACCATGTCCGGGTTCGCGTTGCGGCGGTGGCCGTCGCGAATCTCGGTCATCTGGCGCAGCAGGTACTTGTAGTGCTGGCCGGCGATCACCGGGTAGAACTTGTCCTTGACGCCCTCGCCATTCGCGCCGTGACACTCCTTGCATTCCTTCTCGTAGAGCGTCTTGCCGGTCGCCAGTTGCGCGGCGGCATCGGGACCCTCGTATTTGCCGTGTTCGATGGGGATACACAGCGCTTCGATATAGACCGCGACGTCAGCCAGTTCCTGCGGGTCGATAAGGGTCGCGGCAAAGGGGTACATCGTCGGATTGTCACGCAGACCGGCACGGATATCGGCCATCTGCTTGATCAGCACGGTGGTGTGCTGGCCCGCCAACTGGGGAAAAGTGCCATCGGGACGGCCGGCTCCGGACGGCAGGTGGCAGGCGCCGCAGACCTCGTAACCTTCCTCGCCACGCACCTTGTCACCCTTGAGCTTCAAGGCCTCCATCTTTTCGCCTTCGTCGGCGTTCCATTTGTAGGACTTGTCCTCGATGCCGTGCGCCTTGGGTGGTGGCGGACCAGCCTGCGCGGCACCTGCCGCGATCATCGCCAGCGAAACGGCCAAAATCAGTTTCTTCATTTCCTAACTCCCTCGTGTTTGAGAATCCACAGCTGTCAATCTAACAAGCAGCCCGACGTTTGGCGTTGATACTCATCAAGTCAGGCGCGCGACACTCGGCTCGCTAGCCGCGCCCTGCCCACCGCCTGCGCCTGCCAGCGACAACTGCTGCCGACAAGAACTCAGGGCTTGAGCTTGGAGAGGTAATCGGCCAAGACCTTGATCTGCTCATCGCTAACCAGCGGCATGACGCCTTTCATCGCTGCCGAGTTGCCGTTGGCACGCGCCCCGCTCTTGATGTCCAGCATCTGCTTTTCGAGATACTTGGCATTCTGTCCGGCGATCTTCGGGTAATCAGGCATCAGCGTCTTGTTTCCCGCCGGGCCGTGACACGCGGCGCAGGTTTTCTCCGCATACACTTTGGCGCCGTCTTCCGCCGCCAGAACCGGCGAGGCGGCCAGGGTCGCCAACACCACCATAGCCATCAACTTCTTCATGGTCATTCCTTTTTCTCATAAGAAAACGGGGAACAGAGTAACTCCGCCCCCCGCTGAGTTGCCTTGAGCCAGATCAATACGACTTACTTGGCCGGCTTGGCGCCGTTCTGCTCGAGATAAGTCTTGGCACGCAGGCCGAGGTCTGCCGCCTTGACCTGGTATTGCCAGATCTGCTCGGTCCACAGCGTGGCGTTGTTCCAGTCCTTCTTGCCAGAAGCGTCGTCAGCCTTGGCCTTGGCGTCCTTGATCTTGCCCAGCTGGTCGACCGCGTCGTCCATCATGGCGACCACATCCGGGAAGTCCTTGTAGTTGACACCGGTGATGTAGCCAACCACCGAGTCGATCACCGCCTGCGTATCGACCACTTTCTTCAGCTGCGCCTTGTAGTCCGCTTCGCTGTAGTTGGTGCCGGCAGTCATCGCGGTCTTGGTCGGTTTCCAGCCTTTCGGCTTGACCAGCAGGTAACCCTGCATCTCGAGGTGCAGCGCCGAGCAGAACTCCGTGCAGTAGTACGGATAGACGCCTTCCTTGTCAGCCTTGAACTTGACCTGGACCGTCTTGCCCGGCTCGATCGACGCATGCACGTTGTAGGTCGAGACGGCAAAGCCGTGCGTTTCGTCCTGCGCCCGCTCGAGGTTGGTCAGGTTGATGGTGACTTCGTCACCCACTTCGACCTCGATCGTTTCCGGCGTGATGTGCGAACGGATCAGCGTGCCGAAGACTTCGACCTTGTTGCCGGTGCGAACGATTTTCTCCTCACCCGCGCGCACAGCACCGGCATGCTTCTTGTCGGTGCGACTATCGGTACCGACCTTGTAGCGCACACCAGGCTTCAGCTTGTTCGCCTCGATGGCTACCACGTAGTGCGGCTCACCCAGCGGCAGAGGCATGTCGTAGAGCAGCTGCATCTTGTCTTCGCTGATGTCGATCAACTGGTGATTCTGCGGATGCAGCGGACCAACCGGGGCAAAGCGGTCGATCGACAGCTTGTTCAGCGCCACCAGGTAGCGACCCTTGGGAGCCATGGAATCGCCTTCCATGGTCATCAGATGGCCGATGTTGTAGTGCACGCTGATCTTGTCGAGGACCTTGCCTTCGCAGTAGTTCCACTTGGCGACCTGCGAGTCCACATACAGCGAGGTGTAGGCCACGCACGGCTTCGAGTCATACTGGGTATGCAGCGGGCCGAGGCCGAGCTGGACCTGGGTATGCAGCGCGTCCTGCATGTTGATCACCGGCAGGCCGTAGGGGTCCTTCGACTCGAACTTGCCGGCCTTGATCGCGGCCATGATCTTCTCGAAGGAGTACACCGAAACGTGCGTGTCGAGCTTGCCGGAAACGGTGATCAGCTTGCCGTCCGGAGTGACATCGACGCCGTGCGGCGATTTCGGTTCCGGAACCAGGAAGACGATGCCTTCCTTGATCGAAACATCCAGCGGCAATACGTTGTGGCCGTTGATCTTCTTGGCCTTGCCGGCAGCAACCAACTCGGCGGCTTTCTTCCAGTTGATGACGTGCATGTAGTCGGTGTCTTTGGCCGAGCAACCCGCTTCATACGGGGGGGCGACCTTTTTCGATACCGCCGACGTAACGCTCGGTACAGAAGGAGTTGGTAAACGACCAGCCGTCAGACGGTCCCTTGCCGGCATCCGACAGGTCCTGGCTGTACGGCGGCAACTCGATCGAGAAGGACAGCGCCGGATCGATGCGGCCTTCCTTGCGATCGAACTTCCAGTAGGTGACGCCGCCACGGTATTTCTCGTTGAAGTCCTCGAGTGGCTCGAATTTCTTGTTCGCCAGCGGCGTCGCGTACTGCGCAGCTTCGATCACGTACTCGGTGTCGGGGGTGACGAAAGCGCCGCCGTGCTCGGACTTGTAGATCGGGTTGACGACGATCTGCTTGGTCTCGAAATCACGCAGGTCGATGACCGCCAGGCGCGGGTTGGCCTTGTCGTTGATGAACAGGAACTGCCCGTCGTACTGGCCCTGCGTCTCCGACATCGCCGGGTGGTGGGTATCGCCCCAGGTGATGTCCTTGCCATCGATCTTGCCTTGCGCAAGGATGGCCTTCGAGCTCTCGTCAAAGCCGTAGCCCTGCCAGGGTTCCGGCGTGAACACGCCGATATATTTGAGGATACGCATCGACGGCACGCCGTAGACAATGACCTGTCCCGACTGGCCGCCGGACGAAAAGGCGATGAACTCATCGCGCTTTCCGGTCGGCACATAGGTCTTGGCAGCGGCCAGCAGGTCCTGCTGTGAAAGGCTTCGACGCTTCATCACGTCCTGTAGTGATTCGGCAGCATAGCTGCTGCCGGAAGCTGCGAAGCCAAGTCCTGCGACCAGTAGCAGCGACGCGACTTGCTTCATGCGAAATTCCATTCTGTCTCTCCCTTTGAACAATTTGGGTTTGGCTTTCCCGTCCCTATCGCCAAGCGACATGGCGCCACTGCGGCAATATGCCGCACATTGTGCGCACAAGCGCTGCGCGATAATTTGAGCTGCATCAATTTTCGCCGCGCCGCGCCTTTGCACAATGGCGGGCTTGCCACTTCGCTGCGCTGCGCGTGCTCACCAAGGCCCCGCCGCCCTTGCCGCCCCACAAGACGAGACCACTGCGTGCTCGACCTGCCGCAGACCGCCACTGAGCCAGCATTTCTTCGATGACCAAGAACCTCTTGCTCGACGCCACAATTCTGCTCGGCCTCGCCGTGCTCGGCGTCATTGGCTACAAGCTAGCCCCCTTGCTCAGCCCGAAGGCTGATATCGAGCTAGCGCTATCGGCGTGCAATCTGAACCAGCAGTCGTGCACTGCCGCTCTGCCTGACGGCGGTCAGCTCGAGTTCTCGATCGAACCAAGACCCGTCCCGGCGCTGAAGCCCCTGCAGTTGCAGGCGACGGTCAGCGGTGGCGAGGTGCGCAGGGTCGAGGTCGATTTCGCCGGTACCGAAATGAAAATGGGCTATAACCGGCCGCAACTGGCGAGCGAGCCGAGCAACAGCCAGCACTTCTCGGGAGTGGCCAGCCTGCCGGTATGCATCACCGGGAGCATGGAGTGGGATGCGACCGTGCTGGTCGATACCGGCAAGGCTCTGGTGGCGGTGCCCTTCCGCTTCCAGACCGGCAACTGAAGCCGGCGCGCGCATGAAAACCCGCTTGCTGTTGATCGCCCTGATCGTCGTGCTGAGTAGCGCGCTGATCTTCCTGATCGCCTTCTGGGAACCGCTGCCGCCAGCGACCATCGCCGCTGCTCCGCCCCACGCCCGCCCGGCGACCGCGGCCAAGCCAGCGGGAGGCGACTTCACCCTCCACGGAGCACAAGGGCCAGTCTCACTCGCCGACTATCGCGGCAAAGTCGTCCTGCTCTACTTCGGTTATACCTATTGCCCCGATGTCTGCCCGACCTCGCTGGCGCTGATCGCGCAGGCGCTGTCCGGCCTCGCAGCCACAGAGCAGCAGCAGGTGCAAGCCTTTTTCATTTCGGTCGACCCGCGACGCGATAGCGCCGAGCGCCTGCAGGAATACGCGCCCTTCTTTCACCCGACCCTGATCGGCCTGAGCGGCACGCCACAGGAGATCGCCCGCGTCGCCGCGCAGTATGGCGCCAGTTATCAGGCGCAGCCACCGAATGCACAGGAGCAATACAGCGTCGACCACTCGTCGGCGACCTACCTGATTGATACGCAGGGAAAACTGGCGCTGACCCTCCCACACGCCTCGACCTCCGCACAGCTCCTTGCCGCCATCCGCGAACACCTGGCAGCGCCCGTTGCCGCCAGGTGAGACCAACAACATCCCACTCGATCAGTTACCGACAGGAGAACTCTCAACCATGCGTTTGCATCCCGCTCTCATCATCCTTGCCGCGGCACTCACCCTACCCTTGCCCACCCTGGGCAGTGAAACCAGTGAAACCGATCTGACCATCGCCGGCGCCTATGTGCGCATGGTGCCGCCGGGAACGCCCAACAGCGCCGCCTTCATGACCATCAGCAACCGCGGCAGCAGCGACCGCAAGCTGATCCAGGCAGCAAGCCCGGTCGCCAGGAAAGTCGAGTTGCACACCCACCTCAATGACCAGGGCATGATGCGCATGCGCCAGGTCGCGGACATCGAGATCAAGGCCGGAGCGCAGACCGAACTCAAGCCCGGCAGCTACCACGTGATGCTGCTTGACCTCCAGCAGCCACTGCAAGAGGGTGACAGCGTAGCCCTCACGCTGCGCTTCGACGACGGCAGCACCAAAGAGATCGACGCCGCGGTCAGGAAACCCCAGACGGAAATGAAAGCCCAGGACACTCCCGCGCAGGGCGCGATGAAGCACTGAGCGAAGGCCCATCGGCCGCTGCCGCAGGCAGGCACCAAGACCTCTGCCCTGGCTATCGGCGAGCGCCGTAGATGCGGGCCTTCCTGCGCCAGCAAGCAGGCTTCTGCAAGGCCGAAACATCCATCCGCGGCGCCGTGAAGATCTCCTGCGCAACAGCCCAGCGCTGAGTCTCCGCCTGATAGACGCCTGCGATCTGCTCAAACAACTTTTGAATGCGATTCATGGTGACTGACTCCTCTATCGGGATCGGTTGATCGAATTCGCTGCAGCGGATGCAAGAATACCGAACAGCTGTATTTTTTGTACAGCTTTTTTGCAGTTTTTTTGCAGTTTTTTCGTGCCGCAAGCACTCATGGCTTCGTTCTGCGAATGCACGGCAGAAAGCCCTTCTGACCACCCCCCCGTGCTCCAACCAGCGAAATCCGTGGGCAGTGGCCGCCCCCAACAATCCCGATGCTGCTTGACAGTGCAGCCGGCTAATGGCGCTTTGCCTGGGTTTCCTGTACCCATTTTTTGGCATTTTTGTGAGCTCAGGTCCTTCCCCCTGCCCTGGGGAAAAGCCAAGACCGGAGCGCGCATGTCCCCGTAGCGCACGACCGCGCTTCGCCGCCGCCGCTTGCCGGCGCGAGCACCCGCCAGCGAACTGTCCGCGAGAGACTCCTGCTTCGATCGGCAAGCCTCGCCGCTCCTCGCCTGCGCCTTTTCTTCGCCGGCCCGGCGCACACTGGCGCAGCCGCAAGGCCTGCTGCTCGACCTTCGCCGCAGCGAAGCGTCCCGGCGACGATTGCTGCTCCCCGGGCAAGCAAAAAAGTCGTCGCGGCCAGGCTTTTTGCGCGAAGTGCAAGGCAGCGACGCTTGCCACACGAGCCATTTTTTCAGGCGCGCGCCGCACAAAGCCTGGCGCTTGCGGTTCGAAAGCTTGCCTTTTGCCGAAATTTGGCTCGATTGCCCTGATACCACGGCACTTCGGAAAAGCCGTGCATCCCCAGAACACGCGAAAGAGGTCTTCGCGTTTGCGTCGTTTGCAGAAGGATGTGGCTGCGCCGGCCAAGAAAACCAGAGGGACGATGAACTGAGCGTAGAAGGCTAGCGCCTTGGCCATCTGACTGACCACCATCTGCCCAATCTGCCCGGCTGGCGCATGTATAGGCAGATCCGCAGACGCATACCTGTGCAAGAGCGCATAGGCGACGACCGCCAGGATGCTCCCGAGCCACCACGGCAGCATCGCAGCAATTCCGAAGAGGGCTTCGAAAGCGCCGCTGTTCCTTCTTCTTGCCATCACTGGCTACTGTCATCATGCCTGCCCCGCCCCATGAAGCGCTCCGGCTATCGTCGCATCGTTGCGCGAATGTCAAACGATGCTGCGATTTTACCTACACCAACCGAAACCGCGGCGAGGTTGAGCTGGGCGTACTTTTGGGCAGAAGAGACAGCCAGCCGCCCGGACATGCGACGATTGTAGCCGCTGTAAGTACACCCGGAGAATGTCACGTCGAGGTTTGCAATAGTTGCCATCCCGCCCGGCGTAGCAAGTCCCTTCAACTGGCAACCGTTTTCAGGGCTTGAACCCACTACTTTGCCCTGTGGATCAATTTCGATGATCATCTGAACCACGGCATGTGCCTCGGGCGAAGCGGCTCCAGCGATATTCGTTTGATATTGCGCCTGGCCTCGCCAAGCACCCGTGCTTGTCGTGTAGGCGGAATTGGCAAGGTCACCAACGGCGTTGTTCGGTTTTCCTTGCGGCCGCAGCTTGCTTTGTCCCTGGTCGGAAGCGCAAGGGCGGTCAGTCAGGAGCGTCCGGCCGTCCTCGACGCATCGATATTGGGCGTGAGCGCTTGAGGCAATGAAGCCGATGGCAACGGTTGCTAGCAGATTATTCATTTCATGCTCGGTGCAAGTCAGCAGCGTCGAATAGTTTCCCTATATCTTACCGGCAGCATGGATCATCGGGTCAAGTCTTTCCCCGGGCCCTGGGAACAAGTCAAGACCTGACCCCGTCGGCGCTTCGCGCGATATACGATTCGCGCGTGCAGTCGGCAAGGCCGCGCAACAACATGGCGTCGTTCATCCGCTGGCGTAATTCAGTCATCTCGTTCTCCTCGTTCTCCTCGTCAGGATCGGGAACATTCCCAATGACGAAGATCGCATCGATGACCATCAGCAAAAGCAGTTGCGCTTTCTCAGGATGAAGGCGCCTCAGAAACGGCAACGCGGCGGCGGGATTCCCCAACACCGCGGTAGCGGTTTAGTTCAACGAAATTATTGAGCGGCGGAATCTCCTTGCTTTGCTGAGGTTTGATGATCTCCAACGAGCATAGCGACAATCATCGAACCATATTCTGCCAAGCGGTAGTAAACTTCCAAGCCGCAGCCGCGACCTTGTCCGCTGTCATGCCTGGTTTATAAAGCGCTGATCCCAAGCCGAAGCCTGTCGCCCCGGCACTAAGATACGGCTGCATGTTCTCCGGCGTGATGCCGCCGACGGGCAGTAGGCGCGTCCCCTTGGGTAGCACAACACGGATCGCCTTAAGAATTGCTGGTGTGACCAGTTCCGCCGGAAAAATCTTTAGCGCATCGGCACCCGCCGCCAGCGCTGCAAAGGACTCGGTTGGGGTAGCTACACCTGGCGCACAGATCAGTCCCGCGTCTTTGGCCGCACGAATCACCGCGGTATCCGCATGCGGCATGACTACCAGTTCGCCACCGCAGGCCTTGAGTTGCTGAACGTTCTCGATCGTCATCATGGTGCCGGCACCGACCAGCGCATCAAGGGGCAAGGCACGGCGAATCGTGGCGATGCTGGCGAAAGGATCGGGTGAGTTGAGCGGCACTTCGATCAGGCGGAAGCCTGCTTCGTAGAGTTTCAGCGCAACACCTTCCGACTCCTCCGGCTTTAGGCCCCGCAGAATGGCGACCAGTGGCAGTTTTGAGTTGGCTGAAGCAAAACGTTCAGCGACAGAATTAGTCGACATTTTCGATTCCCTATTAGATTTCAGGGCATTGCCCTAAGCAATCCGCCCCGACGCCATTGCGAGATTCCATAATCCGGCCGGGGCGGTATTGTCGAGCACGGCATCAGCGGACTGACCCATGTACTTCAGGGAGTGCACATAGCGCTGACAGAGCGACGGTGCGCCGATCATGACCAGTGGAACTGAAGTTAAATCGCCAGCGCCGGCCATTCCAGAAACAAGTTCATGACCGATCAACAGGCCGGAGAGATATTCGGCTAGAGAAGCTAGCGGCAATCGACCGGCCAATCCCAGCGTGCGCGTCCCGAAAATCTGTCGCGACAAATCTCCAGGGCCGCTGCGTCGTGCGGTGGCCAGCCCTAGTTCGAACGCAGCTGGATCGGATTCCGATTTACTATCACCCTCTGCGGGCATCAAGCGGCCCAGGATGGAGTGCTTGCTCAGAACGGAAAATAGCTCACCGGTCAGATAGGTGGAGTAGCGGACAATCCGGCCGTTTTCGATCTGCGCCCACTTCGAATGGGTCCCCGGTAGCAGCATGCAGGATCGGATCGCCCATTGTGGGTTGGTCAGCAAGGCGCCGGCAATCTGAATTTCTTCTCCGCGCATAACGTCCGGCAACGCATCCGGTACGTCGAACAGAACGCCGGGGGCAATCAGAATATCCGGCCCCAGCCCGCTTTGCACCGTAATGCTCTTGCTCGCGAGGAGCTGCATGTCAGCCGGGCAGCGCACATAGGGTGCTTCCTTCCAGCCTTGGGCGCTACCGACCATACCACAGGCGACGATAGGCAATTGCGGCCATTGCGCGACCCAGTCACCGGCGATTTCAGCAAAGGCCTGCTCGTAGCCGGCAGTTCCTGATGACGGAAGGTGCTGGATGCCATGCCCGGATTGCCGAGTTTCAATAACATTGCTCTCGCGCATCAAAAAAGCACGAAGACTTGAGGTGCCCCAGTCTAGGCTAAGCAACTGGGGGGTGAGACCAAAGTAATTGCTCATGTCTTTTCGCTCAAAAAGAGGAGTCGGCTCGGTATACTTAGGGAGCCGCTGATCAATTAGCTGCCGATGCGTTACCTAACCGCTCGGCATCGGATTTCTTTGCATCCCACCGCGATTTTTGTCAAACTGCCCAAAATTTCGCGGTTTTCTACCTTTTTCGGCCCATTCCCGAGCCTTTCGTCCTATTCAGAACGCACTCAGTTGGGTCTGGCCCCATGCCTTAATGTGAAAGTCGCGCAAGCGACTCACGAAACTCCCTTCTCCCCTTGCGGGAGAAGGGGCAGGGGAAGAGGGAAACGGTCATGACTTTTCATCATCCGGGGGCGTCTCGATTGTCATGACCGTTAGGCAAAAAGTCAAGACATGATCTCGTCGTGCCCGGGCACGGCGAGACGATTGGGATTGACGTTCATGAGCTTCACCTGGCAAGTCTCAGTAGTGTCCACCTGCCGCGCTGCGAAGTGGCTCAGCGGCGAACCGCCTCAGCCTACATCGCTTTTCCCGTGCGCGCCGGCACGGGTTGGCCTGCCGCACGCGGCGCGGGCGGCGCCGAGGTGCTGGCAGAACCGCCGATGGCCGGGAAGCTGGCCTTGCACTTGATGCCGGCCGGCAGCTTGAAATCCGGATTGGGCAGTTCGAGGCGCACTCCGAAAGTTCCGCTGGCGGCGTCGAAGACGCGGTCGATGACCTGCACGGTCGCCATGTAGCGTCCGCCGATCGGCGCTTCCGGCAGGACCTCGACTTTCTGGCCGGCGCTGAGTTTGTCGAAGGCGTCGATCGGCATCAGCACCTCGACGTACAGCGTGCCGATGGCCGCCAGTCTGAGGATCGGCTTGCGCAGGTCGCGATTGTCGGCGAGTTCGCCGGCGCTGAGCAGGCGATCGACGACGACGCCGTCCACCGGGCTCGCGATGGTGCGCAGACGCAGTTGCTCGGACAGGCGGCGATATTCGAGCTCCGACAGGCGGCGGTCGTCCCTGGCTTCGAGCAACTCGGATTCGGCGAGCTGCTTCTCGGTCAGTGCTTCGTCGCGGTCGTGCAGCGAGATGAAGGCCTGCTTCGCCAGTTCCTCGCGACGCTTGTACTTGGTCGTCGAAAAGGCGACGCGGCTTTCGCCGGTGCGGATGCGCCCCTTCATCGTCGAACGATAAAGTGCGGCGTCGGTCGCGGCGCGTTCGACGCCGGCATCCAGGGTCACCAGGACCTGGCCCTTCTTGACCATGTCGCCGCGATCCACCCAGATCTTCTCGATCAGACCCTCGCTCGCCGCCCGCACCTCCACGCTCTTGCTCGGCTCGATGATGCAGTCGAACTCGGCTGCCAGCCCGCTGCCCGACGCCAACAGCGCCAGCAGCACGGCGCTGCCGATCCGGCTCCAGACGGCACTCCCGACGCCCCTCCTCACCCGCTTTCCTCGACTGCGCATTTTTCTATTCTCCTCTTCCAGCAAACGCCAGAGACTGCTCGACGCGCTTGTCCATTTCAACCGTCTGCCGCCGAATCCGCGAATTCTGCCGCTCGGCCGCTGCTTGTGCGGACCGGCGCAGCAGGCGTGCGAGCGGTGCCGGGAGTAGCCCGGCCTCTGAGACCTGCGCGCGCAGCCAGCCGCGCCACGCTGCAGCATGGGCGAGAAACAATTCGTCATCAAGCGAGACGATCGCTTCGCATGATCCGGGATCTCCCTGCCGACCGGCACGGCCGAAGAGCTGCCGATCGATGCGTGCCGAGTCATGGTATTCGGAAAGAATGACGTGCAGGCCGCCGGCCTGGCGAACTTCCGGGCTGAGCAGGATGTCCGTGCCGCGCCCGGCCATGTTGGTGGCCACGGTGATCCGCCCCGGCTGACCGGCGTCGGCGATGATCTCGGCTTCGCGCTGGTCCTGGCGCGCGTTGAGCACTTCGTGCGCCAGTCCGGCTGCGCTCAGACAGCAGCTAGCCAACTCGGAAGCGGCCACCGAACGCGTGCCGATCAGCACCGCCCGTCCCGCCGCCCCTATTTCGGCAGCGCGCTGCACCACCGCGGCCCAGCGAGCATCGCTGTCGAGGAACACCCGCTGCCCGAGGTCGCGGCGCACGACCGGTCGATTCGGCGGAATGCGCAGCACGTCCATGGCATACACCGAGCGCATTTCCGGCGCCACTTCGGTGACCGTGCCGCTCATCCCGGCGAGACACAGGTAGCGGCGAAAGAAGCGCTGATAGGTGATGCGCGAGATGGTGTCGCGTCGTTTACTGATTGCCAGCGCCTCCTTGACCTCGATCATCTGGTGCAGGCCACGCTCCCACGAACGGTCGGCCATTACCCGGCCGGTGTACTCGTCGACGATCTGCACCTTGTCATCGGCGATGATGTAATGCCGGTCGAGTTGAAAAAGATGCAGCGCCGACAGGCCCTGTTCGACCAGTTCCTCGCGCGCCCGCGGGATGCGCCACAGGCCGGACAGCCCGCAGGCGAAATCGCCGACCGCCGCACGACCGGCGTCGGTCAGCTCGATGCTGCGTTCCTTCGGGCGGAGCAGGTAATGGCCCTTCTTTTTCAGGCTGGCGGCCAGGGCCAGCGCCTGCTCGTAGAGGGCACGCCCGTTCGGGTCGTCGACGTCGCTGGAAATGATCAGCGGCGTTCGCGCCTCGTCAATCAGAACACTATCGGCTTCGTCGACGATCGCGAAATAGAGACCACGCAGCAAGACCTTGCTGCGCGCCTGAGCCGGCGCGCGCGGTCCCGCCAGCCAGCCGTCGAGCACGGCCCGCGGACCGGCGCGCACGCGTTTCTGCGTAATGCGGTCGCGCAGATAGTCGAAGACCAGATCCTTGTTCACGCAGTAGGTGACGTCGGCGGCGTAGGCCGCGCTACGCTCGGCGGGCTCCTGGTCGGGGACGATCAGGCCGACACGCAAGCCGAAGAATTCGTAGACCGGCGCCAGATACTCGGCATCGCGAGCCGCCAGATAGGGATTGACGGTAATCACATGCACTGGCGCGCCGGCCAGGGCCACGGTCACGGCCGGAAGAACGGCGGTCAGCGTTTTGCCTTCGCCGGTCTGCATTTCGGCCAGCGCGCCGGCCAGCATGGCGTAGCCGCCCATCAACTGCACCGGGTAGTGGCGCAGACCAAGCTGCCGCGAACAGACTTCGCGCACCAGCGCAAAGCACTCGGCGACCGGCGCCTCGGCAAGCCCTTCGACGGCCAGAAGCGTGCGCACGGCGCCTGCCCGGCTGCGCAGCCCCACGTCATCGATGGCCAGCAAGTCCTCCGCCAGCACCTGCACGCGCGCGGCAAAGCGCCGTAGGTCGTAGCGGCGCAAGGGCGAACCCAACTGCGCGCTGCGCCCCAGCAGGCGCCCGATGAAGCGGTCGAGACGATTGTCCTTGAGGTCGCGACGTTCGGCGTACAAGCCGGGTGCAAACTCATGCACCTGCCAGCGATCGAGCAGCGCCCTAGACATTGAAACGCGAGAGGAAGAGCTGTCGCAGCCGCCGCCCCCACTGCTCGGCCAGGGGCTCGGCGCGGTGGTGGAAACGCACATAGACGCGCGTACCGATCTGTAGTGGCCCCACCTCCGGCGGCAACTCGAGGTCGAACTGAAACAAGCGCTGCAGCGACTTGAGGCCGTTGGGGTCGCGCGGATCGGTGCCGTGCTGGCCGCCGCCTTCGAGCGACAGCGCCCTGCTGGGCAACTCATCATGCCCACCCGGCACCTCGCGAATCAGGCGCGCGCTATAGGTCTGCTCGACGCGGTCGGCGATCTTTACCCGCACCTCGTCGCGTGCTTCGCGGACCAGGGCAATGTCATCCTGGCTGACGACCACCCGCACCAGCCGCGGCGGCCCGTCGAGCACGTAGCCGAGCAGCTCGCCCTTCTTCACGAAGCGCTGCGGCAGATCCTGCGGCCGCGCCAGCTTGAGGGCGCCGGCTACGGCGGCAACCACCAGCAGTGAATCGACTTTTTCTTCGGCGCGCGCCAGGGCACTTCTTTCCCGGCGCAGATCCTCCTTGGTCGCCGCCGCCTGCGTACGCTCGTCGAACATCTGCGTGGTGTACTGCACCTCGAGCTGGCGTACCCGCGCCCGCGCCTGCTCAAGCTCGGCAGCAAGCGTCGGCTGGGCGGTCACCAGCAACACCTCGCCGACCTCGACGCGCTCTTCTGGCTGCACCAGCAGCTGTTCGACAAAGCCATCGGCAGCGGCGCGCACTTCGGCATTCTCGGGAACCCAGACGACGCCCTCGGCGTGGGTGCGCAAAGGCATCGGCACCGAGAGCACGAAGAGCACAAAGGCGGCCAGCGACCCGAAAGTGACCAGGCGGGCACGCGTGCGGTGGCGCTGTAGCTCGGGACTGGAGAGCACATAGTTGAGACCCTTGCCGATCGGTAGCACGAACATCGTCGTCGCTGCCCAGAGCGCCAGCAGCACCCCGACAAAGAAGAACTCCCCGGCAATGAACAGGGTGATGACGATCATCACCAGCGTCCGGTAGACGAACGACGCCGCCCCATAGAACAGAAACCAGCGCCGTTCGCCGAGCGACGCCGGTGGTCGCTCGACGCTCGTGATGCCAAAGAGGTAGCGCTTGGCGAGCCATTGCCAGTATTGATTCGAGCGGTTGCCGAGATTGGCGATTTCGATCAGATCGGCGAGAACGTAATAGCCGTCGTAACGCAACAAGGGGTTGCCGTTGAAGAGCAGGGTCGAGGCACCGGCAACGAAGAGCACGTTGAAGGCGATCGAGCGCACCAGCCCGGGCTCGACCATCACCCACACCGCCATGGCGATCGCCGCCAGGAACAGTTCGACCAGCATCCCGGCGGCGCCGACCAGCGCCCGCCGCCATTTGTTGCGAAAAGCACCGGAGGCGGTCGCGTCGACGTAGGGAATCGGCGCCAGGACGAGCAGCATGATGCCCATCTCGTGCACCTCGCCGTCGCCCGACTTGACGGCGTAAGCGTGACCCAGCTCGTGCAGCGCCTTGATCAGCGGGTACACCAGCCAGAGCAGGATGAGGTTATGCGCCGAGAGCACCTGATCACTGAGGTTGGCGGTCAGCTCATGCCAGTTCACGCCGGCAAGAACCATCGCCGGCAGCACCGCCAGCAACCACAGCAAAAGCCCGAGCGGAGCGAACAGCGGCCGCATCAGCGGCCAGCTGCGGTCCAGGAAAACGTCGGGATCCCACAGCGGAATGCGGATCGACATCGGGTTGATGAAACTTTGCAGCAGCTTCTGACGCTTCTGCTTGCTGCCGCGCTCGGCCAGCTCATCGACATCCGGAGGCAGGTCGGCCTGCAGCAGGTCACCGGCGTGCAGTTGCGCCAGCAGGCGGATCACTTCGTCCTGCGTCGGCGCCTCTTCGCCGGCTTCTGCGGCCACCTCGGTCCACATCTCGTCGATCGTGCGCTGCCCGTCCATCAGCTGGATCACGCGGTAGGCCGCCGGGCTGAAACGATGCAGCTTGCCGGAGGCGCTATCGTGCAGCACGTACCACGGCTGGCCGCGAAAGCGCTGGCGATGGATGCGCGCATGCGCGCGCAGCTCGGGGCGCAGGCCGGCGACGCGATACCAGGAGGCACTGAGAAACGGGGCGGCCATTGCTGTCAGCCGCCTAGGGCAACCAGATCCAGGCCTGCATGCGCAACCAGTCGCTCAGTCGATGCGTCCAGATCCAGGCATAGCTCTGCTCGCCGACGCTGATCTTGCCAACCCCTTCCATGCCCGGGCGCAGCTTGAGGTCGCTGCGATCGAGCTGCGCTTCGACGCGGAAAGTGTTCTTGCCCTCTTCAGCCTCGGCCATCGAGATGTTGCGCACTTCAAAAGCCAGGGCTTCGCCGGTCAAGCCGGTGAGCACCAGCTTGCCCGACTGGCCGACGCGCACATCGCGAATATCGCGGTCCTCGACTTTCAGGATCACCCGGTAGGCATCGAGCGGCGCCAGCTCGAAAAGCAGCTTGCCCTGTTCGACGGGCGAACCGAGCAACTGGCTGAGATCGCCCGACACGACGATACCGTCGAAAGGGGCGACGATGTTGGCGCGCGCCAGTTTCTCGTCGACCAGCGCCAGTTGCGAGTTGGCTTCCTGCATTTGCGCCAGCGAGACATTGGCCGTGGCTCTCTCGTGCTTGGCCAGCGCTTCGCGGTAGCGCCCCTGGTGCTGCTCGCGCTCGGAGAGCCAGCGCTGGCGCTCGACGCGCAGGTCGCGATCGTCGAGCGTCGCCAGCAGCTGTCCCTCCTTGACGACGAAGCCGGCGCGCACCGGTGCCTCGCGCAGGAAGCCATCGAAGGGGGCCACCGCCGCGCGCTGCACCTCCCCCTCGACAACCGCCTTGGCGCTGACTCGATAGTCGCCGTCGAGCAGGAAAACACCCAGCAAGAGGAGCAGTGCTGCGGCCAGCGCGACACGAAAACCGGGGCGGCGATGATCCTTGAGATGCAGCCACCAGCCGCGCAGCTTGTCGACCAGGCGACCGGCAAACCAGCGATGCTGATCGACCCGGCTCTCCAGCAAGGGCCCGAGCAAAGCGCTGACCGCTTCGAAAAGCCTCGTTTCCTCGGCGCTGAAAGGCGTCCCCTGATTACGCTCGAAAGTCAGTACGCCAACGCCGATGCCGCGGCTGCCGAGCACCACCGAACACACGGCTCGCGTGGCAGCAAAATCGCGGTGAGCAATGGCGATGCCGCCGTGGCTTTCCGCGCCGGCCGGAAAGAGCACGCTGCGCCGCTGATCGAGGGCTTCGTCCATGGCGTTTTCGAGAGCGGTGACGAACTGGCTCTTCTTTTCAAAGAAGGCCGAGTGTGACATGGCCAGCAAACGCGCCCGCCCTCCCCGGTCGACGCCGAGCGAAACCCGGTCGCAGTCGAAGCGGCTGGCAAGATCATTGACCACCGCCATCGCCATGGGATTGAGGCGGGCCTGCTCGGCGGCCACGCCGAGAACGTCGAGGGCCACGCGCGCACGCTGCAAGGCCTGCGCGTCGTCACCATTCTGGCGGCGCAGGAAGAGCGTTTCGATCCAGCCGATTCCCCAGTGCAGTTGCCGAAGCACCAGTTGCAAGGCCACGTCCGAGCGTTCGGCGACATCGAGCACGACCGCCCCGTGCACCTGTCCTTCACGTTCCACGGGATAGGCGACGACCACCACAGCACCTGCCTGGCCCGGCAGGAGAAGCCCGCGCCGCTGGCTCAGGCACTGCTGAGCGGCCGGCGCGAGGTAGGTGACGTCGGTCTGTTCGGACGGCCAGACGGCGGCCGGAACGAAAGTACCGCTGCCCTGCTCGAGCAGCAGCAGGGCCGCACGCACGTCGGCGACCTGCAGGCATTGCAGCGACAGCCAACTAGTACAGAATTCGGCCGACGTCTGCGCTGCCGCAAAAGCTCCCCACAGCGCATCGTCGTGCGCTCGCCTGGCATGATCGCCAAGCCCGGGAGACAGGCCTAGGGCTGCGCCTGTCTGCGGCCCGCTGGAAGAATGGAAACTGGAAGGCAAGTAGTGGCCTCCAAACCGGCGCAACAATGGAAAGAGGGAAGCAAGGCCTGCTGCCGGCAGCAGCTATCCCCGCAGCGAACGGATGCTGGCAGCAGGCGCCCCGGCCATCATACGGGCTTCCTAGTTTCCCTGGTTCAACTCGCCGTAGCGACCCTCGTATTCGCTGACCAGCTTGCCAAGCATCAGCGCCAGGCGCTTGGCGGCGAAGGGACTCATCACAATGCGATGCTCCAGCCTGACGTCGTACTCGGAAACGCCCCGGTCCCAGCTCTCGTTGACCCCGAAGTTCATCACCACTTCCTCGCGCGTCGTGGTCACGTTGACCATATTGCAGTAGCTGCTCTTCACCGACGCCGTATTCATCCGGATCTGCTGTTCCCCGGCCGTCGCAGCTCGCGTCTCGACCGCTCCTGCCGAAGCCTTGACCGGTGCTGCAGGGGTTTCAGGTTTTTCTTGTGCCATCTCTCGGTTCTCCCAGGAATTCTTCATCAAACTTGGCCGTAAAGTGCGTATTCGTCGCCGCAAGCGCCCCGGCGGCGAGCGGGCCATGGTCGCGCGCAAGGATTTACAGCGACCGCGAAGATTGTAGCGACGCTGCCAGGGTAATCTGTGAACTACTGCTTCGATTGGCAGAATTATTCGTAAATTGCTTACGATCATGAATGCTATGGTTAAAAACAACACCCCCTTGGCAACCAGAAAACGCTTGGCGTCAAACACGGTTGCTTCTCCCCTCGCGGGAGCAGGGTTGGGGAAGAGGGGAAACGGTCACGACCTTCATGACCTGGGGTATCTCGACAAGTCATGAGCGCTAATGTGAAAGTCACGTACGCGAGTTCACATTAGCGGGTGAATGGAATCAAGCGCTGATAACGCATACGCCTTGCTTGGCGCCGTTTCAGGATTTGCCTGCTCCGAAAATCTCCTCGAGGCTGGCCGCGTCAAGTACTTGATCAAGCCAAAGGTCGACCTGCTCAAGGGAAGCCGTAGAGATCATCGCCAGAACAGGCGACGGGACGGTACCAAAACGCTTCTGCAGCAGCTTCTGCAAGGCCAGCGCTTCACCCTCGGCTTTTCCTTCGGCTTTTCCTTCAGCCTTGTAGGCGTGCGCCCATTCTTCGAGTCGTTCGGCCAACATGACATTCAGCTCCTGTAGGTCATCCATCCGAGGCAACACGATACGATATTCGGCCTTGCGCATCAACGTCGCGCGGATCCAGAGGGCAAACCTCCGACGCAGGTCGGGCCGGTCGACCAGCCACTCGTCGAGGAGACCGAGCAAGACGCCGATGGTGGCCAGCGACGCCGGGTGTTCGATGCGAAAGACGGCCGCCACCAGGTTGTTGAGCGAGGCCAGTTCGCCGTCGGTGTAGGCGTTCTCGTCGATCAGCAGGTACTTCAGCCGGGGCTTGAACTGCTCGACCAGCCGCGGCACCGGCGGGATCAAGTCAAAGACGTCGCTTGACGCCGTCCAGCGCTGGCTGCCGTTGTAGAGGACGATCGGCAGGACGGGCGGCAGGCGGCCGTCGGCCAGCACCTCGCCACGCTTGATCAGGTCCTGATAGAGCAGCCCGACATAGACCATCATGCGCAGCGCCATGTAGCGGTCGACGCGGCTCTGGAATGTCAGCAGCAAATAGCACGCCGCGAAGAACTCGGCGAAAGTCAGCACTTCCGTCTGCGCCTTGGCCTGCCCGCGAAGGTTGGCACCGAGAGCTATTTCTGCCCTGAGCGACCTTGCCTGCTTGCGTGCATCGGCCAGCGCGAGGTCGATCGTGCGGCCTACTTTCTGGTGGCAGGTCTTGCCATTGATAAGGCCTGCGCACTGGTAAGATGTCGCCCTCGCTGAGGCAACTTGAGCGCCCTCAGCTCGCCCCCCCTTCCGATATCCGAAAAGCCAAGGTTTGTTGGCTAACGAATTGGAGGCCGCCATGACTATCGCTGCTGCAACACCACCAAGCGCCATCTTCAGCACTTTGCCGCTATTGGCGCTGCTGCTGGTCATCATCGCCATGTTCCGCTGGAGTTGGACCTGGCGCGCCAGGGGCTTGCCATGGGGGCCAATGTCATTGTCGGGCTTCGCAAGAGCAACGCCCACTATGACCAGGCCGGATCACAATGGCGAGTGTCGCGCGTCACGTACCAGGGGACGGCTGTCGTCGTGGACCGGAAAATGCCGCGGGCTGAATCGGCGGCGTGAACGGGCCGCCGTGGATGCTGGTATCGACACGTCGCTCTACGGCACGGCCAGCTTGATTGATCGCCGGACCAAACCTCGGGAAGAAGCGAGTGCGTCCTCGGGCAAATCACACGGTGACGCGAGCGGTGATCCGCTGGGGCACGGTCGACAATGGCCTTGCCATCGCTGAGCGCACACGGCGTTGCTCGGCGATGGCCCGTGTTGCCGGCCTCTCAAACCGGTGGTCAGCAACCCGGCGCGGACGCCCGAACCTGGCTTGATGACAAACGAAGAAAAGACCGTCAATATTCACGTGACGCTTGTCGCGAAATTTTGCTGGGGCGGGGGTACTAACTGAAGTGGACAAGTCTCGCAGCGGCAGCACCTCTCAGATTTTCGCCCATCGGGAGCGCCGGGGACAACTGGCTGACTGGTGGCACAAGACGGTCTGCGTAGAAAACAAGCCCGGGCGGCACGAGGGTAAAAGCGCATGAGCAAAAAAGCACGCAAGTGGCCCATCCAGAGTAAAGCGCGCTACCTGTCTGCACAGGAGGCCAGCGTCACCGGTGAGGTTTCGTATATCCAGCGCCTCGCCTTGCAGCGCGATGCTCGTGTAGTAACCCTGGGTTCGCTGGTCTTCTTCTCGACTCATAGCGGCGACGCATGGCTGCTCGACACGGAAGATGGTTTGGCACTTAAGCTTGCTGAGGATGGCGATCCCTTGCCCAATCGAATCATCGAGACGACGGAACGGTTCATGATCGAATGGAACATGAACTACCAGATCGAAGATAGCGCGTTCATATATCTTGACGCTACTGGCAGTCGGCGGGTGATCGTCGGCTATCCGATCGCGGAGATCCGTAAGGCAATTGAACGGGGGGCAGCGGTGACGAGGGGGACTTTTCGTCCCAACAGCGGTTAGTGGTCCACCGGTCACTTCCCTTTGGGCACGTGGCGGCAACGTTGAGCGCTCAAGGGTGAGGGGGAGTTCGGTATGAGCATCGGCGTTCGGGTCATGTTTCTTGACGGTGAGCGCATCATCCGCGTGCCCGTGCGTCGCTTCGATCGCCTCTTCGATCGAAACTTCAATGAAGCCATGCCTGAGTATGCAGGCCAACGTGTTCGTTGTGCGATGGTCTATGTGAGTACAAATGGAAACCCACGGAGAACGAAAAAGCGCGCACTGGTGGACCTGGCGCTTGAGCACTGAGTGTTGGCTTTTTTTTATTCGGGCCGGTGGGCGGGCCGAGGGAAAAGTGTCTCGCAGTGCGGGTGGCTTCATGAATGGAATCTCAAGGACCCGGTTCTCGAAGAGATGACGGCAAGGAAGGAAAAGAAAGAACAATGCAGGCTGGACATCTGACATTCGCGTTGCTGCTGCTGGCAAGCATCGCTGCCCGCGCGGAAACCCTGGTTGGCACGGTAGTGGGCGTGGCCGACGGCGATACCGTCACTGTTCTCGACGCTGACCATCAGCAGCACAAGATCAGGGTCGGGGGGGGTGGATGCCCCAGAAAAGGCCCAGCCAAACGGGCAGCGGTCCAAGCAAAGCATGTCGGCGCTCGTGTTCGGCAAAGAGGTCAACGTCCAGTGGAACAAGCGCGACCGGTACCGCCGTATCGTGGGCAAGGTGATGGTCGCACCTTCCGACTGCCCTACCTGTCCAAAAACGCTGGACGCAGGCCTTGCGCAGATCACGATGGGGCTCGCCTGGTGGTACGAGAAATACGCGATGGATCAGTCGGCCGAGGATGCGGGCGAGGAAGTTGCTGCCCGGCCGATGTCTGTACTGGAATAGTGATTTGCGAAGACAACAAGCCTCCCAAAGGACGAAGACCGATGCCCGAAACCCCTGAACAGGCGACCGAACGCTACCTTCGCAGCGGCGAGCACGACGCCCACTTTCGGGCCTGGCCGGGCAGCAACTTCCTCGCCCGCAGCCACTGCGGAGACGCCGCGCTGCGCTCGGCGCTGATCTCCGCGGTCCACAGCCGAACCCTGCACGTCGCATTCCCCGAAACAGTCGCCAACATCGACGACGTCGCCTTCACGCGCGGAAAAGTGGCACCGATGGTGCGTGGCCTGTTCCCGGCTTGCGAGCAGGCGTTGGTCCTCAGTCTGCTCGAACGCTCGGTCATTCTTCTCACCCCGGCCACCATCGAGGCGCTGCTGCAAAACACACAATGTCTGGCTACCGCCTGGAATCTGGCGAACCTCTATCTGGCGGGACTGGGCGCGGACCTGCTTGCCGAGAGCGCTCCCGGCCTGCTGGGCCTGAGCGAGGAGACAAGCTGCTATCTGTCGGCAGCCTCTTTCGACGCGGCCGGTCGCTTCGAAGACTTCGTTGTGCACGAGGCGGCGCACATCTTCCACAACTGCAAGCGCGAGACGATCGGGCTACCGGAAACCCGAACACGTGAGTGGCTGCTGGAGATCGATTACGGCAAGCGCGAGACTTTCGCCTACGCCTGCGAAGCCTACAGCCGCCTGCACTCGCTTGGCGACAGCCCGCGGGGTAGGCAAGAGCTGCTCGCAGAACACGAGCGGGGATCGATGCCTCCCGATGAACGCGTCGATGCGTTGGAGTACGTGGACATTCTGCGCGAGGCCGTTGCCGCCCGCAACGGCTGGAAACGGATCCTCCAGCGCTGTTCGCCTCCGCGCGTGGCGCGACGCGCCCGGATGAAAGCAGCGTGATGCGATCGTTCATGGAAGGACAGCGCCCTCCTCTGCTTCAGGTGTAGGCCCCAGGATGACCAGCCGCATCACCGATCCGGAGAGCCTGCGAAAGGAGCTGCGAGCAATGGATCGCGGCGATCTGCTGATCATCGCCGAACGGGCAATAGAACTCGTGCCGAGGGTGACATTGCAGGCTCTCGTGGGCGACTACGTGCACGTAGAAGACGGCGCGTCAGAAGCAAGGGCGACACCAAACGCCTTGCTCGACGAAGTGCAGAAGTTCCACGTCGATAGTCTCGCTGGTCGCTACTTCGAAGACTTCGAGGTGAATTCCAGGAACTGCACGGAACAGTCGCGGGGCACGGATGCCTTCATCGCCGAGTTCAAGCGTCTCCTGCGCGAATGCATCAGTGCCGCGGACAGCGGACAATACGCAGTCGCCGGCCAGGCGTTCGAGCTTCTTTTCGGGCTGCTTCGGCATATCGACGAGGGACACGACGACGTGATCTTCTTCGCCGACGAGGGCGGCTCCTGGCAGCTTGGCGTCGACTGGTGCGGCGTTTTCGCTGCCTACTTCCGGTGCCTGGCCGAGACCGCTACGGCAGAAGATTTCGCGAGCACCGTCGATCAGGCCATTGATGACTTCGCCGAACATGACCGACCACAGTACCTGCGCAGCGCACACGCGGTGGCGAGTAGCGCACAGCGAGCGGCGCTCGAAGCGTTGGAACGGCGGGCCGCAGACCCCGCCCGTCGCTGAGCACGGCTGTTGGGCAAGACGCTCATTGCCCAGATGGCTACGGCACTCGGCTCAAGGCTTCTTCTTCCCGGCCAGCGTAACCTGAACATACTCAGCGGGATCATCCCCGCTCAGCCCCGCGACCACCCATCCCGCCGCTTTCCCGAACTCATCGGTAAGCGCCGCCCCATCAGTGTTGTCTCACGCCACATGCGCGCTCGTCGCGAATTACCGCATGGGGGTTGCGTGGGCTGATCGCAGGGCCTGTTCTTGTGCCGACACCACTTGCTCGCCCGGCAGGACGCGCTCAAGTGTCGCGCGGCGCGCTGTGCTCGCGTAACCAGCGCGCGAACGTCGCTTCGTCGATCTGGCCGGCCGCGACGACGAGCACAGTCAGCGTGGCATCGGCCTGGCTCGCCACCAGGCGCTGGCCGTTGAGCGCCAGAAACAGGCCAACCGCCAGAAAAGCGACGCGCTTGTTGCCGTCGACAAAAGGGTGGTTACGCGCCAGACCAAAGCCGTAAGCGGCAGCCAGGTCGGCCACATCCGGCTGGCCATAGAGCGCAAGATTCAGTGGCCGCGCGAGCGCGGATTCGAGCAGACCCTCGTCACGCAGCCCGCTCGCGCCGCCATGCTCGGCCAGGCTCTCGTCGTGCAACAATTCGAGCGCGCGCCGGTCGAGCCAGCACCAGCTCACTTGGCGAGCTGGTGGAAGGTGTCGCGGTACTCGTGCATGAACTCGCGCCCGATCTCGAGTTGCTGGTCCAGATCAGGGTCGTAGGGCGTCAGCATCACGCCATTCGCCGCCTCGGTCACGAATACCGTATCGCCCTTCTGCAGCTTGAGTCGCGCCAGCACTTCCCTGGGCAGGATGAGGCCAAGCGAGTTGCCGATCTGGGTAAGCTTGAGGGTGGTCATGGAAGGCTCCACACGGTCGATGTTATAACTGTCGTTATACCAACACAGAGGGTGCAGGGCAAGTGGCGCGCAACTCGGGATCAAGACTTCTGCATCAAGGCTTCTTCTTCCCGGCCAGGGTGTCCCGAACATGCTGACCGGGATCATCCCCGCTCAGCCCCTCGACCACCCGCCCCGCCGCTTTCCCGACCTCACCGACAACCGCCGCGCCCTTGCCGAGCGGCGACACCGCTTCCAGCGTGTCGAAATCAGTCGGCGTCGCGGTCTCCTGGTGCGCCTGCGCCGCTGCCTCCTTGCGGTCCCGTATCGCATACGCGTTTGTCGAAAATTCACACATCGCGGTATGCGCGGTCTGATCACTCGGGCGCCCCTGTGCCGAAACCCCGGCACCTGCCGCCCTGCCCGTCACCTGACCAAGATACCCGTCGCCCGCCTGCCCGACCGCAGCGACACCGGGAACGCTGCTTCGATCCGCCTCGTGCCGCGCGCCGACTGCATCTGCCCCCTGCACCTGACCGGCCATCTCGCCAAGCATCCGGTCGTAGTTCTGCGCGGCGTATTCGGCGATGTAGGGCGCAGCTTGTTCGGGTCGCCCATGATCCCCTGGAAGGTCTCGTAATTGAAATCCAGTTTGGGCAGCAGAAAATCCTTGATGAAGTGATCCTGGAGCTGCAGGTTCGAGCCCAGCTGACCGCTGTGCGACAGCTCCCACATCTGCCGATGCCCTTCCGTTTCCTGCAATGAGGCGCTGAAGGCTTCGCGTGATTGGCGCGCGTGGTCCAGCGACGCGCGCATCCCCTCGCTGCCGGCTGCCCTGCCCTCGTCGAAGCTGCGATAGTTGCGCTCCCAGCCGTTGTCGAGCACGGTGCCCACCTTTTTGCCAAAACTCGATTCGCTGGCGAACTGGGCCATCTCCTCCAGCGATCGCGAAGCGTCGGCAGAGTTGCGCAGCTTGGCGGAGAACTCCACCCCACCGCGAAGCCCGGCGATCTCGAGGAGCTGCGGCGTATTCATGCCCATCGAGGCGCCGATCATCATTTCCATCGCCACCTTTTCGCTGACGCCGAGCTTTTTTGGCCCACTGATCGACCTGGCGCAGGCTGTCGTTCGCCTCGTGGTGGCGACTCGACCCCATGCCGTGGCGGTAGCCTGTGCCGTCGCTGCTGCCTGGTCAAGTTCTCCGGGGTCGGCTTGATGATGGCCAGCGCCCTCTTCCGCTCGGCGCTTCCCGCAGCGCTT
>NZ_SPMY01000005.1 GCF_012939955.1 Candidatus Accumulibacter phosphatis
GTGGAAGCGCGAAGCGCGTCAATGAAAATGATGTCCATGCGGCGTGGCGTCAGGTCGGTGTAGAATCCCGGGCTGGTCGCGCAGTCTGCCGCGCGACGAGGAGTGTGCGCATTCTAACCCAGAGCCACGCCGACCATCTGAGCAAGCGAGCAGCCAAGCCGCCACCGACCGTCCGACGACCCACTTTACCCCTATGCCGCCCTCCCTGCTTACCGCCCTTGCCGTCCTGGCTGCCTATCTGCTGGGGTCGATCTCCTTCGCACTGGTCGCCAGTCGCCTGTTCGGCCTCGCCGACCCGCGCAGCTATGGCTCGAAGAACCCCGGTGCGACGAACGTCCTGCGCAGTGGCCACAAGGGTGCGGCGATATTCACCCTGATCGGCGATGCCGGCAAGGGCTGGCTGGCAGTCTTTCTTGCCAGCCACTATGCGGCGCAGTATGGTCTGCCCGACTACACCCTTGGAGTGGTCGCGCTGGCGGTTTTTTTTGGTCACCTGTACCCCGTTTTCCTCCGCTTCAAGGGCGGCAAGGGCGTTGCCACGGCAGCCGGCGTCCTGCTGGCGATCAACCTCTGGCTGGGCCTGGCGACGCTGGGCACCTGGCTGTTCATCGCCTTGATCTCGCGCTACTCGTCACTGGCGGCGCTGATGGCGGCTGCGGCAGCACCCGTTTTCGCCATTCTCGCTTGGGGCAAGGATGGCATCGTCCTGGCCATCGGCATCATTTCGATGACGCTGATCGGCAAGCACTGGCCGAACCTGCAGCGCCTGATGGCTGGCAACGAGCCGAAAATTGGCGGCAGGACGCAAACGCCGGCCAGCGACACCACGTCAGTGAAAGCAGCGAAGCCAGTGAAACCAACGCGATCAAAGAGCCCGCGTTAGGCGCTAAACGCCATGCAGCGGCCAGCGTGGCCGCACGGCAAAAGCGCCGGCCACTTTTCCGGCCATGTCGGAATTGGCGCTCTGCAAACGCAAGGCACCGGCCAGGGCGATCATCGCGCCGTTGTCGGTACAGAATTCGAGTTCTGGGTAAAAGACCGCGATTCCGGCCTTCCCGGCGCGCGCGTCGAGCTGGCGGCGCAGTTCACGGTTGGCGCCGACGCCGCCGGCGACAACCAATTGCTTGAGACCGCTCAAGGCCACCGCGCGCAGCGCCTTGCTGACCAGCACTTCGACGATCGCATCCTGGAAACCACGCGCAATATCCGCCCGCTGCTGCTCGCTGATCGTCGCCAGCTCGCGGACCTTGGTCAGCACCGCGGTCTTCAAGCCGCTGAAGCTGAAATTCAGATCAGCGGACTTGAGCATCGGGCGCGGCAACTTCACCACATCCGGGCGACCCCGTTCGGCCAGCTCGGCCAGCGCCGGCCCCCCCGGGTAAGCCAGGCCGAGCAGCTTGGCGGTCTTGTCGAAGGCCTCGCCAGCCGCGTCGTCGAGGGTTTCTCCCAGCAACTCGTACTCGCCGACAGCGGTAACGCGCATCAATTGGCTGTGGCCGCCCGAAACCAGCAAAGCGACAAAGGGAAAACGCGGCGGCCTGCGCGACAGTAGTGGCGACAACAGATGGCCCTCGAGATGGTGGACCGGCACGCTTGGCCGCTCGAGCGCCGTCGCCAGCGCTTCGGCAAAGGCCGCACCGACCAGCAAGGCGCCCGCCAGACCCGGTCCCTGAGTGTAGGCAACGGCGTCGATGTCGGTCAGCGAGCGGCCGCTGTCGGCAAGAACCTGGCGCAGCAAGGGTACGACGCGCCGGATATGATCGCGCGAGGCGAGTTCTGGCACCACGCCGCCGTAGGCCTGGTGCATGGGTACCTGCGAGTGCAGGGCGTGCGCGAGCAGGGCGCCGCCAGCAGAGGTGCTGTACAGCGCCATACCCGTTTCGTCGCAAGAGGATTCGATTCCAAGAACCAGCATCGCGCCATTCTACCGCGGCCGGCCGACACGGTTTCATGAGTGCTCGCCGGCACGCGTAAGCAGAGGACAAAAAAAAAGCCCTTGCCCAACAAACGGGCAAGGGCTTTGCGAGCAACGAGCACTAGTTGCGTTGCTGCAGAACCGTCGGCAACACGGTCTTGGCCATGCGCTTGGCGAAGTAGTAGATACGCTTCTGTTTCTCGATGATCTCCACTTCCAGCGTGTAGGCCAGGATGCGATTGGGCTCCTCCGCCACCAGCCGGCGAGCCTCGTGAGTGGCGGCGGAGTCGGCGATTCGGTTGATCTCGTCCTTCATCCCGGTGACTATCTGTGCGGAGCGCTCGTTGCTCTGCGCAACCGCCATCACCGCCGCCGCAACGGCCTTGCTGATGGCCGCCTGGAAGCCATTGAGCACTCCCTGGGTCTGTTCGCTGACCTGGATCTTGTCCTTGATGCGGTCATGCCCCAGCGCTACCAGGTTGGTTTCGACGATATCGCCGATGTTCTCCAGGTTGCTCACCGCTTCCATCAGTTGCATCAGCTCCTTGGTCTGTTCTTCAAGCAGCGGCTGCCGGCTGATCTTGGCCAGGTAGTCGAGGATGCCAGCGTGCAGGATATCGACCGTGTCGTCCATCTGGCGTATTTCCTCGAGCGCCTTGATATCGCCCTTGATGATCGCCGGCATGATCCCCTTCAACATCGCGTTGACGGTTTCGCCCATGTGCATGACTTCCATGCGCACGCTGTCCAGGGCCAGCGTCGGCGTGGTCAGCAGCTCCTCCTGCAGGAACTTGGTGCGTACGATCATCGCCTCCTCCTCGAGCGGCTTGTCAGGCACCAGCCACTCCGCCGCGCGTGCGATATAGGTGGTGAACCAGATGAAGATGCAGCCATTGGCGACGTTGAAGAAGGTGTGTGCGTTGGCGATCTGGCGCGGTGTCTCCGCTGCGAGCAGCTCTATGCCGCTGAGCCCCGGATAGACCGGCGACATGGCGACGGCCACGTCCCTGATAACGGAGACAAACGGCAGCCACATCAGGACGCCGGTAGTCGCGAGACCGGTATGCACGATGGCGCAGCGCACGGCTTCCCGCGGCTTGCCGATGGCGGCCAGCATTGCCGTCACGCAGGTGCCGATGTTGGCACCCATGACCAGCGGGACACCGGCATCCAGGCTGATAAAGCCCTGCGACGCCATGACGATGATAATCGCCGTGGTTGCCGAAGAGGACTGGATGATCCCGGTAAAGATAGCCGAGACGAGCACCGCGAGAAGCGGGTTGGTCATCGTCTGCATCAAGTCGAGGAAGGGCTGGTAGCTGCGCAGCGGGTGCATTGCCTCACCCATCACGTGCATGCCGAAGAACACCAGGCCGAGGCCCATGAGCATGCCGCCATAGGCCTTGATCTTCTCGTTCTTGGAGACAAAGAGCATGCCAAAGCCGATGGCGACCATCGCCAACGCCGCCTTGGTGATCTTGAAGGCGACAATCTGTCCGGTAATCGTGGTGCCGATCTTGGCACCGATGATCACTCCGACCGACTGTGGCAACGACATCAGCCCTGCCGAAATGAAGCCGACCAGGAGTACGGTGGTCACCGACGACGACTGGATCACCGCCGTAACCACGGCGCCGGTTCCAACGCCCGCGAACCGATTGACGGTCAGCTTGGCGAGGATGCTCTTCATGCGCTCGCCGGCCACCGCTTTCAGCCCTGTTTCCATCTGCGTCATGCCGTAGAGGAAGAGCGCCAGGCCGCCGAGCAGCTCCATGGTCATGCCGCCCCAGTTCATGCCGGCATCGCTCGCCGTCGCGGCCAGCGCCGGCCAGGCGATGACGCCGAGCAGCGCGCCGACGATGCCTAGCGCAACCGTCGCCCCGGTAGTTGTCTGGGATTGTTTCAGATAAGCGTCGAGCATAGCTTAAGTCTCCTCCGGTCGTTACGACTCAGTGTTTTGCTTGTTCTTTGACGATGGTCACCGGCAGCTTGGCAAGGCCAAGAACCTGCTCGGCCACGGATCCCAGCAGCAGGTGCCGCAGGCCCGTCGCGCCTTTGCTGCCCATGACGATCATCCGGGCCTTCTCCTTCTCTACGACCTGGAGAATGCGCGTCACCGGAATACCTGTCACCAGCAGGATTTCTGCGCTGTGCAGTGCTTTCCGCTCGGGGTGCCTCTTCTGCACTTTGGCCATGAACTCATCGAGCATCTCGGCAGCGATATCGGCGATTCTGGTCAGCGTCTTTTTGCTGGCCATGCGCGCGTAGTAGCCGGGCATGTTCTGTGGATCGTGGACCACATGCAGAACCACGAGCCTGGCCCCCAGGCCAGCAGCAAAATCGCTGGCCAGCAGCAGCGCAGCCTCGGAATGCGGGGAGAAATCGACAGGCACGAGAATCGGCCCCTGGGCGGAGTCCTGCGGGTGTGAATCGTGTTTCTTGTCAGTCATGCGGCAAAAAGTCCTCTTCTGGTGGAAACTGACTTGCGCAGTCAGTCGCCGAATGAAATTCAGACCGAGAAAGCCGAGCAAGCCGACATCTCGTCACGAGCTTTCGGCCCCCGCCGCCGCCCCCTCGACAGCCGCTCCTGGGGCAATAGGTCACGGGCGAGCGCCCGACTGATAAATAACTGAAGGCTTCACTGAGAATGCTTTTTGTAGGCGCTCTGCGGCCAAGCAGACGCAAGAATACTATAGGTTGTTGCCACATATCGTGTTTTTTGTGCGTTTTTTTTCCCGCCAAATGCGCACGCTTGGCGGCGGGGCGCTGCCGACGAGACGGCGTGCAGTCACACGCTGGCAAACTGCTGGCGGCGGCGCGCCAAACGACGCTAAAGCTCGGAACAAGCGGTGTTTTCCCGGGAAAAGGCTTGTTTCAACACCGTATTGCGCCTATCCTTGCGGCTTGCGCGTTCCCCGCATCGTCTCGGCTGCCAGTCGGTCGGTCGAAGGGTAGTGCACTGCGATCCGGCTCGCCAAATGGCGATCTATGCTGGCCAACAAATCCTGGGACGGGGGCATTTCATGGACTGGTTGAGGGAAACCGTCGACTTGATCAATCTGTCGGAAATCGATTGGGAACTGACCATTCGAATTCTGATTCAGTGCATTCTGTTCTCCTTTTCGGCGTTTTTTCTCCGGCTCCGAGACCGCACTTTTCTCGCTTAGTCGCATTGATCTGCAGAAATTGCGCAATTCGCGCAGCCCGCATTCCGAAAGCATCCATGCGATGCTCGACGAGCCGCGGCGACTGATCGTCTCGCTGCTCTGCGGCAATGAGTTGGTCAACATTGCGGCAGCCGCCAACATGACCATGATCCTGGTCACAGTGTTTGGCGAGAAGGATGCCGGCTGGATCAACATCGTCGTCATGGTGCCGCTGCTACTGCTCTTCGGCGAGGTGACGCCGAAAACCATCGCCGTCAATGCGCCGGTAAAGTTCGCCACCAAGCTGTCAGCGCGTTTCCTGCCCAAGTGGATCTTCATTGTCACCCCCTTGCGTGACGTGGTACGGCTGGTTGCCGACCGCGTCACCACCTTCGTCGTCGGCGAACACGTCGATCGCGAGAACATCCTCAAGCCCGACGAGTTACGCACCCTGATGGCCGACAGCGAGGAAACCGGGGTCATCGAAGCCTCTGAGCGAGTGCTCATCGACAAGGTCCTCGAGTCCGCGGAAACCGACGTGGCGCGAATCATGACGCCGGGACCGCGCATCCGCTTTCTCGACGCCGATCTGCCGATTGCGGAATTGATCGAGCGCTTCCGTGGCTATCGCCATCCGCGCGTTCCCGTCTACCGGGGCCACTGGGACAACGTGATCGGTTTCCTGCACGCCGAAGATCTGCTGCGCCGGGTGCGTGTCGATGGCGATATCGCGAAGATCGAACTGCCCGAGATTCTGAAGCCCGCGCATTTTGTCCCACCCACCAAGAAAGTCGACGAGATGCTGGAATATTTCCAGCGCTTCAACACCCGCGCCGCGGTGGTCATTGGCGAGTACGGCGAGGTCCTGGGTATCGTTACCATCAAGGACGTAATGACTTTCATCTTTGGCGAGATTTCCGGGAAGATGAGAGGACAGGAGCATTACCAGCAGGAAGGCAACAACAGCTTTACCGTCCCGGGCTACATGCGCCTCGCCGATTTCCGCACGCTCACCAACTTTGACATCGACGACCCGCTGATGAACACCATCGGTGGCGTTGCACTGGTACTTTTTTGGCCGCCTGCCGCGGGTCGGCGAGAAGATATTCAGTGCCGACTATGAGCTCACGGTGAAGGAAGTGAGCGGCATGCGCATCACCAAAGTGCGCGTCTCGTTTGGACGTACGCAGGAGGAAGATGGCAGCTCTGCTCCGGCAGAACCGCTGGACATGGAAAGCCTCGCCGATGCAACGTCGAACGAATCACCAGCCGATCAGGAACAGGAGTCGCTGGACGAATACGAGGACGAGTTGTTGCGAGAAGCCAGAGACGAGGATTCCGAGACCGCTGACGATCAGCCAGCGGAGAACGACAAGCCGGTAGATCAAACCACGGCCGCGACAAACTAGGCGAGGAGAAGAAGAATGGACGGGGTTTCGATGGACGTAGTCTTTCAACTGCTGATCATCCTGTTTTTTCTATTGCTGAAGGGGTTTTTCTCGGGTTCCGAGCTAGCAATGGTCAATGCCGACAAGATCCATCTTCGCCATCAGGCACGCCTGGGTGACCCGGGAGCGAAGCTGGTGCTGGAGCTGTTTCGGACACCCGATGTCATGCTCGGAACGACACTGGTCGGGACCAACATTGCCACGGTGACCATCACCACCATGGGCACACTGATGTTCATCGACCTGCTGGGAGAGTCCGGTGACCTGGTCTCGGTGCTGGTGTTCACGCCCTTCCTGCTGATTTTTGGCGAGATCGTTCCGAAGAGTATCTGCCAGCAAAAGTCCGACTGGATCGTCACCAAGATCATTTACGGGCTGCGCTTCTTCTCGTTCGTGTTCTATCCGGTGATCTTCGTCTTCAGCCGCGTCGCACGTTTTGCGGCGCGCCTTTTCGGCGGAGCATCATCTGGGCAAATTGGCTTTATCACCAAGGACGAGTTGCGCGTTTTGCTCGATCTCTCGGAAACGCCCGCCGACGGCGGTGGAGCCACCAATAAGCAGCGCATTCGGCGCATTTTTCGCTTCGCCGACACCACGGTCGGTGAAGTGATGACGCCGCTGGCCGAAGTCATTGGCTTCAGCGAGCGGCGCGGCATGGACGAAGCGGTCAGTCGAGTCTGGGAGCACGGCTTCAATCGTCTGCCCGTCTTTCGCGGCAACATCACCAACGTCACCGGCGTGATGACCCTGACTACCTGGGACCTGTTGCTGCCGGACATTGACAAGCGTCCAACGGGTGACTTCATTCGCCCGGCGCTCTACCTCTCTCCGAAGCAGACCATCGATCAGGTCCTGCCCATGCTGCGGGGGCGCAACGACCACATGGCGATCATCGTGGACGAGTTCGGCTCGGCGGTCGGCATCCTGACCATGGAAGACATTTTCGAAGAGGTCGTCGGAACGGTCGACTCGGGCTACGACTTCGACAACATGAAGCCACCACGGGTCGTCATCGAGTCGGAGAACGACGATCGACATCTGGTCGGCGGCCGAGCCCCGATCTCGGAACTCAACGACTCGCTACGGCTGAATCTGCCTGTTGGCGAAGCGCACACCCTCGCCGGTTTCCTGATCAGCCGTCTGCGCCACATTCCCCTGGTCGGGGACAGTGTCGAAGAGCGAGGCCATCGCTACACGGTCATCGAAGCCGATGCGCGCACCGTCACCAAGGTGCGCGTCGAACGTTTGTAAGCTTCTCCCGGCGAGGCGAGAAGCGAGTTTCGTCAGTCGCTGATGCGAGGTGCACGATAAGCCGGTAGCACCAACGCTACCCCGGCTTGCCCACGGTCACTTGCCGCACTTCACGCCAGCGGTGAGCGTGGCCCACCGTCCGGGATGTAGGCCTCCTGCGCCGATTCTCCCGTTCCTGCTGTCGGAAGCGAACTGCGTTTCCCGAGACTTTGTCTCGCGCTCCGTGACCTATTTCCTCTCGCGTTCTACCGTACAAGCCTATCGTCTCGGTCAACGGGGCGCATTGGCGCCAACCGGTCAACAAGGAGGCAGGAAGTGAGTGAAGGCGGTCTGGAGAAATGCGAGCTATGCGACTCACCAGGTGGGGAAATAATCTGGGAGAACGGTATCTGTCGCGTGGTGATGGTCGCAGACGCGGACTATCCAGGTTTCTGCCGGGTGATCCTGAACCGCCATCTCCGCGAGATGACCGACCTGCCGCACAAGGAAAGAATGCAGCTAATGACGGTGGTTTTTGCCGTCGAAAGCGCAATGCGCCGCCTTTACCAGCCGGACAAGGTCAATCTGGCGAGCCTGGGCAATATGACGCCACACGTGCATTGGCACCTGATTCCTCGTTGGCAGGACGACCGGCATTTCCCACAGCCCATCTGGGCGCCAACACAGCGGGCGAGAGCTGCCACGCAGCGCCAGCAGGTCAATGCCCGGCAGCTGGGCGACCAGATCATCGCCGCCCTACGTACCACTTAGATCGCAGCTTGCAGTCAGCAAAGAGGCAACATCATGAGCGCAGTTCTCACCACAACCAGAGCCACCATGAAAATTTCGGACCTCCAAACGGGTTTCAGAATTCTCTCGCGCCTGCCTTTGGCCAACTCACATCAAGCTCAGTTGGAGATCAACAACTTCCTGGATAGCATGCTGCAGGCACCGCCACCGGCCGACGTCTACCTGCAACTCCTCGAACAGACCCGGATTTCCCTGTGTTTCATCGAGGAACAGCTGGCCCGCGAGTACACCGGCAAGGCCTTGCCACTGAACGACCTGGAGGAAGCCGCTTTTCGGCAGGTGGTCGCGACCTGGCTCAAGGCCTCGCACGCCTACGCGCATTGCGCGCAGTTGCAGGCCGCTGACGACGGCGAGAACGAGGCCGACCGGCTGGCACTGATCCTGCATCGCTGCATCTACTACACCGGGATGGCGATCACCGAACATCATCGCGCCCGTCGGCAACTGCCGCATGGGATATGGTTGAACCTGCACGGCTTCTATGCCAGTGCCGAGGAATGGGGGGGTGGCGACGCTGGCGGTGCCAGACTCCCTGGACCCGCTGGGGCGCAGCACACACTGCACCGCCGCATTCGCCACTCAGCTACTAACCGAGCTTGCCGGCCCGTACAGTCTCAGTGTGCGGCAACTCGGCGTGGTTCGACGCTGGGCGGGCAACTGGGCGCCACTGCTGACCGTCCATCCGGTGCTGCCCGGGGAAACCCTTCCAGCCACGGCCGTGGACCTGATGAAGGATGCCGGCCTGCGGCCCACCAGTGAGTGCCGGCAACCAGAAAACATCCGTCGTATCGACAGCACTCGTCTGGCGCTGCAGGTCAAGCAGACCATGAAGCAACTGCAGGAGAAGATTGCACCGTCACAGCTCGGTCTCGGGGAGGACAGCACCGCCAGCCAGTGCCTGCAGCTGCTTAAGGACCTGGCCAGGCCGTGGTCCTTCCTGCGCGCGGCGCGCCATTTCCGCCGCCACCTGAGCTCAGGAACGGCGAAGGTGTGCACCGGCTTTGCCGGCGTGCACTATGCCATCTCGGGGACAGAGTTCAGCCAACCCGAAAGTGCGCACCATTATTCTCGCGAGGAGTTCGACAGCCTGTTCACCTTCCGTCACGGGCTGGACCCGACGCAGCGGCTGGAAGTTCGCAAGACCCAGCTGGGCTTTGCGGCCGACGATTGGGAGCTACTTGACGAGAGTGCCAATGGTTTCCGTTTGCTACGCTCGACCGCTGGACGCCGCTTGGCACCCGATCAGTTGCTGTCGATTTGCCCACAGGACGGCGGCTCGCATTTGCTGGCACGGGTGGTGTGGTTGATGCAGGAGCAAGACGGTGGCCTGATGGCCGGCATTTCTGCGCTTCCTGGCAAACCCCAGGCAGTGGCCGCACGGCCGCTGGCGCGCGAGGCGGGACACGCCGAACTTTATCGCCGCGCCTTCATTTTGCCGGCGGTTGCCGCCATCGCTGCCGAGCAAAGCCTGGTCATTCCACGAGGGTGGTTCTACTCCGGGCGGCAGCTGGAAATCCACCTCGATGGCGTTTGGCGAGTGAAGTTGGACCGCGTTATCACCTCCGGCGAGGATTTTGACCAAGTGAGCTTTTCAGTCACCTGAACGCTGCCGGGGCGCCCACCCCGGGTCGCCATGGAACTTGCTGCGCACAAGGGTCCTTCGCCGCACTGCCGCCGCGCCGGCAAGGCTTGCTGCCAAGCGCTTCCCTGCGGCAGTTTTGCGCTATCATGGCTGGCCCGACTGTGTGTAGAGGCATCCATGGCTGGCTTGGACGAGACCACGAAGATTCCGACCGAAATCAAACTGCATCAGAAGTCCCGCATCCTGGAGCTTGTTTTTCCCGACGACGAGCGTTTCGAGCTCAGCTACGAGTTCCTGCGCGTGTTTACCCCATCCGCCGAGGCGCGTGGCCACGGCCCGGGCCAGGAAGTCCTGCAAGTGGGCAAGCGTGAAGTCGGGATCGAGCGCATCGAGGCGGTCGGCAACTACGCCATCCGACCCATTTTCTCAGACGGTCACGACAGTGGCCTCTATTCCTGGGACGTGCTCTACCAACTCGGCAGCCAAAAGGAAGAACTCTGGGCGCACTATCTGGCCCGCTTGGCGACGGCTGGCGCCAGCCGGGAGCCGGGGCAAGCGCCTGCGCTGCCCGCCAAGGCCCCGACGGGCAGCTGCGGCAAGCGTTAATCCATGTGAGCTTATTTCTTTGAGTTGGAACGATGGACGATAGAAGCACGACCCATTTCGGCTTTGAGGAAGTCGCCGAAGGCGAGAAGGCGCAGCGCGTTGCGGATGTTTTCGACTCGGTGGCACAACGGTACGACCTGATGAATGATGTCATGTCGGGGGGCTTGCATCGCCTGTGGAAAGCCTTTGCCATCGCCAAGAGTGGCGTCCGCGAAAACTTCCGGGTGCTCGACGTGGCCGGGGGCACCGGCGACTTGGCCCTGGCTTTCGCCAAAAAACTGCGCGGTAGCGGAGAGGTCTGGCTGACCGATATCAACAACGCCATGCTCACGCGCGGCCGCGACCGTCTGTATGATCGCGGCGCCCTGGTCCGCGTCACTCAATGCGATGCCGAGAGCTTGCCGTATCCCGACGACTACTTCGACTGCGTGACGGTTGCCTTTGGCCTACGCAATATGACGCACAAGGGTCTCGCGCTGGGCGAAATGCGCCGCGTCCTGCGACCGGGCGGTCGCCTGCTGGTGCTGGAGTTCTCGCAGGTCTGGAAGCCGCTGGCGCCAGCCTATGACTTCTACTCGTTTAAGGTCATCCCACGCCTCGGCCAGCTGATCACTCGGGACGAGGCGAGCTACCGCTATCTTGCGGAATCGATTCGAGTCCATCCTGACCAGGAGGGCCTGAAAGGCTTGATGGAACAGGCAGGGCTCGAACGTGTCGAATACTTCAATTTGGCGCTGGGCGTTGTTGCCCTGCATCGTGGTTTCAAGTTCTGATGAGGAGAGAATCGTGAAGAAATTGTTTCTAGCTTTGGCTGTGTGCGCCTGTAGTTTCGGCCTGATGGTCGAGGACGCCGAGGCACGTCGCTTCGGAGGCGGCAGCTCGATGGGCATGCAGCGCCAGGCCACGCCTCAGAAGGCCGCTCCAGCTCCGACGAATGCAGCGTCACCCGCCGCCGCTGCACCCAAGCGCAATTGGATGGGCCCCTTGGCTGGACTCGCTGCCGGCTTGGGCATAGCGGCACTCTTGTCGCATTTTGGTTTGGGTGAAGGAATGGCCAACTTGCTGATGATCGCGCTACTGGCGATGGCGGCGTTTTTTCGTCTTCAAGCTGCTGTTTCGTCGCAAGGCTGCGTCGGCGGCAGGTGCTGGCCAGAGACCATTGGGCTACGCAGGCGCAGGCGCTACAACGGAAGTGCCCGCGCCCGCGCAGCGCTTTGACGCGCGCCAGGAACTCGCTGGCGGCGGCCAGCCGGGGCCGAGTTTCGGCGCTGCCGAGAAGCTGTCGGCGCAAGCACCAACGAAGATTCCGGCGGATTTCGACGTGGCCGGTTTTCTACGCGTCGCCAAGCTGAATTTCGTTCGCCTGCAAGCGGCCAATGACGCTGGAAATATGGAGGATATCCGCGAGTTTGTCAGCCCCGAAGTTTTTGCCGAGATCAAGCTGCAGATGGGTGAACGGCACGAGGCGAACCAGCAGACAGACGTGGTGACAGTCGATGCCGAGCTGCTCGAGCTAGTTACCGAGGGAACCCGCCATATAGCCAGCGTGCGTATGAACGGCATGATTCGCGAGGAGGCCGATACAGCAGCCGTAGCGTTTGACGAAGTGTGGAACCTGTCCAAACCGGTCGACGGATCTGGCGGTTGGGTGGTTGCCGGTATCCAGCAAGTTTCCTGAAGAGCATGTGGAGCAAGCCGCCGCTTGCGGTCCTCAATCACATTTTGACGGGTGAAGACTGGGCGCGTGCGCGTCTGGCCCGCTTTGCCGGGCTGACGGCGCGAGTCCAATTCGCCAACATGCTCCTGCAGTTCACGATACTGGAGTCCGGCTTGTTGGCCGTAGCCGAAACGTCGGCACCCGTGGCGGTCAGCATTCGGCTGCCCGATGACGCGCCGCTGAGGGCGCTGACCGATCGCCCGTCACTGTTTTCATCGGTGACCATTTCAGGCTCGGTGGATCTGGCAGAGACGCTCGCTTTCGTTTTCCGGAACCTGCGTTGGGATGTCGAGCAGGATTTGTCAGAACTGCTAGGCGACATCGTCGCCCGGAGAGCCGTGCGGCTGGCAAGAGGACTGGCGCAATGGCAGGTTCGAGGCGCGAGGAATCTCGCATTTGGCCTGGCGGAGTACCTGACCGAAGAAGAGAAAGCCATTGCCCCGCGCCGCGAGCTTGAAGCTTTCTGTACAGAGGTCGACGCGCTTCGCGACGATTTCGCGCGCATCGAGAAGAGGCTTGGACGGATCGAACTGCGTTGCCGCGAGCCCGGGCGTACCTCCCTGAGTTGAGCCCCAGAAATTAAGCCCGCCCCCCAAAAAAAAAAGCAGCCTGAGCTGCTTTTTTTTTGCCTTGCGAATGTCGGCGCCAGCATGAACTCTGCTTCAGCGCGGCCGCAGTCTCTTGATCGCCGCCAACTGGGCAACTGCCTGCGCCAGTTCAGCTTCCGCTGCGGCCAGACCAACGTCCGAGGTATGATTCTGCAACAGTTCCTCGGCATGGCGCTTGGCTTCGACCGCCTTGGCCTCATCGAGGTCAGCGGCACGCACCGCGGTGTCGGCCAATACGGTAATCAGCGCCGGCTGCACTTCGAGCATCCCGCCGGACACATAGACCAGTTCGTATTCCTCGCGATCCGGAATCTTGAGGCGCACGGTGCCCGGCTTGATGCGCGTCAGCAACGGCGTGTGACGCGGATAGATGCCGAGTTCGCCGGACTCGCCTGGAAATACCGCGAAGTCGGTCTGGCCGGAAAAAATCAACTCCTCCGCACTGACAACGTCGACGTGTACTCTGAGTGACATGATGTTCTTCCCTTGCTGAGTCGCTTTCGCACCCGAAAGCAGCGCGAAAACGACGTTCTCTTGGCCCGCTCTAGAGCGTCTTGGCTTTCTCGAGCACTTCTTCGATACCGCCAACCATGTAAAATGCCTGCTCAGGGATGTTGTCGCATTCGCCGTCGACAATCATCTTGAAGCCCTTGAGGGTGTCCTTGAGCGGGACATACTTGCCCGGAGAGCCGGTAAAGACCTCGGCAACACTGAACGGTTGCGACAGGAAGCGTTGAATCTTGCGCGCCCGATGGACGGCCAGCTTGTCTTCCGGCGACAATTCGTCCATTCCGAGAATGGCGATGATGTCACGCAATTCCTTGTATTTCTGGAGAGTCATCTGCACGGCGCGAGCAACGTTGTAATGCTCTTCGCCAACGACCTGCGGATCGAGCTGACGCGAAGTCGAGTCAAGCGGGTCGACGGCCGGGTAGATACCCAGCGATGCGATATCACGCGAGAGAACGACTGTTGAGTCGAGGTGCTGGAAGGTCGTCGCCGGGAGAGGGGTCGGTCAGGTCGGTCGGCGGGCACATAGACGGCCTGAATCGAGGTGATCGAGCCCACTTTTGTCGACGCGATACGTTCCTGGAGGCGGCCCATTTCTTCGGCCAGCGTCGGCTGATAGCCGACTGCAGACGGCATCCGGCCGAGCAGCGCCGACACTTCGGTACCCGCCAGCGTGTAACGGTAGATGTTATCGACAAAGAAGAGAATATCGCGCCCATCGTCGCGAAAGCGCTCGGCCATGGTCAGCCCGGTCAAAGCCACGCGCAGGCGGTTGCCCGGCGGCTCGTTCATCTGGCCGAACACCATCGCCACCTTGTCAAGAACATTGGACTCCTTCATCTCATGGTAGAAGTCGTTGCCCTCGCGAGTCCGTTCACCGACACCGGCGAATACGGAAAGGCCCGCATGTTGCTTGGCGATGTTGTTGATCAGTTCCATCATGTTGACGGTCTTGCCGACGCCGGCGCCCCCGAACAGGCCAACCTTACCGCCCTTGGCAAAGGGACAGACGAGATCGATAACCTTAATCCCGGTTTCCAGCAGATCGACGGATGGCGACAATTCGTCAAACTTGGGTGCCAACTGGTGAATCTCGCGCCGCTCGTCGGTGCCAATGGGCCCGGCTTCGTCGATCGGCCGCCCGAGAACGTTCATGATGCGGCCGATCGTGGCGTCACCGACCGGCACGGAAATGCCGGCACCAGTATCGTTGACCTTCATGCCACGGCGGAGTCCATCGGAAGAGCCCATGGCAATGGTGCGCACGATACCGTCACCCAGTTGTTGCTGGACTTCGAACACTAGGTCGGCTTCGCACATCTCCGACTCTTCGGCCTTGTCGAGCTGGAGGGCGTTGTAGATGTGCGGCATGGCGTCACGTGGGAACTGGACGTCCACCACGGCGCCGATACACTGAACAATGTTTCCTTGATTCATGGTTGTATCCCTAATCAATAAACTAACTATCGCGTGGTCAGGCGTCAGACAGCCGCTGCGCCGGCGCAAATCTCTGATATCTCTTGCGTAATTGCGGCCTGGCGAGCCTTGTTGTACACCAGCTTGAGTTCACCGATAACGTTCTTGGCGTTATCCGTAGCGGACTTCATGGCCACCATGCGTGCACTTTGTTCGGAAGCCATGTTCTCGGCAACGGCCTGGTAGATCATCGCCTCTACATAACGCACCAGCAGGTCGTCAATGACCGTCTTGGCATCAGGTTCGTAGATATAATCCCAGCGATTCTCTCCACCACCGACGAGGTCGCCAGACAGCGGCAGCAACTGATAGAGTATTGGTTCCTGTTTCATGGTGTTGATGAACTGCGTGCAACCGATGTACAGGACGTCAATCTCGCCTTTGATGTAGGCGTCGAGCTGAACCTTGACCGGGCCAATGAGTTTTTCCAGGTGCGGCGTGTCGCCGAGCCCGGTCAGCTGCGATACGATGTCGGCCCCAGCACGCTGCATGAAACCCAGACCCTTGCTACCGATCGTCGTTACCCGCAGTTTCTTGCCTTCGGCATTCCACTCTTTCATCTTTCCGAGAGCAAGACGCAAAAGGTTGGTGTTCAGACCGCCGCACAGTCCCTTGTCGGAGGTGATGGTGATCAAGCCGATGGCTTTCACATCCTCACGGACCGTCAGGAAGGGATGGCGATAGTCGGTCAAGGCGTGCGAGAGGTTGCCCGCTACCTGGCGAATTTTCTCGCCGTAAGGGCGAGCCGCTCGCATCCTGTCCTGCGCCTTGCGCATTTTTGATGCGGCGACCATCTGCATGGCCTTGGTAATCTTGGCCGTGCTCTCGATACTCTTGATCTTGTTGCGGATTTCCTTGCCGCTAGCCATGGCAACCTCCTCGATCGATCATCAGGCCAGGGTGGCCTTGAACGCCTCAATCGCCTTGGTGAGCTTTTGCTCAGCGTCAGCGTCGAGGTCCTGTGTTGTGGCGATCTTGCTGATGAGGTCAGCGTGTTTCTGCTCAATGTAGCTCTGCATCTGCTTCTCGACCGCCAGCGCGTCCTTCACCGCAACATCATCGAAAAAGCCCTTGTTCACCGCCAGGAGGGTCACCGCCATCTGGGCAATCGACATTGGCGAGTACTGAGGCTGCTTCATCAGTTCGGTCACCAGACGTCCACGATCGAGCTGTTTGCGCGTCGCTTCGTCCAGGTCAGAGGCGAACTGCGAGAAGGCGGCGAGCTCGCGGTACTGAGCGAGGGCCAGACGAATATGGCTACCGAGCTTCTTGATGACTTTGGTCTGGGCAGCACCACCCACGCGGGAGACGGAGATACCGGCATCCATGGCAGGGCGAACACCGGCATTGAAGAGGTCGGTGTCAAGGAAGATCTGTCCGTCGGTAATCGAGATGACGTTGGTCGGAACGAAGGCAGAAACGTCGCCGGCCTGGGTCTCGATGATCGGCAGGGCGGTAAGCGAGCCGGTCTTGCCGGTGACTTCGCCGTTGGTAAACTTCTCAACCCATTCTTCGGAAACGCGAGCCGCACGCTCAAGCAAGCGTGAGTGCAGGTAAAACACGTCGCCCGGGTAGGCTTCACGTCCTGGCGGGCGGCGCAGCAGCAATGACACCTGGCGATAGGCCCAGGCCTGCTTGGTCAAGTCGTCGTAAATGATCAGCGCATCCTGGCCACGATCCCGGAAGTACTCGCCCATGGTGCACCCCGAGTACGGTGCGATGTACTGCAGGGCGGCAGTTTCCGAGGCTGTGGCGGCAACGACAGTGGTGTACTCCATCGCTCCGTTCTCTTCGAGTTTGCGGACGACAGTGGCGACGGTCGAGGCCTTCTGACCGACAGCAACGTAGATGCAGATAAGGTTCTGGCCTTTCTGGTTGATGATCGTATCAATGGCTACCGCGGTCTTGCCGGTTTGCCGGTCACCAATGATCAGCTCGCGCTGACCGCGACCAACCGGAACCATGGCATCGATCGACTTCAGGCCGGTCTGCACCGGCTGCGAAACCGATTTACGCCAGATCACCCCGGGCGCCACTTTCTCGATCTTGTCGGTCAGCTTGTTGTTGATCGGGCCCTTGCCGTCGATCGGCTGACCAAGCGAGTTCACCACCCGGCCAAGGAGTTCGGGACCGACCGGCACTTCGAGGATGCGTCCGGTGGTCTTGACCGTGTCGCCCTCACTGATCTGCTCGTACTCACCGAGGACCACCGCGCCAACCGAGTCGCGGTCGAGGTTCAGGGCCATGCCGAAGATATTGCCCGGAAATTCGAGCATTTCTCCCTGCATGACGTCGGTAAGGCCATAGATGCGGCAGATGCCGTCGGTCACCGAAACAACGGTGCCCTGGGTGCGCAGATCGGCGCTGATATCAAGATTCTCGATCTTGCTCTTGATCAGTTCGCTGATTTCTGAAGGATTCAACTGCATGGAAATTCTCCTAGTTCTTGAGCGCCAACCGCAGGCTCTCCAATTTTCCGCGCACGGAAGTGTCGAGGACCTGGTCGCCAACCACAATCTTTACGCCGCCGATCAATGATTGATCAACGACCACGTCGGCAGTCAGCCGGGTCTTGAAGCGTGCTTCGAGGTCCTCGATCAGCGCCTTGCGCTGCTTCTCGTTGACCGGAAAAGCGCTATAGATCGTCGCTTCCTTGACGCCCTCCTGGCTGGCCTTGAGGCTCTCGAACAGGTGCGCGATTTCCGGCAGGGCAGAAAGCCGCTCATTGGCAGCAAGAACGTCGATCAGATTGGCTTCGCTGCCCACAAGCGCCTCGCCAGCCAGCGACTTGAAGAGCTCGCTTTTCTGCGCGGCAGACAGTTCCGGGTTGCCGATGCATGAACGCATCTGACTATCCCCGGCTATTGCGGACAGCAGCGACAAGCGCTCGGACCAAGCTGGCAGCGTGTTTTCGTCCAACGCGACGCGGAAAACCGCCTCAGCGTAGGGACGCGCGATGGTAGCGAGTTCGGCCATGGTCTTATAGTTCCTGCTTCAGGGCGGCTAGCATGTCGGCGTGCCCCTTGGCGTCGACTTCGCGCTTCAGGATGCGCTCGGCACCGGCAACCGCGAGATCGGCAACTTTGCCGCGCAGCTCGGCTCTGGCCTGCTCGACCTGCTGAGCAATCTCCGCCTGTGCGGACGCGACCACCTTGTCGGCTTCGACTTTTGCAGCCAGCTTCGCCTCTTCAATCACCTGCAAGGCGCGCTTTTCGGCGGCGACGACTATTTCAGCCGACTTCACCTTGGCTTCACGCAGGGAATCGGCCGAACGCTTCGAGGCCAGCTCGAGCTCATGCCTCCCACGCTCACCGGCGGCAAGCCCGTCGGCAATCAGTGCCTGGCGATCAGCAATCGCCTTTTGCAGCGGCGGCCAGACGTACTTCATGGTGATCCAGATGAAGACGCCGAACCAGACCGCCTCGCCAAATAACGTTGCGTTGATATTCACGCTAACCTCCTTTTAGGGGTGAGTCAGAAAGGAGAAGCGATCAGCCCTTGACGACGGCGATGAAAGGGTTCGCAAAGAGCATGAATAGGGCGATACCAACGCCGATCATGGTCACCGCGTCGAGCAGACCGGCAACGATGAACATCTTGACCTGCAGAGTGGGGATCATTTCCGGCTGGCGAGCGGCTCCTTCGAGGAAGCGGCCACCGAGAATACCAAACCCGATGGCGGTACCCAGGGCACCTGCCCCGATCAGGATGGCGACGGCGATGGCGGTGTTACCAAGCAACATTGACAGAGCGGCTTCCATTGGTGGTTCTCCTAACAAAAAAATGCTAAATGGATTAAACAAGGACGACGTGAAGCGGACAGCGCATCAAAACACCCGGTGTTCGCCCACTAACCGTGGGACTCGCTGGCCATCGACAGATAAACAATGGTCAACATCATGAACACGAAGGCCTGCAGGGTGATGATCAGGATGTGGAACAAGGCCCAGGGCAGTGCCAGCGGCAACTGCCAGACGCCGAGCAAGGCGATCAGGATGAAGACCATCTCGCCAGCGTACATGTTGCCGAACAAACGCAGCGAGAGAGAGATCGGCTTGGCGATGTCTTCAATGACGCGGAAGAGAATATTGACAGGCGCCAGTTTGATGCCAAAAGGTACGGCGACGACTTCGTGGAAAAAGCCACCCGCGCCTTTCACCTTGATGCCCATGACGATCATGATCGCAAACACGCTCAGGGACATGGCGAAAGTCAGATTCGGATCGGTTGTCGGCACCACCTTGAGGTAGTGAATGCCGAAGACGCCGAGAATCAGGGGCAGGAAGTCGACCGGGATCAGGTCCATGGCATTCATCAGGAAAACCCAGACGAAAATGGTAATCGCCAGCGGCGTGACCAGCGGACTTCTGCCGTGATAAGTATCCTTGACCTGCTGATCAACAAAAGTCACCAGAATTTCGATAAAACTCTGCAGCGGGCCGGGAACGCCGGAGCTCGCCTGCTTGGCGACCTTGGCCATGCCGAGAAAAGCGACCAGTCCGATAATCCCGGAAACGAACAAGGTATCCAGGTGAAGCGTCCAGAAGCCTTCACCAACCGTGTTGTTGGTCAGGTGGTGGACGATGTATGCACTGGTCGTTAATGCTTCGCCTGAAGCCATGTTTTTTCCCCTGTTTGACTAGTGCTGCTTGAGCAGCGCCATCCAATAAACAACAATTGTTGCGGCATAAGCCAGGAAGAGCGGCAAGGCGACGAGCTGTGCATAGCTTTTGAAAACCAGGCCAAACAGTAGAAGGGTGACCGCAAACTTATACCCTTCGGCGGCAACCTGAGAATTGAACGCCTTTTTCGCATCAGCAGCTGCCGTTCCCGCTGGCCGCAAACCTCGCCACACATAAGCCAAGGCGCTGGCAATCGCAATGCCACCACCAAGCGCCGCAGAAACGGCCGCATCAGTCCCCGCAACAAGGCCCGCTATCGCCGCAGCCACCAGGGTGACGATCACCTGACAGCGGAAAAACCAGCGAACCTGAGGATGCACGACCAGCCCCTCCAAAACACAGGCAGGATACCAGACTCCTATAGAGGAATCAAACCGCATGTGCAAGAAAGTTCCCTTTCCTTGGCAAACTCTGCCTTGCAGGCAGGTTCCGAGAGCTGCAATAATGCATCTTTGCTGCGCCGCATCAATGGCGTAGCCGCTGCAGGATTCCTTCCAGCTGATCCAGGTCGCCGAACTCGATCAGCACCTTGCCGGCGCCGCGCTGGTTGGCGCGAATGGCCACCTGCGCCCCGAGCAAATCGGCCAGCTCATCCTGCAAACGCAGCACATCACGATCCGGCTTGGGCGGCTCCTGCTCTTTCGGCGGCCGCAGCGCGTATTGTACGAGGCGCTCGGTTTCGCGCACCGATAGTCCTTTCTGCACCACGCGTTGCGCCAGCTGAACCTGCAGTGCGCCGGCCAGGGGGAGAAGTGCGCGCGCATGCCCCATGTCCACTTCGCCGCGCATCAGAAGCTCCTGCACGGGTGGCGCCAGTTGCAACAGACGCAGCAGGTTTGATGCCGCCGGCCGCGAACGACCCACGGCGTCGGCCGCCTGCTGATGGGTCATCGCAAACTCGTCGATCAGTCGCTGCAGGCCGAGCGCTTCTTCCAGCGGGTTGAGGTTTTCGCGCTGGATGTTCTCGATCAAGGCCATCGCCAGCGCCGCTTCATCGGGAATCTCCCGGATCAAGGCTGACACTTCGCTGAGGCCGGCCATCTGCGCCGCCCGCCAGCGTCGCTCGCCAGCGATGATTTCGTAGCGCTCGTCGCTCACCGGGCGGACCAGGATCGGCTGCATCAAGCCCTGCATCCGGATCGACGCGGCCAGTTCTTCGAGCGAGGCGCTGTCCATGTGCGTGCGCGGCTGATACTTGCCGGGCTGGATGTCAGCCAGAGGCACGCTGCGCAGCTGCTCCTTGTTCTGCGCATCGTTACCAGCCAGCAAAGCGTCGAGACCGCGGCCCAAACCCTTCAGTTTCATGACTAGACTCCCAGTCCCGCGGTCGTTGCACCGGCGCGCGCCGTGCCGGCGCGGCGGTCGAGAATCTCCTGCGCCAGCAGCAGATAGGCCTGCGCGCCCTTGGAACTGCGGTCGAAGGCAATTACCGGCTTGCCGTAGGACGGCGCCTCGGCAAGGCGCACGTTGCGCGGGATGATGGTGCGATAGACTTTTTCGCCAAAGTGTTCTTCGAGTTCGTTCGACACCTGCTGCGTCAAGGTCGAGCGTGGGTCGAACATGGTCCGTAGCAGCCCTTCGATCTCGAGCCTCGGATTGAGATTGGCGCGGATTTTCTTCAGCGTCGCGACGAGATCAGTCAGGCCTTCCAGCGCGTAATACTCGCACTGCATTGGAATCATCACCGTATCCGCGGCCACCAAACCATTGACGGTCAGCATATTCAAGGCCGGCGGGCAGTCCATGAGAATGAAGTCATAGTCCGCGCGAACGCTGGCGAGCGCGTCGCGTAAACGATATTCGCGCTGCCCAAGATCAATCAGGTCGATCTCGGCACCGGCCAGTTCGCGGTTCGCCGGTAGCAGGTCGAAGCCGAAGTCACTGCTCAAGCGGGTCTCCGCGGCCGTCGAGCGACCGATCAGTACCTGATAGACGGTGGGCATGGCACCGCGCTTGACGACGCCGCAGCCGGTGGTCGCATTGCCCTGCGGATCGAGATCGATGAGCAGCACGCGCTGCCCACATTCGGCCAGACAGGCCGAAAGGTTAACGGCGGTCGTGGTTTTTCCAACGCCACCTTTCTGGTTGGTTACCGCGAGTATTCTTGCCAAATCGACTCCCCCTCAATGCCCGGCGGCACGACTGCTGATCCGCACCAGATGCCGCTCGCCGGTGACCCCCGGCACTTCCAGACGGTGTATCGCGTCGACCACGACGTCGGCGGGCAAACGCGCGACCTCGGCCTGCGGGCAGACGCCTTTCATGGCCAACCAGTGACCACCCGCTTGCAGCAGGTGGCGCGACAACCTGATCAGCTCGGCGAGATCGGCAAAGGCGCGCGCGGTGATCATCGCGAACGCCATCGCCGGCCGATAGGCCTCGACCCGCCCACAGTGTACGGCAATATTCGCCAGTTCCAGCTCAATCGCCGCCTGGCGCAGAAAGGCGCCCTTCTTCGAATTGCTGTCGAGCAGGACGACGCTCAGCTCGGGGCGGGCGATGGCCAGTGGAATTCCGGGCATGCCACCGCCACTGCCAACGTCAAGCAGGCTCTCGCCACGCAGGAAAGGGAGCACCGCCAGCGAATCAAGCAGGTGATGGCTGACCGTCAGCGCCGAATTCGGGACCGCGGTCAAGCGGTAGGTCCGGTTCCATTTCTCTAGCAGCGCGGTGTAAGCCAGCAATTTGTTCTGCGCAGGCGTTGACAGCTCGACGCCGAGATCCTGCAAGCCCTGCTGGAGTTGGTCCGCGGCGCTCATCAGCTGCCGGCGGCGGCGGCACGCTGGCGCTGCGCGTCCAACTCGCCGCGTTTCAGACAAACCGTCAGGATCGAGATCGCAGCCGGCGTCATGCCCTGGATTCGCGACGCCTGGCCAAGCGTCTGCGGCCGCTGCAGGGACAGCTTCTGCTGCACCTCGCGTGATAGGCCGGGGATGTCGCTGAAATCGAAGTTGGCCGGAAAACAGCGCTCTTCATTGGCCAGGCTCCTGGCCACTTCTTCCTGCTGACGTTCGATGTAGCCCTGGTATTTGGCCTGGATTTCGACCTGTTCGATGACCTGCGGATCGCTCAAGCCAGCGTCAGCCGAAACCTCGCCAAGGCGCAGGCTCATCAAGGCCCGGTAGCTCACATCCGGGCGGCGCAAAAGATCGTGCAGGCTGTACTCGTGCTCAAGTTCCCGGCCAACGACGCGCAAGGCCTCGCCGTCGGCGAGCTTTCCCGGTTGTACCCAGGTCGCTTTCAAGCGCTCCTGCTCGCCGGCAATCGCGTCGCGCTTTTTGCAAAAAGCCGTCCAACGCCGATCGTCCACCAGTCCCAGGCGGCGACCATGTTCGGTGAGGCGCATATCGGCGTTGTCCTCGCGCAGCGACAAGCGGTACTCGGCACGGCTGGTGAACATGCGGTAGGGTTCCGAGACGCCGCGGGTAATCAGGTCGTCGACCAGGACGCCGAGATAGGCTTCGTCACGACGCGGCGTCCACGGTGCCTCCTCCTGTGCCAACAGGGCGGCGTTGGCGCCGGCCAACAGGCCCTGCGCCGCGGCTTCCTCGTAACCGGTGGTGCCGTTGATCTGGCCGGCGAAGAACAACCCGCCGATGGCCTTGGTTTCCAGGGAGGCCTTGAGCGCGCGCGGATCGAAGTAGTCGTATTCGATGGCATAGCCGGGGCGCAGGATATGCGCGCTCTCCAGGCCACGGATCGAGCGCACGATCGCCAACTGCACGTCGAAGGGCAGACTGGTCGAGATCCCGTTGGGATAGATTTCGTGCGTGTGCAGGCCTTCCGGCTCGAGGAAGATGTTGTGGCTGTCCTTACCGGCGAAACGATGAATCTTGTCTTCGATCGAAGGACAGTAGCGCGGACCAATACCTTCGATGACGCCGGTGTACATCGGCGAGCGATCCAGATTGGCGCGGATGATGTCGTGCGTGCCGGAATTGGTGCTGGTAATCCAGCACGGCAGTTGCTGTGGGTGCTGCGCCGCGTCACCAAGAAAGGAGAAAACCGGCCGCGGCTGATCCGAATGTTGTTCGACCATCACCGAAAAATCGATGCTCCGCCCGTCGAGCCGCGGCGGCGTGCCGGTCTTGAGTCGCCCGACCGGCAATTCCAGCTCGCGCAGCCGTGTCGCCAGCGAAACCGCCGGTGGGTCACCCATGCGGCCGCCAACCATGTTCGACATGCCGACGTGAATCAGGCCGTTAAGAAAAGTGCCGGTGGTCAGGACCACCGCTGGCGCCGCAAAGCGCACGCCGAGCTGGGTCACCACTCCGGCCACGCGATTGCCTTCGACGATCAGATCGTCACAGGCCTGCGCGAAAATCGTTAAATTCGGCTGATTCTCCAGGCGGCGACGAATCGCCTGCCGGTAGAGGACGCGGTCGGCCTGCGCGCGCGTCGCACGCACCGCCGGACCCTTGCTCGAATTCAGCGTCCGAAACTGGATACCCGCCTCATCGGTGGCCTCGGCCATCGCCCCGCCCAAGGCGTCGACCTCTTTGACCAGATGCCCTTTGCCGATGCCGCCGATCGACGGATTGCAGCTCATCGCGCCCAGGGTGTCGAGGTTGTGGGTCAGCAGCAGAGTCTTCACTCCCATGCGCGCCGCGGCCAGCGCCGCCTCGGTGCCGGCATGGCCGCCACCGACGACAATCACCTCGAAACGGTCAGGAAAGAGCATGGGCAGTCGGATCTTCCTCGCAGAGAGGCCTGCGCAAAATAGCGGAATTCTACTGCAGTTCGCTGAAAAATAACAGGTTTCAACAAACTCTCCAGCGCTGCGTGAGAGCTCGCCACGGGGCGAATATAGCGTTTGGCTATGAGTCGCATTGCGAGAATCAATTGGAACAATGCTGGCGAATCCTCTACCATGAACCCGTCGATTCAGTTTTTTCACCCCACCCGAAGGAGAGCTCAAGATGTCCTTGATCAATACCGAAATCAAACCATTCAAAGCAACGGCTTTTCACAACGGCAAGTTTGGCCCCGTCACTGACGCCGATCTGAAGGGCAAGTGGTCGGTGGTCTTCTTCTACCCGGCTGACTTTACCTTCGTCTGTCCAACCGAACTCGGCGACCTGGCCGATGAGTACGCATCGTTTCAGAAGCTGGGCCTCGAAGTGTACGCGGTGTCCACCGATACGCACTTCACGCACAAGGCGTGGCACGACACTTCCGAGACCATCAAGAAAATCACTTACCCGATGGTCGGGGACCCCACCGGGGCAATCACCCGCAACTTCGAAGTAATGATCGAAGAGGAAGGCCTGGCGCTGCGCGGCACTTTCGTCATAAACCCCGAAGGGTCATCAAGATCTGTGAAATCCACGACCTGGGGATCGGTCGTGACGCCAAAGAACTGCTGCGCAAGGTACAGGCTGCCCAGTACGTGGCCAGCCATCCGGGTGAAGTCTGCCCGGCCAAGTGGACACCCGGCGACGCGACGCTCTCTCCGTCACTCGACCTGGTCGGCAAAATCTAGAAGCCTTTGCTCATTCGCGCTGCCTGTACTGCGAGGCAGCGCGAGCCCGGGTCCCAATGCAAAGGGGCCGCGAAGCAATGCTTGGCGGCCCCTTTGCATTGGGGGCCCTTTTTCAAACCACTCGACAAGGAAGCGCTTACATGCTCGACGCCAACATCAAGACTCAACTCGCTGCCTACCTGCAAAAACTGCAGCGACCGATCGAATTGCTCGCCTCGCTGGACAGCAGTCAATCCGCCCGCGAGATGCTGGCCCTGCTGCAGGAAATTGCCGCGCTGTCCGAGCAGGTGAGCCTCCGGGAAGACGGCAACGCGGCCCGCAAACCCTCGTTCGCGGTCGGCCTGGCTGGCGAAGAAGCACGCATCAGCTTTGCTGGTATCCCGATGGGGCACGAATTCACGTCGCTGGTTCTAGCCCTGCTGCATGTCGGGGGTCATCCGCCGAAGGCCGACGCCAGTGTGATCGAGGGAATTCGCGCCATTCCCGGCAAATTCCATTTCGAAACCTTCATTTCGCTTTCCTGCCACAACTGCCCGGACGTGGTGCAGGCGCTGAACCTGATGGCCGTCAGCAACCCCGGCATCAGCCACCAGATGATCGACGGAGCACTGTTCCAGGACGAGGTCAGCGCGCGCCAGATCATGGGTGTGCCGACGGTCTTTCTCAACGGCGAGCAGTTCGGCCAGGGCCGCATGGCCCTGGAAGAGATCGTCGCCAAGATCGATTCCGGCGCGGCGCAGCGCGGCGCAGAGAAAATCAACGCTCGCGAGCCCTTCGACGTACTCATCGTCGGTGGCGGCCCGGCTGGCGCCGCGGCGGCGATTTACGCGGCACGCAAAGGCATTCGCACGGGCGTGGTCAGCGAGCGCTTCGGTGGCCAGGTCCTCGATACCCTGGCCATTGAAAACTTCGTCTCGGTGAAGGCAACCGATGGTCCGAAGCTCGCCGTCGCGCTCGAAGAGCACGTCAAGGAGTACGACGTAGATATCATGGATCTGCAGCGTACCGAGGCGCTGCTGCCACAGGCGGTCGACGGCCTGACCGAACTACGCCTGGCCAGTGGTGCGACCCTGCGCAGCAAGACGGTGATCCTCGCCACCGGTGCCCGCTGGCGCGAGATCAACGTTCCTGGCGAGAAGGAGTATCGGGGTCATGGTGTCGCCTACTGTCCGCACTGCGACGGGCCGCTGTTCAAGGGCAAGCGAGTGGCGGTGATCGGTGGCGGCAACTCCGGCGTGGAAGCGGCCATCGACCTCGCCGGTATCGTTGGCCACGTCACCTTGCTCGAATTCGAGGCCAGCCTGCGGGCCGACGCCGTGCTGCAGAAGAAGCTTTTCAGTCTCGGCAACGTCGATGTGATCACCGAGGCGCTGACCACCGAAGTAGCCGGGGACGGCCAGAAAGTCGACGGCCTGCTGTACACCGATCGCGCCAGCGGTGAAAAGCGACGTATCGACCTCGCCGGCATCTTCGTACAGATCGGCCTGCTACCGAACAGCGAGTGGCTCAAGGGCACACTCGAACTGTCTGCGCACGGTGAGATCGAGATCGACGCCCGCTGTGCGACTTCGCTGCCCGGTGTTTTTGCCGCCGGCGACGTGACCACCGTGCCCTACAAACAAATAGTTATCGCCATGGGCGAAGGCACGAAAGCTGCGCTTAGCGCCTTCGATTATCTGATCCGCAGCTAACGGTCATGACAATCGAGACACCCCAGATCATGAAAGTCATGACCGTTTTTCCCTCCACTTGCAGTGCGGATTCCGGCTTGCACGCCGGAATCGTTCGACGGGCTGGGCGCTTGCGCCCAGAATTCCCCGTCTCATCCCCGACCCTTCTCCCGCGCGGCAAGAAGGGAGGTTTGTGAGTCGCTTGCGCGACTTTCACATCATTGCCCTCGCGCGCCGGGGCCTGGTTTCCTTGCTTGCCCGCCTGGGCGCGGTCGGGTAATGTGCCAGCCATGATGAGAGCCGAAACCACCGCCGAGATGCTCCACAAGATGAGCAAGGAACTGGCCCACAAGCGAGCCTTGTTGATCGATCGCTATCCCAACGCACGCAATTCGCTGCGCATCATGCTTTCAGCGCTGGGGGTTACGTCAGTGCACAATGCCGGCACCACGGCTGAAGTGCTCCGTCAGGTCCGCAGCCACCATTTCGACATCATCCTCTCGGACTACCAGCTCGAGGACGGACGCGATGGCCAGCAACTGCTCGAAGAGCTGCGCCAGCAACGCCTGGTGGCGCTAGCGACCGTCTTCATGCTGATTACCAGCGAACGCGCCTATCACAACGTCGTGTCGATCGCCGAGCTGGCCCCGGATGACTACCTGATCAAACCGTTCACCGCCGACGATCTGCACGGCAGGCTGGTGCGCGCACTGTACAGAAAGCAGTTCTTCGCAGCGCTCTACGAGCCTCTCGAGAACGGCGCTTTCAGCGACGCATTGGACGCCTGTGAACGCCTGCTCGCTCAGGATAGCGGCTTCCTCTTCGACCTGCTGCGCTTCAAGGGCGAGATCCTCAATGTGCTCGGGCGCCCGGCGGAGGCGCAAGCGGTCTACCAAGAGGTCCTGCAACAACGCATGGTCCCCTGGGCGCGCATGGGTCTGGCCATCGCCCTGCGCAGTCAACAGCATTTGCGCGAAGCCGAAACCGTCGCCCAGGCGCTGATCGAAGACTTCCCCGAATTCATGGCGGCCTACGACTTCGTCGCCGAGGTACGCGAAGAAATGGGCAAGCTGCGCGAGGCACAGGAAGCCCTGCAGTCGGCGACGATGATCTCGCCCAACAACACGGCCCGGCAGCGGATGGTCGGTGATGTGGCGGCACGAAACCACGATTTCCAGGCTGCCGAACGCGCCTACGGAAAAGTGCTCGAGCGCCGGCGTGGGTCCTCGCTGAACAACATTGACGACTACTCCAATCTCGCGCGCGCGATGATCGATCTGGGGCACGTCGAAGGCGCCAAACGAATTGCCGACGAACTCCGCCGCGACTGGCGCGGCAGCAAGCAGGGCGAGCTGGCGGCACTGGTCATGGACGGGCTCTGTGCGAACAAGGAGGGTGACCCGACCAAAGCCCAGATGGCCATCGAGAAAGCGCTCGTCTTGCATGATGGCTTGAAGGCGGACGGTAAAGACACCCTGGTATCGAGCAAACTGGCTCTCGATCTGGCGCATGCCTGCCTGGCCACCGGCAAAGAAGCCATCGCCCAGGAGATGGTGCGCAAGGTTGCCGCCGAGAACCACCAGGACCGCGCGATGATTGCCCAGATCGAAAGCATCTACGCCAAGGCCGGCAAGGAAGAGGCGGGCAAGGCGCTACTCGCGCAGGTCGGCAGGGAAATCGTCGAACTCAACAACCGCGGCGTCCTTGCCGCCCGCGGCGGCGATCTTGATGGCTCGGTGAAGCTGCTCATGGAGGCTGCCGAACGGGTACCCAACCTGCAGTTCCTGATCAACGCCAGCAAAGCCATTTTTACCCTGCTTGAAATCAAGGGATGGAATCCAGCGCTCGCCAAGCGTGGCCTTGGTTACCTGCGCACAGCCCAGGAAAAGGACTTGCGCAACCCCAAGGTAATTTCGGCGCGAGAGATGTACGAGCGCGTTTCACGCAAGTACGGAATTGCCGTCGTCCCCTTGACGGCGACGCGCAAGCAGGCCGAGCAGCCCCGCACTTAGACGAAGCTGTCGTCGGATGGCGACTGCCTAACTGTACGGCGACCAGCGCCGGACCAACCGGCAAGACAAGCTCAAGCGAAGGTATCGTGGGCGAATTTGATGATAAACAGGCTGACAACGCACAAAAACACCTTCCGAACGAAGCCACTGCCGTGCCGCAGCGCAAGATGGGTGCCGATCAATGAACCGAGGATGTTGCAACTGGCCATCAGAATCGCCAGACCCAGCAGTATATGGCCGTTGGGGAGAAAGTAGCCCAACGCCGCGAGGTTGGTGGCGACGTTCACCACTTTCGACGCCGCCGAAGCGTGCAGGAAATCAAAACCGAAGAAGCGAATAAAGAGAAAAATCAGGAAACTGCCGGTACCCGGCCCGAAGAAGCCATCATAAAAGCCGATTGCGCCGCCAACGATCAGCGCGTAGATCAATTCACGGCGACCGGTGTGTTGCGGCCGGTGAATGGCACCAAAGTCGCTACGCACAAAGGTATAGACGGCCGCGCCGATGAGCAACAAGAGGATCAACGGCCGCAGCAGTTCCGGTGGCATCCAGGCGACCGCCGCCGCGCCGAGATAGGAGAAAGCAAACGCCGCCAGCGCCGCCGGCAGGGTCGTGCGCCAGGGCATGTTGACCCGGCGCGCGTAGCGCCAGGCGGCATTGCTGGTGCCGAAGACGCTGGCGAACTTGTTGGTGCCAAACAAGGTCGCAGGAATTTCATTCGGCAAGGTGGTGAACAACGCCGGAATCTGGATCAGGCCGCCCCCGCCAACGACCGCGTCGATGAAGCCGGCAAACAGCGCGGCCGTCCCCAGGGCAAGAAAAATGGATAGTTCGGCGGCGGTGAATTCCATTCAGCGCTGCGCCACGAAGAAGAGCCGCTTGAAGGGGAACAGGGTATGACCATCACTGCCGCGCGGATAGACCACCGCCAGCGGTGCGCGATAGGCGGCCAAAAACTCTTCTTTGGCGACTGCGTCGAGGCGCGCGAGATAGGGAAGCAAGGTCGTTCCCTTCATCCATTCGATGATTGCGTCGTCACCGCTGAGCACCTGCCAGTAGATGGTCTCCCAGATCTCCAGATGACGACAAAGCGGCGACAACAGGCGGTGGTATTCGGCCGGAGAAAGGACCTTCCCCAGCGCTATGCCGGCTAGCGACTGTTGCCAGCGATCATCGTCAGCCAGCTTGCGCAGAATCTGATGCGACGGTGCAGCAAAGTTCGAGGGCATCTGCACGGCCAGCACGCCACCCTCGGCGAGCTGCGCGATCAGCCCGGGCAGCAGCTGCGGATGATCGCCAAGCCAATGCAGCGCAGCGTTCGAGAAAATAAGATCAGGCGCAAGCCTTGGCCGCCAGTCGACAATATCGCACTGCTGCCAGTCGATCGGCGAGGCGGTCGATGCGGCTTTACGGAGCATAGCCGCGTCCTTGTCCACGCCGACGATCACGGCCTGTGGCCAATGTTCGGCGAGCAAGCGGGTGATGTTGCCGGCGCCGCAGCCGAGGTCAAGGACATTCTTGGGGCCGATGGTGCCAAGCCGGGCGATCAGATCAAGTGCCGGTCGCCGCCGTGCTTCGACGAATTTGAGATATTGCTCGGGGTCCCAATTCATTCCTTGAAATCCTTTGTGGTGACGTGAGCAGCGCAGTCGACGGCAGGAAGGTCAGCAACGCCCTTATTTGCCGATACAGAAACGCCCGAAGATCTCGCCGAGCAGGTCGTCGGCACTGAACTCGCCAGTAATCGTCGCCAGCGCCAGTTGTGCAAGACGCAGTTCTTCTGCGAACAGCTCCAGCCGGGGTAGTTGCGCCTGCGCTTGCTCGATGCGCCAGCGTGTTTCGCTCAAGGCACCCAAGTGGCGTTCGCGAGCGATGAAAACGTCTTCAGCCGGATGCCAGCCGGCAATGTGCAGCAAGGCCCGGCGCAGGAGTTCTAGGCCTTCGCCCGATTTGGCCGAAAGGGCAATGACCACACCATCGGCGTCGTCGACAGCGGCCGCGCCGCGGCCAGCAAGATCGATCTTGTTATGCACCGTTACCCGGGCAAGGTGGCCGGGCAGTTGCGCCAGAATGGCGCGGTCGGCGTCAGCAACGCCGCTGCGCGCGTCTACCAGCAAGACGACGACGTCGGCGCGCTCGATCTCGCGCCAACTACGTTCGATACCGATCTGCTCGATCGGGTCTTCGGTTTCACGCAGGCCCGCAGTATCAATCACGTGCAGCGGGATGCCTTCGAGCTGCAGGGTGCCGCGCACGACGTCGCGAGTGGTTCCCGGCAAAGCCGTAACGATCGCTAAGTCGTCGCCGGCAAGACGATTGAGCAGGCTGGACTTGCCAACGTTTGGCTGGCCGGCGAGGACGACGTGTAGACCACCCTGCAGCAGACGACCCTGCTGGGCACGGTTGAAGACCAGTGCCAGGCGCTGTCGCAGGCGATCGAGACGGCCGAAGGCATCGGCGGCTTCGAGGAAATCGACTTCCTCTTCCGGAAAATCGAGGGTCGCCTCGACTAGCGCGCGCAGTTCGATCAGCTGCTCCAGCAAGGAATTGATTTCGTGCGAGAACTCGCCCTGCAGCGAGCGCACGGCGCTGCGCGCAGCAGCGGCGGTTGCCGCGTCGATCAGATCAATGACCGCTTCAGCTTGTGCCAGATCGAGCTTGCCATTGAGGTAGGCGCGGCGAGTGAACTCGCCTGGCTCGGCCAGGAGTGCGCCGAGTTCGAGGCAGCGCGCCAGGAGCATCTGCATGACCACCGGCCCACCGTGGCCGTGCAGTTCGAGAACTTCTTCGCCGGTAAAGGAATTCGGTCCGGGAAAGTAGAGCAGCAGGCCAGTGTCGATGACGCTGCCGTCGCCGGCCCTGAAAGCAGCGAGCGTCGCCAGGCGAGCGGCAGGCCGCTTGCCGCTGAGTGCCGCGGCGAAGTCGAGGAGCTTCGCTCCTGAGACGCGGACGATGCCGATTCCACCACGACCAGGGGCGGTCGCGATGGCGGCTATGGTCGCTGCCGTTTTTCCCGGCTCAGACTTTGGGATCGTTGGCGGCTTTCGCGCCACCTGCCATCATCCGCGTGATCTGCCATTGCTGGGCAATCGACAGGGTATTGTTGACCACCCAATAGAGCACCAGACCGGCCGGAAAGAAGAAAAACATGGCGCCGAAGATGAACGGCATCATCATCATCACTTTGGCTTGAATCGGATCCGGCGGCGTCGGATTAAGCCGGGTCTGGATGAGCATCGTCACGACCATGATGACCGGCAGGACGTAATACGGATCGCTCGCCGACAAGTCGGTGATCCAGAGGATCCACGGCGCATCACGAATTTCGACGGCACCCAGTAGGGCCCAGTAGAGAGCGATAAAGACGGGGATCTGCACCACAATCGGCAGGCAGCCACCGAGCGGATTTATTTTTTCGCGTTTGTAGAGCTCCATCATTTCCTGGTTGAGCTTCTGTCGATCACCAGCGTGGCGCTCCTTGAGCTTGACCAGAAGCGGTGTCACGTTGCGCATCTTGGCCATCGACTTGTAGCTGGCTGCCGATAGCGGAAAGAACAGCAACTTGATACCGACGGTAAGCAGGACGATCGCCCAGCCCCAGTTGCCGACCACTTTGTGAATCGCCTGCAGACACCAGAAGATCGGCGCGGCGATGATCGTCAGCCAGCCGTAGTCAACGACCAATGGCAAACCCTGTGCACCAATTCCACCTTCAGACGTGGGCAATGCCAGATGGTCGAGCTTGCTTTGCAGTTGCGGACCCGCATAGAGCGGAACAGAAAAAACCACCTTGGCGCCGGGCGCGGCGACCGGTACCGGGACAATCACTCCAGCGGTTATCGCCGGGCTAGTGGCGCTGTCCAGCTTGCGCATGTAGTACTCGCGGGCGAGCTTCTCCGGTGGTACCCAGGCAGCGACAAAATAGTGCTGGATCATGGCGATCCAGCCGTTGTCGGCCTGCGTGACAAACTTGGCTTTGCCCGCTTCGACAGCGGAGAAATCGACTTTCTGGAACTTCTCCTGCTCGGTATAGACGGCGGGCCCGGTGAAGGTCATCACCATCCGGCTCTCGCCTTCAGGTGGCGCCGTATCGCGCTGGAGTTGATAGTAAGCGTGCGCCGCGACCTGCTTCTCGCCACCATTGTCGATTTCGTAGCCGACATCGATCAGATAGCTGCCGCGGGTAAAAGTATAGATTTTTGTTACCTTGACACCATTGCTGGGCGCTGCCTCGAGGCGCAGCTGCAGCGTCTTGGCCTCGCCGCTGAGTTCTCGGTCACCGGGGACGACCGAGAAGACGGTCTTGTGGCTTGGCAAGCCTTCGCCGATCAAGCCACTTTGCGCGGCATACTGGTGACGTCGGTCGAAAAGAGCGAAATCCTTGCTCTTGCTCTCCGTGTCCTTGTATTCGTCCAGGGTCAGGCGAACGATATCACCTCCCTCTGCCGAGATCTCGGCGACAAAAAGGTCGGTCCTGATGGTCACCGTCTCACCCGTTGGCATAAACGGAACGGCGGCGGCGCCGGGTACCGTCGGCACCGGCGAATGCAGGCTTGCCGATGGCTGCGGCGCTGCCGGGTCTGCCGTCGATCCGGGAGCCACTGCCCCGGCTGTCGCTATGGGTGCGACTGGTGGAGGCTGATTGTATTTCTGCCACGCATCCCAGAGCATGACCAGCGAAAAGGAGAAGACCAGCAACAGGAGCAGGCGTCGGTTATCCATGAAAGCCTATACGATTCGATTGATGTTCAGGGTACGGGGTCAAAACCACCCGGATTCCACGGATGACAGCGGAAAATTCTCTGCAGGGCAAGGCGTACTCCCTTGCCGGTGCCATGTTTTTCAAGGGCTTCGGCCGCGTACTCGGAACAGCTTGGGAAGAAGCGGCAACGACTCCCGAGAAAGGGACTGATCGCGTAACGGTAAAAGGCTATCAGCGCGAGCAACAACTGTTTCATCGGCCCATCATCGAGGTGAGGTCATCTTGCTCAGCAGGCGCTGGATTTCCAGCGCCAAAGCTTGGCGTTCAACTGCTTTCGGCTTGGCCGCCAAGCGCAGCACGAAATCGTTGCAGCGAAGACGGGCACGCAGCAAGCGGAAATGCTCTCGTGCCAGTCGCTTGACCAGATTGCGATCAACCGATCGGCGCAGAAAGCGCTTGGCGACGACCAAGCCAAGCCTGGCTCCGGCTATGTCGTCTGCGTCACGAGGGCGGTAATGTAGCAGAAAATGCTGGCTTTTCAGCGCCTTCCGGAAACCAAAAACGGATGAGTACTCATCCGTTTTCAACAGGCGGTAGTGCTTTGGAAAAGCTGCGGCGGCAAACGAAAGATTGCCGACGGAATCAGCTGAATCAGCTGAATCAGCGCTGCCGTTCAAACGGCAAGACGATGACGACCTTTGGCGCGACGGGCACGAATGACGGCGCGACCGCCACGGGTGGACATGCGGACGAGGAAGCCGTGCGTGCGCTTGCGACGAACCACCGACGGTTGATAAGTGCGTTTCATGGTTAAACCCTTGAAGTCATAGCGAAGTGAACGGGTAATTAGACAACCTGAGGGTAAAGCTTGTCAAGGCCATATTTTCAATGAAGCTGTGGATAACTTCGGTCTGACGGGTTAAAATTGTCGTTTGAACGCTCGTGACAAGATAACAATTGCGAAGCGTAGAGGGTCAGCAGCCGGTCTTCCTTACCAGCACCAGGGGGATAGCCTGCAGCAGGCGGGGATTGTGGTCCATCTCGATGATTTCCAAGCTGTCTTGTCATGGCGAACGGTCGCCGTTACGTTTCTGCGTCGGCCCAACACTTCGGAATGTCAGTACATGACTATTGATGGTTAGCTTCTGGTCCGCCTGTCTGAGCCAGTTCGAGCAGGAACTTCCGCCTCAGCAATTCAGTACCTGGATCCGTCCCCTCGTTATGCAAGGGGAGGATGACTGCGCGCGTGGCTTGCGGCTCCTGGCGCCCAACGGTTTTATTCTCAAGTGGGTCAAGGAACGCTATCTGGCACGGATCGAAGAGTTGGCGTGCGAGCACTTTTCGATGCCGGTCAACATCGTCTTGAGCCTCGGTGAGCGCGTCGCACCGCCACGGCAGCAAGCGCCGGGGACAAACAGCACTTCGCCACGGGTTGATAGCCGCTCGACGGCTGCAGGAACGGCAGCCGCCATCAGCAGCACCTCGCTCGCCGCGAGAGACCGTACAGCCTACGAAAAAAACGCGCTTGATCAAGACCTTTACCTTTGAGAACCTGATCGTCGGCAAAGCCAACGATCTGGCGCGCGCCGCTTCGCGACAGGTTTCAATCAACCCTGGCGAGACAACCTACAACCCGCTTTTCATTTATGGGGGTGCCGGTCTCGGTAAGACGCACCTGATCCACGCCATCGGCAATCACATTCTCGATAACTATCCCGAAAGCGTCGTTCGTTACGTCCATGCCGAGGACTATTATTCGGATGTCGTGCGCGCGTACCAGCAGAAGTCCTTCGACGTCTTCAAACGCTACTACCGCTCGCTTGATGTACTGCTGCTCGACGATGTCCAGTTCTTCAACGGCAAGAATCGGACCCAGGAAGAATTCTTTTACGTTTACAACGCGCTGAGCGAAACGCGCAAGCAGATCGTGATCAGCTGTGACACCTATCCGAAGAACATTTCTGGCCTTGAGGATAGGTTGATCACACGCTTCGATTGGGGCTTGACCGTACAGATCGAGCCGCCGGAAACGGAGATGCGGGTGGCGATCCTCAAGAAGAAGGCGGAAGGGGATGGGGTCGCCCTCGACGACGAGGTGGCATTCTACATAGCCAAACATCTACGCTCCAACGTCCGCGAGCTTGAGGGCGCACTCAAAAAAGTGCTCGCCTACTCGGCGTTCCACGGCCTCCTGATCTCGCTGGACCTAGCCAAGGAAGCGCTCAAGGACGTAATTGGCGCAGTCAACCGCCAGATCACTGTCGACAACATCCAGAAGACGGTTGCCGACTACTACAAGATCAAGGTGGCGGACCTGTTCTCAAAAAAGCGGACACGAGTGATCGTCCGACCACGGCAGATCGCCATGTGGCTGGCCAAAAATCTGACCACGATGAGCTACCCGGCCATCGGTGGCGCCTTCGGCGGTCGCGACCACACCACCGTGCTGCACGCGGTACGAACGATCGATGATCTGCGCACCAAGGACAACGAACTCAACCATGATGTGCACGTGCTGCAGCAGGTCCTCAAGAGCTAGGGCGAAGCATGTAGTGAGATGTAGAAGTTCGTGGAAAAAAATGCCGACAGATAGTGGATAAAGGGAACAGAAGGACCCTGTGGATAAATTGTTAGATTTGGCCCACAGGCGAAGACAGGCTTTTTTCAGCTCTAGAAATAGACGCAAGTCTCTGAATATAAGCGTAAATAGCGAACTATCAACAGACTTGTTCCGACTATAGTCTTTATAGGATTTATATATATGCTTCTTATTAAAACAAGACGCGACACTCTGCTGGCACCGTTGCAGGCCGTTTCGGGGATAGTTGAGAAGCGTCACACCTTGCCCATCCTGTCGAACGTCTTGCTCGAAAAGCGGGGCGATGTGTTGACCCTTCTGGCCACCGATATAGAAATCCAGATCACCAGTTCGAGCAACGATGCGACCGGTGATGGCGATGGCGCGGTGACGGTCGGCGCGAGAAAGCTGCAGGAGATTCTGCGTTCCTTGCCAGAAGCCGCCGAAGTGAGCCTGGTTCTGGATGACCGGCGCCTGCAGGTAAAGGCTGGCAAGAGTCGGTTCAGTCTGCAGACCTTGCCGGCTGATGACTTTCCGTGCCTGGCGGTGGCCGAGGGCGAAGTCAAGCGTTTCACTGTCGAGCAGAAGGCGTTCCGCAGCTTGCTGGCGCAAACGCAGTACGCGATGGCGACGCAGGACGTACGCTACTACCTGAACGGGCTTCTGCTGCTCTTTGATGGCAGCGAGCTGCGCGCCGTGGCCACGGATGGACATCGTCTGGCCTACGCCAGCATGCCGCTCGAAGACGCTCCCCAAGCCTTGCGGGCCGAAGGTGCCGCGCGCCTGGAATTGATTCTGCCGCGCAAGACGGTGATCGAACTGAACAGACTGCTCGTTGATAGCGACGAGGCGCTTTCGATCGAGATGCTGCCGAACCAGATTCGTTTCCAGTTCGGCCATATTAGCTTGATCTCAAAGCTGATCGACGGTCGCTTCCCGGACTACGAGCGAGTCATTCCGGCGAGCCTGAGGAACGTCGTTTCGGTCAGTCGCACGCTCTTGCTGCAGTCGATGGTCAGGGCGGCGATTCTGACCAATGAGAAATTCCGCGGCGTTCGTCTGATGCTTGCGGAGGGCTCACTCAAGATCATGGCTGCCAACGCCGAGCAGGAAGAAGCGCTGGAAGAGATCGAAGTCGAGTACGATGGAGAAGCACTCGACGTCGGTTTTAATGTCGCCTACCTGCTCGACGTGTTGAACAACCGCTCGGAGGAAACCATCGAATGGGGCTTCAACGACGCTAATTCAAGTGCGCTGTTGACCATTCCTGGCAACGCGCGATTCCGCTACGTGGTTATGCCAATGCGCATCTGAGGGGATGCGCGGGCCGAACAGCAACACCAGTGCTTAAACCGACGACAGATAGTTTGGATCAAAGAATGAGTGAAGAAAACGAGCAACCCGCCTACGACGAAACGAGCATCCTGCAGCTGGAAGGCCTGGAGGCGGTGCGCAAGCGCCCGGGGATGTACATCGGTGACACCTCTGATGGGACGGGTTTGCACCACATGGTTTTCGAGGTCGTCGATAATGCCATTGACGAGGCGCTGGCCGGTCACTGTGACGACATTGTCATTACCATTCATGCTGATAATTCGATTTCGGTGACCGACAACGGGCGTGGAATCCCGACCGGTGTCAAGTTCGATGACCGTAACGAGCCGAAGCGGTCGGCCGCGGAGATCGTGATGTGCGTGCTGCACGCGGGTGGCAAGTTCAACCAGAATTCGTACAAGGTTTCTGGAGGTTTGCACGGAGTTGGCGTTTCCTGCGTTAACGCCTTGTCCAAGTGGCTGCGGTTGACCATCCGCCGAGATGGTCAGAAGCATTTCATCGAGTTCAACCGTGGCAAGGTCGTCGACCGTCCACTCGAAATGCAACGGGGAGTGGAGGTATCACCGACGAGGATCCTTGGCCACACAGAGAAACGTGGCACCGAACTGCACTTCATGGCCGACGAGGAGATCTTCGGCGAGGTCGAGTTTCACTACGAAATCATAGCCAAGCGTTTGCGCGAGCTGTCGTTCCTCAACAATGGCGTGAAGATCCGCCTGATCGATCAGCGCAACGGCAAGGAAGAAGACTTTGCTTTTCTGGGCGGTGTTCAGGGTTTCGTCGAATACATCAATCGCAGCAAGTCGGTACTGCATCCGAATATTTTCCATGCCGAAGGGGAATCGCTGAGTGCCAATGGCCCGATCAGCGTCGAAGTGGCCATGCAATGGAACGACAGCTACGCCGAACAGGTTCTGTGCTTCACCAACAACATCCCGCAGGCTGACGGTGGAACGCACATGACCGGTCTGCGGGCGGCGATGACGCGGGTCATCAATCGCTATATCGAAGAAAACGAGATTGCCAAGAAGGCCAAGGTCGATATCGCCGGCGACGATATGCGTGAAGGCCTGGCCTGCGTGCTGTCGGTGAAAATGCCCGATCCGAAGTTTGCTTCGCAGACGAAGATGAAACTGGTTTCATCGGAAGCGCGGCCGGCGGTCGAAGAGGTGGTGGCGGCCAAGCTGAGCGAGTTTCTTCAGGAGCGGCCGCTTGACGCCAAGGTGATTACCGGCAAAATCGTCGAAGCGGCGCGGGCTCGCGACGCAGCCAGAAAAGCCAGGGAGATGACGCGCCGCAAGGGTTTGCTCGACGGCGTCGGCTTGCCCGGCAAGCTAGCCGATTGCCAGGAGAAAGACCCGGCGCTTTGCGAGCTATACCTGGTCGAAGGAGATTCCGCTGGCGGTTCTGCGAAACAGGGTCGCGACCGAAAGTTCCAGGCCATCCTGCCGTTGAAGGGAAAGATCCTCAACGTCGAGAAAGCGCGCTTCGACAAGCTTATTTCTTCGCAAGAGATCGTCACCCTGATAACCGCGCTTGGCACCGGTATCGGCAAGGATGAGTACAAGCCGGAGAAGCTGCGTTATCACCGCCTGATCATCATGACCGATGCTGATGTCGATGGTGCGCACATTCGTACCCTGCTGCTGACCTTCTTTTATCGTCAGATGCCCGAGTTGATCGAGAATGGGCACATGTACATAGCGCAGCCACCGCTGTACAAGGTCAAGCACGGCAAGACCGAGCGCTACATCAAGGACGATCAAGCGCTCAAGCAGTTTCTGCTTACTCTGGCGCTGGAGGGTTCCGTGCTCACACCGAAGAGCGCTGCGCTGGAGATTTCCGGGGCTGCTCTGGAAGAGCTGGCGCGCGAGTATCTGCTTGCCGAAGCGGTCATCAACCGTCTGTCGCACCTGATAAACCCCGAGGTGCTGCACGCTTTGATCGATGCCAATCTGAAGATTGACGTCAGTGACGAGGCGTCGGCAACAGCGACCGCAGTGGCTCTGATGGCAGCCGTCGGCGACAAGCTGGGGATCAAGATCTACGCGCGTTACGATGACGCCGAGGAGCGCTGGCAACTACGCCTCGAAAAGGTGCTGCATGGCAATCTCAGAGTTGGTGTCATCGATGAGGATCTCCTGGTCAGCGGCGATTACACGCAACTGCGCAAGACCGCCGAACTCCTGGCTGGCCTGTTTGGCCCTGGGGGCGTCGTGGTCCGCGGTGAAAAGCAGCAGGCAGTCGGCAGTTTTGCCGAAACGATGAAGTGGCTACTCAATGAAGTCGAGCGTACGGTCAGCAAGCAGCGCTACAAAGGGCTTGGTGAAATGAACCCTGATCAGCTTTGGGAAACGACCATGGACCCGAAAGTGCGGCGCTTGCTGAAAGTTCAGATAGAGGACGCGATTCGTGCCGACGAGATCTTCACGACCTTGATGGGTGAGTTGGTCGAACCGCGGCGTAACTTCATCGAGTCAAACGCTCTGGCGGCGAGAAATATTGACGTTTGAGTATTGTCGGATGGGTAAGACTCGAGACTTACCCGGCGAACTAACAAAGTATCTTCAAGCGGCTAGGCGCCGTAAGCCACACCTCGTATAATTCCGAAACAAGAGTCGTGGCCGCAGCATGAAAATCGCATTGGTCTAGGGGTAAGCGTCGTCGGTTTGTTGACGATGGCACCTTGTCCAGACAATCTCATCTTGGAGAAAGTACACAATCATGACGATACATCTCTACTTTTCGCTGGTTCCCGAAGCCCTGATCGCCTCGATGCTGGAACCGGAGGAGTTCGGGCAATACTACTCAACTGGCCACAGCTACAAGTCCAAAGGACAAGCGATTTTTTTTCGAGGTCGATGCAGACTTCCGTCATGAGTTCTTCAACATCGATGAGGGCTTGGAGCGCTGTGTTGCGCACCCCGATGGCACGCCCAAGAACTCGGTGTATATCTCTGTCTACCGGGTGCTGGAGCACATTCCGGTCAGCGCTCTTGGCAAGCTCTACCTGAGCACCGCCTACGGCCAGACCCTCGCCTTGAGCCGCACCGATGCGTTCCCAGAGAAAGGGAAGGGTTTGCACATGTATCAGGACCTGGCACCGGTCAACAGCCTGGTGGTCAGTGCGCAAGACCCGCAGACTTACTATGAAAAAGTTACCAGCCAGCCGAACAAGTTCATTCGCTTTCCCGGGCTGTGTTTTGTCGAATTGGGCCTGGGCGCACTAGCGACGGATCCCGGTGCCGGTGCCATCGGCGATCTCCCGTACTCGTTTGTGCACCACCTGCGCGAGGCCTTGCTGGAAGTGGATCCCAGCGGCAAGCAAAGCAAGCTGGTGCACCGGGTGCACTCACTTGAGTTCCCGTACCGGATGATCAAGAACGGTATTTATGTGGGTAACGGCCCTGATCTCGCCTTCTACGAAATGCCTTCGCATGAGGCTTTGCGACAGAACCACAGCCACTGGTGGCGCTCCTGCAATTTGTAAGCGCTGCTGTTGATGTGAAGATCGCGTAAGCGACTCGCGAAACTCTCGTCTCCCCTTGCGGATGAAGGGGTGGGTGGTGATAGGAGGAATTAAGGGAGCCGGGAGGAAGACTGTCCCGGCTTTTTTTTTGGCGCGAGCGGCAGCTACGCCTCTCGATTGGTTGGGTTAGCCTGTCGGCGGGGGAGCACGGCACTGCAGATTGTCGTGTCGGTGCGAGGAAAGGCGACGAGCTCGCCGCTGGCCTAGCGCTGCTGCTTGTGGCCAGCCTCACACTGCGCGTCACGCACGGATGTCCTGATGACGGCGAATTTCCGATGACCTCGCCACTCTCTTCTCGCAGCACCTTCGTCGTTCTCCGGATCTCGCCGGAGCGCAGCAGCGTGCATGCATGGCGTCTTTGGTAGACGCAATTCTGGCAGACAGAAAAATAGTTGATTCCCATTCGAAAGAATGCGAATTGAATTTTTCATGGATTATGCTCCGCTATCGGTCATGCCAAGTATGGCCACCTGAGCCCTCTATTCTCAAGCCGGCGACGCATTGGCAGCGAATATGCTGGATGAGCTTTAAAGGGGCGTAAACGGATTCCAAATTGTCACCTGAAAAATCGCTTCACCAGAGCGACGACATGCACTTGTACTAGCAGCAGGTGCGTACCCCGGTCTCCACGCAGGGCACTCATTGCCTTGATTTGTCAGTGAAAACAGCTTGGTGGCAACAATTAGGTGACGCTCGTAGCCTGTCTTCCAGAAGCAAGCATTTCTCACGAAAATAGGCTCCGCTAGTCACCGCTTCATGCGCTTGACACGGCTGATGCGGGCGAAGATACTCGCCGCGGCGGTATTGAATCTCGAGTCCTCCTGCCCTGCCAATCGGACACTTGGAAGGATATAGCGAGAAGATATTTACTCCATTTGGACTCCAAAATTATGACATTCGCGCAAAATGCGCTGCCGCCTCCGTGCGCCAGTTTCGTACGCTACCTCGTCCTGGCCTCACTTCTGGTTCTTGGCGTTACGTCATTGCCAGCTCTCGCAAGCACGGCGGGCCATGTTTCCGAAGTCAACCTGGTTCTGCCGGATCTTGCGGATAGTTTGCTGGTAAGCTTTCTCGGTGGGATGTCCGGCTCGACACTGCTTTCCTACGGGCTCGTGGTCGCCATTGGCGGCCTTTTTTTTCGGTGCCGTTATCTACCGCCGGATTCGTAGCCTGCCAGTGCATCGCTCGATGGCTGAAATCAGCGAACTGATCTACGAAACCTGCAAGACTTACATGATTACTCAGGGCAAGTTTCTGCTGATTTTGCAGGGCCTTACCGCGGTGATCATGATCGGCTATTTTTATTTCGTCCAGCAACTGCCGGTTTCCGACGTCGCTACGATCCTGGCGTTTTCGGTGATTGGTATTGCCGGCTCTTTCGGCGTGGCCTGGTTCGGCATACGCATCAATACTCTAGCCAACAGCCGTACGGCATTCGCCTCGCTGGTGGCGAAGCCCTATCAGATTTATTCGATTCCGATCACCTCGGGAATCTCCATCGGCATGCTGCTGATCTCGACCGAGTTGCTGATCATGCTTTGTATCATGCTCTTCGTCCCGGCTTCACTGGCCGGCAAGTGCTTCATCGGATTTGCCATCGGTGAGTCTCTGGGCGCCGCTGCACTGCGCATCGCCGGCGGCATCTTCACCAAGATCGCGGACATTGGTTCCGATTTGATGAAAATAGAATTCGGCATCCAGGAGGACGACGCGCGCAACCCCGGTGTGATTGCGGACTGTGCCGGCGACAACGCCGGCGATTCGGTTGGCCCGACCGCCGACGGCTTCGAGACCTACGGCGTCACCGGTGTGGCACTGATCACCTTCATCATGCTCGCCGTGCCGGAACCTGCCGTTCAGGTTCAGCTGCTGGTGTGGCTGTTTGCCATGCGGGTGATGATGATCGTCGCCTCGGGCATTTCATACGTCGGCAACCAGATGATCGCGCGGCGCCTGTATGGCGAAAAACAACGCTTCAATTTCGAAGCACCGCTGACCTCGCTGGTATGGATTACATCGGTAGTTTCCCTGATCATCACCTTCATTGTGTCCGATCTGCTGATTGGAAACTTCAGCGCCAACGGGACCGCCTACCCCGACCTGTGGTGGCAGCTTTCGCTGATCATCACCCTCGGCACGCTGGCGGGTGCGATCATTCCGGAGGTGGTGAAGGTATTCACCTCGACCAACTCCAAGCACGTTCGCGAAGTGGTGACCGCCTCCGAGGCCGGAGGCGCCAGCCTCAATATCCTCTCCGGCCTTGTCGCCGGCTACTTCTCGGCATTCTGGATCGGCGTGATCATCGTCGGCCTGATGTCCGCTTCCTACCTTCTCTCGCAGCACGAGCTGACAGCGGTGATCAATCCCGATTCCGCCAAGGCGGCGATGATGGCTGCGGTCTTTTCTTTCGGATTGGTCGCCTTCGGCTTCCTGGGAATGGGCCCGGTGACGATTGCTGTCGATAGCTACGGTCCGGTCACCGACAATGCGCAATCGGTCTATGAGCTGTCGATGATCGAGCAGGTTCCCGGTGTCGCGGCTGAAATCAAGAAGGATTACGGCGTCGATGTGGACTTTGCTGCGGCAAAGTTCCTGCTCGAGGAGAACGATGGGGCTGGCAACACTTTCAAGGCCACCGCCAAACCGGTGTTGATCGGCACCGCCGTCGTCGGCGCGACGACCATGGTCTTTTCGATCGTCATGCTGCTCACTGGTGGCTTGACGGAAAACCTCGACAAGCTCTCTTTGTTGCACCCACCGTTCCTGCTCGGCCTGGTCGCTGGTGGCGCAACGATCTTCTGGTTTTCCGGTGCCAGCACCCAGGCCGTATCGACCGGTGCCTACCGGGCCGTGGAGTTCATCAGCACCCACATCCGACTCGATGCTGTGGTCAAGGCGTCGCACAAGGACAGCAAGAAGGTCGTGGAAATCTGTACGATCTATGCCCAGAAGGGGATGTTCAACATTTTCATGGCGGTGTTTTTTGGGACCCTGGCCTGCGCCTTCATCGAACCGTTCTTCTTCATTGGCTATCTGATCTCGCTGGCGATCATCGGTCTCTACCAGGCGGTCTTCATGGCCAACGCCGGGGGTGCCTGGGACAACGCCAAGAAGATCGTCGAAACCGAAATGCACGCCAAGGGGACTGATCTGCACACGGCGTCGGTGGTTGGCGACACCGTCGGCGACCCATTCAAGGATACCGCCTCGGTGGCCATGAACCCGATTATCAAGTTCACCACGCTTTTTGGTCTGCTGGCTGTCGAGATGGCGGTCGGGCTTCAGGCACAGGGACAGCAGGGAGTAGTATTTGCGCTGGCCGCCCTGTTCCTGGTTGTTAACCTCGTTTTCGTCTTTCGCAGCTTCTACGGCATGCGCATCCTCGCCAAAAAGGCTGCCGCCTAGCCGTACACTGCGTGGGTGCTACGCGGGAGGCCAGGGAGGAGGGCTTCGCGGGGTAGCACCGACGTGGCGCTCAACAAGAATGTCGAACAAGCTCGACTATTTCAGGGAGGATTCAAATATGGCCATGCATCTCTACTTTTCGCTGATTCCCGAAGCATTGATAGCATCGATGCTGGAACCCGAGCAGTTCGGGCAATACTATGCGACTGGCCACAAGTTCAAGTCGAAGGGGCAGGCCTTGTTCTTCGAGATCGACCCGTCCTTCCGTCATGAATATTTCGATATCGACGGCGCATTCGCACGCTGTTTGGCGAAAGCGGATGGTACGCCGAAGAACTCCGTCTACATCTCGATGTATCGGGTCATGGAGCATCTATCGATGGCTGCCATCGGCAAGCTCTACCTGACCACCGCGATGGGCGCGACCCTGGGTTTGAAGCGTGCGGGCGGGCTGCCTCAGCCGGACCAGGAACGGCACATGTTCCAGGATCTGGCACCGATCAACAGTCTGGTGGTCAGCGTGCTCGAGCCGGCAAAGTATTACGCGGACGTGACCACCCAGCCATCGAAGTTTTTTAGCTTTCCCGGGATGTGTTTCGTCGAACTCGGACTCGGCCCGCTGGCTCGCGATCCGGAGAACGGCCAGGAAGGCGATCTCCCCTATACCTTCCTGTTGCACCTGCGCGAGGCCTTGCTGGAACTGCAGCCAGGGTCAAAGCAGAACAAGCTCGTACACCGCGTGCACTCGCTTCAGTTCCCCTATCGAATGGTCAAGGAAGGTTTCTATCTGGGTATTGGCGAGCAGCTCGTCCATTATCCGATGCTCTCGCACGAGGTGCTGCGCAAGGATCACAGCAACTGGTGGCGTTCGGCCAATCTCTGACCCCAACGCGCGCATTGGGGAGAAGCGAGATAGGGGAGTCGCGCAGGCGACTCTCACAACAACAGTTGAAGGAAGGTCGTATCGATGGTCAGCAATCTCTCAAGCACCATTGGCGTACTGACTAGCGGCGGTGATGCCCAAGGCATGAACGCCGCAGTGCGCGCGGTGGTTCGCTCGGCGCTGAACCGGGGCGTCGGCGTGCACGCCATTCTGGAGGGCTATCAGGGGATGGTGGATGGCGGTGAGCGCATTCGCTCCCTGTCCTGGGATGATGTCGGAAGCATTTTGAACCGCGGTGGAACGATCATCGGGACGGCCCGCTGCCCAGCGTTTCGCGAGCGGGAAGGTCGCCTGATTGCCGCCCGAAACCTGCTCCAGCACGGGATCGACCGGCTGGTGGTGATCGGCGGCGATGGCAGCTTGACCGGTGCCAACCTGTTTCGCCAGGAGTGGCCTAGCCTCCTGGCGGAGCTGGTCGAGCGCGGCGATATTGACGCGCTGACCGCGCAAAGGCACCCGGCGCTGATGATTACCGGTTTGGTGGGTTCGATCGACAACGACATGGTCGGCACGGACATGACCATTGGTGCCGATACTGCGCTGCACCGGATCGTCGAGGCCATCGACGCCATTACCAGCACCGCCGCCAGCCACCAGCGCACCTTCGTGGTCGAGGTGATGGGCCGCCACTGCGGCTATCTGGCGCTGATGAGCGCCATCGCCGGCGGTGCGGACTACGTCCTGATCCCGGAAAGCGCACCGCCAGAAGACTGGCAGCAGGAGATGTGCGAGCGTCTGCGCAGCGGTCGGGCGGCTGGTCGGCGCGATAGCATCGTCGTCGTCGCTGAGGGGGCCTGCGACAAGGAGGGCAAGGGGATCAGCAGCGACCAGGTGCGGCAGGTGCTGCAAGACCGGCTTGGGGAGGACACGCGCGTGACCATCCTCGGCCACGTGCAGCGCGGCGGCAAGCCGAGCGCCTTCGACCGTTGCATGAGCACGCTGGTCGGCCATGCCGCCGTCCAGGAGCTGTTGGCGGCCACCGTGGACAGCGAACCGCAGATGGTCGGCATGCGCTATAACCGGGTACGACACGCACCGTTGATGGAATGCGTCGAGCAAACTCACGCCGTGGCGCGCAGGATCGCTGAGCATGATTATGCGAAAGCGATGGAGTTGCGTGGCAGCAGTTTCAGCGAGATGTTTCAGACCTTCAAGGCCATGGCCGGCGCGCCGCCGAGTGTCATACCGCCGGCGCGCCCGCGCCGGCTCGCCGTGTTGCACGGCGGCGGGCTTGCGCCAGGCATGAATACCGCGGCTCGCGCCGCTGTTCGGCTGGGACTGGATCGTGGCCACACCATGCTCGGAGTACGTGGCAGTTTCGAGGGTCTGCTTGCCGGCCGGATCGAGGAGTTGAGCTGGGGCGACGTCGAAGGGTGGGCGGCGATGGGCGGCGCCGAACTGGGGACGACGCGGCAGGCGCCGACCGTCGAACAGCTCTACGCAGTCGCACGGGCGCTGGAAACGCACCAGATAGACGGTTTGCTGATCATCGGTGGCTGGCTGGCCTACAGGGTCGCCCACAATCTGTACAGCGAGCGGGAACGCTATCCGGCCTTCAAGATTCCGATCATTTGCCTGCCGGCGAGTATCGACAATAACCTGCCCGGCTCCGAGTTGAGCATAGGCGCCGACACCGCGCTCAATGTCATCGTTGAGGCCCTCGACCGGATCAAGCAGTCGGCGATGGCCGCTCGGCGTTGCTTCGTGGTCGAAGTCATGGGCCGCTATTGCGGCTATCTGGCGCTGATGAGCGGTCTTGGAAGCGGCGCTGAGCGCATCTATCTGCCCGAGGAAGGGGTTTCCCTCAAGGACCTGCAAGCCGATGTGGAACGGATGATCGAGGGCTTTCAGGGCGGTCGGCGTTTCTATCTCACGATTCGCAACGAGCGCGCAAACGCGCAGTACACCACCGATTTTATGTGCCGGCTGTTCGAGGAAGAAGGCCACGGCCTTTTCGACGTGCGTCAGGCGATCCTGGGTCACGTTCAGCAGGGCGGCAATCCCTCGCCGTTTGACCGTGTGCTGGCGACTCGCCTGGCTGCACACGGTATCGATTTCCTGACCCGAGAACTGGATCGGGGTTCTGCGACCGGGGCCTATATTGGCCTGGTCGAAGGCAGAGTGACGATCTCCCCGATCAAGCGCATGCACGACGAGGTCGATCTGCAGCATCGGCGGCCGACGGAGCAATGGTGGCTCGATTTGCGGCCGGTCATGGAGGCCGTGGCGCGCCCGAGGAAGGAAGCTTTGGATGCCGCTCGCCGCCTTTAAGCCGGGTGGCGACAGGCATTGATGGCGTCGCGAGTGTCCACCGCCACGCGCCGCGCGGCGTTGGCGAAATCTTCACCGTTTCCGGCATAGAGGATGGCGCGCGAGGAATTGATCAGCAGGCCGTCGCCCGTAGCGGTACAGCCGGCGCGGACGGTGGCTTCGATGTCGCCGCCCTGTGCGCCGATTCCCGGCACGAGCAGGGGCATGTTGCCGGTGAGTTCGCGGACGCGGGCGATTTCTCCCGGGAAGGTGGCGCCGACGACGAGCGCGCACTGGCCGCTCTGGTTCCAGTCGCCGCTGACCAGGCGGGCGAGGCGCTCGTAGAGCTTTTCGCCACCGACGTCGAGGAATTGCAGGTCGCTGCCGCCGGGGTTCGAGGTTCGGCAGAGCAGGATAATGCCTTTGTCGCCGTAAGCCAGATAGGGTTCGATGGAGTCTCGCCCCATGTAGGGGTTGACCGTCAGCGCGTCCGCTTTGAAGCGTTCGAAGGCCTCTATGGCGTATTGCTCGGCGGTACTGCCAATGTCGCCGCGCTTGGCATCGAGGATTACCGGTATCGTCGGGTGAGCGCTGTGGATGTGGGCGATCAGTGCTTGCAGCTGTTCTTCGGCGCGTTGTGCGGCGAAATAGGCGATCTGCGGCTTGAAGGAGCAGACCAGATCGGCGGTGGCGTCGACGATTGCTTTGCAGAAAGTGAAAATGGCGTCAGGCTGGCCGCGCAAGTGGGCCGGGAAGCGCGCTGGGTCGGGGTCGAGGCCGACGCACAGCAGGCTATTGCGGTCCTGCCAGGCGGCGTTGAGGGCGTGCATGAAGTTCATCGGGTGATCATCGCTGGTAAGAAAAACTGCATTCTAACGGCCACGACTCGATCAGATGGCGGCGATCCTGCCTTGCCTTCGGCGAAAAAGGTAGACTCTGAGTCTTTTGAGTACGGAGGCAGCTTGAAGACACTGGAGCACGACGTCTACCTTGCCATGCGCGCCGGGGCGGCCGTTCTTGAGGCAGACGGTTTTGGCGACAAGGTCCTGCGGCTTGCTGACGGGACGATCCTCAAGCTTTTTCGCCGCAAGCGCCTGTTCTCGTCGGCAGCCTGGTCGCCCTATGCACAACGCTTTGCCGACCATGCCGAGGCTCTCCACCAGCGCCACATTCCGGCGCCGGTGATCATCGCTGTGTGGCGAATTCCTTCGCTTGGGCGTGACGCTGTGCACTACCAGCCGCTGGCCGGGAAGACGCTGCGTGAAATGCTGCGCGAGGGCCTCGACCCGGCGATCGAGCCGGGCTTGAAAGCGGCGTTCACGGATTTCATCATTCGTTTGCATGAAGCCGGGGTGTATTTTCGCTCCTTGCATCTCGGCAACGTGGTTTACACGCCCGATCAGGAATTCGGGCTGATCGATATTTCCGACGCGCGCATTGGGCCGCGCTCGCTGAGCAAGCAGCTACGCGCGCGCAACCTGCGCCGCTTGCAGGGCATCGACGGAGAGAGCGACTGGGTGAATTACTCGGTGGTTATGAACGGCGCTTTACAAGGCAGGCCTCGAACCCTATAATGCGCGCTTCTTTCGCGGGGGGTATAGCTCAGCTGGGAGAGCGCTTGCATGGCATGCAAGAGGTCCGCGGTTCGATCCCGCGTACCTCCACCAGCGAGTCGAAAGATGTCAGTTCCGGGTCCCCATCGTCTAGAGGCCTAGGACACTACCCTTTCACGGTAGGTACCGGGGTTCGAATCCCCGTGGGGACGCCAGCGCTACTGCAGTTCTTGCAGGCGCCGCGCACGATCGTGGCTTCGCTTGCCACATGCCGGGAAACCGGGGCAGCCATCGCGTGCTCGGTTTTTGGTGCCAAATCCATAGCTTACGATGGTCAGTGCGTCGCCATTGACTCGACAGTTGTCCGACGATCGCCAAATAGACGGTGTCCGCGGAGTGCCTTTCCGTAGCAGCGAGCGCCGCCGAAAGATATCAATATTCTTGCTAAAGTCCTGCGATTCCAGTAACTTGGGTGCTCACGTTGGGGGTGCCGCGCTGCTCGGGTGTGGCTGAGAGAGTCCCTTCGAACCTGTACGGGTCATGCCGTCGTAGGGAAGCGGAGCGCACCATGTTTGCTTTGTGCGCAGGGTGATAGCCTTCACTCCGTCTCGCTCGTCTTGCTGACCCCTTGCACGCTGCACGTTTGCGTAGCGCTTTTGCCTTACCCCTCTGCAAGGAAACACCATGAACGCTAACGAGAAGTTCATCGCCGCTGACGCTCACGTCGACCAGGCTGCCATCCAGCCATTGCCGAATTCGCGCAAGATCTACATCACCGGTAGCCGCGCTGATCTGCGCGTGCCGATGCGCGAAATTTCTCAAGCCGATACCGATACCGCTTTCGGCGGCGAGAAAAACCCGCCGATTTACGTTTACGACTGCTCGGGACTGTACTCCGATCCGCAGGCGACGATCGATATCCGTCAGGGCTTGCCGGCGCTGCGCGCGCAGTGGATTGCCGAGCGTGGCGATAGCGAGGCACTCGGCGGCCTGAGTTCCGATTTCGGGCGTGTTCGCGCCGCCGATGCGGCGCTCGATGACTTGCGTTTTCCCGGCCTGCAGCGCCGCCCGCTGCGTGCCAGGAGCGGCGCCAACGTCAGCCAGATGCATTACGCGCGGCGCGGCATGATCACCCCGGAAATGGAATACGTCGCCATTCGCGAGAACAACAATCGCCGCGCCTACATCGAGCAACTGCATGCTTCGGGGCCCCAGGGCGAACGCTTCGCCGAGATTCTCTGCCGTCAGCATCCGGGCAACAGCTTCGGCGCCAGTATTCCGGAGGAGATCACGCCGGAGTTCGTACGCTCGGAAGTCGCTCGTGGGCGCGCGATCATTCCCTGCAATATTAATCACCCGGAAAGCGAACCGATGATCATCGGTCGTAACTTCCTGACCAAGATCAACGCCAATATCGGCAATTCGGCGCTCGGTTCAAGCATCCAGGAAGAGGTCGAGAAGATGACCTGGTCGATCCGCTGGGGCGGCGACACAGTGATGGATCTATCGACCGGAAAGAACATTCACGAAACGCGCGAGTGGATCATTCGCAACAGCCCGGTGCCGATCGGCACGGTGCCGATCTACCAGGCGCTCGAGAAGGTCAATGGCAAGGCCGAAGACCTGACCTGGGAGATCTTCCGCGATACCTTGATCGAGCAGGCCGAGCAGGGCGTCGACTACTTCACGATTCACGCCGGCGTGTTGTTGCGTTACGTGCCGCTGACTGCCAGCCGGCTGACCGGCATTGTCTCGCGCGGTGGTTCGATCATGGCCAAGTGGTGTCTCGCGCACCACAAGGAGAGTTTCCTATACACCCACTTCGAAGAGATCTGCGCGATCATGAAAGCCTACGACGTGGCTTTCAGCCTCGGTGATGGCTTGCGTCCGGGATCTATCTACGATGCCAACGACGCCGCCCAACTAGGCGAGCTGGCAACGCTCGGCGAGCTGACCGACATCGCCTGGAAGCACGACGTGCAGGTGATGATCGAGGGTCCGGGCCATGTGCCGATGCACATGATCAAGGAGAACATGGACCTGCAGCTCGAACAATGCAAGGAAGCGCCGTTTTACACCCTTGGCCCCTTGACCACCGATATCGCTCCCGGCTACGACCATATCACCAGCGGTATCGGTGCGGCGATGATAGGTTGGTTCGGTACCGCCATGCTCTGCTACGTGACGCCAAAAGAGCACCTCGGGCTGCCGGACAAGGACGATGTGAAAGTGGGCATCATTACCTACAAATTGGCGGCACACGCTTCCGATCTGGCGAAAGGCCACCCGGGTGCGCAGATTCGCGACAACGCGCTGTCGAAGGCGCGCTTCGAGTTTCGCTGGGATGACCAGTTCAACCTCGGCCTGGACCCCGACAAGGCGCGCGAGTTTCACGATGAGACCCTGCCCAAGGAGTCGGCCAAGGTGGCGCACTTCTGCTCGATGTGCGGCCCGCATTTCTGTTCGATGAAGATCACCCAGGAAGTCCGCGAGTTTGCCGCGGCACAGGGAGTCAGTGAGGCACAGGCGCTGAGCAAGGGGATGGAGGCGAAGGCGATCGAGTTCGTGAAGGCCGGTGCAGAGGTGTATCGAAAGGTCTGAACGCGGGGCTTCAGCGCCGGCAGCGGGCCTTGCTTGCCGCTCAGGGGGGCGCGGCCGCTGTTGGCGCGTCCTTCTGCGGCTTGCCGTTCGCGCTCTGGCCAGCGTACAGGCAGGCGGCGATACCGGTGGCGATGCCGTCGGCCATGCGTGCCTGGCGTTTGGCGTCGAGCAGCGACAACTCCTCGTCACGGTTCTTGATCACTCCGGCTTCGAAGAGTACCGCCGGTAGCGTCGTGCGGTAGAGGACGACAAGCTTGTCGTAGTAGTGCACCGCGTTGGCTGCGTCGGCCACCTCGCGCGGTGTTCCGGAGGGCGGATTGGCATGATGGCGGGCCGGCAGGAAACCCATCCGCCGCAGGCGGGCGCCGATTGCTGACGCACAGCGCAGGCTGGTCGCCAGATCAGGGCTGTCATGTGAAACGAAGAGCGCGAAGCCGCTGTAGTCATCGCTGTAGGTCTGCGGGATTCCCTGCCAATCCCATTTCTGCAGTAGATCGGCGTGCACTGAATCATGGTGGATTGAAATAAAGAAGTCGCTCCCGGCGGCCTGTTCGGGGCGGGCGGCCAGACTTTCTATCTTGCCGTCGAAGTTGATGGGTCGGACGGCCAGGTGGCGTAAGCCGAGTTCGTGGCTCACCCGTTGCGCGAGCACACGGTTGAAATCGAATTCACGGCGACCACGCGCACTGCTTGCGCCGTGGGCAGCCAGCGTGTGACCGGCGTCGACCGCTACCTCGCTTGCGTCGACAGGGCTTGCTGGCAAGGCGAGGACGCCGCTGACGACGATCGTCGTCAAGCTGCGGAAATCGAAGCGCTGATAGATGACGCCGCGACAGGATAGGGTCCAACGCACTCTAGAAATCCTTGGCCGCTTCCCAGAGAATGAATCCGTCCTCCTTCTGCGTCCACTCCAGGAGTTCGATCAGTGGGAAGGCGCGCTGAGCCAATCCGATGGGCGGGCCATCTTCTGGATGATCACCGTCGCTACCTTTATTGTTTTCGGGGGCGGTGGACGGCGTGGGAAGTGCTTCGGGGACGCTGCGCCTGCCACCGACCACGGCTGTTCGCAGGCGTTCGATGGCTTCGGGTAGTTGCTCGGTGGTAATCACGCCGCGCGCAGTGCAGTCCTTGTGAAGGATTTCGAGGAGTTGGCGGGCGGCAGGTGCGAACATCATCATCTGTCCGGAGGTGCTCGAGTTGAATTTGACCAGCATGCTCGGCTTTCCTTGACGTTGAGTAGGGTGCTGTCTATTGTCGTCGCTGGCGCAGCCGAGGACAATAGCCGGCACTGGGCAAGCGTTGCAATCGCTGCGCTTCCTGCGAATGCTCGTGGTGCAGGTCGTGTACACTGCGCTGATGAGTTCAAACCTTGAGCAACAAGAGTACTGTTGGCCGCTGAGTAGCTGCGTGCGTTTCACCGCTTTTCCTGGGGAGCAATGATGATCGAGCTGGAACGTTTGTTGCGATCGCAGGGCTTTGGCAGCAGAGCCGACTGCCGGGCGCTGGTTCGCTCGGGCAGCGTCGGCGTTGCCGGGCAGCTCTGCGAGAATCCCTTTGCACGCTTCGAGGCGGACGGCCTGAGCTTCACGGTGGACGGTGTTGCCTGGCTGTATCGGCGCTTCGCGTATCTTGCACTACACAAGCCGGCGGGCTACGAATGCTCACAACGCCCGTTACACCATCCCAGTGTCTACTCGCTTCTTCCCGATCCCTTGCTGACCCGCGGTGTGCAGGCAGTTGGACGGCTCGACGAAGACAGCACCGGGCTCTTGCTGCTGACCGACGACGGGCAGTTCATACATCGCTATACCTCACCGAAAAAAGCGGTGCCCAAGGTCTATGAGGTGACGACGCGACATGTCGTTGACGCGCCACAGATTGCCGCCCTGCTCGCTGGCGTGGTGCTAAACGACGACCCCAGGCCGGTTGCTGCGCAGGACTGTGTTCTTCTCGGCCCGCGCTGCCTGTGCCTGACGGTGACCGAGGGTCGCTATCATCTGGTCAAGCGCATGCTCGCCGCCGCCGGGAATCGGGTGGAGGCGCTGCATCGGATCAGCATCGGTGGTTTCGTGTTGCCAGCATCGCTCGAGGTGGGGAAGTGGATGTGGCTGGAGGCGCCGGAGTTGGAGCTGCTCGCTGCCGACAAGGTCAGCACCTTCTGAAACGAGAGGATCGCCGATGACCTTGACCGAGTTACGCTACATCGCGATGCTTGCTCGTGAGAAGCATTTTGGTCGGGCGGCGGAGAAATGTCACGTCAGCCAACCGACCTTGTCGGTGGCCTTGAAGAAGTTCGAGCAGCGCTACGGCGTGATTCTCTTCGAGCGATCGTCTGCCGAGGTGCGCTTGACGATGCTGGGTGAGCAGATGGCCGTTCAGGCTGAACGGGTTCTGGAGGAGGCGGGTAGACTGAAGGAACTCGTCGAGCAGGGAAAAGATCCCTTGTTGGGGCCCTTGCGCTTGGGGGTCATCTACACCATCGCACCCTACTTGCTGCCGCGTCTGATCCCCGCCCTGCATGCGCGTGCGCCGCGGATGCCGCTCTTTCTGCACGAGAACTTCACGGTGAATCTGAGTGCGCAGTTGCGTCGCGGCGAACTGGATGTGATTGTTGTCGCCTTGCCATTCGATGAGGCAGGCATCGTTTCGCGGGTGGTTTACGAAGAGCCGTTTTGCATGGTCTTGCCGAACGGGCATCCGCTGACGCGGCAGGCCCTGATCGACCCGGATCAGGTCGCTTCGGAGAATCTGCTGCTGCTCGGCAACGGCAACTGCTTCCGTGATCAAGTGGTGCAGGCGTGCCCCAAGCTTTCGGCAGTGGGCGGTACCGACGGCGCGCTTGAGGGAAGCTCGCTGGAGACGGTGCGTTACATGGTTGCCAGTGGCGCAGGTCTCTCGGTAGTGCCGGCCTCGGCGGCGGCTGCGTGGCCGCGCGACGAGCTGTTGGAGTTTCGCGAGTTCAGTGATCCGGTGCCGGTGCGCAAGGTGGTGATCGCTTGGCGGGCGAGTTTCCCGCGGCCGCAGGCGATTGACGTCTTGCGCGCGGCGATCCTGGACGCCCCGCCGCCCGGCGTGCTTGCGGGCTGACGAGTGCTGCTTGCGGCGCTGCGCCGCGCTGCTGTTTCACGTGAAACAGCAGCGTGCAGGGTTGCCCGTGAGTGAGCGGCTGCTGGTACTAGCTGGCCACCTTTTTGCGAGGGCTGGGTTTCTTTCCTGTTTCTGGCGTGTCAGTGTCGGTCTTGGTGGCGGCTGGCTTTTTGCTGGTGGCTTTTGGTTCCCGTTTCTCGAACTCGAAGCCGACTTTTCCATCGCTGCCGCGTACCAGAAAGGCGGAGAACTTGCGGCGCGTACGCGCCGAGACGAAGCCGCGTAGTAGGTCGGTCCGCCCGGTACTCAATAGCTTTTGCATCTGTTCGGGCTCGATCGGCTGCTGGAGAATGATCGTCCCCGAACGGAAGTCACAGCTCTTGTTGGGCCCTTGCCATTTCTCGCAAACGTAGGCCATGCCGTGCGGGAATACGCGGGCAGCGCACTTCGGGCAGGCACCCTGGGCTTCGCTCTGCGAGAAGTCGACTTCTTCGGCGGCGTCGCCGGCACTTCCCTGGCCAAAGTCAAACTCAGGTGCGTTGTCGGTGTTTAGTTTGATGATCGCGTTGAAGGGGCGTCCCATCTTGTTGCGGAAGCCGGTCAGTGGTCCGATCTTACGCTCGGTGAGCAGTTCATCAATCTCGCGGTCTTCGAACTGACGGCCGGCGACAATCTTCCAGAGGGAGAAATCGCAGGCCTGGCACTGAAACTTCTTGTAGGTTTCCTTGATCAGGCCGCCGCACTTCGGACAAGGTGTTTTCAGTTCGCCGAAATCACCGGGGATGGTGTCGCTATCGTAGCTCTTGGCACGAGCAACGATGCGCTCGGTCATCGCCGCGATCTCGCTCATGAATTCCTTGCGCGACATCTCGCCACGTTCCATGCGCGCGAGCTTCCATTCCCATTCTCCGGTCAACTCCGGAGCCGTCAGCTCCGGAATGCCCAGGCCGTTGAGCAGGGTCATCAGCGAGAAAGCCTTGGCGGTCGGCTGCAGTTCGCGGCCGTCGCGGTGAAGATACTGTTCGGCGATCAGGTTCTCGATGATCTGCGCACGTGTTGCCGGCGTGCCGAGGCCACGTCCAGCCATCGCCGCGCGCAGTTCCTCGTCGTCCATCGTCTTGCCGGCGCCCTCCATGGCGGTCAGTAGCGTTGCTTCCGAGTAGCGCGGTAGCGGCTTGGTTTCATGTGCGTTGAGGAGCACCTCCTCGGCATTCACGACTTCCTTGGGCTGTACGGCGACCAGATTGCCCTCGCTGCCCTCCTGTGCGTCACGGCCGTAGACCGCCAGCCAGCCGGGATTGACCAGCACTTTGCCTTCGGTCTTGAAGGGCTCGCCCTCGACGCGCGTGATGCGCGTTGTGATCAGCGATTCGGCAGCTGGGTAGAAGACGGCGAGGAAACGCTTGACGACCATGTCGTAGAGTTTCATCTCCGGTTCGGACAGGTGCTTGGGCGCCTGCAGCGTCGGGATGATGGCGAAGTGATCGGAGATCTTGGCGTTGTTGAAGACGCGCTTATTGGGTACCACCCACTGACGAGCCAGGATGTTTGCGGCGAAAGGCGCATAGCGGGCCAGGGTGGCTTCGTCAGTGCCTTTTGCCGCCCCTTCGCCGGTGAGCATCGACAAGGTCGCTTGTACGGTATCGCGGTAATCCTCGGGCAGGGCGCGAGCATCGGTCCGTGGGTAGGTCAATACCTTGTGCTTTTCGTAGAGCGCTTGCGCCAGGCCAAGCGTTGCTTTCGCGGAGAAGCCGAAGCGGCCGTTAGCTTCGCGTTGCAGGCTGGTCAGATCGTAGAGCAGCGGCGACAGCTGCGTCGAGGGTTTGGCCTCTTCGCTGACTTCGCCGTCCTTGCCGGCGCATTTCTGCTGCAGGGCGATGGCACGCGCTTCGTCCCACAAGCGGTCCGCGCGCGCGTGCTCGTCGTGGTCCTTGCCCTTGTACTTCTCATCGAACCACTTGCCGCGGTAGTCGCCGGCGGCACAAACGAAGAGCCCCTCGACTTCCCAGTAGGCGCGCGGTTTGAACTTGCGAATGCGGTCTTCGCGGTCGACCATCAGCGCCAGCGTTGGCGTCTGGACGCGGCCGACGGTGGTCAGGTGGAAGCCACCCGTTTTCGAGTTGAAGGCAGTCATCGCGCGCGTACCATTGATGCCGACCAACCAGTCCGACTCCGAGCGGCAGACGGCAGCGTCACCAAGGCCGTGCATATCGGTGCCGTTGCGCAGGCGCGAGAAGCCGTCTCTGATCGCCTGTTGGGTCATCGACTGCAGCCATAGGCGTTCGACCGGTTTCGTATTCTTGGCGTGCTGAACGATGTAGTTGAAAATCAGCTCACCCTCGCGGCCGGCGTCGCAGGCGTTGACCAGGCTGACGACATCCTTGCGTTTGAGCAGACGGACCAGCAATTTGAGGCGCGACTCGGTTTTCAGAATCGGCTGCAGCGCGAAGTGCGGCGGTATTACCGGCAGGTGGGCGAAAGACCACTTGCCGCGCTTGACCTCGTACTCCTCTGGACAGGCCAGTTCAAGCAAATGTCCGACGGCTGAGGAGAGGACGTAGTCGTCACTCTCGAAATAGTCCTCGTGCCGAACGAAGCCGCCGAGCGCGCGTGCAAGGTCAGCGGCTACGGAGGGTTTCTCGGCGATGATCAGTTTCTTGCTCATGGGGTCTTCATCAGTCCGGGAAAATGGTCACAATAGTGCTGGCGGGATGGCGCAAGCTTACAGGCTTGGGCGGGCCATGATAAGAGTACTCTGCCGCGCTTGGCAAGCAAGGCGGGCAGCAGGATTGCTTTCGCAAAGTCGCCGAAAGGGTTGCCTGACCTGCTGTAGCCGGAGTCCCGGCAGCCTCATGACAGCGAAGGGGATCGATACTCAGTGCAGCAGTCGATGGTCGCCGTCGTCGAGGAGTTCCTCGACGATCAGGGGCTCAAGTGCCTGATCGCGACTCCAGAGAATCATCAAGACGATGATCTTGAACTTGGCCAGAGGCACCGGGTTGTCAGCGAGCAGCATCGCACCTTCGACGACCAGTTCGCGCAAAGCGGGTGCCAACATGTCAGCCGCCTCAAGAAAGGCGATGAAAGCGAGGCACTCGAAGCCCAGCTTGCGCTGTTCTTCCGGCAGGTAGATGCGCAGCGCACGTTGATCGCAGGGATGCTCGATCACGGGCGTTGCTTTCAGACCGTCGAGCCAGCGCAGGGCGGTACTGATCGCCTCTTGCTCGAAGCCGACGGCGCTCAAGCGCCGCTTGAGCGTCTTGGTCTTGGGGCGGGCGCTGAAGTCGTGATAGTTCTCGAAAAGGTAGACCAGAATGTCGATCATCAGAAAGGGCTCTCAGGCTTGGGAAATTCGTTGATAGCGACCGCCCGGCAAAGTGGCGACCTGACCATCCAATTCCAAGTGGAGGAGCATCACCGAAACGACGTCAGCCGTCAAGCCGCTCCGCTGCACGAGCTCGTCCAGGCTGCAGGGATCGAATCCCATAGCCGGCAGTAGTCCGTTGTCTTGCGGACGGGCGTCACCGGGTTGCGCCGGCGTCGCAGCCGAAAGTAGTGGCCGCAGTGGGCAGGAGAGTTCGTCGAGGACATCCTGAACCGTTTCTACCAGCTTGGCACCGTCTTTGATCAACTTGTGGCAGCCGCGCGAATGCGGCGAATGAATCGATCCGGGAATGGCGAAAACCTCGCGTCCCTGTTCGGCGGCGAGGCGCGCGGTAATCAGCGAACCGCTATCGACGCTGGCCTCGACGACCAGGGTGCCGTGCGAGAAACCCGAGATCAGGCGGTTGCGGCGCGGGAAGTTGGCGGCGGCGGGCGGTACGCCAAGGGGAAACTCCGAAACGATTGCCCCTCTGGCGCTTATATCCAGGGCCAGCTGTTGGTTGGCAGCCGGGTAGAGGCGATCGATCCCGGTGCCGATGAAAGCCACGGTGTTTGACGAAGTTCGCAAGGCGCCGCGATGGGCGGCGGCGTCGATGCCCAGGGCCAGGCCGCTGGCGATGGTCAGTCCAGCCTCAGCCAGGGCGGCGGCGAAGCGCTCGGCGTTGTTGAGTCCTTGCGGAGTCGGGTTGCGACTGCCAACGACAGCCAGCGCTGGTTCATTGAGCAGGTCGAGGCGACCGCGGACGTAGAGCAGGGTCGGCGGATCGGCAATTTGCAGCAGCGCCTGCGGGTACTCCGCGTCGGCGAGAGTGAGCAGCTGTTGGCCTGGGGCTGCAGACCAGGCCAGGGCCCTTGCAATGACTGCGCGATTGTCGGTATCGAGCAGCAGGTTTGCCGCCTGGCTGCCGATGACGCCGGCGATGGTGGCGCGACCAGCTGCGAAGATGGCCTCTGGAGGTCCGAAGGCCTCAAGGAGTTTACGTTGGGTCTTGCCGCCAATCCCTGGAATCAGCGTCAGTCGTAGCCAGGCAGCCAGCGACTCCGCTGCGCCCATCTCTAGGGTGTACGGACGAAGTCGTTGACGTCTACGGTGCCTTCGGACTGCACGACCAAGCCGTAGGAAATCCGATCGAAGGTACGAAAGACGAAGAGTAGGCCGATGCGCGAGGGCGGAATGTCGATCACCGCCTTGTGGCCCTGCTCGTCGCGTTCATGAATGACGCGATTGCGCTCGAGGGCCAGGACGTGTCCGATCTCGATCCCGTCGGCTGTGCCGCGGTTGATCGAGATGATCGAGCCGCGGCCGGCCGCGTCGACGCCGCCATAAACCGAAACCACGCGCCCATCGACGTCAAAGTCCGGTTTGTGGGGAACGTAGGCGATCAGCGGGGGCGGGTTGGCGGGCAGCAGGCGGTCGCCAAAGCCGACTTCCTGCGTGGCTGTGAGCACCTCGAAGGTGGCCGGATTGCCCGCTTCGACCTGCTTCGCAGTGCCCAGGTAGAAGGCTTCATAGCCGAGGATGTCGTCGCTTTGGGGGTCCCGCAAGGGCTTGCCGTTGCGATAGATATGCCAGTCACGAGGCGCGGGATCGGCATTGGCAACGTAGGCCAGGTCGCCGTTGCCGAGGAACACCCGATCGAGCTGGGTGGCGACGATGCGCGCCACGTTGTCGAGCGCATTCGCGTCCACGACCAACGGGTCGGAGAGGAAAGGCCGGATGACGTTGGGTGGAATCGCGGGGATAGCCTGTTCGTTCATTTCGGAATGAATCTGTGGGTTGAGTCGGCCGCGCTGCAGACGCAGCATGGCGTTGCCTTGCGCGTCGCGATCGAGGACGATTACGTCACCCGGATAGATCCAGTGTGGGTTCCTGATTTCCTGCCGATTCATCCGCCAGATTTCCGGCCAGCGCCAGGGTTCCTTGAGGAAGGTTCCGGAGATTCTCCAGAGCGTGTCACCGGGCACGACCACGTGCTGTGTGGGGGCGCTATCCGCCAGTTGGAGAGCTTGCCCGGCAGCGAAACTGAGCGCGCTGACCATGGCCAGAATGAACGCGGATATAATGCGGATCATCGTGTTATCCTCGTACGAGCCTTCGTACATGGCGGTGGGGCGGGATAGCGGCGTCGCCGCATCACGTTTCGGCTGCGGGGTTCGCCCTGTTTCGCTGTTTAAGTCGCGTATGGCCGAAGTCATCCTGCGCCCGGCGCAACAAGCGTCGGAATACCCGAGACAGTACATTAGATTCTGCACGTAGTTATTTCTTCGATCAAGCCTTTTATGCCTCTACTACCGATACTCCGCTTTCCCGATCCTCGTCTGAAGCAGGTCGCCGCGCGCGTCGAATGCATCGATGACAAGCTTCGCCGGTTGGCGCGCGACATGGCCGAGACGATGTACGAAGCGCCGGGAATCGGTCTCGCCGCGACCCAGGTGGACATCCACCAGCAGTTGATCGTCATTGATGCCTCGGAAACGAGAGATCAACTGCTGACGTTGATCAACCCGGTGATCCTCGAGCAGAACGGTCTGCAGGTTTGCGAAGAAGGTTGCTTGTCGGTGCCCGGGATTTACGACAAGGTTGCGCGCGCCGAACACGTCGTGGTCCGCTATCTTGACCTTGCTGGCGAGGAGCAGACTGTCGAAGCCGTGGGTTTGCTGGCCGTTTGTCTGCAGCACGAAATTGATCATCTGCAGGGGCAGGTCTTTGTCGAGCACCTTTCGCCGCTCAAACAGTTGCGGATCAGGAACAAGCTCGCCAAGCAGGCGAAAATCACCGCGTGAAGCTGATTTTCGCCGGTACCCCCGACTTCGCACGCCTTGCCTTGCAGTCGATCATCGCGGCCGGTCATGAGGTGGCTGTGGTCCTGACGCAGCCCGACCGTGCATCGGGGCGCGGCATGGCGCAGCGAGCTTCGCCCGTCAAACAGCTGGCCCTGGCGTCCGGGATCGAGGTCCTGCAGCCATCGAGCTTGAGGGCCCTTGCCACGCAGGAACAGCTACGCGCGTTTGCTGCCGAAGCAATGGTTGTCGCCGCCTATGGGCTGATTCTTCCGCAGGCGGTGCTGGATATCCCCGCTTTTGGCTGCATCAACATCCATGCGTCGCTTTTGCCGCGCTGGCGCGGTGCGGCACCCGTGCAGCGGGCGATTCTCGCTGGCGATGCGGAGAGCGGGGTGTGCATCATGCAGATGGAGGCCGGGCTGGATAGCGGCCCGGTGCTGCTTTGCGAGCGTTTGCCGATCAATGGCGACGATACGGCAGCGGCGCTCACCGACCGCCTCGCCTTGCTCGGTGCTCGCTTGATCGTCGATGCTCTGGCTCGTCTGCCGCTGCCCCCGCAAGCGCAAGCCGAGACGGGCGCCACTTACGCGGCCAAGATCGACAAGGCCGAAGCGCCCCTCGACTGGCGTCTGCCGGCCGCGCAGCTGGCCCGCCGTGTCAGAGCCTTTAACCCTTTTCCTGGAGCTTCTTGCGTGGTCGACGGCACTCTGCTCAAGGTTTGGCGCGCCAGGGCGATCGCCGGCAATGGCTGGCCTGGCGAGATCCTCGTTGCCGACCGCGATGTTGTCGTCGTTGCTTGTGGGGACGGCGCTCTGCAGCTCGAGGAGCTTCAGAAAGCCGGCGGCAAGCGTCTGCCGGCGGCTCAGTTCCTGTTGGGAACACCTGTTGTCGCGGGTTCGCGGTGTGCTTTGCCCGCCACCTGAGTGCCCGCAGTCCGAGACTGGATCAAGGGCGACAGCCCGCGCGCGTGCGCGGTGTGGCGTGCTTGAAATTTGCGCTGCTCGGCACCACCTGAGTTGCCCTACCAACTGCTTGGTGCACTGCTGTTTTCTCGGAGGTTTCTGCAATGTTCGGTAATTGGGTAAAAACTTCGCTTCTGATGGCTGCCATTGTGGCGCTGTTTGGCGCCATTGGGGCGATGGTCGGTGGCCAGACGGGGATGTTGCTGGCGCTGCTTTTTGGCGGCGCGATGAATGTCTTCGCCTACTGGTACTCGGACAAGATGGTGCTCAAGATGTATCAGGCGCGCGAGGTTGACGAGGCGTCGGCGCCGCAGTTCTACGGCATGGTTCGCGAGCTCGCGCAACGGGCCGAGTTACCAATGCCGAAGGTGTATCTGATCGATGAAGCGCAGCCGAATGCCTTTGCCACCGGTCGCAATCCGGACAATGCTGCGGTTGCGGCGACAACCGGGATTCTGCAGTTGTTGTCGGCACGCGAAATCCGGGGCGTGATGGCGCACGAACTGGCGCATGTCCGGCACCGCGACATTCTCATTTCGACGATCTCGGCGACCATGGCCGGAGCAATCTCCGCACTCGCCAACTTCGCGATGTTCTTTGGTGGGCGTGATTCGGAGGGCCGCTCAAATCCTGTGGCGGGCATCCTGGTCGCCCTGCTTGCGCCGTTGGCCGCCTCCCTGATTCAGATGGCCATTTCGCGGGCACGCGAGTTCGAGGCTGATCGTGGTGGTGCGGAGATTTCCGGCGACGCGAATGCCTTGGCCGATGCACTGACCAAAATCGATGCTTACGCGCGCGGCATTCACCTGGCGCCAGCCGACGCGCATCCTGAAACGGCACAGATGATGATCATCAATCCCCTCTCGGGCGGTGGTATCAAGGGCCTGTTCAGCACGCATCCGGCGACCGAGGAACGCGTCGCGCGTCTGCGCGCCTTGGCGCGCACTTGAGCGGCTCTGCGGCTGATTCCATGGACTAGTGCGGGGCTGGTTCGGCGGCAATGTTTCACGTGGAACACTGCCGTGCTCCTGCTTTTCCAAACAGGCGCCGCAGTTGCTCAGCCAGGCGATAGCCGGCTTCGACAAGGCGGCGGCCGGCAATCTCCAGCGCGCTGGCGTGGAACTGGGCACTGATCGTGAGTACGGCGTCGTTGCCCGGTGGGTAGGCTGCCCGCTGTGCGAGCTGCCAGCTTTCCTCGAGCCATTGCGCGGGTTCTCCCGCTGGCGCCGCTTCTGGGTAGAGACTTGTCAGTGCCTTGACGGTGCTCTCCAGGCGCTTGTCGCGTAGCCATGGCTTGCCCGGGAGATCGTCCCAATAGTTGTGCAGGTTTGTGAACTGATGCTTCGGCTGGAAAGGGTTGATAATCCGCTGCGCGTTGCCACCGCTATCATCTTTGCCGTTCGGGCGATTGCGGCTGGCCGCGTGCAGTGGCTGATGCGCGTCGCCGACCAGATGGATCAGCCAGGGCAGCGCATAAGCGCGCTCAGTGTCGCTGCGTCTCGCGTCGCACAGGACCGTCGCTAGCGCAGTCAATTGGCGGTCCAGCGTTCCTGGCGATGAGCGCGACGACCTGCGCTTGGGATGCAAAGGGCGATCGACATAGTGCCAGCCGAGTCGACGTTCCATGTCCGGAAAGCCTTTCAGCGTTGGCGTTGGCTGCGCACGTCCGGCGGTGTAGAAGCGCCGGTCGCGGCGAATGTCGTCCGGCCAGGTCGAGGCTTCGAGAAACGCTGCGCGGTCCGCATCAGGGTCTTTGGAGCGTTCCTGCCAGCGTTCGAAGTCGGGGTGCTTGCGCAGCAAGGCAGACAGCGCAGATTTGCTGCGCTGATCTAGTTTTTCCCAGGCGATCAAGGCGGTGATGCGATGGCCAGCGGCGTTCCAGGCGGACGCCGGTGACGGGACAAGCAGTAGCAGCAGGAGTAGGGCTGTGGCCACAAACCCTGGCCGAAGCAGCAAGCCTCGTCGCGCAGACGCGGCACCTGGCCTAGCGGTCAAGGCCGAGGTCCTGATGCGAGGCCGGGTCTTCGAGCGGCTCGATGTGGATGAACACGCTGGCGTGCGGCAGTTCCCGGCGCAGCTCGCTTTCGAGCTCTTCGACGAGTTGATGCGCTCGCATTACGGTCCACGCGCCCGGGACGAGAACATGTAGCGAAATGAAGCTGCGGGCACCCGCCTCGCGGCTGCGCAAGGCATGGAAGTCGATCCCCTGGCGGCGATAACTCTTGAGGACCTCGAGAATCTGAGCCTGTTGTTCGGGCGGCAGGCTAGCATCCATCAGCCCATTGGCTGAGCGGCGCAGCAGCCGCCAGCCGGTCCAGACGATGTTGCTGGCGACCAGCAGGGCCAGGATCGGGTCCAGCCATAGCCAGCCGGTCAGCGCGACGGCGCCGACGCCAATAATGACCCCGAGCGAGGTCCACACATCGGTCAGCAGATGATGGGCATCCGCTTCCAGGGTGATCGAGCGCTGTCGTCGCCCGGTGAGCAGCAGGACCCGTCCGACGAGTAGATTGATCAGCGCGGCGACTGCCGACACCGCGAGGCCGGCGCCAACGGCCTCTAATGGCTGTGGGTTGAGCAGGCGTTCGCCGGCAGCCATGGCCATGGCGATAGCGGCGAAAAGGATCAGCAGACCTTCGAAGCCGCTCGAGAAGTACTCGGCCTTGCCGTGTCCAAAGCCATGCCCCGCGTCCTCCGGTCGTTCGGCAATCGAGAGCATGGCCAGCGCCATGCAGGCGCCGGCCAGATTGACCAGCGATTCGAGCGCATCGGAGAGCAGACCGACCGAGCCGGTGAGCAGCCAGGCAAGTGCTTTGAGAGCAATTGTCACCAGTGCTGCGGCGATGGAAAGCCAGATGTAGGGTTTTAAGGAGGGCGACGGCGAGGGCGAGGGCATGTGGCTATTATCGCCCCCCGGCGACCAGGCCGCCATCGCCAGGCATCGTGCTAAACTCGGCACACACCCTAAAGAAAAGCATCCGTCGTCGTGTCCACTTCACCTCCCTCCCCATCGCCGTCCGCGCGTACGGTGCGCATACGCAAGCCCGCCAAAGAGCAGCAGGCGGCGGTCGGGCGCGCTAGCGCGTCGGCCGCTTCGGCGTTGGCGGCCGATTCGCTGGCACTTAGCCTCTTGCTGGCGGCGCGGGTAATCGCTGCGGTTCGCGGCGGGCAAAGCCTGACGCAGGTACTGAGCACGCTCAGCAGCGAACATTCGGAAGCGCGCGCTGCTGCTCAGGACGTCGCCTACGGCAGCCTGCGTCGCTACGCTTGTGGCGAGTTTCTCCTCGGGCGCTTGCTGACGCGCGCCTTGCCGCATCCCGAAATTGAAGCGCTGCTGCTGGGCGCCCTATACCGTTTGCAGACCCGCCCTGATTCGGCGTACATGGTCGTCGACCAGGCCGTCGCGGCGGCTGCCGAGCTCGCGGGCGGGGCCTTCAAGGGCTTGGTGAATGGCGTACTGCGCAACTACCAGCGGCAGAGTCATGCCTTGCATGCGGCCATGGCCGACGACGACGAAGCGACGCAGCAGCACCCGCGCTGGTGGTTGGCCCGCCTGCGTCGTGCTTATCCGGATCGCTGGCCGGCAATCGTCGCTGCCGGCAACGCGCAGCCGCCGATGACTCTGCGCGTCAATCAGCGCCGGATCACTGTCGCTGACTACCTTGCCCGCCTGCAGGCGGCGGGCTTGTCCGCGCGCCCGCTTGGCGGTCAGGCCTTGCTCCTCGACAAACCCATGCCGGTCGATGGCTTGCCGGGCTTTGCCGACGGACTGGTATCGATTCAGGACGCTGGCGCCCAGCGTGCTGCCGAGCTGCTGGCGTCGACTGCGGGCCAGCGCGTGCTCGACGCCTGCGCGGCGCCTGGCGGCAAGACCGCGCACCTGCTTGAAGCGGCCGACCTCGATCTGCTGGCCATCGATATCGATGCCAGTCGTACGCGTCGCGTCGAGGACAACCTGCGCCGACTGGGTCTGACGGCGACGGTCAAGCCTGCTGACTGCCGAGCTCCCGAGCGATGGTGGGATGGCCAGTTGTTCGATGCGATTCTGGCCGACGTGCCCTGCTCCGCGTCCGGCGTCGTTCGTCGCCATCCGGATATCAAGTACTTGCGCCGGGAGAGTGACATCAGAGGCTTTGTTCGCGTTCAGGCGGAAATTCTGGACCGCCTCTGGCCGCTATTAAGACCGGGCGGCAGGCTGCTCTATGCCACCTGTTCCGTTTTTCCGGAAGAGAACCGTGCGCAGATCGATGCCTTCGTCTTTCGCCAGCCCGAGGCTCGGCGCCTGGCCGAAGAAGAACTCCTGCCGCAGCCTGAACATGACGGGTTCTTTTATGCCTTGTTGCAGAAAGCGGCTTAGCGCGGCTTTTTTCTTGCTGTGGCTGCTGTTCGCCTCAGCCGGCGTGCAGGCAACAGACATCAGCGCCCGCAATCCCTTGCTCGCGCTCGCTGATGAAGGTTATGTCCTGTCTGCCGACTTCAGCGTCAGTCTGAATGCGCGCCTCGAAGATGCCGTTGCCAGGGGCGTCGGGCTGTACTTCGTCATCGATTTCGAGCTCAGCCGCTCGCGCTGGTACTGGCTCGACGAACAACTTGCCAGCCGCAGCCAGTCGCTACAGCTTTCCTATCATGCCCTGACCCGCCAGTATCGTTTGTCCAGCGGCACATTGCATCAGAGCTTTGCCTCGCTCGAAGAGGCCTTGCGCATCTTGTCGCGCCTGCGCAACTGGCTAGTCTTCGACGCCAGCGTCGTGGAAGCGGATCAAACCTATCTTGCCGCGGTGCGCATGCGCCTCGACCTGAGCCAGATGCCGAAGACCTTGCAGGTCAACGCCTTGGCCAACCGGGACTGGAACCTCTCGTCGGACTGGGCTCGGTGGACCTTTACGCCGGGCGACGCCGTGCAGCCGGGGGGAACGGGCACGCAGGTCGTGCCGGTGGCGCCACCCGCGCACCTGCCGGCGGCGCCATCGAGTGGTGATGGCAAATGAAGATTCTGATCGTCGCCGCCGCATCGTTTGGCGCCATCCTGCTTTTCTTGTTGGCCTCGGCGAGCGCCAATACCGCGCTCTTTGCCAGCAACTACGCGTGGCTGCTGGCATTGAACGTCATCGTTGCCTTGTCGCTTCTGGCGCTGATCAGCTGGCAGTTGCGCTCGCTGTGGGCGGAGCATCAGGCCAAGGTCTTCGGTTCCCGCCTGAAGCTGCGCCTGATGTTGATGTTCGGCCTGATGGCCGTGCTGCCGGGCGTCTTGATCTACGCCGTGTCGGTACAGTTCGTCACCAAGAGCATCGAAACCTGGTTCGACGTCCGCGTCGAGAAGGCGCTGGAGGCAGGGCTGAACCTTGGCCGTAGCGCACTCGATTCCCTGCTTGAAGATCTAGCAGCCAAGGCGCAGACGATGGCCATGGAGCTCAGCGAACGTTCCGAAACGCAGCGTCGCCTAGAGCTCAATCGCTTGCGCGAGCAGTACGGCTTGCAATCGGCGGCGCTGTTTGCGACCAACGGCGAATTGCTGGCGACAGCCACCGGTGAACTGGCGACGCTGCTGCCGAAAAAGCCGGCAGGCGACGAGTTACGCAGAGTACTTAGCGAGCGCCGCTTGGCGCTTCTCGAAAGCCACGGCGAAAAAGACCTGTCCTTGCGGGTTCTTGTCGCCGTGACGCCGCCGGGCCTCGGCGGCGAGACGCGCATCCTGCAGTTGAGCGACCCGGTGCCGGCCGCCCTGGCGCTTAACGCCGATAGCGTACAGACCGTCTATGCGGACTATCAAGAGCTGTCGCTGGGTCGCGAGGGACTGACGCGGATCTACGCCATGACGCTGACACTGACCGTGCTCCTGGCGTTGTTCACGGCGATCGCGCTGGCTTTCGTGCTTGCCCGTCGCTTGTCGGCGCCGCTGTCAATTCTCGCCGAGGGGACGCAGGCGGTCACTGCTGGCGATTACACGCCTCGCCAGGAGGTCTACAGCGGCGACGAGCTGGGCGTGCTGACGCGCTCCTTCAAGCAGATGACCAGCCAACTCAACGACGCTCGTCGTGATAACGAGCGCCAACGCGCCGAGCTGGAAGCGGCGCGCGCTTATCTGGAATCGATTCTCGCCAACCTCTCCGCCGGGGTGCTGGTTTTCGATGCACGCTTCGTCTTGCGCACCGTCAACGAAGGTGCGCTGACCATTCTGGCCGATGACTTCAGTGTGCTGCTCGGCGTCGCGGCAGCCGATTGGCCGCGCCAGCAGGCGCTCGGCGAGGCCATTCTCGATGCCTTTGCCGAACACGACAGCAGCGAATGGCAGGAACAGATCGAGCTCGCTGCGCTGGGCAGCTTGCCGCAGCAGATCCTGCTGCTGCGCGGCACCAAATTGCCGGGTGAATCCTTGGGTGGCTACGTGGTGGTGTTCGACGACGTGACGCGGCTGATTGCCGCTCAGCGCAGTGCCGCCTGGGGCGAAGTCGCACGCCGATTGGCACACGAAATCAAGAATCCGCTGACGCCGATCCAGCTCTCGGCCGAGCGCTTGCAGATGAAGCTGGCTGACCGGCTCTTCGGCACCGACGCCGACATGCTCGCTCGCTCGACACAAACCATCATCAGACAGGTCGAGGCGATGAAGCGGATGGTCAATGATTTCAGCGACTACGCGCGCCTGCCGGCTCCCGAGCTCGCCGCCCTGGACCTCAACGCGCTGATTCGCGAAGTGCTTGGCCTCTACGAGACTTCGCGAGCGGCGATCAAGCTCAAGCTCGCGGGCGACTTGCCGCCCGTCTGGGGTGACGCCACGCAGCTGCGGCAAGTCATCCACAATCTCTTGCGCAACGCCGAGGATGCGCAGGAAATGGTCGATTCGCCGCGTATCACGATCAGCACCCTGCCCCTAGATAACATGGCCGAGATGGTGGTCAGCGACCGCGGGCCGGGCTTCCCGCCTGAAGTCATGGCGCGTGTCCTGGAGCCCTACGTGACCACCAAGGCGCGTGGCACCGGCCTCGGTCTGGCGATCGTCAAGAAGATCGTCGACGAACACCAGGGCCGCATCAAGGTCAACAACCGCCAGGCGGTCGGCGCAATGGTCAGCATTACCCTGCCGCTGGCAGCGCTGCCGACTAGCGGACATCGCTCGCACAAACTTTCCTCCGAGGCCTGACATGGCGCAAATACTGATCGTCGATGACGAAATGGGCATTCGCGAGCTGCTTTCCGAAATTCTTGCCGACGAAGGACATTCGATCACGCTCGCCGAAAATGCCGCCGCGGCGCGCAAGGTACGCGCCGATATGCGCCCCGATCTAGTCCTCCTGGACATCTGGATGCCCGATACGGATGGTATATCGCTGCTCAAGGAGTGGGCGGCGAGCGGCCTGCTGACCATGCCGGTGGTGATGATGTCCGGACATGGAACGATCGATTCGGCGGTCGAAGCCACGCGCATCGGCGCCTCCGACTTCCTCGAGAAGCCGATCGCTCTGCAGAAGCTGCTGGCCACGGTAAAGAAAGCGCTCAAGCACGAAACGGTGTTGCAGAAGAAGCCGCTGACGCTCGACGCCTTTGCACGCTCGCCACTGCTCAAGGACCTCAAGAGACGTCTCGAACAGGCCGCAGCCAAGACCTCGGTGCTGCTGCTGAAAAGTGCCTCGGGCAGCATCGCGGAAATTTGCGCGCGTACCCTGCAGACGCACCGCACGCCGTGGCTGGATCTGTCGACGGCGAGTACGCCCCTGACCCAGGAGATGCTGCACAACGCCAGCGGCGGCCTGGTCTTCATCGCCGACCTGGCGCAGCTCGGCAAGCTGCAGCAGATGAATCTTGTTTTCGCGCTCGAACGTCTCGAGCGACACAATCTGCAAATGGTCGCCGCTTCCAGTCGCTTGCTGCCGGCTTTGGTCGACGCGGGCTGGGATCCTCTGCTGGTCAATCGGCTCGGCGAAGTCTGGGTCGCGCTGCCGCAGATTTCCGGGCACGCCGACGACGTTCCCGAGATTGCCTCCTTGCTGCTCGCCCATCTTGCCGAGCGCGGTGAAGTGCCCCTGCGCGTGTTTTCGAGCGGTGCGCGTAATGCCCTGCGGCTGCATCATTGGCAGGGCGAATGGGCGGAACTGCTGGCCGCTGTAAAGAATCTCGCGCTCTCGGCGCTTGACGAAGAAATCGCCGCTGACGACGTCGAACGCCTCTTGCGGAGCGAGTCTGGCAGCGCGACCTCGCCGCTGCCGGCGCTCTTTCTCGATCAACCGCTGCGTGAAGCCAGAGAAGCCTTCGAGCGAATGTATTTCGAATATCATCTGGCTGGCGAACGCGGTAATATGACGCGTTTGGCCGAGAAAACGGGCCTCGAACGCACCCACCTGTATCGAAAGTTGAGGCAGCTTGGTCTCAATATCGGCCGGCGCGGCGACGAGCGCGAGTAAACTCTCGCCGCATGCTGCTGAGGGAGGGAAAAGTAAATGAGGATCGTCATTCTGGGCGCCGGCCAGGTCGGTGCCAGCGTTGCGGAAAGTCTCGTCTCCGAGAATAACGATATCACCGTTGTCGACAGCGATCACGAGCGCCTGGCGTTCCTGCAGGATCGCCTCGACCTGCGGACCGTGATCGGTAATGCCTCCTACCCCTCCGTACTGGCCAATGCAGGCCTCGAAGATGCCGACCTGCTGATCGCCGTAACGCAGAGTGACGAAACCAATCTCGTCGCCTGCAAGGTGGCGCACAGCGTCTTCAACGTCCCCGCCCGCATTGCCAGGTTGCGCGCGCGTGATTTCCTGGACAGCGAAACACTGCTCTTGCCCGAAAATTTCGCCGTCGATTACGCCTTGTGCCCGGAACAGGTGATCACCGAGTACATCGCGCGACTGATCGACTTTCCTGAAGCGCTGCAAGTACTCAGTTTTGCTCGCGGACGCCTGGCACTGGTCGGCCTGCGCGCTTACGCCGGTGGTTTGCTGGTCGGTAGCCCGATTTCCGAGATGCGCAACCACCTGCCACCCGAGATCGACGGGCGCATCGCTGCCATTTATCGCCATGGCGGAGCAATCACGCCGACCGGCGAGACGATCATCGCCGACGGCGACGAGGTCTTCGTTCTCGCTGCCGACGAACACATCCGCATCGTGATGCGCGAACTGCGCCGCTCGATGGAGCCGGTGCGGCGCGTGATGATTGCCGGCGGCGGCAACATTGGCCACCGTGTTGCACAGGCTCTGGAGGGCAAGTGCGAGGTCAAACTGATCGAGGTCGATCGCCGCCGGGCCGAGTTCGTTGCCAACTCGCTGAAATCGGTGCTGGTGCTCAATGGTGACGCCACCGACGAGGAGTTGCTGCAACAGGAGGGCATTGAAGAGATGGAACTCTTCCTTGCCCTGAGCAACGACGACGAAGACAACATCATGGGCGCGTCGCTGGCCAAGCGCATGGGTTGTAAGCGCGTGGTGGCCTTGATCAACCGGCGCGCCTACGCTGAACTGGTACAGGGCGGGCCCATCGACATCGCCATTTCGCCGGCACAGGTGTCGATCGGCACCTTGCTGACCTACGTTCGCCATGGTGACGTGGTGCAGGTACACAGCCTGCGTCGCGGCGCTGCCGAAGCACTCGAGATCGTCGCCCATGGCGACAAGAAAAATTCACGTGCTGTCGGCCGCCGCGTCGGCGAATTGCCGGTCATTCACGGCGCCTTCATCGCCGCCATCGTGCGCGACCTCGGCGAAACTGAAGACTTCAACTTCTTCCGCCTGGGAGCGAAGAAGCAGACCGGGCAGGTGCTCATCGCCCACAAGGACGTCGTCATCGAGACTGGTGACCACGTGATCATCTTCTGCATCGACAAGAAGGTCGTCAAGCAGGTTGAGAAACTATTCGCGGTTGGCTTCCACTTCTTTTGATCTGCAGGCATGAAACGCTTCTACCCCGTGGTCCGGGTGCTCTCGCTGGTGATCCTGATGTTCGGGTTGACCATGCTCTTTCCCTTGTCAGTTTCGTGGTTTCTCGACGACGGTGCTTTGGCGTCCTTTGACGAAGCGTTTGTGCTTACCGTCGCTACTGGCGCCGGCCTGTGGTACGTCACCCGCAAGGAAACCCGCGATCTGACGATTCGTGACGGTTTTCTGATGGTTGCGCTGGTGTGGACCCTGCTGCCGATCTACGCGGCCTTGCCGCTGGTCCTCGAACTTAAGCTCAGTTTTACCGACGCCTATTTCGAAGCCGTGTCCGGGCTGACGACCACTGGCGCGACCGTTCTCACCGGCCTCGACCAGCTACCGGTGTCGATCAACGTCTGGCGAACGCAGATGGTCTGGCTTGGCGGCATGGGCCTGATCGTTCTCGCGGTGGCCATTCTGCCCTTGCTGGGGATCGGCGGCCGACAGATGTTCAAGGCCGAGACGCCGGGGCCGATGAAGGACACCAAGATGACGCCACGCATCGCCGAAACGGCGAAGGGCCTGTGGACCGTCTATTCGCTGGCCTCCATCTGCTGCGCACTGGCCTATTATTGGGCAGGAATGAGTGGGCTGGATGCGCTCATGCACATGTTCGCCACCATGGGACTCGGCGGTTTTTCGAGTCACGACGCGAGCTTTGCCTATTTCGCCTCACCGACCATCGAAGTGGTGGCTATCGTTTTCATGCTCTTCGCCGGGATGAACTTCGCGACCCACTTCGTTGTTCTCTCCGGGCGTTCGCTGCGTCCCTACGTCTCCGACCCGGAAGCCGGCTGGTTTTTGCTGGTGACTCTCGGCAGTGTCGTTGGCATCGCCGCCTTTCTCGTCTTCCACGATGTCTATGCAAGTTTCCACGAAGCCCTGCGCGATGCCGCCTTCAACGTTGTCTCCATTGCCACGACGACCGGCTTCGCGAGCACCGATTATGCGCTGTGGCCGTTCTTCGCGCCGCTGTGGATGTTGTTTCTGTGCAGTTTTGCGACCAGCGCCGGCTCGACCGGTGGCGGCATCAAGATGATTCGCGCGCTGGTACTCTACAAGCAGGTGTATCGCGAACTGACCCGTGCCATGCACCCCAGCGCCGTTCATCCGGTAAAAGTCGGCGGTGACATCGTGCAATCCAACATTCTCTTCGCCGTGCTCGCTTTCGGCTTTGTGTACATGGTCTGCATCGCCGGCATGACCCTGCTTCTTTCCTTGTCCGGGTTGGAGATCATCACCGCCTTTTCGGCAGTCGTCGCCAGCATCAACAACACCGGGCCGGGATTGGGCCAGGTCGGGCCGGCCAGCAATTACGCCGGACTGAGCGACTTTCAGATCTGGGTGTGCACCTTCGCCATGCTCCTCGGCCGCCTCGAGATTTTCACCCTGCTGGTCGTGATGACACCGGCTTTCTGGCGGAAGTAGCGTGGAAAGGGGATAATCGCGCTTTCCGAGCACCTTTCGCTCGCCGCCGGAGTTTGCCGTGACCCGCCCATCCAACGATACTTTTCTGCGCGCGCTGCTCAAGGAGCCGACCACGCACACGCCGGTCTGGTTGATGCGTCAGGCTGGTCGCTACCTGCCCGAGTATCGTGAAACGCGTGCCCGCGCGGGCAGCTTCATGCAGTTGTGTACCAACCCTGGCCTGGCTTGCGAGGTGACTCTGCAGCCCCTGGCGCGCTTCGATCTCGACGCCGCGATTCTCTTCTCGGACATCCTGACCATCCCCGACGCGATGGGCCTCGGACTGTATTTCACCGACGGCGAAGGGCCGCGCTTCGAACGTCCCCTGCGCGAAGAATGGGCGATTCGCGACCTCAGCGCCCCCGATCCCTGGGATCACCTGCGTTATGTGATGGATGCGGTGGTGGAAATCCGGCGCGCACTGAACAACTCGGTGCCGCTGATCGGCTTTTCCGGGAGTCCTTACACCCTCGCCTGCTACATGGTCGAAGGCGCCTCGAGCACCGATTACCGCCGCGTCAAGGGCATGCTCTACGACCGACCGGACCTCTTGCATCGCATTCTTTCCGTCACTGCCGACGCCGTGGTTGCCTACCTCAACGCGCAGATTGAATCCGGTGCCCAGGCGGTGATGATCTTTGATTCCTGGGGCGGCTCCCTGTCGCCCGCAGCGTATCGCGAGTTCTCCCTTGCGTACATGCAGCGAATCGTTGCCCAATTGATCAAGAACAAGGACGGCGAGCGCGTGCCATCGATCGTGTTTACAAAAGGTGGTGGCCTGTGGCTGGAAGCGATCGCCGAGATCGGCTGTGACGCGGTCGGCCTGGACTGGACGATCGACATCGGCGAAGCCCGCCGACGCGTCGGTGACAAGGTTTCCTTGCAGGGCAATATCGACCCGGCGGTACTCTTTGCCGCACCCGAAACGATTGCCAGCGAGGCCAGGAAAGTGCTCGACGCCTACGGCCCGGGGGACACCGGGCACGTTTTCAACCTTGGCCACGGCATCTCGCAGTTCACGCCGCCGGACAATGTCAAAGCGCTGCTTGATGCGGTGCACCAGCACAGTCGGATTCTGCGCCAAAAAGCGTGTTGAGTCTGCGATTAGTGCTTGACTTGTTCACAGAACAGACTTCCGAGTTTCTGGCACGGTGGAAACTTCCTTGTAAATCAGACTTGTAGTTATAAGTTGCTGATTTATAAAACGTTTTTTAGTAGCCTGTTTTTCCGGCAACGGCTCTGAAACCCTGTCAGGACGGGCTCTTGCGGGGTTTCTCAGCGCCCTCATCCACAGAGTTATCCACAGAAACTGTGAATGAGCTAGAAACCTTAAATAACAGAAGATCTTATGCCGTACTACGAGAAGTGGCGCGAGCTTCCGCTGCTAACTAGCGATCGTTTTCTCCTCCCGACTGTCAATGGCTCTCCGACCTGATGTCCTTGCCGCAGATTGCCCGCGTCGCCCTTGATGTTCCGCTGCGCCGCCTCTTCGACTACCGCGTCGCCGATGGCGAGTCGCTGTCGGCGGGCGATATCGGCTACCGCGTACGTGTGCCCTTCGGTCGCAACGAAAAAATCGGCATTCTGGTCGAGCTGCCGGCGGCAAGCGATCTTCCGCTGGAGCAACTCAAAGTCCTTGGCGAGGTCTTTCGCGACTTGCCGCCTTTGCCCGCAGACTGGTTTCGCCTTAGCGAGTTCTGTGCTGCCTACTATCACGTAGCGCTCGGCCAGGTGATGCTGTCGACCTTGCCGGCCGGCTTGCGCGCCCTCAAGCCCGTCAAGCCCAGAGCGCCGCGGCAGGCTTCGCCAGGCGCGGCCGTGGCGGCGCCAGAACTGACTGGCGAGCAGCAGGCGGCGCTAGACTCCATCGCCGAGCTTGGCGCCGGCTTCCACGCCTACCTTTTGCACGGCGTGACCGGCAGTGGCAAGACCGAAATCTATCTCCGGCTCATTGAGCGGGCCCTGGCCGATGGACAGCAGTCGCTGCTGCTGGTCCCGGAAATCAATCTGACCCCACAGCTTGAAGCTCGCGTCGCAGCGCGTTTTCCCGCCGCCGGGCTGGTCAGTCTGCACAGCGAGCTCGGCGAGGCCGCGCGTAGCCGCAACTGGTGCGCCGCCTTGACCGGCGAAGCGCGCATCGTGCTCGGCACCCGCCTGGCGATCTTCACTCCGCTGCCCGAGCTTGGCTTGATCATCGTCGACGAGGAGCACGACCCCTCCTTCAAACAGCAGGACGGCATCCGCTATTCGGCGCGCGACCTGGCTGTCTTCCGTGCCCGCCAGCGCGCCATAAAAATCATCCTCGGTTCGGCGACGCCTTCGCTCGAAAGCTGGGCCAACGCCACCGCCGAGGCTGGTCGCGGTCGCTATCACCTGCTGCGGCTGAGTGAGCGGGCGGTTGAAGGTGCTCGACTGCCGAGCGTGCAGCGTATCGACACCCGCCTCGACAAGCCCCGGGACGGGCTTAGTCGTGTCTTGTTACGCGCCGTCGAGGAGCGCCTGGCGCGCGGCGAGCAAAGCCTGCTCTTCCTCAATCGCCGGGGCTACGCACCGGTGCTGGCCTGTGCCGCTTGCGGCTGGACCTCGCACTGCCATCGCTGCGCCGCCAATCTGGTGCTGCATCTGGTCGACCGCCGCCTGCGCTGCCATCACTGCGGCTTCGAAACGCGCTTGCCGACAGGCTGCCCGACCTGTGGCAACCAGGACCTGAGCGCCTTCGGGCGCGGCACGCAACGCCTGGAAGCGGTGCTCGCCGAGCACTTTCCCGAGGCTCGCGTGCTGCGCGTCGATCGTGATGTGGCGCGCAGCCGCAAGCAGTGGGAAGTGCTGGTGGCGAGGATTTACAGCGGCGACGCCGACATTCTGGTCGGCACCCAGATGCTCGCCAAAGGGCACGATTTCCCCAAGCTCACCCTGGTCGGCGCCATTGCTCCCGATGCCGCCTTGTTTGCCGCCGACTGGCGCGCGCCCGAGCGTCTCTTCGCGCAGTTGATGCAGGTCGCCGGCCGCGCCGGTCGCGCCGAACGTCCAGGTGAGTTTCTGATTCAGACGCAGTTCCCCGAGCATCCGCTCTACGCCGCGCTCGTCCACCATGATTTTCCCGCCTTCGCCGCCGAACAGCTCAGCGAGCGGCAACAGGCCGGCTTCCCTCCCTATGCGCACCAGGCCATGCTGCGTGCCGAAGCGCCGCTGATGGCCGACGCCCTCGGTTTTCTGAAAAGTGCGCGTACTTGCCCGGCCGTGGGCAGCGAACATTCGGTGACCTTCTACGACCCGGTGCCGATGCGCCTGGCCCGCCGCGCCAGTTTCGAACGTGGCCAGTTGCTCGTCGAGTCGCCCGCACGGCGAGTGCTGCAGCGCTTTCTTGCCGACTGGCTGCCGCAGCTGGAAGCAATCAAAGCGCCATCACGGCTGCGCTGGCACCTGGAAGTCGATCCGCTGGAGTTCTGATGCGGGGGATGGGCTATGGCTTGCCGGGATTTGTCACGCGCCGCTCTTGCGGAGATGAAATGGCTGGCCAAGGCCCTGCTCCCCTCCACCCTTGTGGGGAGAGGGGGGTTGCACTCGCTGCAAGCGGCGCGGCGCAGTGATGACCGCCGCGGTGATTGATTGACGACGACCACAGTGGCAGGGATACTCTGCCTGCATGCCGGTTAGCGGTCCTGTGGCGTGATTCATGTCACGCCGGTCAGCGAGCACATCGGCTATCTTTCCGTTTGCCGGGGAATGAGTTGCGCGCTGTCATCCACTGCGCCTGCCGCCAGCTGGCGGGGCAGTCAAAGTCAGCCGGAGCCCGTTTCCCGGCGCCAAGCGCTGCCGTGTGCCCGCCCCCGTCGAACATGATGAATATGATGAATATGATGAATGCGATGAAAACGACGAACAAGGTGCTGGGCGTGACGGGCTGCCAGCGGAAAGCAGACACAGCGCGCAGCGGACTACCCCGTCGGCGCTTTTTTTCCCAGTAGCGGCAAGGAGTCCTGACATGCCTTCCGAATTCGTAGCGGCGATTGACCTCGGGTCTAACAGCTTCCATATGATCGTCGCCCGCCTGGTCAATGGGCAGGTGCAGGTTCATGACCGTTTGCGCGAGATGGTCCAGTTGGCGGGCGGTCTCGATGCGCGCAACCGCCTGTCGCAGGAATCGCAAAAACGCGCCCTCGAATGCCTCGCACGCTTTGGCCAACGGCTGCGTGACATTCCGCCCGAGCAGTTGCGCATTGTCGGTACCAATACCCTGCGCCAGGCACGCAACAGTGCCGAGTTCGTGGCGCGCGCAGAACAGGTTCTCGGCCACAAAGTGGAGATCGTCCGCGGCCAGGAAGAAGCACGCCTGATCTACCTGGGCGTGGCGCACAGTGTCGGCGATGTCTCCGGGCAGCGCCTGGTGATCGATATTGGCGGCGGCAGCACCGAGCTGATCATCGGAGAAAAATTCGATCCCCTGCACCTGGCCAGCTTGAAGATGGGTTGCGTCAGCTTGAGCCGTGCCTGCTTTGGCGATGGGCGCTTGACCGCGAGCCGCCTGCGCGAGGCCGAACTTCTGGTGCAACTGACCCTGGAGCCGGTGCGCCAGGAATATCTGGCGCGTGGCTGGGGCGTGGTCACCGGCGCGTCGGGCTCGATCAAGGCGATCCAGGACGTGCTCATCAGCGAAGGCTGGAGCCGCGAGGGAATCACTTGCGAAGCCTTGCGCCGGCTGCGTGCCGAGCTGCTTGAAATGCGCGACACGGCGGCGATTGCCGGCCGCTGGCAACTCGACCCGGCGCGGGCGCGGGTCTTTGTCGGCGGCTTCGTTGTCCTGCACGGGCTCTGCGAGGCGCTCGCCATCGAGGAACTCGAGGTCTCCGAAGGTGCCCTGCGCGAAGGCCTGATCTATGACCTGCTGGGCCGTATCCGCCACGAGGACGTGCGCGACCGAACCATCGCCGAAGTCATCAGCCGCTTCAACCTGGACGAAGGCCAGGCGGGCCGCGTCTGTGCGACCGCACAGGCTCTGCTGCGGCAGGTCAGCAGCAAATGGCGGCTCGCCGACGAAGCGGCGGCGCCGGTGCTCGAACGCGCCGCTCGCCTGCATGAAACGGGTCTCCTGCTGACCCACGACCAGCACCACAAACACGGCGCTTACGTGCTTGAACATGCCGATTTGCCCGGCTATTCGCGCGACGATCAACTGCTGTTGTCGGCGCTGGTCAGGCGCCACCGCCGCTCTTTCCCGAGCAAGGCCTTCGCGCATTTGCCGAGCGACTGGGCGCGCATGGCGCCGCGCCTGTGCGTCCTCCTGCGCCTGGCGGTGGTGCTGCACCGTAGCCGCAGCAGCGTGCCCTTGCCGGCCATTGGGCTACGCGTCGACCGGGGACAGCTTGAGCTGCGCTTCCCGCCTGCCTGGCTTGAAGAGCATCCGCTGACCCGCGCCGACCTGCAAAACGAAGCGCGCCTGCTGCGCAAGGCGGGTTTCGCCTTGCGGCTGGGTAGCCCCGACAGCAAGCTGACGCCAGCGACCTCGGCCACGCCGGCCGCGCCATGAACAGCCAGCCGGGCCGTAGCGCTGCGCCGCGGCAGCTTGCTGCCGGGGTGTTGCCGGCGCAGGGGCCTTGTGCTGGCCGCCCGACGATCCGTGCGCCGCGCCGGTGATACGCATCTTCCTGCTCCTGCCGCTGCTCGCCGCCGCAGTCCTTTTTCTGGCCGGCCTCGAGACGGCGCCGCTGGTCAGCCGCAGCGCAAGCATTTCTCCCGCGTCGGTCGCCGAAGCTCGTGGGCTTTTGCTCAGCAACGACCCGCGCCGACTGCACCGTGGCGAACAACGAACGGCGCAGATTCCGGTGGCGCTGATCGACGAGGCCTTCAACCATCTGGCCACCCGCAGCCTGCACGGACGCGGCGCATTTGCCCTGGTCGACGAGACGGGTGAGTTCCGCTTTTGCGTTCCCGTCCAGCTTCCCGGTCTAAGCGGCGCTCGCTATCTGAATCTGCGCGCCGTTTTTCACGCCGGAGGTGGGCGTGGGCAAGCGCAGCTGGCATCCGCGTCGCTGGGATCGCTGTCGATACCACCGCGCCTGTTCGAGTGGCTGAGCGTTTCGGTGATCGAGATTGCCGGTCTTGGCGAGCAGTGGCAGCTGTTGCGGAAAGCTTTTCGTCGCCTCGACTTCGTGCCAGCGCGCAGCGCGGTCGCTTTTACCTACGTCTGGGAGCCGGGCCTGCTCGATCGTGCCCGCGCCCTCGCCTTTACTCCGGGCGATAACCAGCGTGTCGAGGCCGCGCAGCGCGCGCTGGCCAGCCTGCTCATGAACTACCCGGTCAACGCCCGCGTGCCCCTGAGCGAGGTTCTGCCTCCCTTGCTGGCCGGTCCTGAGGGTGAAGAAACGCTGCAGAAACGACGCGCGGCGCTGCTCGTCCTGGCCGCCTATGAGTCGGGAAAAAGCCTCGACGCTCTTTTTCCACAAGCCAGCGACTGGCCGCGTCCACGGCGCCTGAAGCTCGAGTTGCTGGGGCGCTACGACAGCGCGCAGCATTTCGCCATTTCGGCCGCTCTGGCGGTCTGGGCCGGCGAACCGGCGGCCAACGCCATAGGCGTGTACAAGGAAATCGACGACTCTCGCCGCGGCAGCGGATTCTCGTTTGCCGACCTGGCCGCCGATCGCGCCGGGACCCGCTTCGGGGAATTGCTGCTGGACGACCCAGCGCGCGTCAACGCCGCCCTGCGCGGGTCTCTGCGCGACAGCGATCTGGCACCGCCGCTGGGCGGGCTCCCCGAGTATCTGTCGGCAGCCCAGTTCGAGCGCCGCTACGGTGGCCAGGATAGCCCTGCCTATCGGCAAGTGAGCGCCGACATCGAGGCGCGGGTGGCCGCACTACCCCTGTATCGCTGAGCACTGGCCCGGCCAGAACAGCCGGGAAGCTGCGGCAATGCTTCTCTCTGTGACTCGCTTCAGCCTTGGCGGGGATGGAACAGCGTCCGTGCGACTTCCGGCGTGCCACTGTTGGCGCGTAGCCAGTTCAGGCGGTCTTGCAGCTTCTTCTGCCAGCTGGGCGTCAAGCCGGGCGCTGCTGACAAACGTTCCAGGATCGCCGGATCGGGTCGGTGTTCGCGCCAGATTTGCCATAGCTCGGCAAGAGAAACTGCGCCCGGCAGACGCTCGATCAATTCGAGCCGGTCGCCGCTGCTGATCGTCGCTCCTTCGAGCACACGGTAGTACCAGCCAGTCAGACCGGTCTCGGCGATCAGCCGTGCGACGCCATCGTGAGCGTAGCGATGGTCGATCTTCCAGCACGGGCTGCGCGGCTGGCTGACCTGAACCCGGGCGCGCCCGAGGCTGAAGATGTCGCCGATGAAGACCGTCCTTTCGTCGACCGCGGCGGCCGAAATGTTCTCGCCGATACTGCCGACGAGCAGTTGCGCGGCAATCGCCGGTAACTGCTCGGCCAGACGCCGATAGCTGTCCACGGCGTACTGATGCAGGGCTTTCTCTGGCCCGCCGTGGACCCGCCGGTCGGCCTGGATGTCTCCGGCCAGACCTGCAAGGCTCAGCTCCACCGGGCCAATGACCGGTTTCTTGTAGATCCCGGTCGACTGTCCGTGTTCCTCGATCCTCGTCAAGCCGCCGCTGAACAGCACGATTTCCGTCATCTCTCGTTCCATAGCCAGGCGGCGCCGCGAACGCCGGAAGAGTCGCCATGCACGTTACGCAACAGCCGCGTGCGAATGACATCGGAAAAGACGTGCCTGGCCCACAGGCGCGGCACGGCGTCATATAGACGCTGGATATTCGAAAGGCCGCCGCCGAGCACGATGACCTGTGGATCGAGGATGTTGACCACCTGCGCCAGCGCCTTGGCCAGGCGGCGCTCGTAGCGCGCCAGGGTCTGTTCGCAGTTCAGGTCACCGGTTGCGGCAGCGGCGCAGATCTGCTCGGCAGCGAGCGCTTCGCCACCATGTCGCAGGTGGTCGGCACAAAGCGCCGGCCCCGACAACCAGGTTTCGACGCAGCCGAAGCGCCCGCAGTAGCAACACGGTGGCGGCAGGCTCTCTTCTTGCGGTCTCGGTAAGGGGTTATGCCCCCATTCGCCGGCAATGCTGTTGGCTCCGTTCAGCACGCCTTGATTGACGACGATGCCGCCGCCGACGCCGGTGCCGAGAATCACCCCGAAAACGACTTCCGCGCCTTCGCCGGCGCCGTCGATGGCTTCCGAAAGAGCAAAGCAGTTGGCGTCGTTGGCCAGGCGTATTTCACGCCGTAAGAGCACCTGCAGGTCTTCGCGCAGCGCTTCGCCGATCAGGCAGGTCGAGTTGGCGTTTTTTATGCGGCCATCAACGGTCGATTCCGCGCCAGGCACGCCGATGCCGACGCTGCCGGACTCGCCAAGCTCGCTTTCCGCAGCTTCGATCAGCCCGCTGACCGTCCTGAGCGTGCCCCGGTAATCGCCCTGCGGCGTCGGACAGCGCCGCCGCAGCAAGACGCGGCCGGCGTCGTCGAGCGCGATGAGCTCGATCTTGCTGCCGCCAAGGTCTATGCCAATACGTAACACAATCGATGCGCCTTGCCTGAAATCCCGCGGACTGGTGCGGGCTGTGCTGCGGGCTACCCGCGGCTGGCCGCTGGTCGGAAAAAGGAAACCGAAACAAAAACAGGCCAGGCTCGTTTTCGCCCGATGTTGTCCCTATCTGGCGTTCACCTTGTCCAGTGCCTGCTCCCGAATCAGCAGCGCGGTCAGAAGGGCGTGCAGGACGACCGCGGGCCACAGCAGGATGCCCGTCGAAATGCCGGTGAAGCCAAGATAGGCGAGGTACAGCGTGACCGCTGCGCCGTAGACCAACATGCCGAGCCGCGGCGGGCCGGGCCAGCAGGCGAGCCCAAGGGCGATCAGGGCAATGCCGGCGACGCGGGCGACGGGTATGGCGATGCCCGTCAGCTCCTCGCCCAATAACAGGCGCCCAACGAGCGATGGGAGGATCAGCAAGGCCAGGCCGGTGGCGATTTCTCCCGCCGCGGCGAAAACCAGGGCCGATCTCATGGCCCGGCCTGGCCCTGGCTGCGCAGCTCGCTCACGCGACTCGTTTTGCGTAAGCGCCGATCCTTAGCGCTTCTGCGCATCGCTGGCCGGTGCGGCCGCTGCTGCCGCCGCCGGCGCGACCGCGGCAGGCGCGGCTTGAGCAGCCGCGCTGGGCTTTGCGCTCTCTTCCGGCGGGAAAGGTTCGAGCTTGACGGTCAGCTTGTCGATCGTGCCGGTGAACTTGAACGGCGTGTCGTAGCGATACTCGATGAGGGCCAGCGGCGTGCGCGTGTCCTCGCCGACGTCGAAGGTTTCGTCCTCCGGGAAGGTGATCGGGACGGTGTGTTCCATGGAATTCCTGGCCACTTCCTTGCCGTCCACCGAGAGAACACCCGTGCCGCCCTTGGCCAGGCCCGGACCATCCGACTTGAAGTCGAAGACGATGGTGTGCTTGCCGGCAGCCAGCTCGGGTCCTTCCCAGGTCGTGCGCTTGAGATCGAGCAGGTTGTAGAGGAATACCACCTTGCCCCGGCCGACGCCGAAGTCACCCTTGCTCAGGAACAGGCCATAGCCGCCGAAGCGGCCGCCCTGGGTGACGATCATGCCTTCCGCGCCGCCCTCGGGAATGGTGACTTCGGCGGTGATGGTGTAGGACTTGTCAATGATGCTCGGCGCAGTGCTGGCCGGCACGCCGGTCAGGCCGCCCGCATAGCTGAACTCAGTGCGCCCTGCCTTCAGGCTCGGCCGCGGCGTATTCCAGCGCGTCAGCGTCGTGTTGTCGAGCGGCAGCACGTTGTACTTCGCCGCCTCGACGTAGAAGATGCCCTGCATCTGCTTGAGCTTATCGGGCATCGTCGCCGCCAGGTCGTTGTTCTGCGTCGGATCCTCGATGACGTTGTACAGCTCCCAGCGGTAGCCGGTGATCACATCCGGCGGTTTCGCGCTGCTCAGCTCCCAGGGGCGCGTCGCCGGGGTGGTGGCCGCAACCCAGCCATCATGATAGATGGCGCGATTGCCGAGCATCTCGAAGTACTGCGTTGTGTGCCGGGTGGGCACGCCGGCATTGGCCTGGTTCCAGGTGTAGGCCATGCTCGTGCCTTCAATCGGCAACTGCTTGATGCCCTTGATCGTCTCGGGTGCCGGAATGCCGGTCGCCTCGAGGATCGTCGGAACGATGTCGATGACGTGGTGGAACTGGCGACGGATGCCGCCCGGATCGCCGATATGGCCGGGCCAGGACATGGCCACGCCCTGGGCCGTGCCGCCGAAATGCGACGGTACCTCTTTCATCCACTTGAACGGCGTGCCAAGCGCCCACGCCCAGGCCGCCGAGTAGTGCGGAAAAGTCCGCTCGGAGCCCCAGAACTCGTACCACAGGAACTGGTCCTTGATCGGTACCTCGATGCCGTTGAAGGTGGTGAACTCGTTCGGCGTGCCGTTGACCATGCCTTCGGCGCTGGCGCCGTTGTCGCCGCTGATGTAGATGATCAGCGTGTTGTCGAGCTCGCCCAGGTCCTCGACCGCCTGGATGACGCGGCCGATCTGATGATCGGTGTAGGCCTGATAGGCGCCATAGACGTCGGCCTGCTTGATGAACAGTTTCTTCTCCTCGAAGCTCAGCGAGTCCCACCGCGGCAGCTTGGCGCCGCCGTAGATCTCCTGTCCGTCCGGCCAGGGCGTCAGTTGCGCGTTCTCGGGCATGATGCCCAGCCGCTTCTGGTTGGCGAAGATCGTCTCGCGCAGCTTTTCCCAGCCGTCATCGAACAGATGCATGGCGCTGATCTTGTCGATCCATTCCTTCGTCGGGTGGTGCGGGGCGTGCGTGCCGCCCGGCACGTAGTAGACGAAGAACGGCTTCTCGGGCGCCAGCTCCTTGAGCTGCTTCATGTACTGGATGGCCTCGTCGGCCATCGCCGTGGTCAGGTTCCAGCCCGGATTGCCCTGAAAAGGATAGATCGGCGTGGTATTGCGAAACAGGTTTGGTTGCCACTGGCTGGTGTCTCCACCCACAAAGCCGTAGAAATACTCGAAGCCCATGCCGTTCGGCCACTGCTCGAACGGTCCGGCCTGGCTGTTGGCGAAGAAGGGCGTGTTGTGGTCCTTGCCGAACCACGAGGTGGCGTAGCCGTTGTCTTTCAGGATGGTGCCGATGGTGCCCTTCTCGATCGGGATGATCGAGTCGTAGCCAGGGTAGCCGGTGGCGATTTCGCCAACCACCCCGAAGCCCACCGAGTGATGATTGCGGCCGGTGATCAGCGCCGCCCGCGTCGGCGAGCACAGCGAGGTGGAGTGGAAGTTCGTATAGCGCAGACCACTCGTTGCGATGCGGTCCAGCGCCGGCGTCGGGATGACGCCGCCGAAGGTCGACGGTGCGCCGAAGCCGTCGTCGTCGCTCATGATCAGCAACACGTTCGGCGCAGCTTTCGGCGGCACGACGCGCGGCGGCCACCAGGGGGTCGACTCCGAGGCCTTTTCCTTGATCACTCCGCCGAATTTCGGATCAGGGGGCGGCAGCTGCTTCCCGCCAAGGGTGGTGGTGGCGCTCGGCGAGCCAAGGACTCCGGTGACCTGCTGCGCCTTTGCTGCGCCGACGACCGAAAGGGCTGCGAAGAAGAAAAACAGCAGCGCCGCTATGCAGCGATTCCTGGACATGGACCGACTCCCCCGGGGTGAATATGGTTCGCATTATGCCAATAATGGCCGCCGTCAGGTACTGATAGTCGGAACCCTGCGGCTAGCGCGTACCCCGATACTTCCGATGGTCAACAAGGCGAAGATCACCGCCGCGAGCAAAAGCCCCGGCACAGTCCGCCAGTCCACGACCGGGTAGCGCAGGGCCGTCAGCAGCTGCAGCAGTGCAAACACCAGGTAGGCGAAGTTTGCGACCCGGATGCGGGCGCAATTGTTTTCGTGCGCCGCGGCAAAGAGGCTGACGCCGATGGCGAGATAGAAGCTGCCGACCATGCGTGCCGTGAGCGGGCTCAGGGACCATGGCCAGAGTTGTTCCGCACTCCCTGGGGCCAGGAACAGGGCCGCCCCCATCAACACCATCATGCCGCCCAACAAGCGCTGACCGAGGCGCAGGCCGGCGGCTAGCGCCATGCCGGACGGTGGCCTCGTCGCCGCTTGACGCCACTGCGTCCAGAGGGCGGCGAACAGGCCCGGCACCAGTGCGACATAGAGGACGAGCCAGCTCCAGGCCCAAACCCTGGCGGTCCACAGCGGGCTATGGAGATGGAACTTGTCGAGGTGCAGGAGAGTGGCGATGAGAATCGAAATGAGTCCCGTGGCCACTACCCAGATGCCCACTCGCACCGCCCGCCAGTCCGATTCGCGCAATCCCTGCCCCAGCGCCGTGGCCACCGCGAGGTAGCCGCAGCCGAGGAATGAAGCCGTGATGGGCGGCTTGATGGTCCACGCGAAGTAGGCACTCGTCTGCTCGCTGAGCAGAAACAGCGAAACTCCCGCCGCGGTGACGAAAACGAAGGCTGCCCGCATAAAAAGGCGTGCAGCCTTCGTGAACGGGGTGGCAGCGGGCGGGCTGGTAGGCATGGTAACAATCCTCACACAGGTTGGCGTTTTCGTCACTGCCTGCTGGCTAGCCTGGTTTGCCGTCGAGCCGCGCGCGTGACAGCACTGGCCAGTAGCGAATCGCGTACAAGGTGAAGGCCAGCGACCAGCAAATCCCCGAGCCGATGAGCGTGCCCAGGTAGGCGTCGGGGAAGATCATCCCGCCGAAGACGCGGATCAGCGCGGCGCACAGGACCAGCACGAAAGCGGCGATCTCGTAGCGGTCGGCGACCAGGGGACGGCCGGTATGGCCGCGCGCCGTACGGGTCATCATGCCCAGGGTCATGCCGCCGATGGCGCCGATGGTCAGTGCATGCAGCGCCAGCGCCTCGGCGACCAGGCCGAGCGCCGCCGAGGCGCGCAGTACGAGGTACACGACGATCCAGGCGTAGGCCGCATGCAGCACCCACACCAGCGGTGTGCGCAGGGTTCGCCAGGGTTGCCAGAGGTAGAGCCGGGCTGCGTGGGCCAGGGCGGCGGTCAGCGCGATGATCGTGATCAGCGCCGCGGGAGCGGGTAGAACGTCCGCCACCAGCAAGAGCAGAACGCTCCCCAGGGCGAGCTTTTCAATGAGCGGATGGCGGGTCGCCAGTGTTCCGGGGATGCCGTTGTTGGTGAACATCGGGATCACGCGCCCACCCATCACCGCGATGATGAACAGAACCATGTCGAGCCCGACCAGCAAGCTGGCTCGTTCGGGCCAGGCCAGCAAGCCGAGCCAGGAAAGATGCATCGCCAGCACCGCTGCGCCAAGCAGCATCAGCAAGGGGACGAAGAAATAGTTGCGCTGGTTACGGCTCTTCCACAGCGGAATGGCTAGCGCGATGGCGGCCGCCACCGGCAAGGCGGCGTTGGCGATCGCTGCCGCCATCGCGTAGGGCGTCAGCATCAGGACCCGCCCGGCGACCCACAGTAGCGCGAAAGCGAGCAGGGCGGCGCCGCTCGGTGTTGGCTGTCCGGTCCAGTTACGGCTGGCTGTGAACAGAAAGCCGACGATCACTGCCAGCGTGTACCCGAAGAGCATCTCGTGACCGTGCCAGGCCGGGCTGTGTGCCAAAGCGGCCGGCAGATAGCCGGCGTATTGGGCGATCCAGAGCGGAATCGACAGCGCGGCGAAGATGCTGGCGAGCAGGTAGAACGGACGAAAGCCCAGCGCCCAGAGGGCGAATTTCGCCGCCGGCACGCCGCTTGGCGCTTGCCGTTCGTCGATAGTGCTCGGTTTGGACATGGCGATAGTCATCCGGGGAAAGTTGGTTTGGGTGCCGGCGGCGCGCGCAGAGACGGTGATTGCGCCCAGCTTCCGATCGAGATTTGGCTACTGAACTCTATCCGCGCGCCAGGGTTGTTTCCAAGGACGCGAGTCCTGGGCGCTTGCCCTCTATGCGTAGTAACTCGCCACGTAGTCCTCAAAGGGCCCCTGCGGCAGCGATTCCAATCGCTGTTGCTCGGCCAGCGAGGCTTGCACGCTGGCCTCGAACCTGGCCAAGGTAGCCGCGTCCAGCGACTGGGCCAGCAAGCTCTCGTGGTGCTGCTGGGACTGCTGCATGGCGAATTTGAAGTAGCCTTTGTTTTCCCTGGCGGCAAGCAGCACCTGGGCCGACGGCGTCGTCTCCGGGTGATCAATTCGCGTGCGCAAGCTGGCCAGCGTGCGGCTGTAGTTATCGCCACCGTAAGCCACATCCAGCATCTGCGCAAAAGGCTGCATGTCGTCAAACAGGGCGTGTGCAATGGGCCGGAAAGCTTGTTCGCGGTTGTACACCAGCAGGGTCAGGTCAGGCTGGCGGCCCTGGTTGACGATACGGGTCTGGTTTTCGTCGTTCTCCCCCTGCTCGCGAGCCGAAATGGGCGGACTCTGATGAAAAAGGCACATCAGCAACAGGATGTCGGCAAAGGTACTTTGCGCGGGGACAATGCCGATGTCTACGAACGGGTTCAGGTCAAACAGGCGCACTTCCAGGTATTCGACACCGTATTTCTTCAAGGCCAGCGCCGGGCGCTCGCCGGCCTTGGCGACGCGCTTGGGCCGGATGCCGGCATAAAATTCGTTCTCAATCTGCAGCAGGTTCGCGTTGAGTTGCTTCCAGCGCTCGCCTTCGCGCACGCCCAGCTTTTCGTAGAACGGATCAGGGGTGCGAATCGCCGTCTCCAGTGCCCGGGTGTACTCGGCCAGCGAATTGAAACTGACGTGCAGTTGATCTTGCGCCCGGTTCTGATAGCCCAGGTCGCTCATGCGCAGGCTGGTCGCGTAGGGGCGGAACAGGGTGCCTGGAACGAGCTCCTGGAGGCCTGAGCGGCGGCCTTGCAGGAATGACTGACAGATTGCGGGCGAGGCACCAAACAGGTAGGGAATCAACCAGCCAAAACGCATAAAATTGCGAATCAATCCGAAATAGCGCTCGCTGACAAAGTCCTGCAGGCTGCCTGTTCCGGAGCAGCAGCCTTTCAAGATCACCCAGAACTCCTCAGGCAGCGACCAGTTGTAGTGCGAGCCGGCAATCGTCTGCATGTGCCGCCCATAGCGAAGGCCCAGGCCTTCGCGATAAACAGACTTCATTTTGGCGGAGTTGGAGCTGCCGTAGTTGGCGATGGCGATGGTCTTGTCGTCGCCGACGACGCAGGGCATGGAACCTGCCCACATGATTTCTCCCCGCATCTGCCGGGCCGTGAAGCGGTGGATGTCGCGCAGGAAATCCAGGGGAAAGGCCGGGTCTTGTGATGGAGGGGTGATGAACTCCAGCAGCGCTTCGGCGTAGTCGGTGGTAATCCAGGGGTGGGTGAGTTTGGAGCCCAGCGTCAGGGGGTGAGGGGTTTGCGCTAGATAGGCGCTGGCGTCTACGCGCAAGCATTCGCGCTCGTAGCCGCGCGTGATAGCGCGCAAAACCTGCGCGTGATCTGGCGAGAAGAACTGCCGCATCTCATCGCAACATGTGAACTTCAACATTAGCCGTCCTTCTTTGCGTAAATCGGGGTTGCGTCCGCCGCTCTCCAGCCGCCTGTCGGATGTTCCCGGGGCGATGAGCCGTGCCTCAGAGAATCATGGATTTTCACGCAAGCGAGTCTTTTCATGGGCAGCTTTGTTGTCGCTGCCCGCCAGGCTTTCCATTCCACGTGCCTGCTCATCGCTGGCCGCCAGTTCCATTTCCAGCTGCCGGTGGACGCGATTTGGCGAGCCGGTATGCCTGGCCAGCAGGTCGTAGGCGACGGGCACCACAAAGAGGGTGAACAAGGTGGCCGAGAGGATGCCGCAGAGCACTACCGTGCCGATGACCGTGCGTGTTTCCGTGCCGGCACCGGCTGACAGGAGCAGCGGAACGGCACCGGCGGCGGTAGTGATGCCGGTCATGACGATCGGGCGCAGGCGGATTTCGGCGGCCTCGATGAGGGCGGCGCGGAAAGGTCTGCCGGCGTCGCGCAGCTGGTTGGCAAATTCGACGATCAGAATGCCGTTCTTGGCGGCAAGGCCGACGAGCATGATCAGGCCGATCTGGCTGTAGAGGTTGAGTGTCTGGCCGGAAAAATAAAGGCCGAGGAGTGCCCCGGCCATCGCCAGCGGCACGGTGAGCATGATCACGAAGGGATGGATCCAGCTCTCGAACTGCGCGGCCAGCACCAGGAAAACGATGACCACGCCAAGCACGAAGGCAAAGAGGATGGTGCCGCCGGTCGACTTGAAGTCCTCCGACTGGCCCTTGTAGTCGATGATCACTTCGCTGGGCAGGTGTTCCCGGGTCAATTTCTCGAGGCTGCGCAGAGCGTCGCCCAACGCAACGCCTTCGGCGAGATTGGCTTCCAGGGTGATCGCACGCACCCGGTTGTAACGGTTGAGCTGAAGCGAATCGGCAAACTCCTCGAGCCGCACCAGGTTGCCAAGTGGTATCAGTGCCTGCGTGCGCGCCGAGCGGACGTGGATGTTCTCCAGACTGGCCGGGGTGCGCTGCGTGCCGCGCTCGCCTTTCAGGATCACGTCGTATTCTTCGCCGGCATCAATATAGGTGGTGACTTTCCGCGCGCCGAGCACCGTTTCCAGCGTCCGCCCGATGTCGCCGATGCTGACCCCGAGTTCGGCGGCGCGGTCGTAGTCGATCACCACGCGCAGTTGCGGCTTGGTCTCCTTGTAGTCCCAGTCCAGTCCGACCAGGCCAGGGTTGTTGGCGTTGATCTGCTCGACCAAAGTGTCGCGCCATTGCGCGAGTTGTTCATAGGTGCCGCCGCCGATGACGAACTGCACCGGTTTCTGGATGCGCGAGCCGAAACCCTGGCGCATGACCGGGAAAGCGCGCACGCCGGGCAGATCCTTGAGACGTTGGTTGACATCGGCCATGATTTCCCAGGCCGAGCGTCGCTGCGACCAGTCGCTGAGGACGTTGATGACGATACCGGTATTGAAGATCTCGAAATTGCCGAAGGCGCGCGGTGCGCGCACCAGCATGCGTGCGATCTCGCCGCTTTCCACCAGCGGCATCAGGCGCTGCTCGATCTCGGTCATGTAGGCCGCGATGTAGGGGTATGAACTTCCTTCCGGGCCACTGACCATCACGTAAAAGACGCCCCGGTCTTCGCGCGGCGCGTACTCATCGGGGATGTTCCGGTACAGCCATATCGAGCTGGCAAGCAGGGCGAGAAAGAGCAGGATAATGATCCAGCTGTGCCGCAGGGAGCCTTGCAGCAGGGTGTGATAGCTCTTGCGCACCCTGCCGAACAAGCGATCGACAAGCCCCGAAAGGCGCGCGTGCTCGGCATCCTGGCGCAGGATCTTCGAGGCCAGCATCGGCGACAGAGACAGGGCAACAAAACTCGAGAAACACACGGCAGCCGCCATGGTCAGCGAAAACTCGGCAAACAGGCGGCCGATATTGCCCTGCAGGAAGGCAATCGGCACGAACACCGCAACCAGCACGACGGTGGTGGCGATGACGGCGAAACCCACCTGGCGGGTGCCGCGGTAGGCGGCCACGAGACGCGTTTCGCCGTACTCCTGCATGCGTCGGTGAATGTTCTCGATAACCACGATGGCATCGTCGACGACCAGGCCAATGGCCAGGACCAGCGCCAGCAGGGTGAGGATGTTGAGCGAGAAATCGAGCGCCAGCAGGACCATGAAAGTGGCCACCAGCGAGACCGGCACGGTCACCGCCGGTACCAGCATGGCGCGCAGACTGCCGAGGAAGAGAAAAATCACGCCGACGACCATGGCGATGGCGAGGAAGAGCGTCTTGTAGACTTCGTGGATCGCGCCCTCGACGAAGACCGAGCTGTCATAGCTCTGCTTGATCGCCATGCCCGCCGGCAGAGTGCTGTTGATGCGCTCCATCGCTGCCTTCGCCGCCTTGGCGACGGCCAGAGTATTGGCCGTGGACTGCTTGGTGATGCCGATGCCGACCATCGGCACGCCGTTGCCGCGGAAGAAGAGGCGGTCTTCGGTGGTGCCGCGCACGACGCGCGCGACGTCGGCGAGGCGTACCAGGTAGCCGTCGTCACCGCGTGCCAGCACCAGCTGCGCAAAGTCCTGCGCGGTCAGGAAACTGCGCTGCGTGCGCACCGTGAACTGACGGTTTTCGGAGTCGATACTGCCGGCTGGCAGCTCCAGGTTTTCGGCGCGCAGTGCGCCCTCGACGTCGGCGACCGTGAGTTTGCGCGCCGCCAGTTCGCGGCGGTCCAGCCAGATGCGCATGGCGTATTCCTGGCCGCCGCCGACGCGCACTCGAGCGACGCCGTCGAGCACCGAAAAGCGGTCCATCAGGTAGCGCCGGGCGTAGTCGGTCAGTTCCGGGATGCTCATGCCGTCGCCAGCCAGGTTGAGCCACATGATCACGTCTTCATTGCTGTCCTGCTTCTGGATGTCCGGTGGCTCGGCTTCCTCGGGCAGGTCATCGACGATCGCCGAGACGCGGTCGCGAATGTCGTTGGCGGCGGCATCGATGTCGCGACCAACGGCGAATTCGAGCGTGATTCGCGAGCGCCCATCTTCGCTGCTCGAGGCAATGAAGCGAATTCCCTCGATACCCGAAATACGCTCTTCGATCAACTTGGTGACGCGGTTCTCGACGACGTTGGCGGCCGCGCCCGGGTAGCCGGTCTCGACGGTAACGATCGGCGGATCGATGTCCGGGTACTCGCGCAGCGGCAGGCGCTCGAAGGAGAGCAGGCCGAAGGCGATGAGCAGCAGGGACATCACCGAGGCGAACACCGGCCGGGTGACCGATACGTCGGAGAGAATCATGGGGTAGCGACGCCGCCGGGCAGCGAGCGCAGCAGTTCGGCCAGGTTGCGGCTGCCATCGTCAATAGCAATGATATGGACCGCCTGCCCGGGGTGCAGCTGCATGTGGCCGTGGGTGATGACCTGTTCGTCCACCGCGACGCCCTTGACGACTTCGACCAGCCCGGGGCGACGTCCACCGATCTGCAATTCACGCTTGTCGACCTTGCCGTCCGCGTTGACCACGAAGACGAACTGTTGCTCACCGAGCGGCAGCAGCGATTCCTCCGGGATGAGCAGTGTCGTGCGCGGCTCCTGCTGTACAAGGACGTTCATCAGCAGGCCGGGCCTGAGCAGGTGCTCGGGGTTCGGCAGCGTCGCGCGCACGCGAATCGAACGGGTGACCGGATCGATACGGCTATTCACCGCCTTGATCGTGCCGTGAAAGCGGCGTCCAGGAAAGGCGCGGCTGCTGGCGCTTACCTCCAGGCCGGGGCGCAGCACCTCGAGGTAAGTAGCGGCGACCGGAAACTCGAGTTTGACGGCGCTGTCGTCGTCGACCGTGGTGATCAGGTCGCCGGGCTCGACCAGTGCCCCGACGCTCAGGTCGCGCAGGCCGACAACGCCGGCGAATGGCGCCTTGATCAGTCGGTCCGCCAGGCGCGACTCGATGGCCGCCAGTCGGGCGCGCGCCGTTTCCCAGTCACGCTGGCGTTCGTCGAGAAGCGATTTGGCTGCGGTGCCCTTGGCGGCCAGCGACTGGAAACGCTGATACTGACGCAGCGCTTCGCTGACCGTGGCGCGCGCTTCCTCGAGCTGGGCGTGCTCCTCGCGGCTGCTCAATTCGGCGAGTAGCTGGCCCTTTTCGACCCGGTCGCCGTCGTCGAAGTGGAGGGCGCTGACGGTTTCCGTGACCGTTGCCGTCAAGGCGACCGATTCCCTGGCGGCGACCGTGCCCAGCGCTTCGATGCTGTCGGCGAACTGGATCTGGCGGGCCGGAGCGACGATCACGCTCGCTGGCGGCGGGTCCGCTGCCAGGGCCGGGCCGCAGAGCAGGGCCAGGCTGGCAAGCAGCAGGTGCAGGTGGGTGTTGCTGCGCATGGGTCTCCCATCGGTTTGCGCGCTATCTATTCAGTGTGGATACGCGTTCGCATAGTAGCAGCTAGGCCAACTGACCGCAGCGGTCGGGCGAAGTTCGGGCGTGGCGCGAGCAGGCGCGGTCAATGCTGCGCACGCCACTTGCTGGGACTGCAGTTCGCCCAGCTACGAAACGCTCGCGAGAAGGCATTCGGATCGTCGTAGCGCAGCGCAGCGCCAATCGCCGACACGGACAGGGCGGTATTCTGGAGGAACTGCTGCGCAAGCTCGAAGCGCGTTTGATTGATCAGTTGCTGGAGGTTCGTTCCTTCTTCCTCCAGTCGCCGCCGCAGCGTTCGTTCGTGGACGGCAAACAGGCCCGCGACCGCCTTGGCCGAAGCCATGCCGCTGAGCAGCATTTGCGGCAGCATGCTTTGCACGCGCTCGGAAAAGCCCATCGGCCCCCTGGCTTCCGCATCCCGGATCGCTGTGCTGACCCGCTCAAGGCGATTCGCGTCGGCGCCTTCGATTTCCTTTCCCAGCCAGGACGGAGCGAATATCATTCCCGACACTTCGGCCTCGAAGGCAACATTGGCGCCGAACAGCCGGTGATACGCGGCGGTACTGGCGGGCGGCGCGTGCAAGAACTGTGCGCGCAGCGCCTTCCAGGAAGATCCGCACAGCTCGGCAAGGATGCGGTAGCCGATCATGATCGCCGCATCCTGAATTTGCGTGAGTGCTGGCAAGCCGTGGTGGAAAACCGAATACCCGAGAACGACACGGGAAGGGTCGGGAGTGAGCAGTAGCGGCGCTGCGCCTCGGTCGTGGACGTGGAAATACCGTAGCAGGGCACGAATCGCCTCGCCGAGCGGACCGAGGCTCTGCAACTCGAAGCGCTCACCGACCAGCAGTCCGAAATGAAGGCAGCCGGTGAGCGCCACGGAGGTTTCAAAAAGAACGCCCAGGGCCTCGATCGCGATCCTGTTGTCGGCATTGTCGAATAGCCGCTGATCGATTCTGGCCAGGGCAAACACGTCCTGCGGGCTGACTCCCAGTTCGCTGAGGACGAGCGGGATTGCGAGAATCGGGCCGACGCAAATCTCCCCTCGTCTGCTGGTCGTCAGTGAATCCAACGACGGCCCTTGCGCTTGGTGTTTCATGACCACGGGTCTGCTCCCTGGGTGTAGTAAGTCCGTGCGTTTTGTGCGGCCCGGGCACTTCAGCTCGGCGATCAACACGGCAAAAGAGAATCTGTCCGGAACTGCAAGGCATCATATGCCCCAAAGTTGCAATATTTAACAGGCATGACTATTCGGGAGGAAACCATGTCCAGGATTCGCAGTTTCACCACCACCCTATGCCTGCTCCTCACTGCCCTGCTGGTGGCCAGCCCGGCCACGGCGCAGCAGGTCACCGGCACCCTGGGGTCACCCAGTGCTACCACCAGCATCAGCGCTAAACAACTTCCGGCGCCCGATCCGGCGTTCGGCGGGGTCATCAAGGACGACGCGCTGCAGTCGACGCCCTGGTGGGCGCCGCGCATCGTGCCGCCGAAGGGTGCGCCGAACGTGTTGCTGATCATCACCGACGACGCCGGCTTCGGCGTCCCCAGCACTTTTGGCGGTGTCATTCCGACGCCAACGATGGACCGTATTGCCAACGAAGGCTTGCGCTACAACCGTGTGTTCTCGACCGCCCTGTGCTCGCCGACGCGCGCGGCGCTGATTACCGGGCGCAATCACCACTCGGCCGGTTTTGGCGTGATTTCCGAGCAGTCCACCGGCTTCCCCGGCTACAACAGCATTATCGGCAAGGACAAGGCAACGATCGGTCGCATTCTGCTCGACAACGGCTATTCCACAGCCTGGTTTGGCAAGGACCACAACACGCCGGCCTTTGCCGCCAGCCAGGTCGGGCCTTTCGATCAGTGGCCGACCGGCATGGGCTTCGAGTACTTCTACGGTTTCGTCGGCGGCGACGCCAACCAGTGGCAGCCGAACCTGTTCCGCAATACCACGCAAATCTATCCCTTCGAGGGCAAGCCGGGCTGGAACCTCATCACCGGGATGGCTGATGATGCCATCGACTACATGACGCGCATTCATCAGACTGACCCCAGCAAGCCGATCTTCATCAAATACGCGCCCGGCGCCACGCACGCACCGCATCATCCGACGAGAGAGTGGGTGGAGAAGATCAGGGCGATGCACCTTTTCGACGATGGCTACAACAAGCTGCGCGAGACCATCTTCGAGAACCAGAAGAAGCTCGGCGTGATCGCCAAGGATGCGAAGCTGACGCCCTGGCCCAATGAGCTTCTGAAGCCCTGGGATCAACTCGGCGCGGAGGAGAAGAAATTGTTCATCCGCCAGGTCGAGATCTTCGCCGCCTATGCCGCCTACAACGACCACGAGATCGGCCGCGTGATCCAGTCCTTCGCGGACCTGGGCAGGCTCGACAACACGCTGATCATCTACATCAACGGCGACAACGGCACCAGCGCCGAGGGTGGCCCGCTGGGTACCCCCAACGAGGTGGCGTTCTTCAACGGCCTCAACGAGATTCCGGTCGACGTGCAGATGAAGTTCTACGACGTCTGGGGCACCGAGCTCACCTACAACCACATGTCGGCCGGCTGGTCATGGGCCTTTGACACGCCGTTCGACTGGTTCAAGCAGAACGCCTCCCGGCTCGGCGGCATCAACCAGAACATGGTCGTGTATACCAAACCGATGGTCGGCTTGCCGCAGGGTGATTCGCCGTTCCTGCTGGATGCGTCGTACACGATTACGGCGGAAATCACCGTCCCCGAAGGCGGTGCCGAAGGCATGATCCTGACCTCGGGTGGGCGCTTTGCCGGCTACGGCTTCTACCTGCTCAAGGGCAAGCCGGTGTTCCTGTGGAACCTGGTCGATCTGATGCGCATCAAGTGGGAGGGGCCAGAAGCTCTCGCTGCAGGTAAGCACACGCTGGAGTTCGACTTTACGTACGACGGTCTCGGCCTCGGCACGCTCGCTTTCAACAACATGAGCGGGCTCGGCCGTCCCGGCACCGGCACCCTCAAGGTGGACGGCAAGGACGTGCAGACCATCAACATGAAACGTACCTTGCCGATGATCCTGCAGTGGGACGAGAGTTTCGACATCGGTTCCGACACCCTGACCGGGGTGAACGACACCGACTACAAGCCGCCATTCCCGCTGACAGCCAAGCTCAACAAGCTCACGATCAAGGTCGATCGGCCGGAGCTTACGCCGGAGGACATCAAGAAGCTCGATGGTGCGCAGGCCGAGGCGCTCGACGGCAAACCGCTGACTCGCGTGCAACCCGCGCCCATGTAGTCGGCAAGCGGGCGGCGTACAGCGCGAGCGCAGGAGCGTGCGTCGCGGGATCTTCGGGCAGGCGGGGCGTTGCGCATGGAATGTCCCGCCTTTTCGGTGCTGACCGTGCAGGGCTCACGATTCCTGTCTCTCTGCGGCACTACTTTGAAACCAGCAAACCAAGCGGAGAAACGCATGAGACCTGAGCTTTCGAAATGCCTCCTGGCGGCACTGCTGGCGTGCTGCCTGGTCGGGGTGACTTCCTCCTATGCAGCCAAGCCGCAGCAGATGAGCACGCCCATCGCTCCCGGGGTGATGGTGCCGGATACGGTGAGTACGTCAATCGGCACTCTGAAACTCGACTACGGCTATCCAGATGACGCGACGACACAGACGGTCTATGACAATCTTGATGCCTCGAGAGCACTGCAGGCCTACCTGCTTGCCATTCCAATCGTGAATCAGGTGAGTATGCGTAGCACGCTGCGCGAGTTCGGACCGGTAAACCAAACGGACGTGATCTGGGAAGACCTCGTTGATTCGAAAACCGTTGAACTCACAGCCAACGACAACACCATCTACAGCTTCATTTGGCTGAATACGAAGAAGGGGCCGCTGGTGGTTGAGGTTCCCCCCATGGTCCTGGGGCTCATTGACTGACTTCTGGTACAAATGGGTGGCTGACATCGGCATCACCGGTCCCGACAAGGGCAAGGGCGGCAAGTATCTGATACTGCCACCAGGCTACGCCGGCAAAGTGCCTGAAGGATATTTCGTTGTCCGTCCGAGCATCTATGGCAACTGGATGCCCTTCCGCTCCTTTCTGGTCGATGGATCGACCAGGCCCGGCGTCGAGTCGGCCAAGAAACATCTCAAGATCTATCAGCTCTCCGATGCGGCCAATCCGCCCGAGATGAAGTTCGTCAATGCCTCCGGACTTCCTTCGAACTTCGTTCCTCCCGGCGACTACAGCTTCTGGAGTCTCCTGAACGAAGCCATTCAGGAAGAACCCAGCGCCGGAAGCGACCCGACAACCCTTGGCCTGTTTGCCTCGATCGGCATCGAGAAGGGCAAGCCCTTCGATCCCGATGCGCGGATGAAAAAGATTCTGACCGACGCCGCCAATATCGGCACCGTGACCGCGCGGGCGATTGCCTTCAGAATGCGCGAAGAAGACGCCTTCTTCTACTACTTCGCCACGGGCGTCACCCCGGCCATGGCCGAAAAAATGGTCGGCAAGGGCTCGCAGTATCCTTGGTCCGCACAGGACGCCGACGGCAAACCCTTTGAAGGCGGGAAAAACTACAAGCTGCATCTTCCGCCGAATATTCCGGTCGCGGACTTCTGGTCGGTCGTCGTCTATGACAACCAGACGCGCTCGATGGTCCAGACCGATCAGCAGTTCCCCAGCGTCAGCAGCCAGAACAAGGATATGGTGGTCAACAAGGATGGCTCTGTCGATGTCTATTTTGGCCCCAAAGCTCCGGCTGGAAAGGAAGGCAATTGGGTGCAGACGATTCCCGGAAAAGGTTGGTTCATGATCCTGCGTCTGTATGGACCACTTGAGCCGTGGTTCGACAAGAGCTGGCGACCGGGCGAGATCGAGTTGCAGCCCTAGCCTGAGTGTGGCGACCGACGCCGGGCACAACGCGCCCCGCGGGGCGCTGGCCATTTCGATCTTCGAATTGTGTTGTCAAAGGCTGCGTAGCCGGCTGGCCAGTGCAGTGCTGCATTCTTGATGAGACGTTCGGCAACCCTCTCCTACCCACCGTCATTGCGAGGAGGCGCAGCCGACGTGGCAATGACGTGCGGGCGGGTGGTGTAGCGCCGAACTTCCAATAAGGCTTTCAGCAAGCCGGACAGCGGCGCGAAGCCAACGTGGTAGCCGGAATCTATAGAGGTTCCATACTGCGTGCAACACTACACTGGCAGCCGCCGCCGGTGGCCAGCCGGAACTTGGGAAAGCACATGGCCGGGCGGCTGCTCCGGCTTAGTTGTTGTTCATTTCCGCAGCCGCTTGCCGCATCGTTCTTCTCGGAACGGTGAAATCTATCGCCGGGCAAGGTGCCTGCGAACCGATCAAGATCACCATATGCCCTTTGGGCACTTTCTTCTGTACTTCGGCGTCGATATAAAGGGTATTCATGGCTACTGGCGGGCTGCTCCCCTGCCATATCACCTCCTTCGATCGCGTATAGATGATGTAGCACGCGGAGGAGGCCACCGTCGAAAAAGAAAATGCCAGCAAAGCGAAAATAGCTCTCATGTCAGACCTCTCGATAGTCCTGCAACGACAATGCCTCGCGCTCGGCGCCAATTCTAGCGCCGATCAAGGTGTTCTCGGCGGAATGAGTTTCCCCCGAAATTTTTCCTTCCAAGGGTAAACCAAACCACCCTAACGGGGAGGGATGCTTGACGCCTGGTCGGCGAGAGCGCTATCCAGCAGCCGCTCACATTCCACCATCAGCGTGCGTCCAATCTCGGACTCGTAGCGGGCATCGAGCGCTTCCATCATTTCGTGCGCCGTGTGCAGTCCGGCTTCCCGCGACAGGGTGTCGGCAACCTGCCGTGCCAGTTGTTCGCTCAAGGCAGACAGCTGCCGTCGCTCGGCGAGGGGCAGTCGGCGTTGCGAGCGCGCCAACCAGTCGGCGGCGAGAGTGGCACCCTGGCCTTCTTTCAGCCACTGATCATGGCTGTAGTAGACCGACAAGCGCTCGGCAGCGAGGGCAAAGATCAAGGCGATGCTTAGCCCGCGATCAGTCGCTGGCGAAAGCAAGGCGTTTTCCCTGCTCATCTGCGCCCCGACCACCGGCAAGGGGGCAAACGCCGCTCGTGCCTGGTGATTCGCCTGAGCATTCCGGCCCGCACTCCATTGCGCGGCGTGGACATGGCCATCCAATAAGCAGTCACTGCCTGTTCGCTTCCTTGCGGGGGGGCTGATCCGGTCCCGGTTCCGGCCCGGACTGAGCCTCTGGCGCCGGCACCGGTTCGGCTGCAAGCTTCGCCGCTGCAGTTTGCGCGCGCTGTTGGGCAATGAAGCCCAGAGCCAGCTGCTGATAGAGTTCCGGACTGACACGTCCGCTTACTGCCTTGGCGATCAGCGTGACCGCCATCAGGCTGATGACCATCTCGTGACCGTCGAGCATTTCCATGACGATGATCGCCGCCGTGATCGGCGATTGGGTGACCGCGGCCAGGAAGGCAGCCATGCACAGCGCTGTCACCGGTACTGCTTCGGCACCGAAACCGAGAATGGCGCTGGTACTGGCGCCAATGGCTGCGCCGACGGCCAGGCAGGGGGCGAAAATACCGCCGGGAATGCCCGAATAATAGGTGATGACCGTGGCTACGAAGCGGGTGACCGGAGCGTGCCACGGGGCCGACAAGGCGTCGCTGGAAAGGAGCGACGAGCTGACCGCGTAGCCGCTTCCGAAAGACAAGCCGCCACCAAGCCAGCCGACCAGGGCAATGAGCAGCCCGCAGCCGCCGGCAAACAGCACCGGTCGCGCGCTGCGCCAGCGCCAGAGGATGAAGTTGGGCTGTTGTTGTGGCCACAGCAGCAGACGGCTGAAGACACCGCCGAGCACCCCGCAGGCCATGCCATAGAACAGCACCGGGCCAACGATCTCGGTGAATTGCGAGATCTTCATGCGCCCGAAGTGGTAATAATTACCCTCCAGCGCGATGGCCACCAGGCCCGACAGGATGATCGTGCCGACCAGGATTCCGGTCGTCTTGGCTTCGAGGCGTTTGCCCAATTCCTCGACGGCGAAGACGATACCGGCGAGTGGTGTGTTGAAGGCGGCAGCGATTCCTGCCGCGCCGCCGGCGAGAATCAAATCCGCCGGGGCAATCGCCCGTGCGTGCGGCAGAAAGCGGTGCGAGAAGTGCAGAATCGACGCCGCAACCTGCACCGACGGTCCTTCGCGACCGGCGGAAAAGCCGCCCAGCAGGGCCATCGATCCGACGACGATCTTGCCGCAGGCGATGCGTAGCGAAACCAGACCGCTGACCGATTCCCCGCGCGCGGCAAGATGCGTCGCCGCGATGACCTGCGGGATACCGCTGCCCTGTCCGCCCGGGAAAAATTTCCGCGTCAGCCAGACAGCCAGCATCCCGGCCAGCGGCGCAGTGACAAACGGCATCCAGGGGAAGGGCAAGCCGGGATGGAAGTTGTAGAGGTCGAAAAAAGTCTTCAGCGCGAGGTCAGTGAGTCTCGTGAAGGCGACCACGGCCAGGCCCGCGCAAGCCGCGGCCCCCCACAAGGTCAAACGCGTACGCCACCTGAAGGTGCTGAGTCTGCCGCGAAGAGGATTCAGATTTTTCATTGGCATCCTGTCGGTGTAGTTGATGGCTGGCGCGACGCGCGGGACTGGTCAGAATGCGGCAAGCGGCGGGAGGAGGGTGCGCCGCGGTGGCAGGCTGCGCCGACGGAAAATTGCAAGTTCGGGCAGCGGACAAGCGCGCAGTCTAGCATCCGCGGCGGCAACTGTGAGCAGACCGGCAAGTGGCGCGCAAATCGCTGCCGGGTGGTCGACCGCCGCGACATGATGAGCGCCGGTATGCTAGGCTCAGACGTCGCAGTTTGACACTTCAAGGAGGTCCCATGAGCCGGCGCCCATTACGTATTGGCCTTTCGGCGCGCATTTATCATCCGCAGGCCGGCGCAACGGCCCTGCTCTCCAAATCGCTGCACTACCTCGAACAGTCGGTGGCGCATTGGGTGATGGCGCGCGATGTGATGGTGTTCATGATTCCGGCGGTGAGCGGTGACGGCATCGTCAATCGCAGCAGTATCCGCCTCTCGGACTACGCGGAGTACCTCGACGGCCTGCTCCTGCAAGGCGGCGCCGACGTCAGCCCGCAAAGCTATGGCGAGGAGGCGCTGCATCCGGATTGGGGGGGGGGATATCGTGCGTGATGCCTACGAAATGGAACTGCTGCACGAATTCATCGAAGCCGGCAAGGCGGTTTTGGGCATCTGTCGCGGTGCGCAGGTGATCAACGTGGCCCGCGGCGGAACGCTCTATCAGGACATTGCGACGCAGATCGAGGCTGCGGGAGCGCATGTCCATGACGATTATGACCGCCACAGCCATGCCATTGCCTGGGAGGAGGATGCGGGCCTGGCCAGGCTCTATCCCGGTGCCAGCGGTGGCAAGGTGATCTCGATTCATCACCAGTCGATCAAAGCGCTTGGCCGCGGCCTGACCGTTGAGGCTCGTGGCGCGAGCGACGGAGTGATCGAAGCGGTACGCCTGCAAGGCAAACCCTATGTGCTGGGTTTGCAGTGGCATCCCGAGTTTCATCCGCCGGGAAGTCCGGACTTGCTGGACAGTACGCCAATTCTCGACGAGTTTCTCAACGCCGCGCGTGGCCATCGCTGGTGAAGCGGTACGCTGGCGGCGAAGGGTGGCTAGCGGTCAGCTGGCCGCCCTTCGCCGCTGCCTCAAAGCTCGCCTTCCACGGCCAGTAGCGCGACCGGGAAGCTGGCCAGGATCTCGCCGATCGGCAATTGCGCGCTTGCCGAATGACTCTCGCCGCTGAGCAGATTGCGCCAGCCAGCGGCGGCTAGCCCGTCGGGCAGTTCGAGCATGGTATCGGTCCACACCTCATTGCCCAGCGGCAGCACCCGGTTATCGCCGAGCAGGCGCACCGGCAGCAGCGGCACAACGACGACAATGGCGCGCTCGCCGTGGCGGCGGGCGTAGGCGCAGACGTGCGCCGCGTGTTCGCCGCTGACTTTCAGGGGCAGGTAGTCACCCTGCTCGAGAACCTCCGGCCAGCGCGCGCGCAGCGCCAGACTCTGCCACAGCGTGTACAGCTTGATGCGCCCGTCGGTCATGTCGGCGACCAGCGGTCGCAGGCGGTCGGGCCACTGTTCCGACGGCCCGTCGACCAGCGCCTGCACCTGCGCCAGCAGCTCGCGGCGCAGCGCAAAGTCTACCGGCCGGCGGTTGTCCGGGTCGACCAGGTTGAACTGCCATAGCTCGCAGCCCTGGTAGATGTCCGGCACGCCCGGTGAGGTGACCTTGATCAGCGCCTGGGCCAGGGCATTGATCAGGCCGTGGTGGCTGATCGTCTGCAGCATGAGTGCGAAGTCGGCGAGGAACAGGTTCTTGTCGCCGGGTGCCAGCAGGGCGTGGACAAAGTCGCTGACCGCGCCTTCGTACGCGCTGTTGACCTGCACCCAGCTGCTGTGCTCCTTGCCTTCACGCAGGGCCTTGATCATATAGGCATCGATACGCGTCCGGTACTCGGCCAGTTCATCGTCGTTCGGCGGGGTCAGCGGCCAGGTGCCGAGCAGTGTCTGGTAGAGCAGATACTCGTCGTTACGCGACGGGGCTTCAACGCCATCGACCAGATGTTTGCGGCCGCGATTGAGACGCCGCCAGCGCTTGAGCATCAGTTTCCACGCCGCCGGGATCTCGGAGAGCACGTTGATGCGCGCGCGCGCGTCCTCGGAACGCTTGCTGTCGTGTGTCGAGGTGGCGAGCATGTTGTGCGGCCAGCGGACGGCACGGGCACGCGTGGCGGCATGGAAGGCGGCCACCGAAATGCCGAAGCGGCGCGGCTCGCCGCCGACGTCGTTGAGCGAGCTCAGGCGATGGTAACGGTAGAAGGCAGTGTCTTCGACACCCTTGGCCATCACCGGTGACGACACCTGCTGAAACTTCATGGCGAAGGCTTCGAGCGGCTCGCGGTAGGAGGCGCTGCGGCCGCGGGCGAGATCGGTGGTCAGCACGCCCTCGAGGAAGTCGTAGATGCCGGTATCGAACAGCGGGCTGCGTTTTTTTGCCACCGCCACTGCCCAGGCGATGTGGCGGCGGTCGTCGGCCGACAGTTCGCCATAGGCAACGTAGCTGCGATAGACGGGGAAACAGGCCACGACTTCGATCAAGGCTTCGCGAAGACCGTTGAGGGTGAAGTCGCAGGTGTCCCGGTCGGCGGCAGCGATACGCGCCAGGCGGTTGGCGAGGACGCTGAACTCGCTCGCCAGCGCGGTGTGCATGATCAGCTTCTTGGCGTCGTAGGCGAGTTCTTCGAAGTCGCTGTCGACACCCGTGAAATCGCGGTAGATACGCGTCATGCGTCGCTCTGAGGCGGTATCGACGAAGAGGTTGTTGACCAGGTTGGAAAAGCGATAGCCGGTGGCGCCATGGATCGGCCAGTCATCCGGCAGGCGCTCGTGCTCGGCGAGGATTTTTTCGATGACCAGATAGATGGGCAGTGCTTCGCCGGGTGCCAGCGGCTTGCCGCCTGCCGCCTGTTGCAGCTGGCGGAAATACGCACCAGGGTCGAACATTCCGTCCGGATGGTCGATACGCAGCCCTTCAACCTTGCCCTGGGCGACGAGATCGAGAATCAGATGATGGGTGGCGTCGAACACCGCCGGGTCTTCCATGCGCAAGGCGGCGAGGTCGTTGATATCGAAAAAGCGGCGATAGTTGATTTCGTCGCAGGCCACCCGCCAGTAGGCGAGACGGTAGCCCTGTACCTGGATCAGCTCGTGCAGCAGGTCGAAGCTGGCCGGATGCCCGGGGCGGCCGTTGAACTCGGCGAGATTGTCGGCGATGTGGTGGGCGATGTCGGCATGTGCTTCGGTGAACGCCGCCAGGTGGCGCTTATGCACTTCCTTGTCGCGTTGCCGCTCGGCCATTTTCGGCGCTTTGCTGTTGGTCCGTGCCGGCAGGTGCCCGAAGGCGGTGAGCAGGGTTTCCAGTTCGCCGTAGCGCTCGTGCCCTTCGCCCAGGGTGGTCGCCAGGCGTTCGCGGCGATGCCCGACGATACGCGGGTAGCTGGCCGGGTCCACCGGCAGCCGGTGCTGGTAGTAGAAGATGCTGAACTCGCCGCGCACGGCGTCGTAGTCCAGGCGCAGTTCGCCGGCGTTGAGCACCTGCCCGTAGTGCGCGCCCAGCAGCGGCAACAGGACCTTGCCTTTGAGCTCGCGGTTGAGCGGGTCCCAGTCGATATCGAAGAACGCGCCCCAGGCCGAGGCCGGACCGTTTTCCAGGACGTCCAGCCACCAGGCGTTGTCCGAGCCCATGATTCCCATATGGTTGGGAACCACGTCGATGACCTGTGACAGACCGTTTTCCTTGAGGGCGGCGGCGAAGTCCTCGAATTCCTGAGGGGTGCCGATTTCCGGATTGAGTTCGGCGTGTCCGACGATGTCGTAACCGTGCGTGCTGCCGGGTCGCGCCCGCAGATAAGGCGAGGCGTAGCAGTGGCTGATTCCCAGCGCCGCCAGATAGGACGATAGCGCTCCGGCCTGGGCAAAGGTGAAGTCGCGGTTGAACTGCATCCGGTACGTCGCGCGCGGGATGATCGTTGCCCGCGAAGGCATCGTCATTTCCTCGGGCGGTACGACCGCCGTGCCGCGCTCGTTGATCAGCTGTTCGCCAACGGCGCCGAAACGTCCGTCTTGCGGCCAGTCTTCGAGATCCAGCGGCAGCCGGCGCCGCCAGTTGGGATGCTGGTCGTCACGGCTGCCGGGCAGATTGGCCTGCTCGATAGTGCCGAGAATGTCCTCGGGCTGGACGACCAGCAGCTGGGCCGGCGTTCGCGCCAGGAAAGCGTGGATGGCGACCACGAAGTCCTGTGTGATCTCGGGGACCGAAAAAGGGTGCACGCTGGCGCCCTCGGGCAGCAAGTCGGCGTGCTTCAGCGCCATCAGGAAGCGCGCGCGATCCTGGGCGCGGTCGACGACCATGTGCTCGAACTGCGCTTCGTCGGGGAAAAGCTGCAGCGCCGCGCGGGTGTCGATATCGTGGCCTTTCCAGAAGCCCTTCAAGGTCGGTAGATCGTGGGTACTGACGGCGACCAGCGCCTGCCGCGGATACTCGCCAGGTGGCTTGAAGTTGCCGTCCTTGCTGCGCTCGAAAAGGAAGGGGCGGTAGGAGAGCACGCCGGCGCTCGCCAAACGCGGCCGGAAGCCGTCCGGAACGGTGCCCAGGTCTTCGCCGATGACCATGCAGCGATTGCGCTGGCTTTCCAGCGCGACGATGGCCAGCAGGTCGGCGAGCCGATAGTTGACGTAGGCGCCTTCCGTCGCCGGTCGGCCAACGGGAACCCAGAACAGACGCGCCAGGCCCATCACATGGTCGATGCGCAGCGCGCCACAGTGGCGCATGTTGGCGCGCAGCATGGCGATGAAGGGTGCGTAGGCGGCTTCGCGCAGGCGGTGCGGCACTAGCGGCGGTAGCCCCCAGTCCTGACCGACGGGGTTGAACTCGTCGGGTGGCGCGCCGACGTAAGCGGCGCCGGCAAAGGCGTTTTGCCACGCCCAGGCTTCCGAGCCGCCGGGATTAACGCCGACCGCCAAATCCTGATAGAGGCCGACGCCAAGGCCGCGACGCCACGATTGCTGGCCCAGTGCCGTCAGTTGTTCGTCGGCGAGCCACTGCAGCCAGGCCGAGTATTCGACGGCTTCGGCATGTTCATCGGCGAAGGCGGCTACCGCGACTGCCTGTGGGTCACGGTATTCCGTGGGCCACGCGGGCCAGCCCCAGATGGCGGGGTTCTCCTGCTGGAAGTGCGCCTGCAAGGCCTCGAAACGGGCGTGCAACTCGAGTGTCTGGCCGCCTTGCGTGCGAAACAGGCGGAAAGCGCGTGCCCGGGCGCTGTCATTGCCCAGATGCTGGTCCCGGAAATGGCGGTAAAGTGCGCTCAGAATTTCGCGCTTGGCGGCCGAGACTTCCTGGTAGTCGACCTCGTCGGCGACGCGCAGGCGCCGCAGCCGGCCCTGGAAGCGCTCGGAGGCGACCAGCTGGCGGGCCGCCTCGCATTCGCTGAACTCGGGGACGGCTTCGACGTCGATGTACAGCACATTGACGAAGCAGCGGCTGGACGGGCTGTAGGGGCTGATCCGCGCCGGGTCGTCCGGGAACAGGGCGTGGAGTGGATTGACGCCGATTACCCCGCCACCGGCGTCCGCTGACAGATCGATCAGGGTGCGCAGGTCGCCGAAGTCACCGATGCCCCAGTTGCGCCGCGAGCGGACGCCGTAGAGTTGCACCGTCGGACCCCAGACGCGACCGTCTCCCTGCACGGCGTCGGGCAGGTAACAGCTAGCCGGGGCGACCACCAGGGTCATCGCCACCTGCGCCAGGCCGCCGCTGCCCGGTTGTTCGACTTCCAGGCGGTAGTAACCGGCTTCACTCGGTGGCGGCAGTTGCAGTTCCCCGCGCAGGAAGTCGACCCCGTCCACGCGCTGCTCGGCGAGTCTTGGCAGCTTGCCGGGCTCGAATTCGCCGCTGCTCGCGGTGCCGTTCTCGGCGCTCAGGATCCAGCGGTGTGGCTGGCCGGCACGCGCCACCGGCAGTGAGACGGCCAGTGTTGGCGTTTCGCCGAGTGCAACCACCTTGACCGGCGGCAGTGGCCGTCGCCACTCATCTTGCTGCAGGCCTTGCAGCAGTGTTGCCGGGTCGGCATCGGCCGGGAAGTGCATCGCCGCCAGCAGGGCGCGCAAAGTCTTTTCGGAGGTGGCGTGCGGTTTTCCCCAGACGTCGTCATAGCCGGCACTGATGCCGCAATGCTCGGCAAGTTGTGCCAGGGCGTCGTGGCGCTTTTCGTCAGCGGCGCTCATGGGCGGTCTCCGATGTGCAGATGCCAGGCCACCGACCATGCCGGCAGTTGGCCGCTGGCGAGTGCGCCAGCGTCAAGATTGGCGGTCGCGAAGAGCAGCTGGCCGCTGGCCGGTGTGGCGACCAGCTGATCGTCACCAAGATTGGCAAGCAGGGTCAGCAGGCTGCGGTCGCCGAGAGTCCAGTTGATCGACAAGCAACGTGGCGACAACAGCTTCAGCTGCGGATCACCATTGCCCATGCCGGCCAGACGCGGCGCAATCCACTGGTGACGTAGCGAGAGCAGTTGCCGGTGCAGTTCCAGGGTGGCGCGGTGTGGCTCACGGTCGATTGCGCTCCAGTCGAGAACGCCGGCTGCGAAGGTCTCCAGCGCGTTCGGATCGGGGATGCTGGCGCGCACTTCTGGATCGGCAAAGCGCGCGAAGCGTCCGAATTCGCGGCGGCGGCCTTCGGTCACCAGGCGCGCCAGTTCGGGGCCGAAGTCGCAGAAGAACTGGAAGGGCTGGGTGGTCGCAAACTCCTCGCCCATGAACAGCAGCGGCGGCTGCGGCGCGAGCAGCAGGATGCTGGTGACGGCCTCCATCGCCGCCGGCGGAGCGAGGTGAGCGAGACGCTCGCCGAAAGCGCGGTTGCCGATCTGGTCGTGGTTCTGCAGGAAATTGATGAACGCTGCCGGCGGCAGGTGGGCGCTCGCTTCGCCACGCCGTTCGCCATGCGCGAAAGTCGAGGCTTCACCCTGATAGGCGAAGCCCTCGCTGAGGCAGCGACCGAGACGGCGCACCGGTTCGGCCGCGTAGTCGCTGTAGTAGCCGTCGGTTTCGCCCGTGGCCACGACGTGAAAGCAGTGGTGGATGTCGTCGTTCCACTGTGCGGTGCCATGCACCAGACGGCCGGACTCGTTGCGGGCGAGATAGCGCGCCTGATTGCGCTCGTTCTCGAGCACCATGTGCACGTGCCGCGCGCGTCCCGGCACCGCCTTGAAGGCGGCGGCAAGCTCCTCGATGATGTCCGGCGAGCTGTCGTCGCAGATGGCGTGGATGGCATCGAGGCGCAGGCCGTCGAGATGGAACTCCTCCAGCCAGTAGAGGACGTTGTGCACGAAGAAATCGCGTACCGCGCGGCTGCCTTCGCCATCGAAGTTGATCGCCGCACCCCAGGGGGTTTCGTGGCGCGGGTTGAAGAAGTCGGGGGCGTAGGCGTGCAGATAGTTGCCTTCCGGACCAAAGTGGTTGTACACCACGTCGAGCAGGACCATCAGGCCGCGCTCGTGGGCGGCGGCGATCAGGCGCTTGAAGTCTTCCGGTCGGCCGTAGGCGGCGTCGGGTGCGAACGGCAGGACGCCGTCGTAGCCCCAGTTGCGCTGCCCCGGGAAGTCCGAGACGGGCATGATTTCGAGCGCGGTGACGCCGAGTTCGACGAGATAGTCGAGGCGCTCGATGGCGCCAGCGAAGTCGCCGGCCTTGGTGAAGCTGCCGATATGCAACTCGTAGATTACGGCTTCCTCCCACGGCCGACCGCGCCATTCGCTGTCGGGCCAGTCGAAGGCGGCAGGGGCAACGATTTCGGAAGCCCCATGCACGTCGTCAGGGTTGTAGCGCGATGCCGGATCGGGAACCAGCAAACCATCCGGCAGCTTGAACAGATAGCGACCGCCGGCTTGTGCTTCGGCGACGGTGAGTTCGAACCAGCCGCCCGCGGCAGCGGTCATCGGCAGTTCGGGGGCACCGTCGAGCTGCAGGCCGACAGCGTCTACGCCGGGCGCCCAGAGGCGAAAACGGACGCCGCCTTCGGCGAGGACTTCGGCACCGAAAGGCATGTTGTGCTGGCGTTTCATAATTTCTTCCTTTGCTGCAGGAGAGCCAGCGAACGGCTTTCGAGGGGGTAAATGTCACCGCCCTGGAAGACGCCGTCCGGCGCCAGGCCATTGGCGATGTGCGTATCGAGGACGCTCAGCCACTCGCAGGTCTCGGGCAGCACCGGCAGGCGGAAGTCGAGGTTTTCGTGATAGCTGTTGAAGAGCAGCACGAAGTTGTCGTCGTGTACCGGGCGGCCGCGCCGGTCGCGCTCTTGCATCGCTTCGCCGCTGAGATAGACACCCAGGCACTGCGCGTAGCTGTGCGACCACTCCTCATCGTTCATCTCGCTGCCATCGGGTTTCAGCCAGTGGATGTCCTTGAGCAGCGAACCCTCGGGGGCGCTGCCGTGGAAGAAGTTGCGGCGGCGGAAAACCGGATGCTCACGGCGCAGTGCAATGACCCGTTGCACGAAAGCCAGGAAATCGCGGTCGGCTGGCGAGAGATCCCAGTTGACCCAGCTAATCTCGTTGTCCTGGCAGTAGGCATTGTTGTTGCCGCCCTGGCTACGTCCCATTTCGTCGCCAGCGAGAAGCATTGGCACACCCTGCGAAAAGAACAGTGTCGCCAGCAGGTTGCGTTTCTGCCGCGCGCGCAGTTCGTTGATCTCGGCGTCGTCGGTCGGTCCCTCGGCACCGCAGTTCCAGGAACGGTTGTTGTCGTTACCGTCGCGGTTGTCTTCGCCGTTGGCTGCGTTGTGCTTGTCGTTGTAACTGACCAGATCGTGCAGCGTGAAGCCGTCGTGGGCGGTGACGAAGTTGACGCTCGCCCAGGGCTTGCGGCCACTGTGCTGGTAGAAGTCGCTGGAGCCGGTGAGGCGGCTGGCGAAGTCGCCGATCAGGCCGCTGTCGCCCTTCCAGTGCGCGCGCATGGTGTCGCGGTAGTGGTCGTTCCACTCGCCCCAACCGGCCGGGAAGTTGCCGACCTGGTAACCGCCTTCGCCGAGGTCCCAGGGTTCGGCGATCAGCTTGACCTGCGACAGCACCGGATCCTGCAGCAGGATATCGAAGAAGGCGCCGAGCTTGTCGACCGCATGCAGTTCGCGCGCCAGCGCCGAAGCGAGGTCGAAACGGAAGCCGTCGACGTGCATTTCCAACACCCAGTAGCGCAGCGAGTCCATGATCAGCTGCAGCATGCGTGGCTGCTGCAGGTCGAGGGTGTTGCCGCAGCCGGTGTAGTCCATGTAGTAGCGTGGATTGTCAGCGACCAGACGATAGTACGCGGCGTTGTCGACGCCCCGGAAAGAGAGCATCGGGCCGAGATGGTTGCCCTCGGCGGTGTGGTTGTAGACCACGTCGAGAATGACTTCGATGCCGTGCGAGTGCAGGGTCTTGACCATCGTCTTGAACTCGCTGACCACGCCGGTGGAACTGAAGCGGGCGTCGGGCGCGAAGAAGCCGATCGAGTTGTAGCCCCAGTAGTTGGTGAGGCCACGATCGATCAGATGGCGGTCGTTGAGGAAGGCATGCACCGGCATCAGCTCGACCGAAGTAACGCCGAGGCGCTTGAAGTGATCGATCACCGGTGCCGTCGCCATACCGGCGTAGGTGCCGCGCAGCGCTGGCGGCACCTCGGGGTGCTTCATGGTGAAGCCACGCACATGCGTCTCGTAGATCACCATGTCCGCCCAGGGAATGTTCGGTGCCTTGTCGTTGCCCCAGGTGAAGGCCCGGTCGATGACCCGGCACTTGGGCATGCCGGCGGCGTTGTCACGACGGTCGAAGGACAGGTCCTCGTTACGGTGACCGATCTTGTAGCCGAAATGCGCGTCGCTCCAGCGCACCTCGCCGACGATATCCTTGGCGTAAGGCTCGATGAGCAGCTTGTTGCCGTTGAAGCGGTGGCCGCGCGCGGGTTCGTAGGGACCGTACACCCGGTAGCCGTAGAGCAGGCCGGGCCGCGCCTCGGGCAGGTAGCAGTGCCAGACCAGATTGGTCTGCTCGCGCAATTCGATGCGCTGCACTTCCTTCTTTCCGGTCGGATCGAACAGACACAGTTCGACGCGTTCGGCGTGTTCGGAAAAGAGGGCGAAATTGACGCCCTCGCCGTCCCATGTAGCGCCACGTGGTGTAGGTGCGCCCGGCCAAACGGCGGTAACGGGAAGGTTCATGGTGGACCTCCTAAATTTGGTAGCGGGTTACGTCAGGGACATCCAGACCTTTGGCCAAAACCACTACGCCGCCGTTGCTGACCGTATAGCGGGCGCGGTCGGCGGCGGCATCGAAGCCGATGCGTGAGTTTGGCTCGACGACGTTGTAGCGGTCGACAATGACCCGCTTGAGACGCGAGCCACGGCGGATGACGGTGTAGTCCATGATCAGGCAGTCGTCGATCTCGACGTCTTCCTCGACGACGACTTCACGACGCAGCATCGAGTTGCTGATGCGCGCGTTCTTGATCAGCGAGCCGGCGGCGATGGTGCTGTTGCTGATGTTGCCGGAGATCAGTGGTGATGGTCCCTGGTAGGAACTCGAGTTGATGAACCATTTCGGATTGAAGAGGTTGAAGCGCGGTTTGGCGCCGAGGACGTCGTAGTGGGCTTCGTAATAGGCGTCGATGTCGCCGACGTCGCGCCAGTAGGACTGTTCCTCATAATCCGCGACACCCGGAACGTGGTTGTCAGCGAAGTTGTAGGCCAGGACCTGGTGCGTCTTGATCAGCCGCGGCAGGATGTGGTGGCCGAAATCGTGCTCGTCGTTCTCATTGGCCTCGCGCAGCGCTTTCAACAGGACGTCGGTGTTGAACAGGTAGTTGCCCATCGAGCCGTAGGCGCGCGTCGGGTCGCTGAGCATCGCCGGTGGATTCGCCGGTTTCTCGAGGAAGCTGCGGATGCGGTGTCGCTTGTCGGCGTCGATGATGCCGAAGGCCGAGGCAGCGGCCAGGGGTACCGGAATCGCCGCCACCGACACATGCGCCGAATTCCGGCGGTGGAAATCGATCATCTGGCGCACATCCATGCGGTAGATGTGATCGGCGCCGAAGACGGCAACCATGTCCGGCGAGTGGCGCTCGATGAGGTTGATGTTCTGGAAGACGGCGTCGGAGGTCCCCTGGAACCACTCCGCACCACCGCCGCGCATTTGCGGCGGCACGACGGTGACGAACTGGCCGGTGTAGGCGTTGGAGTTTCCCCAGGCCTTGGCGACGTGCTCGATCAGCGACTGCGACTTGTACTGAACCATCAGGTAGATGCCGCGGATCTCCGAGTTCACCAGGTTACTGAGCACGAAGTCGGCGATCCGGTAGCGGCCGCCGAAAGGCACCGCCGGCTTGGAGCGTTGTGCAGTCAGAGGATGCAGCCGGGAACCCTGGCCGCCAGCCAGGACCATCGCAAGTACTTTCATGGTGTTCTCTCCTTAACGGGTAAAAATCAGCTGGGTTCTTTATCTTCGAGGTTCCTGAGCAGGCTGAAGAGGGGCACCGAGACCCAGTCTGGCCGGTTGCCCATTTCGTAACGCAGCTCGTAGAGCGCTTTCTCGATCACGAAGAACTCGATCAGTCGTTCAGCGCCACCAGGCTCCTCCGGCCATGCCGGGCAGCCCTGTACGGCAGCGCGGTAGCCGCTCATGAAGGCATCGCGGACCTGCTCCTCCCAGCTCTCGACCAGCGGCCCGGCACGATGGCGGTCGACTGGGTCTTCGTTGGTCAGGCGGTTGGTGGCCACTGCTGCCGCATAGCTGAACGAGCGCAGCATGCCGGCAACGTCGCGTAGGGGCGAATGTTTCTGGCGGCGCTCGTCCATTGAACGCGCGGGTTCGCCCTCGAAGTCGATGATTACAAAATCATTTTCCACGCGCAGCACCTGGCCGAGGTGGTAGTCGCCGTGATAGCGCATCTTGGCGGCGCTGATGCCGGCCAGTGCCTGCGGCGAAATGCGCTCCAGGAGCACCGGTCGCAATGCCGACAGGCGATCGCAGCCTTCGCGCACCTCCGCGGGGAAGTTCTCGCTGCGCCGTTCGAGCTCGTCGAGCGTGGCTACCGCTTCAGCTTTCAGGGCCGTCGCCCAGTCGCTCATGTCCTGGGTGGTGATCGGCTCGCGTTCGAAGGCCGGGTCGCCAGTCGAACGACCGAAAGCCTGGTGCAGCTCACCGGTACGGCGGCCGAGAACCTCGACCAGCGTCACGAAGTAGGCGTGCGGGTTGCCGTCAAGCTCGTCGGACGCGATGGCAACTTCGGAGAGATAGCGTTCAAGGTAGTCGAGCGTGAAGTTCCAGCTGTCACCCTGGTTCTTGGTGTAGCCCTGCAACAGCGCGAGCGTCATCGTCTGGCCATCGGCACGACGGATTTCGACCGAGCCGGCGACCGGCGCAATGTGTTCGTAAGGCGAGGTATCGGTCAGGAAGCGACCGACTTCGACTTCGGGATTGGTACCCGTCTGCAGGCGACGATAGCCCTTGAGGAACAACTTGTCGCCGAAGTACACCGCGGTATTGCTCTGTTCCAGCGACGGATGACGTACCGGCGCGTCGAGGCCGGCGGCGAGTTTGGCAAACGCCGGCGAGGCGTGGAACTCGAGGCGACCGCGGGCAAAGGGTATGGTCACGTTCTTGCCGATACCCTCGGCCAGGTCGCGGCAGAAGCCATCCGAGCCGAAGGCACCGTAAAGCAGGCCGGTGCGGTCCTGCTGACGCACTCGCGCCAATGCCCAAGAGGCCAGCAAGGCACGCTCCTCTTCGCTGGTTTGGTCGTCCCAGCAGATCGCCAGCGGCAGGAAGTAGACCTGCGGCTCGATGCCGGCACAGTGCACTTCGATGATGGTCAGCAGCCAGCTGCCCTTGTCGGTATCCCACGGCGCCTGCTCGATGATGTTGATGCTCTCGATGGCGTGCCCTTTGCCGGCAAACCAGCGCTTGGTGACCACATAGGGTGCCAGCACCTTGTGTTGCAGCTGGTCGCGGGTGGTGGCGGCGATTGCCCGGCGCACGGTGGTGGCGGTGGTCTTGCCACCCGAGAAAGTCAGCCAGCCCTCGGTGAGCACCAGAACCGGCAGTTCGGCGCGCGCCAGGCGTTCTTCGTGCCAGTACGGCACTTCGGCGTCGGTGGTCAGGCGGAAGCAGTAGGTGCCGTGGCCGGCCAGGGTCAGCAGGTAGGGCAGGTCGCCGATCGGCGGGAAGGCCGAGCGGCCGAGCAGTTCGACCGGCACGCGCGTCTTGAACGCCACCAGGTCGAGTTCCACCGGTTGTGCGTTGCGCGACAGATTGACCACGCAGAGCAGGGTCTCGTCCTGGTACTCGCGCACATAGGCGAGGATCTTGCGGTTTCCCGGCTCGAGGAAGGTGATGCTGCCACGGCCGAAAGCCTTGTAGTTCTTGCGTACCGCGATCAGGCGCTTGGTCCAGTGCAGCAGTGACGAGGGGTTGCGCGCCTGTGCTTCGACGTTGATCGCCTCGTAGCCGTAGATCGGGTCCATGTTCGGCGGCAGGTAAAGTCGCTGCGGATCGGCTCTGGAGAAGCCGGCATTGCGGTCCGGGCTCCACTGCATCGGCGTGCGCACGCCATTGCGGTCGCCGAGATAGATGTTGTCACCCATGCCGATTTCGTCACCATAGTAGAGTACCGGTGAGCCGGGCAGGGTCAGGATCAGGAACTTCACCAGTTCGATTTTGTGGCGGTTGTTGTCCATCAACGGAGCCAGGCGGCGGCGAATGCCGACGTTGACGCGCATCCGCGGGTCGGACGCATAGGCCTTATACATGAAGGCGCGTTCGCTCTCGGTGACCATCTCCAGCGTCAGTTCATCGTGGTTGCGCAGGAAGATCGCCCACTGGCAGTTGTCGGGGATTTCCGGCGTCTGGTTCATGATCTCGATGATCGGATGGCGTTCTTCCTGGGCCACGGCCATGAAGATGCGTGGCATCACCGGGAAGTTGTAGGCCATGTGACACTCGTCGCCGTCGCCGAAGTACTCACGCACGTCTTCCGGCCACATATTGGCCTCGGCGAGCAGCATGCGGTTCTTGTAGCGCGAATCGATGACCGCGCGGATTTGCTTGATCACTTCGTGCGTTTCGGGGACGTTCTCGTTGTTCGTCCCTTCGCGAACGCAGAGGTAGGGGATTGCGTCGAGGCGCAGACCATCGACGCCCATATCCAGCCAGAAGCGCATGATGCGGATCACCGCCTTGACGACGTCCTGATTGTTGTGGTTGAGGTCCGGCTGGTGCGAGAAAAAGCGGTGCCAGTAGTAGGCCTTGGCGACATCGTCCCAGGCCCAGTTCGACTTCTCGGTGTCGGTGAAGATGATGCGCGTTTCCGGAAACTTCTTGTCGGTATCCGACCACACGTAGAAATCGCGCTTTTTCGACCCGGCCGGGGCTCGCCTTGCCGCCTGGAACCAGGGGTGCTGGTCGGAGGTGTGGTTGATGACCAGCTCGGTGATCACCCGTAGTCCGCGGCGATGGGCTTCGCGGATGAAGACGCGCGCGTCGTTGCGGTTGCCGTAGTCGGGGCTGACGTTGTGGTAGTCGGAAATGTCGTAGCCGTCGTCGCGCATCGGCGAGGGATAGAAGGGCAGCAGCCAGAGGGTGTTGACGCCCAGATCCTGGATGTAGTCGAGCTTCTCGGTCAGGCCCTTGAAATCACCAATGCCGTCGTCGCCACTGTCCTTGAAGGCTTTGACGTGCAATTCGTAGATGATCGCATCCTTGTACCAAAGGGGATCGTTTTCCCAGGTCACTTCGGCCGCTGCGGCGGCTTTTTCCATCAACTCGTTGGCCATCAATCATTTCCTCCACTCAAGGGAAGTCGTCAAAGTTAGGCTTCTGGTCGCAACGAGAAAGCCGTTGTCAGCAAGTGTCTCTACCGCCTGGCGAGGCGAACCGGCTGCAAGCCGGTACGGCCAGGGGCTGCTCTATCCGGCCGGGCCGACCGTTTTGCAGGATCAGGCGGGCGACGGTTGGCAGGGCGCCATTGGTGATCACACCATGTAGCAGCCAAGCATGACGGGATTGTCGAGCGCAGGCAAGAGGGATGCACGACCGCAGCTCTGGCCCGGATTCCTCCTGGCGTGTACAGGGCGAAAACGTCATCGCTCATGAAAGGGATTGGTTCTCGGGGATCGGCTTGAAGACCAGCACTGCCAGCGGCGGCACGGTCAGCGACAGGGAATGGCAATAGCCGTGCGCGGCCTGCGGAGAGGCCTCGACCTGACCAAGATTACCCATGCCACTGCCACCATAGAGGGGGGCGTCGCTGTTCAGCACCTCCCGCCACTGGCCGCCGCGCGGCGCGCCGACGACGTAGTCGTGGCGCGGTACCGGTGTAAAGTTACAGACCACCAGCATGGTGTCGTCGCGGTGCTTGCCGTAGCGCAGGAAGCTGATGACGCTTTCCTCCCAGTTCTGGGCATCGATCCAGGCGAAGCCGTCGCTGTTGAAATCCCGCTCATGCAGCGCTTTTTCCTGGCGATAGACACGATTGAGGTCTTTGACCCAGGACTGCACGCCTGCGTGCAGCGGGTATTGCAGGATGTGCCATTCGAGGCTTTCCTCATGCTGCCACTCGCGTCGCTGGCCGATTTCGCCGCCCATGAACAGCAGCTTCTTGCCGGGATGGGTCCACATCAGGCCATAGAGCAAGCGCAGATTGGCGAACTGCTGCCACTCGTCGCCCGGCATCTTGCCGATCAGCGCGCCCTTGCCGTGCACCACTTCGTCGTGCGACAGGGGCAGGACGAAATTTTCGGTGAACGCGTACCAGATCGTGAACGTCAGCTTGTCGTGCTGGTATTTGCGGAACAGCGGCTGCAGCTGGAAATACTTCAGGGTGTCGTTCATCCAGCCCATGTTCCATTTCATGCCAAAACCCAGGCCACCCATATAGGTCGGGCGCGAAACCAGCGGCCAGGCGGTGGACTCTTCGGCCATCGTCTGCACGTCCGGATGGTCGCGATAGACGGCTTCGTTGAGGCTGCGCAGAAAACTCATCGACTCGAGGTTTTCGCGGCCGCCGTGTTCGTTCGGGATCCATTCGCCTTCCTCGCGCCCGTAGTCGAGGTAAAGCATCGAGGCGACGGCATCGACGCGCAAGCCGTCGATATGGTACTTGTCGAGCCAGAAGAGCGCGCTGGACATCAGGAAGCCGCGCACTTCATTGCGCCCGAGGTTGAAGATCGAACTTTTCCAGTCCGGGTGGAAGCCCTGCCGCGGGTCCTCGTGCTCGTACAGGCAGGTGCCGTCGAAGTTGGCCAGCCCATGGCCATCGGCGGGAAAGTGCGAGGGCACCCAGTCGAGGATGACGCCGATCCCGGCCTGATGCAGGGTGTCGATCAGCAACATCAGATCTTCCGGTGTCCCGTAGCGGGCTGTCGGCGCGAAATAGCCAGTCGTCTGATAGCCCCATGAGCCATAGAAGGGATGCTCCATCACCGGCATCAGCTCGACGTGGGTGAAGCCCATTTCCTGGACGTAGGCGGTCAACTGATGAGCCATTTCACGGTAGCTCAGCGAGCGGTTGCCGTCCTCGGGAATGCGCCGCCAGGAACCGAGATGCACTTCGTAGATCGACAGCGGCGCATCGAGGGCATTGATCGCCCGGCGCTTGGCCATCCATTCGCTGTCGCTCCAGTTGTAGTCGAGGGTGCACAGGCGCGAAGCGCTGCGCGGCGGCTCCTCGGATTGACGGGCAAAGGGATCGGCTTTCTCCTGCGTACCGTGCCGGCTGCTGATCTGGAACTTGTAGCTGTCGCCCAGCGCCGGTCCGGCGATGAAACCCTCCCAGATGCCCGAGTGATCGGGGCGACTAAGAAGGTAGTGACTGCCGGCCTGAAAATTGTTGAAGTCGCCGACCACCGACACTTTCTCGGCATTGGGCGCCCAGACGCTGAACTGGAAGCCGCGTTGGCCCCCCTTTTCCGTGGCGTGCGCGCCGAAGCGGTCGTAGAGCCGGGTGTGCTTGCCCTCGCGAAAGAGGTAAATGTCCTGTTCGCTGAACAGGCTGTGTGCAACGACGGATTTTGTGACTTTCATTGCGTACCTCCGGGGTGTTGCGTGGCACCGTCCATCGACAGATACAGGGGTGGGCCTGAGCCGTCCTTGGCCTGTCCGGGATAGACGGTGAGATGCGGATAGGGAATCTCGATGGCGGCAGCATCGAAAGCGTCTTTGAGGCGGCGCAGATATTCGCGGCGAACGGTCCACTGTTCGATGGCCACGACCTTGAAGCGGCAGCGCAGGATCACCGCCGAATCGCCCCAGGACTCGACGCCGACGATCTCGATGTCGTCAAGGATCTTGGTCGCGAAAGCAGGGTCTGCGCGCAACTCGGTGCCGACGCTACGCATCACCGCGAGCGCCTGATCGACGCTTTCGCGATAGGCGACGCCGACGTCGACCACCGCCTGCGCGAAGCCGCGGGTCATGCTGGTAACGGTGCTGATGCTGCCGTTCGGAACGAAGTGCACGTGGCCATCGTAGTTGCGCATGCGCACATAGCGCAAAGTAATTTCCTCGACCATGCCGCTCTTGCCGCCCGCTTCGACGACATCGCCCAGGCGGATCTGGTTCTCGAGCAGCAGGAAGAAGCCCGAAAAGTAATCCTTGACCAGACTCTGCGCGCCAAAACCGACGGCGACGCCGACAACACCGGCAGCGCCGAGGATCGGGGCAACGGAAACACCCAGTTCGGCCAGCACCAGGACGCTGGCGACCAGCGAAATGATCACCGACACGGCGTAGCGGAAGACGCGGCCCAGGGTCTCCGCTCGCTGTACCTCTTCGCTATCGCGAATGCTGCGGCTGATGTAGATACGGAAGGTTCGGATCAGCTTGTGTGAAAAAGCCATCGCCAGCCAGGCGAGCACGAAGATCAGGCTGATGCGCAAGGTCGAGGTTATCGTCGGCGAGAGTTGCTGGCCGACGGAAAGAATTTGTTCGAGGATTGCTTTGTCCATGTAGCTCCGGGTTGACAAGCGTCAGGGGAAAATTTCGCTTGTACAAATAGTGTGAGCAGAATAGTATTGCACAAAATCAATTCTCTGGCAACGCAAGGGTTCGCACAATGACTCACACAAGCAAGGATGGTTCGCCGGAGCAGGCCGCAGATCGGCAGGCCCCGGACGGGGCCGCTACGATCCGCGAGGGCGCGGACGACACCTTCGGCAAGCTGTTGGAACTGGTGCGCTCGGTTCAGAATGGCATGCAGAACATCGACGACCGGCACGGCCTGAGTGGTTCGCAGCTGTGGGCACTGTGGCAAATTTCGGCCCGCCCCGGCTTGCGTGTCTCGCAGCTCGCCAGCGCGCTGCATATCAAGCCTTCTACCGCCAGCAACCTGCTCGACAAGCTCGAACTGCGCCAGTTGGTCCGCCGCGAAAGGCGCGATACCGACAACCGCGTCGTCCGTCTGCATCTCACGGATGCCGGCGTCGACGTCGTCAAGGATATTCCTGGCCCGATGCAGGGCCGGCTGCGCGGTGCTCTGGGAAAAATGCCGCAACCCGGGCTCGGGAATCTGCGGCAGGGGATTTCGTCGCTGCTGGAGCTGATGGACGAGTCAACGCGTCACGGCGCGGTGCAGCCGAAAGCATGAACGATTGAATGTTGGCATGCGGCCGGCACTTCTTTTTGGCCGGCGGCGGCACTATCGGTGTTGTTTCTTCTGCGCAGCTACGGTAATTCGTCAAGCCCGACCATCGCCAGATGGTCGGTCACGCCCCACGCTTCCATGCGCCAGCTGTCGCCCGTGGCGCTTACCCAGTTGATACCGGCGTTGGGAATCAGGAAATCGCGCGGCTGGCGCAAGGAAGTGCCGCGCACCAGGCGGTTGACGATGTCCAGCACGCCGCCGTGCGTCACCACCGCGATCGTCTGGCCACGGTGCTCGTCGACCAGGCGCCGTAAACCGGTGCTGACCCGCAGGTGCAGTTGCTGCAGACTCTCGCCGCCGTACGGAATCACGAAATCCGGCACCCGCTCTTCGAACAGGGAATACACGTCCGGGTAGCGGCTTCGCGACTGCTCGTAGGTCAGCCCTTCGAAAAGCCCGTAGCGTCGCTCGCGAAATTCCGGCCGCAGGATCGGCGCCAGCTTCAGGACGCCCGCCAGGCCTTGCGCCGTTTGCCGCGCCCGCTGCAAGTCGCTGCTGTAGAGCGCCTCGATGGCCAGCGGCGACAGCCACCGCGCAGCGGCCTCCGCCTGCGCCAGCCCCGCCTCATTCAGGCCAACGTCGATATTCCCCTGAATTCGCTTTTCCGCGTTCCAGGATGTTTCGCCATGACGGACAAGGCAGATGCGGGTCGCTTCCATAAGATATTCATTCACGAGCAGAGTTGGCGACCGCCATCGGCCGAGGGACGATCCGGCCGTCGCCAGCGTGCAGCCTCGCTCAGCCAGATTCGCAAGAAGCAGATTCTAAGCCATTTGCAAGGACCGCTCCGCACCTCGCTAGAAATCAAAAAGCCCCCCGCCNNNCTGGCCGACGGCTAGGTGTTTGGCGTTTTTGCAGGCTTCCCGCTGCAAAAACGTCGTCGCTGCGGTCACCGTCGATCGGCGGCTACGCACTGCTTTGCTGCATCACACTCTTCGAGACGCGCGCCTTCTTTGAAAGGAAGATTGCATGAGTTCCCAGTTTGGTCTGCTCAAGGCCCGTCGCTTCGCGCCTTTCTTCGGTACGCAGTTTCTCGGCGCCTTCAACGACAACCTGTACAAGAATGCGCTGGTCGTGTTGCTCACTTTTCAGGCCGCGAGCTGGACGACGCTGACTCCCGAGGTTCTCACCAACCTCGCGGCAGGTCTCTTCATCCTGCCCTTCTTCCTCTTCTCGGCAACTGCCGGGCAGTTGGCCGACAAGTACGACAAGGCTCGTCTGGCGCGGCTGACCAAGCTGCTCGAAATCGTCATCATGGGCGTCGCACTGTCAGGCTTCATGATGCACAGTCTCGAAGTGCTGCTCCTGGCCCTGTTCCTGCTCGGTTTGCAGTCAGCGCTGTTCGGGCCGGTCAAGTACGCCATCCTGCCGCAGCACCTGCGCGAGAACGAACTGGTCGGCGGCAATGCGCTGGTCGAGTCAGGGACTTTCGTCGCCATTCTGATGGGCACCCTGGCCGGCGGCATTCTCGCCGGTGCGGCTGGTCATCCGACCTGGGTCGCTTTCGCCGGCTTGCTGGTCGCGGTCGTCGGCTATCTGTGCAGCCGCGGCATCCCGCCGGCTGCGGCGCCAGCTCCGGATCTGGTCGTCGGCCTCAACCTGTTTGTCGAGACCTGGCGCAACATCGGCTTCGCGCGCGAAAACCGCACGGTCTTTCTATCGATTCTCGGCATCTCCTGGTTCTGGCTGTACGGTGCGCTGTTCCTGGCGCAGTTCCCGGTGTATTCGAAGAGCGTCCTCGGCGGTGACGAGACGACCGTGACCCTGTTGTTGTCAGTGTTCACCGTCGGTATCGGACTGGGCTCGCTGCTCTGTGATCGGCTCTCGGCCGGGCACGTCGAGATTGGCCTGGTGCCTTTCGGTTCCATCGGCCTGACCATTTTCGGTCTCGACCTGGCTTTTGCGTCGCCCGCTGTGCTGCCCACTGGCGCGCCACTGGCGCTTGCCGGAGTTCTCGCCATGCACGAGACATGGCGGGTGCTTTTCGACCTTTTCGCGCTCGGCGTCTTCGGGGGCTTTTTCATCGTGCCGCTGTATGCGCTGATCCAGGTGCGCAGCGCCGCGGAACAGCGGGCGCGAATCATCGCCGCCAACAATATCCTCAACGCGCTGTTCATGGTCTGCGGCGCGCTGGCTGCTGCCGGACTGCTTGGCAACGGCATCTCGATTCCGGCGCTGTTCGCTATCGCCGCGCTGTGCAATGCGGCGGTGGCGGTCTACATCTATAGCCTGGTGCCCGAGTTCATGCTGCGTTTCATCGCCTGGTTGTTGATCCACTCGGTGTACCGCATGCAGCAGAAAGGGCTGGAAAACATCCCGCAAGAAGGGCCGGCGGTGCTGGTCTGCAACCACGTCAGCTTCGTCGATCCGATCGTCATTGCCGCTGCCAGCCGGCGGCCGATCCGCTTCGTGATGGATTATCGTATCTACCGTCTGCCGGTGATCAACTTCATCTTTCGCCACATGAACACCATCCCGATTGCTCCCGCGCGCGAAGATCAAGTGATGATGGAGGCCGCTTTCGAGGAAGTCGCGCGGGCCCTCGAAGACGGTGAGCTGGTGGCTATCTTCCCGGAAGGGCGGATTACCGACAGCGGCGACCTCAACCCCTTCCGATCGGGCGTGCAGCGGATCGTCGGACGCACGCCGGTGAGCGTGATTCCGATGGCCTTGCAAGGCCTGTGGGGTAGCTTCTTCAGTCGCAAGGGGGGGCCGGCAATGAGCAAGCCGCGGCGTTTGCTGGGGCTATTTTCCAGGATTACGCTGAACGTTGGCGGGGCGGTCGAGCCCGCGGCAGCGACGCCCGAGCATTTGCGCGAGATTGTCGCCGGCCTGCGTGGTGACTGGCAGTAAGCCCTGGCACGCCGCTGGCGTCGGCGGTCGGCTATTTCGCGTCTCGGCGATACCGGGAGGCGTGATCAGAAGCCTGCCTGCAGGTGGAGGGGACGGTCATGGCTTTCATCATCAGGGGTGTCTCGACAGGTGATGACCGTTAGAATGAGCGCCATGCGATTTTCCGGCCAACAACTGCGTGAGCGACTCGATCTTTACGAGCGCCTGATGCGCCTCGACAAGCCGATCGGCATTCTGCTGCTGCTCTGGCCGACGCTGTGGGGGTTGTGGCTGTCGGCGCTAGGTAGGCCGGACTGGCGGGTGCTCTGGATTTTCGTCCTCGGGACGGTGTTGATGCGTTCGGCCGGCTGCGTGATCAACGACCTGGCCGATCGCAACTTCGACCCGCACGTCGCGCGTACCAGTCAGCGGCCGCTGGCTGCTGGCCAGGTGTCGGTCAGGGAGGCTTTGCTGCTTTTTTGCGCGCTGGTCGGCTGTGCCGTCCTTATCGTCGTGCCGCTGCGTAGCTGGCTGCTCGCCGCACTGTGCATCGCGGCGCTGTTTCTTGCCGCCAGCTATCCTTTCACCAAACGCTTCCTGGCCATTCCACAGGCCTACCTTGGCCTTGCTTTCGGCTTCGGAATTCCGATGGCCTATGCGGCACAGCTCGGAACGGTGCCCGCGGAAGCGTGGTGGTTGTTGCTGGCCAACGTCTTCTGGGCGATTGCTTACGATACGGAATACGCCATGGTCGATCGTGCCGATGACCTCAAGATCGGCATTCGTACTTCGGCGATTACCTTCGGTCGCTTCGACGTGGCGGCGGTGATGCTGTGCTATGCGCTGACCCTGGCCTTGATCGCCGCGGTCGGCTACGGGCTTGGCCTGGGGGTGTTTTTCTACGCCGGTCTGGTGGTGGCAGCGGCAATTTCCGCCTACCATTACACCCTGATCCGGGCGCGCAAGCCGGCGCCTTGCTTCAAGGCTTTCCTGCATAACAACTGGCTCGGGGCCAGTATTTTTGCCGGCATCGCCGTGGATTTTTTGGCCTCGAAAGGGATTTCCGGATGAAAGCTCCCCTGTTTTTCTGTTCGCTGGCGCTGCTGGTGGCGACGGTCCACGCTGCCGATGGCGACGATACCCGGCAGTTGGCGTCCTTGCCAGCGGCAGCGGAATCCACGCTACGTGCCGAGATGCGCGCCAACCTCCTGGCCTTGAACGAGATTCTTGGCCTGGTCGCCAGCGGGAAGTTCAAGGAGGCCGGCCAGATCGCGGAGCAGGAGCTTGGCGTCTCGGCAATGGGCAAGCATCGCGACCTCCCCTTTGCAGCCCGTCCCGGACCACACATGCCGCCGGCGATGCACGCTATCGGCATGGACGGGCATCGCGCGGCGAGTGAGTTTGCCCGTATCGCCGCCAGCGGCGACCGCGACAAGACCATCGCCGCGTTGCCGTCGCTGACCAGCGGCTGTGTCGCTTGTCACTACGTTTATCGTCTTCGCTAGTCAATCGCTACGCTCGTCGGCGGCGCGGTGGCACTCAGGTACATTCCGACCTACCCATCGTATCTTCGTCAAGGTCAACAATAGAGCCAAGAGGTGCTGGCCGTGGCGCTCTTTCTCAAGAGCGAGTGAACGCTTTCCGCCATGGCTGACCATGTCGAAGAAATTTACACATGGGCTCGCCGAAGCGTTGATTAAAAGAACAAAACATAAATAATTCAAATGGATGATAAATGGGGCGCATTATTTGCTTTCTTTTTACCAACGCTTGATGGAGCCCATGTTTTCTGGACGGTACAGGCACAGGCGGATCACCGATGCTTTCGCGTCAAGCAAGATCGCCACCCCGACCGACAGGAGAACCACTATGAGAACGAGCAAAAGGAGTACGGCAGCGGCAGTTGCCTTGGCTTGGGATGTGCCGTCGCACTGACATGGGCATGGCCGGCCATGGCAGCACCGGTCAGCATCCTTAACGCCAGTTTTGAAACCCAGTTTCTGCTTGAGGACACGTTCACCAACAATGTTCTCACCGATTGGTCGGACAGCACAGGCTGTGCGCCGGATTGCTTTGGCGCCTTCAACCCTGGCGTCGGCAATGTCGCGTTTCCAAGTGGCAACGTACCGAATGGCAATAACACCGCGTACATGGTGTCGCCAGGCGGTGTTCCGCTGACGCAGACGCTCAGCGCAACGCTACTGGGGAATACGACCTACACGTTGCGGGTGGCAGTGGGCAATCCGCTTGATCGGCTCAATGTGGGCTCGTTTGGATTCCAGCTTGGGCTGGTCGGATCGGCTCAGAACATCATCGACTTCACCGATCTACTCGACAATGTCACCGACGGCGGCTTCGATGAGTATTCTGCCTCGATGTTCGTGTCGAGCGCCAACCCCGACATCGGCAAAACCATGGTGCTTCGATTGATTGGGACGAACAACTCAGGCCCCGGGACGCCTTATGTGGCATTTGACAACGTGCGGCTGGATGCCGAGGCGGTGACCGCGGCCGTGCCGGAGCCCGCGAGCGTGGCGATGGTCGGTTTGGCTCTTCTCGGTCTGGGCGCGACGCGGCGAAAGCATGCCCGATCAGTTGGCGCATAGCTGGGCGGCGTTAGCGTACTCGCCGGGCACTGGCCTGGGCCGCTAGTTGCTGCGCTGTTCCGCTTCGTCGAAAGACATCGGTTGGGCACGGTCCTTGGCCGCATCCAACGCCGCTAGAAGCTGCTGCTATCGCTAGCGGACGGATGCTCCCGTACGCCCCGATGGCAGGCGCCTTGGCGGTGGCCTTGCGGGCCGGGCAGACTTCGTTGCCGATGCGCCTGCCAGATTATAATCAGGCGTTGAACGCCCTGGTCACTGGCTCGCGGACTCCACGGCGGGGTCGCCTGGCCGGGTCCACCTTGATGGTCGCCTTTGCGACCCTGCCGCCGGGAGGCTCCCGGCCGGACACCTGCTGATGAAATATCACGACCTGCGCGACTTCGTCGCGCAACTGGAAGGCCTCGGCGAACTCAAGCGCATTGGCGTCGAGGTTGATCCGCGCCTCGAAATGACCGAAATTTGCGATCGCGTGCTGCGTGCCGGCGGGCCGGCGCTGCTCTTCGAGAAGCCCAGGGGGCACCGCATACCGGTGTTGGCCAATCTCTTCGGTACGCCGCGGCGCGTAGCGCTGGGGATGGGGCAGGAATCGGTGCTGGCGCTGCGCGAGGTGGGCAAACTGCTGGCCTATCTCAAGGAGCCCGAGCCGCCGAAAGGACTAAGGGACGCCTGGGACAAGCTGCCGGTACTCAAGCAGGTGCTCAACATGGCTCCGCGCGTGCGTTCTTCGGCGCCGTGCCAGGAAGTGCTCTGGGAAGGCAAGGACGTCGATTTGTCGCGCCTGCCGATCCAGCTGTGCTGGCCGGGTGACGCCGCGCCGCTGATCACCTGGGGGCTGACGGTGACCCGCGGGCCGCACAAGATGCGCCAGAACCTCGGCATCTATCGCCAGCAGGTGCTCGCTCCGAACAAGGTGATCATGCGCTGGCTGGCACATCGTGGCGGCGCCCTCGATTTTCGCGAGCACTGCCTGCAGTACCCCGGCCAGCCGTTTCCGGTGGCGGTGGCGCTGGGCGCCGATCCGGCAACGATTCTGGCGGCGGTGACGCCGGTGCCGGACAGTCTCTCCGAATATCAGTTTGCCGGTCTGCTGCGTGGCGCCAAGACCGAGTTGGTGAAATGCCTCGGTTCCGATCTGCAGGTGCCGGCTTCGGCCGAGATCGTCCTCGAAGGTTATATCGATCCCGCAGAGACTGCACTCGAAGGGCCGTATGGCGACCACACCGGCTACTACAACGAAAAGTCGCTGTTCCCGGTGTTCACCATCGAGCGTATCAGCATGCGCCGCGAGCCGATCTACCACAGCACCTACACCGGCAAGCCGCCCGACGAACCGGCGATGCTTGGCGTGGCGCTCAACGAGGTCTTCGTGCCGCTGTTGCAGAAGCAGTTTCCCGAGATCGTCGATTTTTATCTGCCGCCTGAAGGTTGTTCCTATCGCCTGGCGACGGTGAGCATCAGGAAGCAGTACCCGGGGCATGCCAAACGGGTGATGTTCGGCATCTGGAGTTTTCTGCGCCAGTTCATGTACACCAAGTTCATCATCGTCGTCGACGACGACGTCGATATCCGCGAGTGGAAGGAAGTGATCTGGGCGCTGACCACCCGCGTCGACGCGGCGCGCGATACACTGATTGCCGAGAACACGCCGATCGACTATCTCGACTTCGCCAGTCCGGTCGCCGGCTTGGGCAGCAAGATGGGTCTCGATGCGACCAACAAATGGCCGGGCGAAACCAGTCGCGAGTGGGGAACGCCGATCGTCATGGACGCTGCCGTCAAAGAGCGGGTCGATGCACTGTGGAGCGATCTCGGGCTATGACTGCCAATGGTTTGAGTGGCGGCCCTTGCGTGATCTCGCGCTTGGCCAATTGATGTTCGCGCGGCGCGGCAAGTGCGCTGCGTGACTGGAGAGAAAATGAGTAGTGAGCTTATCCCCGATTCCTACCTGGAAGGCGAACGCGCCTGGTGCCACGTCATCTACGCCCTGCACGCGGTGGCCGTGGTGATCGGCGTTGCCGGTGCGGCGAGTGTCGCCGGCGCTTTCGTCTTTGGCGTGCCCTCCCTGTTTGCCGTCATTCTCAACTACGTCAAGCGCGGCGATGTCCGCGGCACCTGGCTTGATAGCCATTATCGCTGGCAGATCCGGACCTTCTGGTTTACGGCGCTGTGGCTGCTGGTCTACGGCCTGCTGATCATCACCATCATTTTCATTCCGATCGCCTGGTTGTTGATTGTCGTCCTTGGCCTGTGGGTCAGCTATCGCGTCATCCGCGGCTGGCTGGCGCTGTCCGGACGAAGAGCGATCGACGACCTCTGAGCGCCACCGCCGCAAGGGCCAAGGGTCACGAGTCGCTGGCGCGACTTTCCCATTAACGGTCGGCGACCCACAGTAGCAGGGCATCCAGGGCGGCTTTGCCGAGGCGGGCATTCGGGTCGTTGATCAGGCCGACGACGATCCAGCGCTTGCCGCTGTTGTCCAGCACAAATCCGGCAATCGCTCGCACGCCTTCCAGATAGCCGGTCTTCAGGTGCGCTCGTCCAGCCGCAGAGCCATTTTTCAAGCGCTTGCGCAAAGTGCCGTCGACGCCGGCGACCGGCAGCGAGGCGATCAGTTCGGCCATCACCTGGCCTCGCCAGGCAGCGCCCAGGAGTTGCGCCAGGCCAGCGGCCGAGATGCGCGCCTGGCGTGACAGGCCGGAGCCATTGTCGATGAACAATTCGGGCAATTGCAGATCGTTGGCCAGCAGCCAGCCGGCGATCTGTCGACGCGCGCCCTCGATCGTCGCTGGCCGTTCGCTGTCCAGGGTCAGGAACAGCTGGCGCGCCATGACGTTGTTGCTGTACTTGTTGATATCGCGCACGATCTCGCCGAGCGGCGGCGACTCCTGGGAGAGAAGCATCGTGGCAGCAGCCGGCGTACGGCCTTCCAGCACACTGCCCTTGAAGCTACCACCAAGTTCCTGCCACAGCGCACGAAACAGGCTTTCGACCTGCCTATCGGCGGCCCACGGGGCCAGGTTCAGGCTGCGCTCGCCACAAGCCGCCGGAAAGCTGCCGCTGAGTTCGATGCGCAGCCCTTTGATCACTGGCGTGAGCTGTTCACGCCAGTCGCCGCAGGCGCCACGCCCGAGGCTAAGGCGATTGTCGATGCTGAGACCCGCGCTCGGCGTTTCGGCGATCACACGCACGGCGTTTCCAGCCGCGTCGGCCTGCAGGAGCAGGCGCAGGCTCTTGAAGTTCACCAGCAAGGCGTCGGGGCCGGCGTTGTAAGGCCGCAGCGGCTGTTGGTCAAACTCTCCCGGATCGTGCGCCGGCAGGGCAAAAGCGCTGCGATCGAGAATCAGGTCGCCATTGATTTCCTTCACTCCGCGCTGGCGCAACTGGCGCAGTAACAGCCAGAACTGTTCCAGCGCCAGCTTCGGGTCACCGCTGCCGCGCAGGTAGAGATTGCCGTTGAGCCGGCCGTCGCGCGGGCTGGCGTCGGCGAGTAGCTCGCTGCGCCAGGTATAGGCCGGGCCGAGCATATCGAGGGCGGCGTAGGTCGTTACCAGCTTCATCGCCGAGGCCGGGTTCATTGCCTGCTGGGCGTTATGGCTGAGCAGCGGCGGCCCGCCGTCGACCGCCTGCACGACCATGCCGACGGCGTTTGCCGGGATGCCGGCCTGCTGCAGGGCTTGGCTGACGGCGCTCGGCAAGTCGGCCGCCCGGGCCAGCGGCAGGCCGCCGAGCAGGACGGCAAGCAAGGCCACGGCGAGCGCTCTAGCGGCGCCCGGAACGAGGGAAGAGTGGGTCATCCGCTGCGCCGGCTGCAGCGCGCGAGGTGTCGAGAAAGTTCGCTCGCTCAGCCCCGGTCCCAGGGCGCCGGATGGCTGAGAAATTCGCTCAACATGGCGTCGAGCTGGCCGAAGAGGAGGTCGTTCCGCCCTGCCAGCCAGGCACGCACCAGATCACTATGATGTCCCGGAAGGGCTTCGGCCACCAGATGTTCGGCGACAGTGAAGTCGTTCATGCGGCCGAGCAGGTCGAGCAGTCCGGTCGCACTCTGCTGATAACGCTGCAGGCGGCGGGCCGGGAACAGGGGTGCAAAGAATTCGATCGCGTACCGCAGTCGTTTCAGCGCCTTGCGCAAGTCGTGGCGTGCTTCCGGATCCGACTCCTTCGTTCTGGTGGCGAGTTCGGCGACCTTCTTGGCACGTTTGTTCAGTGAGCGTGGGGCAAACACGGTCAACGCGGGCTTCTTCTTTTCCGGTAAGGCTATTGTTGCCGCGGTGAACTCGAGCAGCAGCTTCGAGTAGTCGGGTGAGGCGATTGCCGCCTGCGCCGCCTTGCGGCAGGCCGCCAACTGGATGGCCGCTTGTTTGGCCACCGCGTGGACATCGCTGTGCTCGGGAAAAGCCTTGCTGATCGGTGGCAGGACCTCGGTGAGAAAGACGTCCCAATTGCGGGTATCGCCGAGTTGCCCGGCGAGCGCACTCCAGCGCGGGTCGAAGTCACTGACGTACTCTACCGGCAGCAAGGGTTTCCAGAGTCGAATCGCCGAACGCAGACGACGGATCGAAACGCGTGCCTGATGGATGAAGCCGGGATCGTTGCTTTCACGTGCGCCGCGTTCGTTGCCCTGCAACTGCACCAGGCAGGCGACGGCGCTGCTACAGAAGACAGCGATGCTCGACATGCCCAATTGCAGCTTCGCCTCGGCGGCCCTGACCGGCGTGTTCGCTGTGTTCGCCGGGTTGGCGGCCAGGCGGTAGCCGCGCTCGGCTTTGCTGGGGGCTTCCGGGTGCAGCGGCAGGTCTTTTTGCAGGGCGATGGCCACTGCGAACAGGTCGGCAACGCTGCCTTCGAGCAGTTCGAGCTCGACTTCGCAGATCGTCTCCTGACGTCCGTCGGCGTCGATTTTTCCGCGGTCCAGAGCGACCTCGATGCGGGTTCCCTCATTTGGCGTCAGAAGCCAGCTGAGGCGTGTGAAGTCGGTGGTAAACACCGGCACCAGTTCGCTCGTCGCTGCTTCGAGAAAGCTCCGCAGCTTCGGCGTGTCAACGTGCGAAAAATCGAAGTCGCCCGGCTGGCTGGGGACCTCCCACTCGTTGCGCTGTGCCAGGCCCCCGGGTGATGGCGCTTGGCTTTTGACGGTCAGCAGCCACTCCGTGCCCTTCTTGCGATAGCGCACGGCGATGTGCTTGGCTTCAAGTCGTCGGTCGGGCGTGTCGTAGTAGGTATTGATCAGCTTCTCGCGGTGCGACGGGGTATCAGCGAGGATCGGGTGTGTCGGTAATCTTCGCGCCGCGCTGACGGGAATGCTCAGCTTGATCTCGGTTTCCAATGCCATTAATGGGGTCTCCTCGTTAAATTGTTATAGGTACGGCAGATTTCAGAGATCATAGTTGCGTAGTTCATCGACGTTGGCGATGTGGATTTTTTCGCCCGTCGACGGCGATCAGGTTTTTTTTCCGAAAGTTCGTGCAGGATTCGCGAGAAATGTTCCTGCGTCAGATTGAGACGCGAGGCGATGACGCCCTTGTTGGTCGGCAGCGTGACGGTAATCACCTGGTCACCCGTTTCACCTTCCTCGCGCAACAGGTAGCAAATGATTCGCCGGCGACCGGAATGCAGCGAATAGGACTCGACGTCGTTCATCAGTTGATGCAAGCGCATGGCCAGCCCGGCGATCATCTTGCGGCCGAGCTTGGGGTCGGCATCAGGGCCTCGACACTCGGATAGCATAGTTCCCTTCGTCATACTCGGCAATTGAAAAATCGTTAACTTTCATGGGCTTATGACAAGAGCTTGTAAACCCCTCTGAAATCAGGTCTACTCTCGTCTTTTGGGCAACCGAAATGAGTGTGACGAATGGAGCCAGCCTGATGTGCTGCTTGAGGGAAGTAGACGACCCGCGCAAACCCAGCAATGGGACGCTGCACGACTTCGTTGAGATTCTGGTGATTGCCATGGCCGCGGTACTCTCCGATTGTGACACCGTCGAAGACATCGCCTATTGGGCGTACAAGAAGGAGGATTGGCTGCGTCAGTTCCTGCCGCTCAAGAACGGCGTCGCGTCCGAGAAGACGTTTCAGAGGATCTTCCGGGCGCTGGACCCGCAGCAATTCGAGGTGGCAAGGGACCGTTGACCTGGCCGATTGGCCCAAGTGCAAGACCCTCGGTCTGGTCGACTCCCTGCGCAAGGTCGGTTATCAAGAGTCGAACTTCGAGCGGCGCTATTACATCAGCTCTCGCGAGTTGACCGCCGAACAACTTGCCCTCGCCGTGCGAGGCCATTGGGCCATAGAGAATCGACTTCACTGGGTGCTCGACGTCAGCTTCGGCGAGGATGCCAGCACCATCCGCAAGGACAACGCTCCCCAGAACCTGTCGCTCCTGAAGAAGATCGTTCTCAATCTGATTCGGCTGGATAGCACCGACCAGAAGAAAACCAGCTTGCGCCTGAAGCGCAAGGCAGCCGCCTGGGATGACGACTTCCGGGTGAAGATCATGGGCCTCATCAGGCTATGACATTCGAGTGCCGAGGCCCTCGTTTCGCCCCGCTGTCATGCATGCTGAAGGCCGCGTCGGGAATGGTGCATGGTGAATGGCTAACGCGGCGCCACACCAGTCCCCCCGTCATTGCGAGGAGGCGCAGCCGACGCGGCAATCCAGAGGTTTGGCTCTTGTTGACCGCTCGCAGCGATTCAGTGTTTGCCGCCTCCCTCACTCCGGTGCGAAAAGGCGTTGGCAACTTCTTCCATTCGCAAGATAGCCTTGGAGACCTCCTCCCCGGCCGGCTTGTCGAGATAGGAAGACTCACCGGGAATAAGCAGCAAGATCCCGGAAAGCCTGAAAAGCTCGAGTATCGTCTTGTTGGCTTCTATTTTAGAGGCAGCCGTTTCCCCAATCATACTATTGGGTATCTCGCGACGCAGAATTTCGAAGCGATACAGGGAGCGGTGCCGATAGGCATTTGCCACGTAATTATGCCAGTGTGAGCGGTAGTGCTTGGAAGCCCAATACCATGAAAAACCAAACAAGGCGTAGACCAGACCATGGTGTAGATAGCTATTCAGCATCGGTAGTAACATTTCTGGCCAATCCCCATGGGGGAGCTTGTCACTGTGCGCACTGTTGTAAACTGCGTAGGTCACGCCGCCGAGGAATATTGCCACGCACCAGCTGAACCAAAGCTGCGCCCATTCCTTATGTGACTGTGCGAGTGCATGGAAAGTATAGGGACCAGACCAGTCACTGTCCGTTTCTGGCGGGTGCCACCACTTGTCTTCCCGATCCACAATGGCCAGGCGCCAATACGATTGTATCGCCCAGAGAGTCGCCAGGAATGCTGAAATGCCAATGACTAGCAAAGCTATCAATGTCAAGTCGGGCACCTTGTCTTTGGCGTTTGACGCGGTTCCTTTGTCGGGGCCGGGCACGGCCTTGGGGAGGTTTTTGTGCGTCGCGTCGCCAACTGACGCGGAGCTTTCCGTCGGCGCGGTCGTGTTTTTTTTTTGTACCTCGCGAGTACGAAAGATCACCCAGAACCGCAATAAAAGCAATAAGTGCAGCAGAAACACTTAGGATAACTATCCGGTAAGCAACTCGGTGCGGTAGAGGCAGCTTGGCCGCTGCTCGTGCGATCTCATCATAGGTTGCCTCTTGGGCAAGCTTTACTATCTTTATTAGAGCCGCCAAGTGTTGAAAAAAAAACTGCTTTAGCCTCCTCTGCCGGAAGGCTACGTGGAACCTTTTCATTGCTCTGCCGGTTGATGGCCGCTTGCAATTCCGCGGCCTCGTCCTTCATATCAAGTTTCATCCAGTCGTAGGAAACGCAGGTCTTGAAACCGGAAGAGATGCTCTGGACTTCGTCGGCGAGTTGTAGTCCGCTTATTTTTGTTTCAACCTCGGCTTCCGGCGGCTTGAAATACGATGAGGCATGGGTTTCCAGCACGCTACAGCTTGCCACGAGTGTCTTTAGCGCATCCAATTGCCTTGCCAGCCTGTACTTCTCTTTCGCTGATTTGAGCTTATCGTCGTCCAATCGGTCATTTATGTCCTTTATCAATTTGCTCACGACGAAACTCCTTTCAATCTGCCATTAGAAGCGCCAAACCATCGGAAAAAACTTGAATGCCCCGCGCATGCCACATCCGAAGCTCTCGTCGCGTAGTCTGCACATGGCAACACACGACGACGATAAAAAATTCAGCAGCCTTGAGGATGCTTTTTTGCTCTCACATTGTAGTTACACACTGATTCAACAAGCCCGGCACGGAATCCAGATCGTGCTCACCAGTCCGCTGACCCCATGCGCCGACGACTGGATTATTTTCGGCACGACAAGCTCAGCGCTCACCTCCGTATCATTCATACGCACGCTGGCCCGCCGCCAAGGGCGTAAGGGCTGCCCTGCATAGCCTGGCGTCGAAAGCATCGACAAGTTTGAGTCAGTACAATTGGCAAGCTGCCGATAACCGCCTCCCCGGTTCCCTATAACCATTCTACGAGCACCGGATAAAAAAGCGCCAGATGGTTTTCGCGGTCTTTGGATGCGTCGTCCGATGGTCATGCCAGCCCTCTGAATGCGCCAAGCACGTCACCGCGCCTCTTTCGTGCCACCGCTCAAAATTTCGCGAACTGCGCCTGATCAGTCGGCAACGAGCAAGTTTAGTATGGGAGCGGGAAGTTAATTGACATCTGCGACTATGCCGGTGGATACTTTCAGCGCATGTCCCCTGGTTCCTTACTGCGAAGGAGAAGCTCTCATGACACAGAATCTAATCTCGATGGTTTTTAGCACCGATGATCTCGCTGCCATTCATGCTGCGGTAGCCACGCTGGAAGAGAAATTGGCCCGACTCGTTGAACTGTCGATCGACGAGAGGCGCGAACTCAATAAAATGGGCGACAAGAGCGAAGCCGCGTGCCGCCAGACGCTGGTCGTTCTCGCCCAGAATCCGCAAATTCTGCCGCCGAATTTCGATCTTGCCGAAGCCCAGCGTGACCTCGTCGCGCTCGACCAACTACGACCGTTGGCCGTGCGTATCAGGCAACTGGCCAACAAGATCGACGACAGCGAAATGGCATTGGGCAGTGATATTCTAAGTTCGGCGCTGGAAGGTTATGCCTTGGCCAAGGCAGTCGGCAAGGGCGCGGCGCTCGATGCGATGCGCGAATCGATGGCCCAACGCTACGGTCACCGGAGAAAAGCCAGCAAGGCACCCGTCAGCTAAACACTGCGCCGCTCGGCAAGGGGCGCACCGGCTGCTGCAAGCCGGCGCGCAAGCCTCAGCGCCTTGCCGGCGACGCTGCGCCGATCAGTGCTGACTCGCGCCGTGATGACTTTGCGTAATTGGCGCTCACAGCTGACCGCCCGAGAGATGAGACTCAGTCTTTGCGCCTCACAGCTGACTCTCCGAGTCATGAAGTTGAGTCTTTGGGAGTCAGCTTCGACTCTCCGAGCCATGAAGTTGAGTCTTCGAGAGTCAGCTTTGACGCTCTGAGTCATGAAATTGAGTCTTTGAGAGTCAGGCTTGACTGTCCGGGTCATGACGTTGAGTGCCGATGTGCTCGCGCCGATTGCGGCAATCCATAGTTTCAAGCCACGCTCCCCGTCGCCGGGGAGTGTGTCTGCGGAAATCTGCGTAATCTGCGGACATTAATGTTGTTTCAATCCTCGCTCCCCGTCGCCGGGGAGCGTGTCACCGGCACGCACGGCAAGGAGGGCGGGACATGCTGTTTCAATCCTCGCTCCCCGTCGCCGGGGAGCCTGTCCCATAGAGTAAGTTAGTGGTGGGAGGTTGTGTGTGAACTACTCCACGTCAGCATCATTCATGATCTTCCTGTATTTCTTCCTGATCTCCTTTGGTACGCCGGTGTGCCTCATCACCATGGCCTGCTCCCGTTCTGCGATGGCGCGCTCCGTCTCCACTGTCTTCTCATCCTTCTTGAGGATGTGCTCACCTGCCTCTATGGCTGCCTTTAGCTTCCCCAGTGTGTCATTCACTGCCTGCCTGACGACCTCATCAACAGATACCCCCGCTCTCATGGCGATGTCCTTCAATTGCTGCTCATCGCTCTCGGGGATGTTGATGCTTGACGACACCGACTCATGCTTGTCCACAACCTCAAATTCCCCAGCAAGCACCCTTGCTATGGCTTGTCGGATGAGATGTCCCATCGTCGTGTCGTTGTCAAGGGCGTACTGACGCATGAACCTGTGGTCACCCTTGTATATCCTCACCTTCATCATGCGCATCCTAACTCCTAGTCTTCAAATGGTCCACCACAACTGCCCTTAGTGCGCTGTCAAGCGTATAGCCTGCACCCGATGCGCACGCCTTGTTTCAATCCTCGCTCCCCGTCGCCGGGGAGCGTGTCATACGAGTCGTGTCATTTTCCGAGTATGAGCAGGCGTTTCAATCCTCGCTCCCCGTCGCCGGGGAGCGTGTCCTTGCTCCAAGGTCATAAGCGCCCGCCACCCTAGGTTTCAATCCTCGCTCCCCCGTCGCCGGGGGAGCGTGTCCGGCGCCCCAACCGGCAGTGGCAACAGCACCGGCACGTTTCAATCCTCGCTCCCCGTCGCCGGGGAGCGTGTCCTGATCTCGAAGCGGGATGCGTTTTCGAGGTAGCGGTTTCAATCCTCGCTCCCCGTCGCCGGGGAGCGTGTCGT
>NZ_SPMY01000050.1 GCF_012939955.1 Candidatus Accumulibacter phosphatis
ACACCCCAAATCATGAAAGTTCATGACCGTCTTTCNTTCTCTTCCCTCGCCCCTTCTCCCGCGAGGGGAGAAGGGAGTTTCGTGAGTCGCTTGCGCGACTTTCACATTAAGCCAAGACCTCCACGACGGGGTCACCCGACGGGGGCTGGCTTTGACTTTTTCCCAAGGCACGGGAAAGGCCTGGCCTGCGTTTCGCTTGATGATGAAGTGATGTAGGCTCAGTCCATTTCGTCATTTCTCGGCGCGGAAGGTGGACACTACTGAGACTTGCCAAGTGAAGCCGATGAAGGTCCATGCCGATTGTCCCGCCGTGCCGCTTGCCAGCTTCTCGCTGGCGGTCGTCTTGTCCTGGCTGGCTGTCGGCGTTTGCCGTGCCGACGTGCCGACTCCCGAGCAGGAATGCCGCCTGCGCAACGCGGCGATCTGCGAGCTGAACGGTGTGCAGTTCATGGTTGACGGAGCTTGCCCGCCGCCGGCGCGGACGTTCCGGCCGCCGGGTAGCGAGCGTTGCGACGAAGCTGGGCGGACCGAAACCCGCAGCCGACAGCCGTCCCCGGCGCGCATGCCTGCAGCGCAAGCGGCTGCGGCGCCCACCGTCGTGGCAGCAGCGCCAACACCAACTGGCGCCGCCGCGTCGCCGGCCCCGGTTCGCGATCTGGCGTGGGTCGGGCGGGCCGAGCGCTGGCTCTTGCCGCTGCTGCTGGCGTTAGGCGGCCTTCTGCTTGCCGCTCTGTGCCTGCTCCTCGTGCGCGCGTGGCGTGCGGCTCGCAAGCATGGGCCTACTGGTGAAGCGGCGCCTGAACTTGCTCGCCCGCTGCTGCAAGGGGTGGTCGCTGCCGTCTGCGCGCTGCCACTCGGCTACCAGGCGGCAGCGCTCACTTTTGAGCGTGTTTTCTCGAGTGCCAACAACCATGATACGGCGCTGCCCTGGCTGCTCGCCGCTCCGCTCGCCGTGCTGGTGTTCCTGCTGGTCACCGCTCTTTCCTTGGCACTGCTTGCATTGCTGCTCGGCTGCCTGTTCAAGGGAGCCGGAAAGCGCTCGCAGTAAGCGGGGGCAGGCGGCAAGTTGAGGTACCGCGCAAGTCATTGCAGGCACTTCGGCCGCTGTGTCATCTGCCGTCGAGGCTTGGCCAAGCGCCCGCGATTTGTCGGAGTTTCTTACATCTGCTGCGCGGGGATGTCTGCGCGATTCAATTAACTGTCGATTAAACAAGAGTGTGCGATTTCGTACACACTCAGGAATAGGAATTGCTTATAGTTCTAAAACCCGTCTTCCGCGATAAGCAGTCTTGCTTCCTGCTGCGAGAGCTGTGTTGCTGACGTCAAGATTGAGTGTTGGAACCGTAGGCTCAAGCATCGCGCGCCAAGGCCGAACCGTGGCCAGGGACGCGATGCCCCCAGCCGTGTTCGTGCCAGCTGGCCTGGAGGAGTGGAACAATGGATACCGAGATCGCACTACGGTCGTACTGCTGATGGATAGCAAAGCGCGCCCGGAGATTTTGCCGTCGCCGACCGGCGGGTCGGCAGCGAGGAAAGCACAGCGCAGTCATCGTGGTCGTGGTTTGGCGTGGCTGAGCGGGTTTCTGGCCAAGGCCTTCAGGCCAGCGGCCGGCGAGCTGCCGACAAGCGCCGGGCGCCTGAACTTCGAGGCGCTCGAACCGCGCATCCTGCTCGACGGCGCGCCGAGCATACCGGTCACCCAGATCGATGGCTCGATCGACGTCGCCGGCGAGACCGATCGCTACGGTTTCACGCTGAACGAAACGGTTCGCGTGGTGTTCGATTCGCTGACCAACGATGCCAGCATGCACTGGTCGCTCGAAGGACCGCGCGGCACGGTGGTCAGCGAGCGTGGCTTCAACGCTTCGGATTCCTACGAGCGGAGCGGCGATGTCGCCCTCGATCTGGGGGCGGGCGACTACACCTTGAGCGTCGATGGTGTCGCCGACAACATCGGCGCCTACAGTTTCCGCTTGATCGATATCGCGCAGGCGCAGGAGTTGACACCGGGAACGACGGTCGACGCACAGCTCGATCCAGGCAACAAGACCAACGCCTACCGCTTCAGTGTCGCGGCTGGTCAGCGCTTCTTCATTGACCGCTTTGCGAATACCGGCGACATCTATTGGCGGCTGCTCGATCCCTACGGTCGCACGGTCGTCGATCGTACGCACATGAGCAATGATCTCGGCGAGTTGACGCTCGCCGTGGACGGTAGTTACACGCTGTTGATCGAGGGCCGTGCCGCCAGCACAGCTCCCGCCAGCTACAGCTTTAACGTCGCCTTGCTCGACGAAACCGTGCCGCAAGCGATGGCCGTGGGTTCGCTGGTCACCGGTCGTATCGCGCAGGCTGGGCAGCGCGACATCCACAGCTTCACGCTGGCTGCGGATACCCGTGTCGTCTTCGACTCGCTGACATCCGACTACCAACTGCTGTGGTCGCTCACCGGCCCCAACGGCACGCTGCTTGCCGACCGCCGATTCCAGTATTCGGACTCCTCCGAGCTGGCCGGCAATACCAGCATCCTGCTGCGCGCCGGTAGCTACACGCTGAGCGTCGATGGTGACCGCGACCGCGTTGGGGACTACGCGTTTCGCGTGCTTGACCTGGCGGCAGCCTCGGCGATCGCGGTGAACACGACGGTGACCGGGAGCTTGAGCGACGCCGGTGCCGGCGGCGGCACGGCGAGCAATGCACCGGCCACGGAGACGCGGCTGTACAAGTTCACTGCGCTTGCCGGCGAGCGCTTCTTCTTCGACAGCCAGGGGCTGTCCGGCGACAACTTCTCGCTGCGCATCTTCGATCCCAAGGGCGGCCTGGTCTCCGGGCCGCAGTTCTCCACGGGTGACGTCGAGGTGTTCACTGCGCTCTACGATGGCGATTACGTGCTGGCGCTGGAAGGTCACATCTACAACACCCGTTCCAGCGACTACCAGTTCAAACTGCAGCGGGTCGTCGATGGCAGCGCGCCGCTGACGCTGGATTCTCGCGTCGACGGCACTCTCGACCATCCCGGTCAGCGACAGGCCTACACTTTCACGCTGGCGGCGCCGGCGCAGTTGCTCTTCGACTCGCTGACTTACGACAACGATTTCAACTGGAGCCTGGTCGGGCCACGCGGCAGCGAGGTCGCCGGGCGCAGCTTCGTGTACTCGGACGCCGCCGAATTCGGCGGCAATCCGCTGCTGAGCCTGGCCGCCGGGGCCTATACCCTGACCGTCGACGGCAATCTCGATAGCCTTGGTGCCTACGCTTTCCGTCTGCTGAACGTGGCCACTGCGAGCAGTGTCGTCGCTTACGACAGCGACGTCAGCGGCACGCTCAGCCCGGGCGGCATGACTCGGGTCTACCAGTTCACCGCCAGCGCAGGCGACCAGGTGCTGTTCGACCGTATCGCGCTCAGCGCCGGCAGCCCGTACTGGCGGCTGCTCGACGAGACCGGCTTGCAGCTCTTCGGGCCGGAGCCTTTCGCCGACCGGGAGAGTGCCAGCCTGCGCCTTGGCGGCACCTACACCCTGCTGGTCGAAGGCCGCAGCTGGGAAAGCAGCGCTATCGATTACAGCTTCAAGATTGCCCTCGAGGGCAATACCCCGGTCGCCGCGCTGACCGGAACGGCCATCACGCTGGGTGCCGCGGTCAGCGGCACGCTGAGCGCCGCGGGCGAGGTGGACGACTACGTCTTTGCCGTCGCCGGTCCGACGCGACTCTACTTCGACAGCTTGGCGCCCAGCAGCAGTGGCGAGTTTCACTGGTCGCTGCGCGGTCCGCGCGGTACCGAGATCGCCGATCGCAGCACCTATTACTCGGACTCCTACGAGTTCGGCAACGGCAACCCGGTGATCGACGTGCCGCTGGCCGGAAGCTATCAGCTACGCGTCTGGGGCAATGGCAACACCACCGGCAACTACAGCTTCCGCGTCCTGAACCTCGCCGACGGCGTGGCGGTGACACCCGGCACGCCGCTCACCGCGAGCCTCGACCCAAGCAACGAAACCGACGTTTACCGCTTCACCGTCAACGCCGGCGACCGGCTGTTCTTCGACCGCCAGACGTTCAGCCCGGCCAACTCGGGCTGGGTCAGCTGGCGCTTGCTCGACCCCTACGGCCGCCAGGTCTGGGGACCGGCGAATTTTTACGACGACGTCGACGTCAGCACGCTGGCATTTACCGGTGTTTATACGCTGCTCATCGAGGGGCGGATCTGGAGCACGGGATCGTCGGTTGCCCGCTTCGACTACAGCTTCAACATCCAGCCGGTCGCCGATGATCCGGTGAGTGCGCTGGCCATCGGCGAAGCCGTCAACGGCAACATCGACCACGCCGGACAGCAGGACAGCTACAGCTTCTCGCTAAGCGACGAAACCCTGGTCTATTTCGACAGCCTGAGCAACAGCAACATCGCCTGGACCTTGCGGGGCCCGGACGGCTACCTCCTGAGTCGCCATCTGCAGAACTCGGATTCCTACGAACTGGGCCAGACCAACCCGCTGCTGCGGCTGGCGGCCGGCGCTTACACGCTGACTCTCGACGGCAGTGGCGATACCACTGGAAATTATAGCTTCCGGCTTGTGGACGTGGTCAGTGAAGCCGCCGCGTTGATCCCCGGCACGGCGCTCAACGACAGTCTGAGCAGCGCACGCGTCACCGATTTCTATCAGTTCGACGCCCTTGCCGGCGAGCGTTACTACTTCGACCGCATCAGCTATGACAACTACTACAACACCACCTACCGCCTGATCGATCCGCAAGGCAGGCAGGTCTGGGGCGGTTACGTCTGGCCGGAAGACCAGGAGATGAGCGCCTTCACCCTGTCGGGCACCTATTACCTGCTGGTTGAAGGCCGGGTCGGAAACACGGCGGCGGCCAACGCCTACGGCTTCAACATCCACAAGGTCGTCGATATCAGCGACAGCCTTACCTTGGGTCAGGCGGTGAGCGGCAGCTTCGGCACACCCGGCCAGCGCGCCAGCTATCGTTTCACGCTCAGCGACGCGCGGCAATTGCTCTTCGACGGCCTGACGCCGAACAGCACCAATCCTGATATCTACTGGACGCTGACCGGGCCACGCGGCACCGAGATCAGCAATCGCCGTTTCTACGGCTCCGAATCGCACGAGTTGGGCGCCACCAGTCCACTGCTCGATCTCGTCGCCGGTGACTACACCCTGACCCTCGACCCGCAGGGTGATCAGACCGGCGATTTCAGCTTCCGGCTCCTCGACCTTGCCGCGGCGACCGCGTTTACCAGCAACAGCGTCGTCAGTGGTCAGCTCGACCCGGCCAACGAAACCGACGTTTACCGCTTCGACGCCACGGCCGGTACGCGCTACTACCTCGATCGCCAGAACCTGAGCAGCAGTGCCGACCGCCTGACCTGGCGCCTGTTCGATCCCTACGGTCGGCAGGTCTTCGGCCCCACCTACCTGAACGACGTCGACATTTTCACGCTCGCTGAAAGCGGCACCTACACGCTGATCATCGAGGGCCGTATCTGGCAGACGCAATACAGCGCCAAGATCGACTACAGCTTCAAGCTGCTGGAGATCACCGACGACATTGTCGACATCGTCCCCGGCGTCAGCCACGGCCTCGACCAGTTCAGTACCGATGGTCAGCTCGGTGGCGCCCTGAATGTCAACGGCCTGCGCTACGCACAGGTGGCCAGTAATGGCGACATTGATCTGACCGGCTCGCTGACACTTGAAGCCTGGATCAAGGTCGACGCCTACGCCAGCACCTGGCAGCCGCTCTTCTACAAGGGCAACGGCAACAGCAACCAGCGGACCTACACCCTGTGGCTCAATTCCGCGGGTTACCTGCACCTGTCGACCGGCAACGATTCCAACAACAACATCAACACCGCCGCCGGCAGCGTGGTCACCGGTCAGTGGCACCACGTCGCCGTGGTGCTTGATCGCGACAGTGCAAGCGGGGTGATGAAAATCTACCTGGACGGCGTCGAGGCCGCCAGCGGCGCTCTCGCCAAAGACGCGGCAAGTTCCAATACCAATCCGCTGCTGATCGGCAGCAGCCTGGAAAATTACCCGATGTTCCAGGGTGCGGTCGACGAGGTCCGTTTGTGGAACAGCGTGCGCAGCGCGCAGCAGATCGCCGATAACAAGGACCAGGCGCTGGTCGGCGATGAGGCCGGCCTGCTGATGTACCTGAAGGCCGACGAGACCAGCGGCGGGACGCTGGCCGACGCCAGCGGCCGGGGCAATGCGGGACAGATGGTTCATCCCTGGTCGAGCGTGCCCGGCGTCGTCGCCGGACGCATCGATTTCGGTCAGCAGGACTACTACCGATTCACGCTTGCCGATACGACGCGTCTGTATTTTGATTCGCTGACCGACCACAACAATCTGCGCTGGTACCTGAGCGGCCCGCGTGGCACGGTGGTTTCCGATCGTCCCTTCCAGAGCAGCGATTCGCAGAACGGACTGAGCGTCTTCGACCTGGTGGCCGGCGACTACACCTTGCGTATCGACGGCGTCGGCGACGCTACCGGCGACTATGGCTTCCGTCTGCTCGACCTTGCCGGCGCCCTGGAGCTGGACTTCGATACCGTGGTCAACGGTCAGCATACGCCGGCCACGGCCACCACCGCCTACCGTTTCACCGCCGAGGCGGGCGAGCGCCTGTACTTCGACGAGGTCTCGGCCAGCGGCGGCTATCCTTACTGGCGCCTGCTGGACCCCTGGGGTCGCAACCTGTGGGGACCCAACTACCTGCCCTCGGACGACGTGCGCTTGCAGACCCTGCCGTTTGCCGGCGTCTACACACTGCTCGTCGAGGGCCGCCGGGATGGTGGCAGTGGTAGCAGCAACTTCAGTTTCCGGGTGCAGCGGGTCCGGGACCTGACCCAGGCCATCACGCTGGACGGCGTGTACGGCATGCCAGCGCCCTGGGCCAATGGCCACTTTGGCGGCGCGCTGCACTTCAACGGCGTGCAGTCGGCCCAGATCGACCATGCTGCGGCTCTCGACCTGACCGACACCCTGACCCTGGAGACCTGGGTCAAGGTGGACCGTTTCGACAATACCTGGACCACGCTCTTCTACAAGGGCAACCCGGAGAACCCTGGCGAGCGCAGCTATAGCCTCTGGCTACACTCCAACGGTAGCGTCGCTTTCGATACCGGTGACGGCAGCAACCAGTCCACCCAGACCGGCAGCGGCCTGATCACCACCGGGCAGTGGCATCACATCGCGGCGGTCATGGATCGCACTGCCGGAACGGTACGCATCCTGGTGGATGGCGTGTTGCAGAAGAGCGGCACCAATATCCGCAAGAATCCGGCCAGCAGCAACAGCAAGCCCCTGTACCTGGGTAGCGCGCTGGAGCCTGGCAGCAGCTACGCCAGCCTGGTGGGCAGCATGGACGACATCCGGGTCTGGAACGTGGCGCGTAGCGACGCCGAGATCCTGGCCTCGATGAATGCCCCGCTGGTCGGCAACGCGGCCGGGCTGGTGGCTTACATCAAGGCTGACGAGGGCGTCGGCAACAGCGCTGCCGATGCTACTGGCCACGGTCATGTCGTCCGCCTGAGCGAAGCCACTGCCCCGGTCATCGTGGGCGCCATCGAACATGTCGGTCAGCTGGTCAACTACACCTTCACCCTCAGCGAAGCCAGCACGCGCGTCTACTTCGACGCCATGACCGATAGCTCCAATGTGCGCTGGAGCCTCACCGGTCCCCGCGGTACCCTGGTCAGCGGCCGTCACTTTCAGCAGAGCGATTCCGTCGACGCTCTGTCCTTGTTCGATTTGCCGGCCGGCGACTACCAGCTCAGCATCGCCGGCTATCAGGACTACACCGGCGAATTCCGTTTTCGCCTGCTCGATCTGGCCGCTGCCAGCATCCTCGCCCCCGGCACTCCGGTCAGCGGCCGCCTGACCCCGGCCAACCAGACCGATGCCTATCAGTTCACCGCCAATGCCGGTGAGCGCTATTTCTTCGAGCGCATCAGCGAGGTGGCCGGCGATATCTATTGGCGCCTGCTCGACCCCTGGGGCCGGACCGTTTGGGGCGCCAGTAACTTCAATGCCGACGCCGGCCTGTTTACGCTGGCCTACGACGGCATTTATACCTTGCTGATGGAAGGCCGGCGCAGTGTCGCCGGAAATGCCTCCTACTCCTTCAATGTCCAGCCGGTGGCTGATGATGTGGTCAATCTGACCCTGGGCGCCGCGGTCGGCGGCAGTATCGAGCACGCTGCCCAGCAGGACTACTACGACTTCCGCCTGGAGGCCGGTAGTGCGCTGTATTTCGATTCCCTCACCAACAGCACCGACTTCACCTGGACGCTCAGTGGTCCGCGCGGCCCGGTGGTGTCGGCCCGGCAGTTCGCCGACAGCGACTCCAACGATTACAAAAGCAACCCGGTGCTCAGCCTGGAGGCCGGCGATTACACCCTGATCGTAGGCGGCAAGGATGCCACGACCGGCGCTTACGGCTTCCGACTGGTGGATCTGGCTGCGGCCACGCTCATCGACGTCGGCGATACGGTCACCGACACCCTGAACCCCGGCAACGCGACGCATCTGTTCCGCTTCGCTGCCAGCGCCCGCGACCGTTTTAATTTCGAGTTGCTCAGCGAGAGCGCAAACAGCCCGTACTGGCGGCTCATCAGTCCCGATTACGGGGTGCTATTTGGCCCCAGCGCCACTGATGACGTGGTGTCAACCATGCCCTTCACCGGCACCTACTACCTGCTGCTCGAAGGGCGGGTCAGCGAGAGCAAGGCCGTCGACTACAGTTTCCGGATAGCCGACACCGCCTTGCCGAATAGCGGCGGTCACAGCAGTCAGGATTTCGACGCCGACGGCCTGCCGTGGGTAGCCGCCAGCTTCAGCAACTCGGCGCCGGTGGTGATCCCCGGTGGGCCGTCGGGCAACTTCCTGCGCCTGCTGCCGGGCAGCGTTACCGGCTACAACACGATTGCCTTCAACAATGCCGGTGTTGGTGTGATTCCGGCGACGGTGAGCGTCGATTTCGACTTCCGCATCGGCAAAGTCAGCAATCAGGGTGACGGCATTGGCTTCGCCTGGTTGAATGCGGACGTCTGGGGCATCAGTGGCCCGGCACCACAGTTTGGCGAAGAGGTTAACCTGGCCGGCAGCTTCGGCGTCGGCTTCGACCCGGTGAACAACGGCGAACTCAGCGACAACCACGTCTCACTGCATTTCAACGGTAGCAAGCTCGCCGAGTTCAACCTCCCTGGCTTCCGCCTCGACAGCGGTGATTTTCAGCACGCGCGCGTCATCATTGCCGCGGTCACCGGCGGCAGCAAGGTTTCCGTCTACCTGACACCCAATGCCGGCAGCGAAGTGGCGGTCGTCGAGGACTATTTCATCAGTGGTATGCAGGCCTACGACGGGCGCATGGCTTTCGGTGCGCGCAACGGCGGTTGGCGCGCCGACAACGACCTCGACAATATCCGCGTCGCCGTCGTCGCCGGTACGGCCGAGACCCTGCCGGTCCTGACCCTGGGTACCGTGGCGGTGAGCGGCACGCTGTCCGCCAGCGGCGAGATAGACCGCTACCGCTTCAGCGTCACCGACGCTACGCGCACCTATTTCGACTCACTGACCAACAACAGCAGCCTGCGCTGGAGTCTGAGCGGGCCGCACGGCAGCGTCGTTGCCGACCGCAGCTTCACCGCTTCGGATGGCTACCAGGGCCTGTCCCTGCTGGACCTGACAGCGGGTGACTACCTGTTGTCCGTTTTCGGTAGCACCGGCGCCTACAGCTTCAAGCTGATGGACATGGATCAGGGCGAAGTGCTGACTCCGGATACCCCTACCAGCGGTACGCTCAGCCCGGGCAACGAGACCGACATCTACCGTTTTGATGCCCTTGCCGGCGAGCAATTCTACTTCGACCGCGTCAGCTTCAGCGGCGGCTACTACATCGATTGGCGCTTGATCGATCCCTTCGGCCGCCCGCTGTGGGGGCCGACGCACATGTACACCAACGACGTCGACCTGACGACGCTGCCGTACTCGGGGACCTACTACCTGCTGCTCGAGGGCCGCTATCACGAGGATACGGCGTCGAGCTACACGATCAACGTGCGCAAGATCGACAACAGCGTCAGCACGCCGATCGTCGTCGGCGACCGCGTCGATGCCGAACTGAGCAAGCCGGGCGAGGTCGACAGCTTCAGCTTCGAAATCGCCGGCAGCGAGTCGAAACGCGTCTACTTCGATGTTCTTACCAACACCAGCCAACTCAGCTGGACCTTGAGCGGGCCGCGCGGCAGCCTTGTCTCCGGGCGCTTGTTCAGCGCCACCGACGCCGCCAACGGGCGCTCGATCATGGATCTGGCGCCGGGCAGTTACACGCTGATCGTCGACGGCAGTGGCGATGCCACCGGCGCTTACGCTTTCCGCCTGCTCGACCTGGCGGCCGGGACGCAGATCGTCCCCGGAACGCCGCTGCTCGACCGGACGCTGACGCCCGGCAACGAGACCGACGTCTACTGGTTTGACGCCGTCGCCGGCGAGCGTTTCTACTTCGATCGCGTCAGCTTCAGCGGCGGTTATTACACCGACTGGCAGTTGCTCGACCCGGCGGGGAACACGCTGTGGGGCTCCACCCACATGTACTACAGCGACGTGGACGTCACGACGCTGCCGCGCAGCGGTCGCTACACCTTGCTGGTCGAAGGTCGCTACCACGAAGACGCGGCCACTTCGACTTACACCATCAACGTCCAGCCGGTGGTCGACCATGTCACGCCGATGACGCTCGACAGCGAGGTCGCCGGCTCGATCGACAGCGTCGGCCAGCGCGGCCTGCATACCTTCACGCTCAGCGAGACCAAGCAGGTCTACGTCGACGTTCTGACCAACAACGGCAATTTCTCGTGGAGCCTCAGCGGTCCGCGCGGCAGCGAGGTGGCGAACCACTCCTTCAGCAGCACCGACGGCGTGCATGGGCTGTCGCTGCTCGAACTGCTGCCGGGCGATTACACGCTGAGCATCGACGGTAGCGGCGAGGCAACCGGCGCTTACGCCTTGCGCCTCCTCGACCTCGCCGCTGCGCCGCTGATCACCCCGGGTACGCCGGTCAGCAGCCAGCTCAATCCGGCCAATTCGACCGATATCTTCCGCTTCAACGCTGCCGCCGGCGATCGTTTCTACTTCGACCGGGTCAGCTTCAGCGGCGCCTACTACACCGAATGGCGCTTGCTCGATCCCTGGGGCAAGACGGTGTGGGGGCCGACGCATTTCTACACCAATGACGTCGACGTAACGACACTGGAATTCGACGGCCTGTACACGCTGCTCGTCGAGGGGCGCTACCATGAGAGCGGCATCTCGAACTACACGCTCAACGTCTCGCCGTCGCCGCTTGCGCAAAAAATCATCCTCACCGGGCTCGGCAGCGTTCCGGGTGCCGACCTCAAGGTCGAGAATCTGGTGTTGACGCCGGTCGGCGGCGGCCTCACCGCCGGCGGCCAGGTGCTGGTCAGCTGGGAAGTGAGCAATACCGGCAATTTACCAGCCGATGCGCCGTGGAAAGATCGCATCCTGGTGCGCAACATGGACCGTGGCGGCGAGTTGGTCGTCAACCTGCTGGTCGACTACAGCGACCTCGGTGGCGCAGCGACCGATCCGCTGGCCGTCGGCGCGCGTCGCGCCCGGCAGGTGACGGTGAGCTTGCCGCCCGGCAACAGCGGTGCCGGCAACCTGCGTTTCGAAGTCGCCGCCGACGTCACCAACGTCGTCGCCGAACCCGGCGTCGCCGAGCTGAACAATGCTGCCAGCGTGAACGCGCTTGCCGCGTCGACCCCGTATCCCGACCTGCAGGTCGATAGCGTCGTCGTGACGCCGAGCAGCGGCTGGGCGGCGGGTAGCAGCGTGACCGTCAGCTGGCGGGTTAATAACGGCGGCAGTGTTGGCGTCGACGACGCCTGGAACGATCGCCTCAGGGTGCGCAATCTGAGCACCGGCGCGATCCTGCTCAACGCCAGCAGCCGCTACCTGCCGGCGGTCGGTGGCGCGCTCGCCGCCGGCGGCTCGATCGACCGCCGCTTCACCTTTAACTGGCCGGCCGGCGCCGTCGGCAGCGGCCAGTTCGAATTCCTGGTGAGCACCGACGACGATGGCGAGATTTTCGAGAGCAACGCCAGCGACAGCGCGGAGACCAACAACGCGGCGACTGTGGTCGTCGCCTCGGCGCCTGATCTGCTCGTCCAGAGGCTGCGCGTCGACGCGTTCACGGCCACTGCCGGCGACAGCGTCACCGTCTTCTGGGACGATCGCAACGACGGCCTGATCGCCACCCCGGCGAGTTGGCACGACCGCCTGATCGTGCGCAACCTGAGCAGCGGCGAAACGCTGCTCGACGTCGCTCTGCCCTACAACATCGCGCTGATCGGCAACGCCGCGCTGGCGCCCGATGCCAGCGTCGCGCGTTCGTACACCTTCCAGTTGCCGGAGGGCCTGCGCGGCAGTGGCCAGATCGAAGTCGAGGTGCGTGCCGACCAGAACGCCGCCGGCCAGGGGAGCCTGGTCGAATATACCGCCGCCGGCGACGGCGGCGAGAGCAACAACAGCGCCCGCCTGGCGTTCACCGCGGCGGCCAGACCCTACGCCGACCTCGCGGTCGGCAGCTTGAGCGCACCGAGCAGCGGCCGCGGCGGCGAGACGATCACGCTCGAGTGGACGGTGCTCAACCAGGGATCGATTGCCAGCGGCCCGCAGTGGAGCGACCTCGTCGTGCTCAGCAGGGACGACGTGATCGGCAACGCCGACGACGTGACCCTGGCCAGCGTCGGGCACTACGGCGTGCTGGCGCCCGGTGCCTCCTATCAGCAGAGCCGGCAGCTGCTCCTTCCCGAGCGCCTGGATGGCGCTTTCCGCGTGGCGGTCGTCGCCGACGCGTTTGGCGAGCTCAGCGAGCCCGACACGCGCGCCAACAACAGCGCGCTGGTGACGATCGACCTGTCGACGCCGCACGCCGACCTGCAGGTCGAGGTCGTCGCCGCGCCGGCCAGCGCGCGCAGCGGTGAAGCGACGCCCGTCAGCTGGCGGGTGCGCAATGCCGGCGACCGGCCGACCGACGTGACGCAATGGCAGGACCGCATCTACCTGTCAAGCGACGCCGCGCTCGACGCTGGCGATACGCTGCTGGCGCAGATCCTGCACAGCGGTGGGCTCGGCGCTGGTGAAAGCTACAGCGGCCAGAGCAATGTCTTCCTGCCCTTCGGGATCACTGGCGACTACCGCATTCTGGTTAGGACCGACGCTGCCAGCCAGGTTTTCGAGAGCATTTTCGAGGACAACAACGTCACTGCCAGCCATGCGGCAGTGCAGGTGCTGGCGCCGACACTGGCCGATCTGAGCGTCAGCGAGATCGTCGTGCCGGTGCCGGGTGCTCCGGGGCAGACGCGGATCGTTGCGTGGACCGTCGCCAATAGCGGCAGCGGCGCCGCGCGTGGCAGCTGGAGCGACCGCGTGTACCTCAGCGCCGACGGCAGTCTCGGCAGCGCGCGTCTGCTGGCGACCGTGCCGCACAGCAGCGAACTGTTGGCGCTGGCCAGCTACACGGCGAGCACCGAGATCACGCTGCCCGACGTCGCCGACGGCGATTATTTCATTGTCGTCAGCAGCGACGTCGGCGATACGGTTTTCGAAGGCAGCCAGGAGGGCAACAACAGCAGCGTTTCGACGGCGACTCTGGGCGTCGTCCATCCGGATCTGCGGCCGGTGTTGGTGAGCGCGCCGGCCGGCGCGTTGTCCAGCGAGGCCATCGTCGTCGCCTGGCAGATGCGCAACGCCGGCAGCAGCGACGCTTTCGGCGCGTGGACCGATCGCCTCTACCTGTCGCGCGATGCGACGCTTGGTGCCGACGACACACTGCTCGGCGAACTGGCGCATGGCGGCCCACTCGCCACCGGCGCCAGCTACGACGCGCAACTGCAGGTCAATTTGCCGCTGGCGGCCAGCGGCGACTACTTCCTGCTGTTGGTCGGCGACGCGCTCGGGCAGGTGCACGAGCTCGGTGCCGAAAACAACAACGTCGGTTCGACGCCGTTCGCCGCTGCGCTGGCGCCCTACGCCAACCTGGTCGTCAGCGCCGTCAGCGCCGAAGCCAGCGTGCCGTATGCGCCGGCACCCGAGGTGGTCGTCGGCGACCCGGCGCAGATCACCGTCAGCTGGACGGTCGGCAACGACGGCAACGGCGTCGGCCAGACGACGCAGTGGACCGATACCCTGCTGGTGTCCACCGATAGCATCGTCGGCAACGGCGACGACCGCGTCCTTGCCAGCTACGAGCACCTCGGCGCGCTGGCGGTCGGCGAGAGCTACACGCGCAGCGAGACTTTCCTGCTGCCGGCCTACTTCCAGGGGCGCTACCATTTCTTCGTACGCAGCGACGCTGGCAACCAGGTCTTCGAGAACGGTCTCGAGGCCGACAATGCCGCCGAGGCGGCGCGCATCTTCGATGTCGTGCGCATTCCCTACGCCGACCTGATCGTCAGCCAGGCCAGCGTACCGGCCACCGCCCGTTCGGGGCAGAGCATGAGCGTTTCCTGGCAGGTGACCAACCACGGCATTGGTCCGACCGATATTCCCGGCTGGAACGACGTGGTCACCCTCGCCGACGCTGCGGGCAAGCCGGTTGCCGTGCTTGGCAGCTTCACGCACCTCGGCGTGCTCGCCGCCGGCGACAGCTACAGCCGCACGCAGGAAGTAACGATTCCCAACGGGCTCTCCGGCAGCTACTTCGTGAGCGTGCGCACCGCTGGCCCCGAAGAATTCATCTACGTCGACAACAACAGCCGCGTCGCCGGGCTGGTGGACATCGTCCTGTCGGACTCGCCGGACCTGCAGGTAAGCGACATCATGACGCCGGAGACGGCGTCCGAAGGCGATACCATCGACGTTCGCTGGACGGTCACCAACAAGGGACTGGCCAAGGCCGATGGCGCGTGGACCGACGTCGTTTCGATGCGCAAGGTCGGCCAGCCCAATGACCCCGGCATTTACCTCGGCACTTTCACCTACGACGCCGGCGGCCTCGAAGCCGGCATTTCCTACACCCGCACCGAGCGCTTCCGCCTGCCGGCGCGCACCGAAGGCGTCTATCAGCTGGTCGTGCTGACCAATTCCAGCCGGCAGGTGTACGAGTACGGTGGTGCGGCCGCCAACAACAGCGCTGCCGACGACCAGGTGCTGCAGGTCGCGCTGTTGCCGCGCTCCGACCTGCAGGTGGCCAATGTCGTTGCCCCGGCGCGGGCCTCGGCCGGCGCGACGGTGTCGCTGCGCTTCTCGATCATCAACCAGGGGACCGTGCCGACGACGACGCCACGCTGGCAGGACCGCGTGTACCTGTCGCTCGACAACAAGCTCAGCGGCGACGACCTGCTGATCGGCTCTTACGACAATGGTGCGGCGCTCAACCCCGGTGAGCAGTACGCCACCGACAGTGGCAGCCTGCAGATCCCGATCCGTTTCCGCGGCGACGTTTTCCTGATCGTTCAGGCTGACGGCAGCGGCTCGGTCGACGAGTACCCCAACGACGCCAACAATATCGCCGCCGTGCCGCTCTTCGTCGAGCCGTACCCACTCGCCGACCTGGTCGCCGGCAGCGTCGTGGCGCCGGCGCAGGCCGTCGAGGGCGCCAGCATCGAGGTCCGCTACACGGTCGCCAACCGCGGCAGCGGCACCACTGCCGGAGCCAACTGGACGGACACCATCTGGCTGTCGCGCGACAAGACGCGGCCCAACGCCAGCGGCAACAGCGCCATCCTGCTCGGCGCGCTGCAGCACCAGGGCGCGCTGGCGGTGGGCAGCAGCTACGACGTCGTCACTCAGGTCGCGCTGCCGGCGCACGTCGCCTCGGGCTCTTACTACATCACCGTCTGGAGCGATTCCTACGATGTCATCCTCGAGGATACGCTGGCCAGCAACCTCAATCCGGACGACATCAACGAGCTCGACAACAACAACTACAAGGCACGGGCGATCGACGTCATCGGCGGCTTCGCACCGCCGCCGCCGGACCTGCGCATCAGCGCTCTCGCGGCTTCGCCTCTGGCCTCGACCAGCAGTGCGCTGAGCGTCACCTGGACGGTGGCCAACAGCGGTGCCGGGGAAGCGGCCGGTAGCTGGAACGATGTCTTCTGGCTGTCCGACAAGCCGACCCTCAACGCCGCCGGTGCCAAGCAGTGGTACCTCGGCGCGGTGGCGCACGACGGCGGTGCCGCGCCCGGCGCCAGCTATACCCAGAGCACCAGCTTTGCGCTCAACCCGGCGGCCAGCGGCCAGTACCTGATCGCCTACACCGACTACAACCCTGCCAAGGGGAAACCCTACGACGTCGCCGAAGGCGACGAGGAGAACAACACCCGCGTGCAGGACACCGGCGTCGTGCCGAGTCCGGCCGACCTGCAGGTGCTCACCATCGCCGCGCCGGGCGAGAACTTCTCGGGTGAGAAGACGACCATCAGCTGGACCGTCAAGAACTTCGGCGCAGCGGTCTGGGAGGGCACGCGCTACTGGCTGGACAGCGTCTATCTGTCGCCCGACCCGGTCTTCCTGCCCGAGCGGGCGACCAGCCTCGGCACTTTCGTGCACAATAATGCTGGCGGTCTGGCGGCGGGAGCGAGCTACACCGAGAGCGCCGAGGTCACGCTGCCGCGCGGCATCGGCGGCAATTTCTATATCTACGTGATTACCGACGCCAACCGCTACGACCCGCGCTATCCGGCCGGTGAGGCCGACGTTGGCGTCAACGCCTATTATCGCGATGACTACTACCCGACGTCGGTGTACGAGGGCGTCGGCGGGCAGGACAACAACCGCGGCGTCGGCAGCATCCCGGTCACCTACCGCGAACCCGATCTGAAAGTCACCTCCTTGCTGGTGCCGCCGCTGGGCGGGCAGTCGGGCGGCACGGTCACCGTCAATTACACGGTGACCAATATCGGTAACCGCGACACCCGCGAGATCAGCTGGTGGGACCGGCTGTTCCTGTCCAAAGACGTTTCGCTCGATACCTTCGACCTGCAGGTCGCCGAGGCCCGCCATTACGGCGTACTGAACGCCGGCGACAGCTATACCGGTACGGCGACCGTCAAGTTGCCCGACGGCATCGCCGGCGTTTTCAGCCTGCTGGCGTTCACCGATTCGGAAGCCGACAGTCGGCTGGCGTGGTGGAACAGCAACATCGTTCCCGAGTATCGCGGCGTCGGCATCGACGCCAACAACGACGCCGTGCCGGAGTTCCGCGGCGAGGGCAACAACATCACCGTTGCGCCACTGCCGGTGACGGCGGCGCCGCTCGCCGACCTGCAGGTCACCGCGGTCAGCGCGCCGAACCACATCACCGTTGGCAACGACTTCACCGTCACCTACACCGTCGGCAACCTCGGTGGCGCCGACACGCTGCCCGAGCAGGAACGCTGGGACGACCTGATCTACCTCTCACGCGACCCGCTGCTCGACCTCGACAGCGATCGCTACCTGCTGACCGTCGAGCACCGCGGCGGCCTGGCGCAGGGCGACAGTTACACGGTCAGCAGGACGCTGCGCGCGCCGCTCGACATCAGCGGCGCCTACTACGTCTTCGTGGTCACCGATCCGGCGCGCGGTAGTGGCCGCGGCAAGGTTTTCGAAGGTGGCTTCGAGCGCAACAACGCGACGCCGAACGCGCCACCGTCGATCTTCGAAGTGCCGCCGCCGGCCGACGTCCAGGTCGACGCGATCACTTTTGCCGGCACCGGCGCGGCCGGCGAAACGTTGCGTGTCGAGTGGACCGTTGCCAACCACAGCAGCAATGTCACTTCGGCGGCCTGGACCGACGCCGTCTATCTCTCCGACGATAACCTCTGGGACATCGGCGACCGCCTGCTCGGCAAGCTCGCACACAGTGGCGTGCTCGCCGAGAACGACAGCTACACGGCGAGCCTGGAGGCACTGGTGCCGCCGATCAAGATCGGCCAGTATCGCGTCATCGTCCGCCCCGACATCTACAACGAAGTTTTCGAAGGGCCTTACCGCTCGACGGGCGAAGCCAACAACTTCAGCACCTCGGCCAACGCGCTGAGCATCGCCGTCGACGAACTGCATCTGGGCGTCGCCTTGAGCACCACTTTGTCCACCGGCCAGAGCCGGGTCTACAAGCTCACCGTCGGCCAGGGCGAGACGCTCAGGCTGAGCCTGAGCGCTGTCGACCACGACGCGGCCAACGAGATCTTCGTTCGTTACGGCGATGTTCCCGACGGCTTCAACTACGACGCGACCTACGAGAATCCGCTGCAGGCCAATCAGACGGCGGTGATTCCCTTCACCAGGCCGGGCGATTACTACGTCCTGATTCGTGGCCACAGCGAACCGAAAGAGAACGCGCAGGTCAAGCTGCTCGCCGAGGTGGTGCCTTTCGCGATCACCGGCGTGCAGGTCGACCAGGGCGGCGACAGCCGCTGGGTGACCATCGACGTGCGCGGCGCCAAGTTCGCCGACAACGCAATCCTCAAACTGGTGCGCCCGGGAGTCGCCGAGTACGAGCCGGTCAAGTGGGAGGTCATCGATTCGACCTGGATCCGCGCCACCTTCGATTTCCGCGACGCGCCGCTCGGCCTCTACGACCTCAAGGTCATCAATCCGGATGGCCAGCAGGCGGTGGTCGCCTACCGTTTCCTGATCGAGCGCGCGCTGGAGACCGACGTGACCATTGGTCTGGGCGGTCCGCGCGTCCTCGCTGCCGGCGAGACCGGCACCTACGGCGTCGCGCTGCAGAGCCTGAGCAACGTCGACACGCCTTACGTGCGCTTCAGCTTCGGTGTTCCCGAGATGGGCGCCAACACCTACGTCTACGATCTGCCTTTCCTCAAGTATTACAACAACCTGCGTGGCCAGCCCGAGAGCGGCGGCGAGGACGTGCCGTGGGCCAGCCTCGATTCGGCGACCAACAGCAACGGCCAGATCCTCTCATCGGGCTACGCCTATGACGTCATCGCCGGCGGTTACGTCGGTGCCACTTTCAATGTCCAGACCTACCCGCTGCTGAAAGCGCTGTCGACGCTCAACTGGGACGCGTTGCGCGTTGGCCTGTACGAAATGTACCCCGATCTGGAGCCGATCCAGGCGCTCGCCGGCGGTCCGCAGGCGATGATCACGGTGCTGCCCGAGTTCTGGGAGCTGTGGCTGCTGGCCGGCTCGGAAGAAGGTTTGCCCGACAAGTGCGTGATCCCCTTCATCCCCTACCGCTTCAACGTCGTCGGCGCGGCGACGGCAATGACCCGTGACGAGTTCATTGCTGACCAGACTGCCGAAGCGCTCAAGTTGCGCGCGGCGATCCTTGCCGACGCCGATCTCGACGCGCAGATCGCAGACACGCGTAGCGACGACACGTCGCTCGCCGAAAAGCGCGCGGCGATCGCGCTGCGCGTCCTCGCCGCCGACGCCACGACCTGGAGCCAGGCCTACCTGGCGGCGCTCGAAGAGGTCGGTATCCTGCGTCCGGTCGACGAAGCGCCGCCGATCCGCCAGGACATCAAGGTGATGAGCCTGATGAGTACGCTGGCGACCGGGATCCTGATCGGCCCTGCCGGTGAGCAAATCCGGACCACTGCCGACCTCGCCGATTTCTTCGCCAAGATCAAGGAATGGTACGGTGACGAGCCGGGCACCAAGGCCGCCATCGACCACTACGAGGCGCGCGAGAGCGATTGCTTCGAAGGGGGGATTCCCGTGCCGGCCCTGCCGGTATTCGACGACTACGATCTCGGTCTGTCGCATCCGACCTACTTCCAGACTTTCAACATCTTCGTTCCCTACGTCGGCTTCGACAAGGATGGCGCGTCGGCGGCAACGATTGCCTTGCCCGACTACGCCTCGGTCGCGGCGTCCAACGAGCTGACCGCGCTCGATTTCTCGCGTCTCTACGAGCAGGCGATCGGCGACGGCCAGCTGGCGTCGATCGCCGGTCCGCAGGGTTACGGCGTCGATCAGTTCCTGCCGGTGGCTCAGGCGCTGCCGTACACCATCAAGTTCGAGAACCCGTCGGCGGCAGCGACTTCGGTAACCGAAATCCGCGTCGTCAGCGAACTCGATCCGGCGCTCGATCCGAGTACCTTCCGCCTCGGCGACATCAAGCTCGCCGACCTGACGGTGCGCATTCCGACCGGTCGCGCGCTGTTCCAGGGCGACTTCGACCTGCGCAATGCAAAAGGCTTCATCCTGCGCGTCTCGGCGGGGATCGACCCGAGCACGAATACCGCTTCCTGGGTTTTCCAGGCCATCGACCCGGAGACCGGCGAGGTGCTGGTGGACGCCACGCGCGGCCTGCTGCTGCCCAACGCCGCCGACGGTCGCGGCGTCGGCCAGCTCGGCTACACGGTACAGGCAAAGGACGGACTGGCCTCGGGAACGCTGGTCAAGGCGCGGGCGGTGGTGCGCTTCAACGCCATTGCGCCGCAGGAGACGCAGGAACTGGTGCAGACGCTCGACAGCGGCGCGCCGCTGACGACGCTCACCGCCACGCCTGTACAGGCCGGTGGTTCCGACTATGAAGTGCGCTGGACGGCCGTCGACGAAGACGGCGGTTCGGGCGTCGCTCACGTCACCGTCTATGTCGCCAAAGATGGTGGCGATTTCCGGATCTGGAAGCGGCAGACGAGCGACAGCTTCGACATCTACTCCGGCGAAGCCGGTCACCGCTACGAATTCCTCGCTTTGGCGACCGATCGGGCCGGCAATCGTGAAGCGGCCCCCGGTGGTGTGCAAGCCCCGGACGACGGCTCCGGCGCCAATCTCGGCGGTCTGCCGAGCTTCGGCCAGACTTCGCAGGATCTGCCGCCGCCACCGGCGCCAGTGCTGCCGCCGACCAATCCCTTGTTCGTCGCCGCACAGCAGCAGATTCCGGCGGCGACGCCGCTGGCCAAGCTGCCCGAGTTCACCGAGACCCTGCGCCCGTTCACCGCGCAGTCCTACGCCACCGACTTCGTCGAGAGCCACGCGGCGATCGGTCCGTTGGCGATCGTCGAGATGCCGGATGGTTCGACAATCATCAGCGGCGGTCCGAACCGTGGCTGGCTGTACCGCATCGCGCACGATGGCGGTCGTGCGCTGCAGCCTTTCGTCGAACTCGACGAACCGATCTTCGACCTGGCGCTGGACGAGCAGGGACAGCTGTGGGCGACCACCGGCGGTGGCGCCTTGCTGCGCCTGGACGCCGACAGCGGCGAAATCCTGGCGCGCTTCGGCACGGGTATTACGCAGGCGCTGGCGATCAAGCCGTCGACCGGCGAGATCTACCTGTCGTCGGGCGACGGGATCGAGATTTTCGACCCGAGCAGCGGCAACTTCCGGCATTTCAGCGACCTGCGCGTCGACGACCTCGCTTTCGTGCCCAACGAGACGCTGTGGGCGACCTCTTGGCCGGCGCGTGGCGACGTCGTAAGTTTCGACCAGCGCGGTCGCGCGACGGTCATGGTGCGTCTCGACGGCGAAGTCGACTCGCTGGCTTTCGGCCGCGCCGGCACGGATCTGGCGGGGCTACTGTTCGTTTCCAGCAACTCGACGCATGGTGAAGTCGGCTCGGCGCTGACCATGGTCGACTTGACGACGCTACGCAGCGTCGAGATCGCTCGCGGCGGCTCGCGCGGCGAGGCGGTGGTGGCGACCAGCGACGGCCGCATCCTGCTCGGCCAGTCGCAGCAGGTCGACGTGATCAGTCCGATCGTCGCGCCGCAGGTGCTTGCCACCAATCCGCCCAACCGGGCGGTGGTGTTGCTGCCGCTGAGCGAACTGACGATCACTTTCGACCAGGACATGTTTGCCGGGCCGGCTTCGGCTTCGGCTTCGGTGCTCAATCCGTTGAACTACCAGGTGGTGCGTCAGAACGGCGGCCTGGCGACGATCAGCGGCGTCAGCTACGACGCGCCGGCGCGTACCGTCACCCTGACCGTCAGCGACCTGGAAGCCGACCTCTACGACCTGCGCGTCCTCGGCAGCGTCGGCAGCAGCGCCGGCATGGCGCTCGGCTCGGCCTTCATATCGAGCTTCGTCGCCGCCCAGGACTTCTCGTCGGTGGTCCGCCTGGACTTCGATCGCGTGCGCAGCGACCGCGGTAGCGGCATCGTTTCCTACGACGTCACGATCACCAACGAAGCCGACTACGACCTGCTCCTGCCGGCGTCGCTGATCATCGACCCGGCGCGCTACTTCCAGGGCCGGCCGCTCGCTGGCGTCGCCCCGCAGGGCGCCGGCAGCCTCTGGTACATCGACCTTTCCGGCAAACTGCCGAACGGCAAGCTGCAGGCCGGCGCGTCGCTGGCCACTTTCAGCGTCTCGATCAGCAACGGCGCGGCGCAACAGATCGGCATTGGCCACGGTATCTATGCAGTGCCGTATGCAAACCAGCGGCCGAGCTTCACCTCGACGCCGCTGAGCGTCGCTGCTGCTGGCCAGGCCTACAGCTACCAGGCACTGGCCGTCGACCCTGACGGTAGTGCGCTGGCCTACCTGCTGCTCGATGGACCGGAGGGCCTGCAGCTCGATAGCCACAGCGGCGTCCTCAGCTGGCTGCCGGCGGCGCTCAGTCCGGCCACTGCTTCAGTGCTGTTGCGCGCCTACGATACGCGTGGCGGTTTCGACAGCCAGGCCTTCGTCATCGAAGTCGCCGGCGCCAATCGTCCGCCGGTGGTTTCCGAACTGCCGGGCGAGATCGAGGGCCAGGAAGGCCAGTCGCTGCTGGTCGGTCTGTCGGCGCAGGACCCCGACGAAGACTTCCTGCAGTATTTTGCCAACAATCTGCCGCCGGGAGCCGTTTTCGATCCCGAACTCAAGGCCTTGCTGTGGACGCCCGATTACCAGTCCGCCGGCACCTATCACAACGTCGAGCTGGTGGTCAGCGACGGCAAGACCTCGGTGACCCGCTCGTTCACGCTGCTGATCAAGCCCGACAACGCGCCGCCCGAAGTCAAGCCGCTGGCCGAGCGGACGATCCGCGAAGGCGATTCGCTGCGCCTGCAGCTGCAGGCTTCCGACGTGGACGGGCAGCAGCTGGTCTTCTTCGCCAACATCCTGCCGGTCGGTGCGTTTCTCGATCCGCATACCGGCGTCTTCGAATGGACATCCGGCTTCACGCAGGCCGGCGATTATCTGCTCAAGCTCGGCGCCAGCGACGGCGCCAAAGCGACCGAAACCGAGTTGCGCGTGCATGTCCTGAACGTCAACGCCGCACCGCGTTTCGACGAACTCGGGTCGTGGATCAGCTTCGAGGGACAGGTGCTGAGCTTCCGCGCCTTCGCTTTCGATGCCGACAATCCCGGTTTCATCCCGCAGGATCGCCAGAGTAGCGGCACGCTCACCCTGCAGGAAGGTTCCGAGGCAACGGTGACTTACGTCGTCAGCGGTCTGCCCGCTGGGGCGCGCTTCGATGCGGTGACGGCGATGTTCAGCTGGACGCCCGACTTCAGCCAGGCCGGCGACTACAACGTGCGCTTCACCGCCACCGACGACGGTGACGGCGGCGTGCCGCTGACTTCCGAGATTGTCGTGCCGATCAGCATCCGCAATGCCAACCGCACGCCGGAAATCGCCGCGATCCTGCCGCAGAGCGTGCAACGCGACAGCGTCTTCGAACTGCCGGTGAGTGCCAGCGACGACGATGGCAATCTGCTGCAGCTCACCGTCAGTGGCTTGCCGGCCTTTGCGAGTTTTGTCGACCACGGCGACGGCAGCGGCAAATTCGTTTTCGCGCCGCACTCCGGCGACCGCGGCGACTACGAGATCGCGCTCACCGCGACCGATGACGGCGACGGCGGCGGCGCGCTGCTGGCGCAGTCGTTTACGCGGCGCTTCATCCTCAGCGCGCTGTCCGCCTCCGAATCGCCGCTGCTGGCACCGCTCGGCGACAAGCTGGCGCTGGTCGGCCAGCGCCTGAGTTTCACCATCGACGCCCGCGATCTCGATCAGGATGCGCTCGCTTTTGCCATGCTCAACGCACCGGCCGGAATGACCCTCACGCCGCAGCCGACCTACGGCCGGGCGCTGGTCGAATGGACGCCGACCGCGGCCAGCCTCGGTCAGAGCTTCGACGTGCGTTTCGAAGTCAGCGACAACGGCAACCAGGGCGCGACGGCACCGAACAAAGTCTCGCAGGTGGTGCGCATCAAGGTCCGCAACGCCAACAGCGCGCCGGTGCTGGCGCCGGTCGGCGACCTGACGCTGCTCGAGGGTCAGGCTTTCCGCCTGCAGCTGGCAGCCATCGACGCCGATGGCGATGTGCTCAGCTACGCGGTCAGCAATCTGCCGGCAGGTGCCAGTTTCGATACTGTCAGTGGCGTCCTCAACTGGACGCCGCATCTCTTCAGCGCCGGCGACTACCCGGATGTGCGCTTCTCGGTCAGCGACGGCAGCGCCGAGAGCTCTGAGAGCGTGCGTCTCACGGTTCAGAACAGCAATCAGGCGCCGATCGTCGTTGCCCTGCTGCCGCAGAGCGGCCGCGAGGGTGCCCAGCTGCAGTTCCAGCTGAGTGTTGGCGATGTCGACGGCGACCCGGTGGTGTTCAGCGCCTTGACGCCGTTGCCCGCGGGTTCGCGCTTCGACGCGCGCACAGGTGAGTTCCGCTGGACGCCGAGTTACGAGCAGGCGGGTGACTACAGCTTCAGCTTCTCGGCGCGTGACCCGCAGGGCGCGAGCAGCGAGACCACGGTCAGCGTGGCAATTGCCAACGTCAACCGGGCACCGCAGTTGAGCGTCTCCAATCACGCGGCGCTGCTCGGTCGGCCACTTGCCTTCCAGATCGTCGCACAGGACGCCGATCAGAACTCCCAGCTCAGCTACAGCGCGAGCGGTCTGCCCGACGGAGCGACGCTCGATGCGGCGACCGGCTTGCTGCAATGGACACCCGGCGCCGGCCAGGCGGGCGACTACCTGATCATGGCGCAGGTCTCGGATGGTCTCGCCAGCACGACGCTGCCACTGCTGATCCGGGCCGCGCTGACAGCGCCGACAGCGAACGTGATCATCGAGAACACACCGAGCTTCCCGGTCATACCAGGCCAGCAGGTGTTGGTGCACGTGATCGCCGAGAGCTTTGGCGCGATCGCCCATCTGCGCCTCTACGCCGATGGCGTCGAAGTGTCGCTAGACCAGGATGGACGAGCGCTGCTGAGCACCGCCACGGTCGGCAAGATCGCCCTGCGCGCCGAGGCCACCGATGTAGACGGTTTCGTCGGCAGCAGCACGTCGGTCATCCGCGTCCGCGATCCGCTCGACAAGAGCGCGCCGACGCCGTCCTTCACCAGTCAGCTGGCATTTGCCCGGATCACTGCGACGACGGCACTGATCGGCAGCACCGGCGACGACAACGTCGACTCGTGGACCCTGGAAATCGCCCGTTACGGAGAGGAACACTACTCCTTGCTGGCCAGCGGCGACGGCGCGGTCGATGTCGCTGCTTTCGCACAGCTCGACCCGAGTGGCCTGGCCAATGGCTTTTATTCGCTGCGCCTGCGGGTCGTCGACCTGGCCGGCCGACGCGGCGAAGCGAGCATCGCGATCGAGGTCGATGTGGCGAGCAAGCAGCCGCAGCTGCTGCGCTCGGAGACCGACTTTGTGCTGACCGTCGGCGGCCACGACCTGGCCTTCGCACGCCGCTACGATTCGCTGGCGCGCTCGATTCCGGGCAGCTTCGGCGAGGGCTGGCGGCTGGCCTTCCGGGACGTCGATCTGCAAACCGACGTGTCGCTGACCGGTCGCGAGACGGCTGGCGTGCTCGGCACTTTTGCCGATGGTCAGCGGGTCTTCCTGACGCTGCCAGATGGCCAGCGCGTGGCTTTCAGCTTCGCCCCGCAGAAACACTCGATTCCGGGTCAGACCTGGTACCTGCCGGCCTTCGCTGACAATGGCAGCGGCTGGTCGCTGGAGGCGCCAGCGACGCTGCTGCAGCGCGCCGGATCCAGCTATTTCGACCTGCTTACCGGGAAGGGCTACAACCCGGCCAACGCCACAGGTACCGACTACGTTCTGGTCGCTCCCGACGGCACGCGCTACCACATCGGTGATGGCGAAGTGCGCGAGATTGTTTTCACCGATGGCGTTCGCCTGCTGCTCAGCGACAGCGGCATTGTCGCCAGCAACGGCCAGCGCGTGCAGTTTTCGCTCAACGGCGATGGTTTCATCGAACGCGTCGTCGCCGACGACGGCCGCCAGTTCCTCTACGAGTACGACGCGCAGGGTCGCCTGCGTGCCGTTCGCGATCTCGAAGTAGCGCGTTCGCTCCGCTACGGCTACGAGGAGGGCGCCCTTGGACGCCTGGCGATGGTCGCTACTGCCGGAGGTGGCAGCCTGTTCGATTACCGCGGCACGGGCGTCGCAGAGCAGGCGATCACCGCCGACCTGGGTTCGTCGCTGGGCTATCTGGCGACGCCGGTTGCCGGCCATCTCGCCGCCGGCGAGAAAGCCAGCTTCGCGTTCACCCTGCGCGAGTCCGAACTGGCGTCGACGGCCAGCGGCTCGGTATACCTGGGGCTGATCGTCGAGGGCAGCGGCGGGCTGTTACCGCTGCTGCCGGTGCTGCCGGGACTGACAGCGGTGGCCTCGTCAGTGCAGGGCAACCGCGCTTTCGCGCTCTACAAACTTGATCGCGCCGGCCTGAAGCTGATCGAGGTTGGCGGTGGCAGCGCCGCCAGTGCCGGCAGCTACCAGCTGTCGCTGTTCGTTGCCGGCGACGCCAACCGCGATGGCAAGGTCGACGGCAGCGATGCCGTGCTGATCGCTGCTGCCGCCGGGCTGCGCAGCGGCGACGCTGGCTACGCGCTGGCGCTCGACGCCGACACCAATGGCGTGATCGACAGTCTCGACCTGCAGCTGCTGATGCAAAACACCGGCTTTACCCCGAACCAGGCGCCGGTGGTGGTCGCGTCGACGGTTACCACGCACGAGGATCTGGATGTCAGCGCACCGGTAGCGAGCTTTGTCACCGATCCGGAAGGCGACCGCAGCTTCTTCTCCATCGTCGGCGCAAGTCATGGCACCGCGCGCCTGTCGGGCGACGGCCGGGCGGTGATCTTTGCGCCCGAAATGGGCTTCGTCGGCAGCGCCGACTTCACTATCCGCGCCGACGACGGCTTCGGCCACACCCTCCAGACCATCGCCGTGACGATCAGCAACGCGGCGCTGACGCGTATCGACTTCGTCGAGCGCGTCTTGCGACTGGACGTCGGCGAAGGGCGGCAGATCAGCCTGATCGGTGATTTCGCCGACCAGAGCGGCGTCGAATTGCCGGTTTCGTACGTCAGCCTGAGCAGTAGCAACGTTGGCAGTGGCACGATCGCCAGCGGCGGGCGGATCAGCGCCGTCGGCAAGGGCTCCGGCGTGCTCGTCGCCGAACGTGGCGAACTGCGCGCGGCGACATCGTTCACCGTCGGTACGCCGACCGAGACGGTTGCCGCCTACGTTTTCGCGATGGGCCTCGACGTCTATCCGGGGGCCGTCGCGCTGACCGAGAACGGTGGCCGTCGCCAGATCGTCGCCAGCCTTGCCGGCCAGATCGACCTGGCGCCGGCGAGCAGCGGCACGCGCTACTTCGTCAGCGATGATCGTGTCCTGAGTGTGTCGGCCGACGGCCTGATCACCGGCAAGGCGGCGGGAAGTGCCACGGTTACCGTGATCAACGGCGGCGGCGAGGTCGTTCTGTCAGCGATGGTTGAGGCGCCGATCAGCGGGCCGGCGGTGCTCGGCAGCCGCGGTGGCATCGTCGAAGGCGCCGACGGGTCGCTCGTGGCGGTGGCGGCGGCGGCCTTGACCGACAATACGCCGGTCTCGATCGCCGCCCTCACGGCGGCGGAACTGCCGCTGGCGATGCCCGAGGAGATGCTCATGGCCGGCGCCTTCCGGCTCGACATCGGCGACGGCAAGCTGGCGACGCCGGTACAGCTGGCGATTCCGACCACTGGTCTGGCGGCCGGCACGACGGTGGTCTTCATGCGCTACGCGGAAATACCGACCCCCGAGGGGACGCTGCTGCCGGTCTGGCTGCAGGAGGAGACCGGCATCGTCGGCGAGGACGGCATGGCGCGTACGTCGTCGCCGCCTTATGCCGGGGTCGCGATCTCGGGCGTCTATATTGCCGGTGTCGCCGGGGAAGCCGAGTTCGGGCAGGTGCGCGGGCGGACCTACGCCACTTTCCCGTCGGGGATCAACGACGGCGGCTCGTCGTTCGCGATGCTTTCGTCACTCGGCGGCGGCTCCGCCATCGGCGCGGCTTTTTCGCTGACCTCGGGTTTCATCATGACCGCGCTTTTTGGCGCACGTGAACTGCAGATCATTTCGGTGCCGGCGCAGGGTCTGCCGCAACGGACGACGCTCGGCGTCGAAATAGCCGCCGGCAAGGTCAGCGACTACGTCATCCAGGTGGTCAATCCCTACACCCCGAGCACGTCGCCGGCCAGCGAGCCCTTCATCTCGGAAGCGCGGCTGCTCTTTCGGGCGGCAGGCGCTGACCTCTTGGCGCCCTTCGTCGAGATCCAGGGCGATCGCTTCATTTACGACAACCCGTCGGCGCCCGCCTCGGCCAAGGACGGCAGCGTCATCGCCGACCTGTTCGTCATCTTCGAGACGCCCGACGGTCGTCGCTACGAGGTCCATCCCGATGCCTCGAGTACACCGGAGCAGGTCTTTGTACAGGTGCCGCAGTCGGTGGCCATCGGTACCGCCAAGGTCTTTGTCAGGCGGCCGCAATATCTGAGCAACGATGGTGCCTGGGATCTGTTGGTCGGCAAGGAGAGCAACCGCGTGCAGCTGTCCTACGACGCGCGTTACATCTTCGGCGGCCTCAGCGGCAACCAGTTGCTGGTGATCGACAGCCAGAGCAAGTATCTGGCCGCGCGCATCCCGATCGGCGGCGACTACCCGGCGCCGCGCTCGGTGGCGATCAGCCCCGACAACACGCGCGCCTACGCGACGCTGCGTTACGAAAGCGCGGTCGCCGTCATCGATACAGTCGCCTTGCAGCAGCTCGACGCCGATGGCAATCTGGCCAACGGCGTCAGCAATATCGAGCTGCTGCCGGGTGCCAGGCCGTTCTGGATCGCGGTCAGCAAGAATGGCAACAAGGCCTACGTTTCGGACGAGGTCGCCGGGCGAATCTACGTGCTCGACATCGATCCGTCATCGGGCAGCTACAACAAGCTGGTGCGCACCATCGATGTGGGGCCGGCACCGTCCGGTCTGCGCGGCATGGCGATCAACGCCAACGGCACGCGCTTGTTCGTCGCCGCGCCGGAAAAGATGCTCTTTGGTAGCGGCAGCGGCGATGGCCGGGTCTTCGTGATCGACGTGGCCGAAGGCAGCGAGACTTACGGTGAGATCGTGGAAGTCCTGCTGGCGGGCGGCGAACCCTACGGCGTGTCGGCGACCAACGACGCCAACGTGATGCTGTACACCAACCGCCTGTCGGATTCCAAGGGCGTGGTGATCGTCAAGGGTGACGTCGGCAGCTACACGCAGACCGCCGTCGGCATGCATCTGGGTTCGTTCACCGATTACTTCGACGTCAACAATGCGATCTCCGTGGTGCTCTCGAAGGACGGCGAGTACGCCTTCGTCTCGGGCTTCAACGTCTTCATTCAGGACAATCCGTCGCACGACCCGAACTACGATCCCTTCCATCCGGCGGGCGGCAACGTCGGCATCATCCGCGACCCGCTGGGTGAGGCACCGACTCTGGTCGCGGCCACCCGCCCGGTGCCGATGTCCTGGCCTGACAATCTGGTCCTCTCGCCGGACGGCGACACTCTCTACGCCGCTTACCGCGGCCAGCGGGTGGTGATGGGCTTCGACGTGCAGGCGATGATTACCGCGGTCAATAACCCGGACTTTGCCGGGCAACTCGAGCGCAAGCCGATCGACGACCTCGCGCCGTCGATCAACGTCCGCTCGAACTTCAAGATCATCAAGCCCGGCAGCTTCCACTCGGACCCGGTCTTCGGCGTGCCACCGGGCGAGGAGTTCACCGGCCCGATCGGTGTCGGCGGGCAGGCCAACGGCCTGGTCGCGCAGGGCGGCGCGTCGCTCGAACTGCTGGCGCCCGGCAAACTGAGCAGCGAGTTGCTACCGACGTTCTCATGGCTGGTAAAGGGCTTCGAGAATGCCAAGAGCCGGCTCTACGTGAGCACCTACCGGGGCAGTGAAGGCCTTTTCCCGAGCGACCTCGGGAAGCCGGATCTGAACGCCGACCGGATCTTCTCGTCCGCGCTGCTCGATGCGAACAGCATCGACGCGGACGGATCGCTGATCTTCATCAAGGCGCTGACCGAGAAACTCAAGCTCACCGCCGGCCAGCAGTATTTCTGGGGCGTCGAGGTGGTGTCGCCGTCGGGCACGGTGATCGCCCGCGACTGGCGCGTGTTCAAGACCGAAGCCTACCGCGATGCTTCGCAGCCGTTCAGCAGCGTGACGCTTCTGACGCATGGCTTCCAGCTTTCGCCGACGGCGCCGGCCAACGTCGCCGACAGCATTGCCGCATTCATCGAAATGGCCGAGAACATCGCCCGTGCCGGCGGTGAGGGCGTCGCCGCGCTGTACCAGAAGACGACCGGCCGCTGGCTGGTCTTCTATAACGGCGCCACTTTCGAAACCAGCGTCGATCTGGAATCGGTGCTCGCCTCGCCGGCGATGGCCGGCAAGCCGGTGGTGTTGGTCAGCGACTGGTTCAACGAGTCGGATTTTCCGACCAACGGCTTCAGCGAGGCGGCCGCCGACGCGCTCTATTCGGCGCTGGCCAGGCTCAACTTCAACCTCGGCGACAACAAGCTGTTCGACTCGCCGATCCACCTGATCGGTCACAGCCGTGGCACGGTGGTGAACAGTGAAATCGCCCAGCGTTTTGGCATTTACGCCAAGGCCGTGCGGCTGACGATGACCTCGCTGGACGTCCATGATTTCAATCAGCCGTCCCTCGACATTCCCGTTGGCGAGTACATCGACTTGTTTGGCAGTAGCCTCAGCGCGCTGGGTCTGGGCGCGCTTGGCACGCTGACGCAGTTATGGGGGATGTTGCCGACCAACGAGATCATTCCGACCGGCAACTTCCTCGATCCGGACGTCCAGCGCTGGAGCAACATTGATTTCGCCGAGCACTATTACCAGACTCTGGCCAGTCCGACGGCTCTGCCGCTCGGTGGCGGCATCGTGTCCACACCGAATGGCCGCTTTGTGCCGAATTTCGATGTCAGCATCAACCTCAACGGCCGCGCCGGTTTCACCGTCGACGACGGGCTGGCGACGCTGACCGCCCTTAGCGATGGCTCGCTCAGGCCGGGCGGTCCGCACAGCCGCGTCTGGCGCTGGTACGGCGCGACCACGGATCTGTCGGCGGTGAACTTCGACAAGGCCGGCGAGCCGGTCTACCGTCGCCTGGCCGACAAGGAAGCGATCGAGTTTCAGGGCGTTAGCATCCCCTGGTACAACGCGCAGTCGTTTGCCCTTGGCGTCGGTCCGTCGGAGGGTATCGGCACCGGCTGGGCGTTCTCGCCGCAGGGTGGCGTGCCGTACGCCGGCACGCCGAGCACGATTCGCATCCCGGTGAGCTTCGACAACAGCGAGACGATCAATCCGTCGGGCCTGCCGGTACCCTCGGTGTTCAACGGCGACTTCGAGGAAGGCGCGCTTAACCGCAGCTGGCTGCTCGAATACTCGGCGGGCGGTCTGGCGACGAACCTCACCGGCGATCTGCCGGGCTGGTCCTTCCATGGTGGTAACTTCGCGGCACTCTACGCTCCCGGCGACCGACTGGTTACGCTGACCGAGGGCCAGCACGCAGCGATGCTCGACAACGACAATTCGTGGATCCAGCACAATCGGATGGTCGTCCCGGATTGGGCGGAGTACCTGAGTTTCGACGTCCAGGTAGTCGACGCAGGCGATGGCGAGACGCTGCGGGTGTCTGGCTACCTGCCCGACTCGGACAGCTGGATCTTCCTTGGTGCGGTCGCGGTCGACAGTGAGGGGAGCGGTTTCGTCAACCGCTTGCTGGAAGTCCCGGTCGAGTTCCGGGGCGCCGAACGGATGTTGAAGTTCTCGCTCAGCGCTGGCGGCTCGGCGGACGCCGAGATCCTGCTCGACCATGTCCAGTTCTCGCACGGGCTGATTACCGACAGCACGACCGACGAAAGCGACCGGGGCGTCTTCTTTTCCGATACGGCGGGCGGCTTCGATAGTCAGTGGGTCGAATTGACCAATGGCTTCACGGAATCGTTCACGGTCACCGTGACCACCGACCCGAACGACTTCCTGGTGTTCGTCGACGGCGCCTTCGAAAAGGCGCTAAACGACAACCTGGCCCACGCGCCGCTTTATGAAAACCTGCTGCTCAATCCCGGTGACAGCCTGCACCTCGACCTGAAAGCGAGGTTCAGCGACGATTTCGTCAAGACCTACGCCGATGCCGACCTGCCGATCGAGAAGACCGCCTTGTACTTCACGATTACGCTGAGCAACGGCAGCGTCCGCGACGAGGTGGTCGACCTCTTCTACCTGCCGGACTTCGCCGACGGCGACGCGGGCGACGGCGTGTGGACGATGATGGACACGCTCGACGGCAAGACGCGAACGCTGGCTTTCGACAATGCCGCGCAGGTAGAGGTCAAGCCGCTGTTGAATCCGAGCGGACAGTTCTCGGTCGAGATCAGCGGCGACATCGCGCAGGGAATCAAGTACCAGGCGGTGAATCCCAGTGCGATCGACGACTTTGCCGATTATCAGGTCGAGGAGGGTGGCCGCAATCTGGGCCAGATCAGGGTCTCGGCGCGCGCGGTCGAGAAGCAGACCGTCGGCGTTTCGCTGTCGACCCTGCGCACCATGGTGCAGGCGATTCGTACCGAATACGAGCAGTGGCTCGCCGACCCGACGACGCCGGTGCACGACGCGAACGGTTTCGCCACCGGCAACTACGGCACTTTCGTCAGCCTGTTCTCGCCGCTGATCACCGACGCCGAATGGGCCGAGGTGCTGACCGGTTTCCACAATGTCTTCGGCAAGGATCCGGCTGCCCTGGGGCCGGTGTACCCGGCGTCGATCTACCTGCCCAGTATCGAGCGGAGCGAGTTCGCCTACGGCGAAATCGGTCTCAATCCGATCGTGATGATCAACCGGCCGTGGCTCGACGTCGCCGACAACGAGTCGCGCAGCTTCGCCGGGATCGACTTTGCCTACAGCAGCTTCGAGAGCAATCTCACCGAAGCCGGCGGCGGGGCCGGAAGCTTCGGCGGCAAGCTCCTGCGCGACGACATTTCGATTCCTGCCAAGCGCTTCCTGCTCTCGCAGGTGGTCAATCCGCTGCGTAGCGGTGCGATGGCTGGCGGTAAGCCGATGACTTTGGTCGTCGATGGCATCCTGCGTGCCTATTTGAACGTCGGCGACACGCGCCAGGATGTCGGCGAGTCTTTCGGCTGGGTGGTCGGCCACGAACTGGCGCACAACCTCGGCCTGTTCGACGAGTACATCTACAGCCCCTTCCAGTCGGTGCCGCGCAATGGCGGCGACAACTTCATGTCCACCGCCAACACCATCACCGTCGCCGATCGCCAACGCGAAGCGCTGCACCTGGCGATGGACAATCCCGAGACGACGGTGTCGCTGGCCGGCACCAACGCCCTGGCGACCTGGTATCTGGACCTCGACGCGCTCGATGCCTCGAACCGCCCCACCCGCATTGCTCTGGCCTTGGCTCCCGGTGCCGGTGACGGCGACCCCGAAGCCGATCCACTCACCGCCTTGCTGGCTTTCGTCGGCATGCAGGGCGCGGCAACAGCCGACGTGATTTCGCAATCGCTGCTGCTCAACGGTGAGGTCCATGCCGGTATCGTCAATGGCGCTTTCGACGTCGCCGACGTGACGGCGACCGATTACGGCTGGATGGCTGTCGGTCAGGCTGGCGTCGCCAACGGCCAGGGCGTTCTCGGCGAGGACCCGCGGCTGGCGTCGCGGCTGGTACAGACCTTCACCGTTCCTGAGCAGGCGCAGTTGCTGCGTTTCGAACTGCTCGGCGCCGATTTTGTCGCCAATGACGGCGGTCCGTCCGACGCCTTCGAGGTGGCGCTGCTCGATATGGCCGGCAACGCCGTCGCCGGAAGCATCCCGGTGGCCAACAGCGACGCGCTGTTCAACCTGCAGGCCGGCGGCAAGGTGTTTGCCGCGGCGTCGGTCAGCGCCAGCGGCCTTAGCGACCGCAACGGCGGCACGCTAGCGGTTGATCAGCCGGTGACCGTCAGCATCGACCTCAGCGGTATCGCCGCCGGCACCGTGCTGACGCTCTACTTCGACCTGCTCGGTTTTTCCGGCGCGGCGAGTCGGCTGCGGATCGACAACGTCAACATCGTGAGCGCCGCTGACAGCGGCAATCTGCCGCCGGTCGCCAGCAGCCGCGCGATTGCCGCCAGCGAAGAGGGCGCGGCGGTGGCGCTCGGTCTGAGCGCGCCGACCGACGTCGATAGTCCGCTGCTGTCGATCCTGGTCAGCACTCTGCCGACGATTGGCGAGGTGCAGTACGCGGACGGCAGCACGGTCGGCGTCGGGGACTCGCTGAGCAGCGCCCAGCTGCTCGGCTTGAAGTATCTGCCACCGGCCGAATACAAGGCCAGCGATGCCGTCGGCCGCTTCTCCTACAGCGTCAGCGATGGCGTCAGCACGGTCAGCGGCGAGACAGTGATCACGCTGACGGCGGTCAACGACGCGCCGCTCGCCAGCAGCAGCGCGATCGTCGCCAGCGAAGAGGGCGCCGCCGTGGCGCTTGGGCTGAGCGCGCCGACCGACGTTGATAGCAGCGCGCTGAGCATCGTCGTCAGCGCTTTGCCGACTATCGGCAGCCTGCAATACGCCGATGGCAGCGCGCTTGGCGACACCGCTACCCTGAGCAGTGCACAGCTGCTTGGCTTGAAGTATCTGCCACCGGCCGAGTACAACGGCAGCGATGCCGTCGGTCGCTTCAGTTACCGCGTCAGCGACGATCGCGCTGCTGCTGGCGAGCGGCGCGTCGTTGACCGCCGTCAGCGTGATCACTGTCTCACCGCTGACCGTGCTGACGCCATCGCTGACGCTGTAGGAGAAGCGG
>NZ_SPMY01000051.1 GCF_012939955.1 Candidatus Accumulibacter phosphatis
CTCCACCGTCACCAGCACCCCGAGTGGCGTCCTCGACGCCGTAGGCAACGACATCATCGTCACCGGCTCGACCATCAATGGCACCGTGCAAGGCTCTGGCGGGAACAAGATTTTTCTCGAGAATTCCAGCAACCTGCTCGACGTCACCAACAGCACGCTACTGGAAATTGCCAATGCCCAGACCGGCCTATTGACCGGCACCTTCACCAACTCCGGCAACCTGCAGCTGGCTTCCGTCGGTAATCAGACGAATCTCCGACTCAACGGTGATGTCACCCTGACGGGTCCGGGTACGCTGACGATGAGCAACAATATCCAGAACCGGATTGTCGGCCATTCCGGCTCGACCACCGAAATCCTCACCAACGCTTTGGGCCACACCATCCAGGGCGCGGGACAGCTTGGCGCCAACCAGATGGGCCTCGACAACCAGGGATTGATCCTGGCCACCGGGTCGGCCGGTCTGGTCATCGATGTCAGCCCCGCCGGGATGACCAACAGCGGCACCCTGCGGGCGGGCACCGGTGTGCTCACCATTCAGAACTCCACCGTCACCAGCACCCCGAGTGGCGTCCTCGACGCCGTAGGCAACGACATCATCGTCACCGGCTCGACCATCAATGGCACCGTGCAAGGCTCTGGCGGGAACAAGATTTTTCTCCAGAATTCCAGCAACCTGCTCGACGTCACCAACAGCACGCTACTGGAAATTGCCAATGCCCAGACCGCCGTGTTGACCGGCACTTTCAACAACTCCGGCAACCTGCAAATGGCGTCGGTCGGCAATCAGACGGATCTCAGGCTCAACGGTGATGTCACCCTGACGGGTCCGGGTACGCTGACGATGAGCAACAATATCCAGAACCGGATTGTCGGCCATTCCGGAGCGACCACCGAAGTCCTTACCAACGCTTCGGGCCACACCATCCAGGGATCCGGGCAGGTGGGTGCCAACCAGATGGGCCTCGACAACCAGGGGTTGATCGTCGCCAACCAGGCGGCTGCGCTGACCATCGACCTGTCGGATGGTGCGGGAATCACCCGCACCAATACCGGCATCCTGCGTGCGGCGGGCGGCCAGCTCACCATCCAGGGCTCCAACCTGACCAACACCGGCGGGGTAATTGACGCCGCCGGAAGCAGCGTCCTCATCACTGGCAGCTCGACGATCACCGGCGGCACCCTGCAGAGCAGTGGCGGTGGCAAGGTTTTCGTGCAGGGGTCTGCCAATCTGGCCAATGTTAGGAACACCGGGCAAGCAGAGATCGTCAATGCCCAGGCCTCCCTGTTGACCGGTACCTTTACCAACGACGGCAACCTGCAGCTGTCTTCGGCCGGCAATCAGACTGATGTAAGGCTCAATGGCAATGTCACGCTGGCCGGCGCCGGCACGCTGACCATGAGCAACAACGGCCAGAACCGGATCCTCGGCAACTCCGGCGCAACCACCGAAGTCCTCACCAATGCCGCAAGCCACACCATCCAGGGATCCGGGCAGGTGGGTGCCGGCCAGACAGGCCTCATCAACCAGGGGCTGATCCTGGCCAACCAGTCGACAGCGCTGACCGTCGATACCAGTGTTGCCGGCGGAGGGCTGATCAACAACGGCACGATGCGGGCGCAGAACGGCACACTGACGATCAACGATGCGCTGACCGGCAGCGGTACCTTGCAGGTTGAACCGGCCAGCGTAATGAATCTGGCGAACGTGGCCAACGCTCAAGGGCGACTGGTCATGGGTGCCGCGGGCTCGACGCTCAACATCGGCAACCAGAACCTCACCATCAACAACGACTACACCAACGTCGCCGCCGCCGCCGGCAACGCCTTCAACCGTCGCGCCGGCATCAGCGGCACCGGCCAGATCCTCGCCGGCGGCGATGTCGTACAAGCCATCACCGGCACTACCGTCACCGACGGCACGACGGCCAACGCCACGCTGACCATCAACAACGTGCGTGTCGGTGACACCACCTTCAACTACCAGATCGCGAACACTGGCACCACCGGCCCGACATTGCGCGGTGCCGTCCAGACCAGCGTCAATGGCGCCAATCTGAGCGACGCACGTCTCAGTGGCGCCGGCGTCACGGCCGGCAACTACAACACCGGTGCCCCGGGCAGCAGCACCGCCGACCTCGGCGTGACCTTCAGCGCAGCCAGCGCCGGTGCTCTCGCGCCGCTCAGCGGCCAGGTCCTCAACCTGCGCAGCAATTTCGCGAACATCGCCGACCAGAAGCTGAACATCGTGCTGGCCAGCAGTGCTGCGGCTTACAACGCCGCCATCGGCAGCGCCGGCTCACCGGTGCTGGTGGCCAACCAGCGCGTGGGGGGCAGCAACACGGCCACGGTAACGGTCAGCAACACCGCGGCGGCGGGTTCCTTCAGCGAAGACCTCAACGTCAGCATCGGCGGCGCGAGCGGCGCTGCCAGTGGTAGCGGCAGCATCGCCGGGCGTCTGGCGGCAACCAGCAACACCGGTACGGGCGCGATCACCGCCCGCGTCGACACCACCAGCGCTGGCGCCAAGACCGGCAACCTCACGCTCGACTACCAGACCGCAGGCGCTGTAGCCGGCGTCAGCAACGGGCTGGGCACCGCCAGCGTCGGCAATCAGGTGGTCACCGTCTCCGGCGATGTCTATCGCCTGGCGCAGGGCGCGGCCACCCCGACCCCGATCGTCTTCGCCAACCGCCACGTCGACGATTCTGCGAGTCAACTGCTGACCGTTCAGAACACCGCCACCGCCGATGGCTTCTCCGAAAAGCTCAACGCCAGCATCAGCTCCAATGGAGCGCCGGTCACCGCCAGCGGCAACTTCAACCTGCTTGCCGCCCAGGACAGCAACACCACCGCTCTGCAGGTCGGCATCGACACCAGCAGCGCCGGCGCCAGGAGCGGCAGCGCGACGATCAGTTACGCCTCCGACGGCACCGGCACCAGCGGCCTGGTGGCAATTGCCGCCGGCAGCCAGACGATCAACGTCAGCGGCGACGTCTACCGCCTGGCGTCGGCCAACAACCTCGGCACGATTTCCTTCGGTAACGTGCACGTCGGCACGGTCGTGGAGCAGGCGCTGAGCATCAGCAACACCGCGGCCAGTGACGGTTTCTCCGAGAAGCTCACGGCCAGCTTCGGTGACACCTCCGACGCGCGCATCACCACCAGCGGTGGCGTCAGCCTGCTGGCGGCGGGTTCGACCGACAACAGCAGTATGATCGTCGGCCTCAACACCAGCGCCGCCGGGAACGTGAGCGGCACGCAGGTGATCAACTTTGCTTCCGACGGCACCGGCACCAGCGGTCTCGGCATCACCGCGCTGGCCTCGCAGACGATCGGCGTCAGCGGCGACATCACCACCAGCGGCAGCGTCTTCCGTCTGGCCAGTGCCAGCCCGGCGACTCCCAACCCGGTCAACTTCGGTGCGCTGCGCATCAACAGCACGGCCGAGCAAACCTTGAGCATCACCAACACGGCGACCGACGACGGCTTCTCCGAAAAGCTCAACGCCAGCATCAGCTCCAACGCTGCGCCAGTCACCGCCAGTGGCGCCTTCAATCTGCTCGCCGCCCAGGCGACCAACGGCAGCGCCCTGCGAGTCGGAATCGACACCAGCAGCGCCGGCGCCAAGAGCGGCAGCGCAACGATCGCTCTGGTCTCCGACGGTGACGGCACCAGCGACCTGGGAACGACGAATCTCGCGCCGCAGACGGTCAACGTCAGCGGTGACGTCTATCGCCTGGCCAACCCGACCCTGAATACGACCGACGTCACTCTCGTGGCACGCCGCGGCGACGCGGATCCGAGCGCAGCGATCAGCGTCACCAACAGCAGCCCGGACAGCTTCACCGAGGGGCTCCAGGCCGGTTTCGCCAGCGCCACGCCAGCTACCGGCTTTGGCGCCAGCGGCAGCATCACCAACCTGGCGGCGCAAGGCACCGACGCCAGCAGCCTGCAGATCGCGTTGAACACCAGCTCGGCCGGCAGCGTCGCTGGCAGTGCGCAAGTGAACTTCGTATCGACCGGGGCCGGCACCACTGGTGCAGCGGACATTTCGGTGGGCAGCCAAGTGGTCAGCCTGGCCGGCAAGGTGTACGAGAAGGCCGTCGCGCAGGTAAATACGGCGCTGGTCAACTTCGGGATCGTCCACAAAGGCGACGTGGTCACGGCGAAGAACGTCTCGGTGACCAACAGCGCCCCGGTCGCGGCTCTCAACGATACGCTGCAGGGCAGCTTCATCAACATGCCTGTCGGTCCATTCGGCGGCAGCGGCAGCGTCAACGGCCTGGCCGCCGGACAGACCGACGCCAGCAGCCTGCTGGTGAGCCTCGACACGACCAGTGCCGGGGTTTTCACCCAGGGCGGTGACAGACTGCAGTTTGCCAGCCACAACGAGGACATGGCCGACCTTGGCCTCGGCAATAGCGCGCTCACCCTGCAGGCGCAGGTCAACAACTACGCCGACCCGAACTTCTCGAAGACCTCGGGGACGGGCTCGCTGAGCGGTGGCGGCTTTGACTTCCTGCTCGACTTCGGCACGCTCACCGAGGGCAGCGGCATGGTCAGCGCCCTGCTGCAACTGGCCAACGATGTCAGCGGTCCGGCCGACCTGCTTGATGGCGCCTACAGCTTCGCCCTCAACGAGTTCCTGAAGACCGGCTTCGATGCCTTCAGCGGTCTGGGAGCCGGTGACTCACAAAGCGGGCTGCGGATTTCGCTCGATACCCGGAGCATCGGCAGCTTCAGCGACACCATCGTGCTCGCCGCCGTCGGTCACAACGGCAGCGGTTACAGCGCCGACTTCAAGGACATCCGGCTCACCGTTCAGGCTCGGGTCGAGGCGGGCGGCAGCGAGGTTCCAGAGCCGGGTACGCTATTGCTGCTGACCATCGCCATGGCCATCATCGTTCTCCAGCGTCGCCGGGGAATGCTAGACTAGAGGCCGCAAGCGGGTTCCTCGAAAAAGGAACCCGCCTCGCCTTTGGCTGACTCTTCCGCCACAAGGCGCGATGCTTGAATTTCTCGGGAGTCCTCGATTGACTACTGTGCAATATCGTGCCCTGCTCGCCCTGGGAGCCTTGGCGCTGTGTCTGGCGATTGTTAACGCGGTGATGTTCAGCGCCAATCGGCAGGCGCAGAACGAACTGGCCACGCGCGGCCAATACATTCAGGAGAGCCTGCAACTGGAACCGCTCTACCAGTCCCTGATCAAGTCGCTGGCCGATCTGGCAGCACGCGACAACGATACCGCCCTGCGCGAGCTGCTGGCGTCACAGGGGATCACTTTCACCGCCGGCGCAGCAGCCGCTACGCCACGGTCAGCGCCATGAACGAACATCCGCAGCAACAAGCGAGACTCTTTCTCCCGGTGTTATTGATCGCCCTGGCGCTGGTGGTCTGGTTCGGCTTCCAGGCCAGCCAATTGAATCAGGAACGATCCCAGCTGGCCAACTTGCGCGTCAATCAGGAAACCACCTATCAGAACGCGCAGAAAATGCGCGCGCAGCTCGATTCACTGGCCGCCGGCACGCAAAAGCTGGCCAGCGCCGGCAACAGGAACGCGCAGTCAGTGGTAGGCGCACTGCAACAGCGCGGTATCACCATCAATGCCGAGGCCAAGCCGGCCGCCCGGTAACTCCTGAACGAAGGCTGCACGCCGGGGGCCCGGCAACAGCGCAGGGAGTCGCGCAGCTGGCTCGCCGGGATCCGGGTATCCGACGTAGATTCGCCTTGCTTGCCGACCCGCAAGCGCTAAGATGATGGGCTTTGCGCCAGCGCGGCGCCGCCCGGAGTCGCAATGAACCTCCTGAAGACCCTCGCCACCGTCAGCAGCATGACCCTGCTGTCGCGTATCCTCGGCTTCGTGCGCGACTTCGTGATTGCCCGTACTTTCGGTGCCGGCCTGCTCACCGACGCTTTCTTCGTCGCTTTCAAGCTCCCCAACCTGCTGCGCCGGCTTTTTGCCGAAGGCGCTTTCTCGCAAGCCTTCGTGCCGATTCTCGGCGAATACCGGAACCAGCGCGGCACCGAGGAAACCCGGCTGCTGGTGGATCGTGTCAGCAGTGCACTTTTCCTTGTCGTCCTGGCCGTAACCGTGCTCGGCATGGGCGGCGCCTCACTGCTCGTTTACCTCTCGGCACCGGGCTTTGCCGACGACCCGGAAAAGTTTGCCCTCACCGTCAGCCTGACGCGCATTACCTTCCCCTACATTCTCTTCATGTCGCTGGTCGCACTCGCCGGCGGCGTACTCAACACCTGGAGTCGCTTTGCCGTTCCCGCGTTCACGCCGGTGCTGCTCAACGTCTCCTTGATCGCCATGGCACTTTTTGCGACGCCGTACTTCGAGCCACCGATCATGGCGCTGGCCTGGGCCGTGCTTATCGGCGGCGCGGTACAACTGGCCTTCCAGCTTCCCGCGCTGAAGCGCATCGGCATGCTGCCAAGATTCTCCCTAAAGCTGGGCGACGAGGGTGTGCGACGCATCATGCGCCTGATGGCGCCGGCCTTGCTGGGCGTTTCAGTGGCCCAGGTCAGCCTGCTGCTGAACACCGTTTTCGCTTCCTTCCTGGCCACCGGCAGCGTCTCCTGGCTGTACTATGCCGACCGCTTGATGGAGTTCCCGGCCGGCCTCCTCGGTGCAGCTCTGGGCACCATTCTGCTGCCCTCGCTATCGCGTTACCATGCCGCGCAACAACACGACGATTACTCGCGGCTGCTCGACTGGGGGCTGCGGCTGACTTTTCTGCTTGCGGCACCGGCGGCACTTGCGCTGGCAATTCTGGCGGTGCCGCTGATCACGACACTGTTCTTCCACGGCGCGTTCACCGCCAACGACGTGTTGATGACCCGCAACGCACTGCTCGCCTACAGCATCGGCCTGCTCGGACTGATCCTGGTGAAAGTCCTCGCTCCCGGTTTCTACGCTCGCCAGAATGTGCGTACACCGGTCAGGATCGCGATCATTTCGCTGTGCACGACGCAGCTCTTGAACCTGGTACTGGTCGGCTGGCTGCAGCACGCCGGGCTGGCGCTGGCCATCAGCCTGGCGGCGGTCCTCAACGCGAGTCTGCTTTTCCGCGGATTGCGGCAGAGCGCGATCTATGTTCCGCAACCGGGCTGGTTGCTGTTTTACGCTCGCCTGGGGCTGGCCATGCTCAGCATGGGTGCGGCGCTATGGTTCACCGTCGGCGAAGAAAGCGCCTGGTTGAGCTGGACCCTCAGCCAACGACTGCTGCGTCTTTCGATGCTCGTAAGCTTCGGTGCGGGCGTCTATTTCGCTACACTATGGATCGCAGGTTTTCGCCTGCGCGACTTCAAACGCAGCGCGGCCGAGTAATCAATCAGGAGGACCAACAATGGAATTGAGCAGCAGTAGTTTCAGTGACGGGCAGCAGATCCCGGGTGACTTCGCTTTCTGCATTGCCGATCCCGATCACCATGTTTGCCTGGGCAGCAACCGCAACCCGCAGCTGGCGTGGAGCGGCGCGCCGGCCGGCACGCAGTCCTTCGCCATCATCTGCCATGACCCCGACGTTCCGAGCCAGGGCGACGACGTCAATCAGGAGGACCGCAGCGTGCCGGCGTCGCTGGCGCGCGTCGACTTCTTCCACTGGGTGCTGCTCGATCTACCGGCCAGCCTCGGCGAAATCAGGGAAGGCGAGTTCTGCAGCGATGTTACGCCGCGCGGTAAACCCGGTCCGCACGCGCCACACGGCGCACGCCAGGGAATCAACGATTACACCAGCTGGTTTGCCGGCGACAACGACATGCGCGGCGACTACTACGGCTATGACGGCCCCTGCCCGCCCTGGAACGACGAGATCGTCCACCGCTATGTGTTTACGGTTTTTTCCCTCGACGTGGCCCGGCTCGATGTCGAAGGCAAGCTGACCGGCCAGCAGTTGCGTACGGCGATGCAGGGACACGTCCTCGCACAGGCCAGCCTGATCGGCACCTACACGCTCAATCCGGCGCTCAAGGAGGGATAAGCCGGCAGAGCAGACAGCTCACCGATAAGCCGCAGATCCAAAAAAAACGGGCCGCATAAATGCGGCCCGTTTTGATTTCTCGGACAGAGTACGGCGCCAAGCCAATAGGCCGCGCGCTGCACCTGCCGACCACGACGTGGCTAGACTACATCTACATCACCTTGACCTCGACACGACGCGCCGCGGCGCCTTCGCCGGTGCCGGTAACGGTGACATTGATCGACTCGGGTTTCTTCACTTCGATACGCTCTTCGGAAATTCCAGCCTCCTTCAGAGCTTCACCGACCGCCTGGGCACGATCCGTTGAGAGCGCCGCACTAGCTTCCGTGCTAACACTTGCATCCTGGAAGCCCGAAATGGCGAGCTTGGCGCCGGCATTGGCTGTGACATGGAGGAGGATGCCTTCAAGCTTGATCGCCACATCACCCGGCAGTTCCGCGGAACCGACTTCGAAATACAGCGTCGCACCCGGTAAGGCGGCAGCCATCGCCGCCGCTGGAGCAGCCGAAGCGGCGGCTGCAGCGACCGCGGCCGGAGCCCGAGCAGAAGCCGGAGCCGCCACCGGAGCTTTTGCTGCCGGCATCGGCTTGGCACCCGCGGCAGGAGCCATCAAGGGCACGATCATCAGAGCAACAATGTTGATGATCTTGATCAGCGGATTGACCGCCGGACCCGCCGTATCCTTGTACGGATCGCCGACGGTGTCGCCGGTCACCGATGCCTTGTGGGCTTCGGAACCTTTGCCGCCAAAGTTTCCGTCCTCGATGTGCTTCTTGGCGTTATCCCAGGCGCCACCACCGGTGGTCATCGAGATGGCGACAAAGAGGCCGGTGATGATGGTTCCCATCAGCAGGCCACCAAGTGCCTGCGGACCGAGAAGCAGGCCGACGACAACCGGAACCAGCACCGGCAGCAGCGAGGGGATGATCATTTCGCGGATCGCGGCAGCTGTCAGCATGCCGACAGCACGGGAGTAATCCGGCTTCGCCGTGCCTTCCATGATGCCCTTGATTTCCGCGAACTGACGGCGTACCTCGACGACCACGGAACCGGCCGCACGACCCACCGCCTCCATCGCCATGGCCGCAAAGAGGTAGGGAATCAAACCGCCGAGGAAGAGACCGATGATCACCATGTGATTGGAGAGATCAAAGCTCATGGTGCCACCGAAGCTCGCTTCGAGGGCGTGCGTGTAGTCGGCGAACAGGACCAGCGCGGCCAGACCGGCGGAGCCGATGGCGTAGCCTTTGGTCACCGCCTTGGTGGTATTGCCCACCGCGTCGAGCGGGTCGGTGACATCACGCACCGACGACGGCAAACCCGCCATTTCGGCGATACCGCCAGCGTTGTCGGTAATCGGTCCGTAGGCGTCGAGGGCAACGATGATCCCGGACATCGACAGCATCGCAGTCGCGGCGATGGCGATGCCGTACAGGCCGGCCAGCGCATAGGTGATGTAAATTGCCGCGCAGACGGAGAGTACCGGCAACGCGCAGGCTTTCATCGACACGGCCAGGCCGGCGATGATGTTGGTACCGTGACCGGTGGTCGAGGCCTCGGCGACACCTCTGACCGGCGAAAACTCGGTCGCGGTGTAGTACTCGGTGATCCACACCAGCAGGCCGGTCAGAACCAGACCGACGGCCGCCGCCCAGAAAATGCTCCCCGAGCTGATCAGAGAGCCATCAGCGAGCGTCACACCGTCGCCGAGCAGCATCCTGGTCACCGGATAGAAGGCGACCAAGGCCAGGGCGCCGGCCACGGCCAGGCCGCGGTAGAGCGCGTTCATGATCTTGCCGCCATCGTTGGCTTTGACGAAGAAGCAGCCGACGATCGAGGCAAGGATCGATACGCCACCGAGGACCAGCGGATAGATGATCAGGTTGTCGTTGGCATTGGGAACGCCCTGGAGCATCATCGCGCCAAGCACCATCGTCGCCACCACGGTCACCCCGTAGGTCTCGAAGAGGTCGGCGGCCATGCCCGCACAGTCACCGACGTTGTCGCCAACGTTGTCGGCGATGACCGCCGGGTTGCGTGGGTCGTCTTCCGGAATGCCGGCCTCGACCTTGCCGACCAGGTCGGCGCCGACGTCGGCACCCTTGGTGAAGATACCACCGCCCAGACGGGCAAAAATCGAAATCAGCGAGCCGCCGAAGGCCAGACCAATCAGCGGTTGAACCGCATGGTGCAGATCGCCGCCCGGCTCTCTGAGAATGGCGTAATAGCCGGCTACCCCGAGCAGGCCCAGACCGACGACCAGCATGCCGGTGATGGCACCCCCCTTGAAGGCGACATCGAGCGCCGCGGCAATGCCGTTGCGCGCGGCTTCCGCCGTGCGCACGTTGGCCCGTACCGAAACGTTCATGCCGATGAAGCCGGTGGCTCCCGACAGGACAGCGCCGATCAGGAAGCCCATGGCCATGGCCATGCCGAGGGCCAGCCAAATGACGACGAAGAGTACGGCACCGACGATGCCGATGGTGGTGTATTGCTTGTTGAGATATGCAGAAGCGCCTTCCTGAATGGCTTTGGCAATCTCCTGCATTTTCGGATTTCCGGCGGGCAAGCGAGAATCCATTTAGTCATTACAGCGCCGTAACCCACTGCAATGAGCGCGCAGAGCAGCGCGAACACCAGATAACCCATATACAACCTCCCTCTTTAAAGTTTCCCAGCTCCCAGGGCAACTCCCCGTGGCTCGAATTTACCTCATCCGCGACTCAAACAACAAAAAACCGACTTTTAACACTTTTTGTGCACCCGCGGGTCGTGCCTGGCGAACTGCTCAACTCGACGCAACGGCGATGGCGCGACACGCCGCGGCGGCGAACAAAGCCTTGGCCTCTCCGCAGACGCGACAAACGCCGCAGCAGCGGCATTGGTAAGGCCGCGACAACCCCATGCCCGTAATCGAGAAGCGACCGCGCAGGCCCTGGCGTACTGCGCCGAGGCAATTTTCTTCCGATCCACCGTCATTGGCAGCGAGCGCTACTGCAAAGCATCGAAAGCGGCTTTCTTGATCTCCTCGACACTTCCTACACCGGCAATTCTCGGGCACTTCGGCGCGTTCGGGTCGCCAGTGGCCGCCCACGCCCGGTAGTAGTCGAGCAAGGGCTTGGTCTGCGAATGATAGATCTGCAAGCGCTTGCGGACCGTTTCCTCCTGGTCGTCGGCGCGCTGAATCAGCTCTTCTCCCGTCGCATCATCCTTTCCGGGCTCTTGCGGCGGGTTGAAGCGCAGATGATAGGTACGACCGGAGGCAAGATGAACGCGACGACCACTCATCCGTTCGATGATTTCCTCGTCGGCAACGTCTATTTCCAGCACATAGTCGAGCGCCACGCCAGCGACTTTCATCGCCTCGGCTTGTGGCAAGGTGCGCGGGAAGCCGTCGAAGAGATAGCCCTCGGCACAGTCGGGCTTTTGTAGGCGATCCCTGACCAAGCCGATGATAATCTCGTCGGAGACCAGCCCCCCGGAGTCCATGACCTTTTTGGCAGCCATTCCCAGAGGGCTGCCCGCCTTGACCGCCGCACGCAGCATGTCGCCGGTCGAAATTTGCGGGATACCGAAATGCTCACAAATGAACTGGGCTTGCGTACCTTTTCCGGCCCCTGGCGCACCTAGCAGAATGAGTTTCATGATTCGCTTTCGTTGATTTTCAAATCGAGCAAATTGTCCAGCAGTTCAGACACTTGCAGCTCAGTTACCGGCTGCTGCCAGCACGTTGTCGTGACCAATACGGTGCAACTTACCCTCAAACTGACGCACGGTCAAACTTTTTGAACCATGCCTGAACACGCTGCGCATCCGCAGGTGTATCGACGCCAGCGGCCGGCAGCTGGTCGGAAATCGCCACACTGATGCGAAAACCGTGCCACAGGGCACGCAACTGCTCGAGAGCCTCCAGATTTTCGAGCGGCGAAGGCGCCAAGCTGGCATAGGTGCGCAGGAAACGCGCCCGATAGGCGTACAGCCCGACGTGCCGATAGGCAAGCATCTGCGCGGGCAGCGTTTCGCCGCCGGCCTCGCGTGCAAAGTGGTCGCGGGCGTAAGGAATCGGCGCTCGCGAAAAATACAGCGCGTCGCCACTGGCCGCGAGCACCACCTTGACCACATGCGGGTTGAAGAAATCAGCGGCATCGACGACCGCGTGCGCAAGAGTCGCGATATCGGCGCCGCTCTGTGCCAGTTGGGCCGCCGTCTGGGCAATCAGCGCCGGGTCAATGAGGGGCTCGTCGCCCTGCACATTGACCACCACGGTGTCGTCGCTCCAGCCGGTGGCCTCGACCACCTCGGCCAGGCGATCGGTGCCGCTGACGTGATCGGCACGAGTCAGCAGGGCGCGCAGGCCATGGCTCTCGGCCGCGGCCAGGACTTGCGGATGGTCGCTGGCCACCAGCACCTCGTCGGCCCCCGACAAGATGGCGCGCTCGGCGACGCGCACGACCATCGGCTTGCCGGCCAGGTCGAGCAGTGGCTTGCCTGGCAAGCGGGTCGACGCGTAGCGCGCCGGAATGACCACCTTGAACGGCATCGCAAGCATCCTTGAAGGAGGCGCTCAGGCGTCGTCGGTAGTCAGCGGGCGGGCTTCATCCTGCAGCATGATCGGGATACCGTCGCGGACCGGAAAAGCGAGCTTGCAGGGCTTGCATACCAGCTCCGACTGCGGCTTGCGGTATTCGAGGTTGGCCTTGCAGATCGGGCAGACGAGAATATCAAGCAGTCGTGCGTCCATTGAGTTTCTCCAGAATTATCTCGAAAAGATCAGCGCCACCTGGCGGGCCGCTGATAACCGCTTCGACTGGCAGAAGCCAAGCCTCGCCGGTCACAATCGGCGCACATTTTACCGCATCTTTCTCGGTCATCAGCAGCACTCCGTTGCTGGCAAAGGCCAGGTCGGCGGCCGTGTAGGGATGGTGATCGGGAAAGGGATGGGCCTCGAACTCCAGCCCCAGCGCCTGCAGTTGCGCAAAAAAAACGACCGGGATCGCCGATGCCAGCCAGAGCGTACAGTTTGCAAGCGCGCAAGGACGCCGCCTCGCAACTGTCGGCAGGCGCACCGGCAAGCCCGCCGGCAGCGACGAAGCGCTGGCCGATGAGGCGCATGTCGAACTGCGGACAATCCCTGGCGGCGTCAGCCACCAGGGGCTCGCGGCGGCCGTTCCAGACCACCGCGGCGACCCCCGCCAAGCGCCGCAGCGGCTCGCGCAGGGGACCCGCGGGCAGCAGCCAGCCATTGCCGACGCCGCGCCCGTCAAAAACCACCACTTCGACCACCCGCTGCAAACGATAATGCTGCAGGCCATCGTCGGAGACGATGACGTCACATTCGCCATGGGCGGCCAGCAATGCTTGCCCGGCCGCGACGCGATCGCGGCCGACGAAAACCGGCACGCCGCTACGCCGCGCGAGCAGCAGCGGCTCATCGCCAACCAGCGCCGGCGACGAGCCGGGGGCCACCGCGTGCACGCCCTCGCCGCGGCCACTGCCACCATAGCCGCCACTGATGATCCCGGGTCGCCAACCCGCTTCGCGCAGGCGCTCGACCAGCCACAGCACCAGCGGCGTCTTGCCGCTACCCCCGACGGTCAGGTTGCCGACGACGATCACCGGCGCTGGCAGCCGCTGTGTGCGCAATACCCCGCAGCGGAACAGCCAGCGGCGCAGCCCGGCGAGCCCGGCGAACAGCCAGGACAGCGGCAGTAGCGGCCACAGGGCGGGAATCAGACGGCGCTCGTACCAGCGCCGGGGAAGGCTACTCGCGAGGCCGCCAGCGGCCATCAGCGCGGCGATTGCGTGGCGAAGGAAATGCGTGGGTAACCGGCGGCCTGAGCGGCCTGCATGATGTCGACCACGCTCTGGTGCGTGGCCTTGGCGTCGGCGTTGATGACGATCACCGGGTCCTTGGCGTCGCCAGCGGCACGGCGCAGCGCAGCACTGATCGCCTGCACGCTGACCGCGTCGAGCGGCGTCTTGTTGACCAGCACCTGGCCGGACGGGGTCACGCTCACGCTGACTTCATTGGGCGGTTCGTTCTGCTTGCTGGCGTCGGCCGTCGGCAGGTTGATTTCCAGCCCGGAGAACTTGGCGTAGGTGGTCGTCAGCATCAGAAAGATGATGATCACCAGCAGCACATCAATGAAAGGGATCAGGTTGATCTCCGGAACGTCGCTGCTGCGACCGCGGCGAAAGTTCATCGTCGCCTCCTCAGGACCGACGTTCGCCGTGCAGGACTTCGACCAGACGCACCGCCTGTTGCTGCATATCGATGACGAAAGTAGAAACGAGGGCCCGGAAGTGGCGCCAGAAGATCATGCTCGGAATGGCAATCATCAGCCCAAAGCCGGTGTTGTAGAGGGCGATCGAAATTCCGTGTGCCAGCTGCATCGGGTTGCTGCCGCTGGGCGACTGCGAAGCGAAAATCTCGATCATGCCGACAATGGTGCCGAAGAGACCCATCAAGGGGCTGATCGAGGCAATGGTGCCAAGCGTCGTCAGATAACGTTCGAGTTCGTGCGAGACAACGCTGCCAGCCTCCTCGATCGACTCCTTCATGATTTCGCGCGAACTGCCCTCGTTGCGCAGACCGGCGGCGAGCACCCGGCCGAGCGGCGAATGCGCCTCCAGATCGACGACCATCGCCTGCGTGGCACCGCGTTGCCGGAACTCGGTGACCACCCGCTGCAGCAGGTCGGGCGGCACGACTTTGACTCGGCGCAGCGCCACCAGGCGCTCGATAATCAGCGCCACAGCCACTATCGACGCCAGCAGCAAGGGCCAGATGGGCCAACCAGCAGCCTGAACGATGGAAAACACGGTGCACCCCAGATGATTTTCAAGGGGGGAACTTTAGCCTGCGCCAGCATTTGCGGCAAGTGCCGAAGCGCTCCGAACCAATTCCAGCCACTTCGCAGGGCGGCGAGCGAACGCCAAGCAACCAGCGCACCCTGGCCGGCAGATCGGTAATCCACAGAAGCTGTGGACAAAAGAGCTGCCAGCCTGTTGGCAAGCAGTACAAGTGGCGGACGGGCAAGCGTTTTTTTGCGGCGCCTGTCGAGCGAGCAAGGCATGTAGAATTCGCGGATGGCAGACACCGTCCCCCGCAGCAACGCCTTCCCCACGAGCCCTCCGGTGATCCCGGTGGCCATGCTCAATCGCCTCGCCCGCGAGCGACTCGAGGCCGCTTTTCCTCTGTGCTGGGTCGCCGGCGAGGTCTCCAACCTCAGCCGCGCAAGTTCCGGACATGTCTACTTCTCGCTCAAGGATGCCGCCGCACAAGTGCGCTGCGTGATGTTCCGCAGCCGCGCACAAGTGCTCGGCTGGCAGCTGGAAAATGGCCAGCAAATCGAAGCTCGGGTACTGGTCACGCTCTACGAGGCGCGCGGCGACTTCCAGCTCAACGTCGAAGCGGCGCGCCGCGGCGGCGTCGGCAACCTCTACGAACAGTTCCTGCGTCTCAAGGAAAAGCTCGAAGCCGAAGGGCTCTTCGCCAGCGCCGGCAAACGCGCCCTGCCAATCTTCCCACGCTGTGTCGGCGTCGTCAGCTCGCTGCAGGCGGCGGCTCTGCGCGACGTGCTGACGACGCTCGCGCGCCGCGCTCCGCAAGTGAGCATCGTCCTCTACCCGACGCCGGTGCAGGGTGACGGGGCTGGCGCGCAAATTGCCGACGCCATTCGCCGTGCCGGCGAGCGCCGCGACTGCGAAGTGCTGATCGTCTGTCGCGGCGGCGGCAGCATGGAAGACCTCTGGGCATTCAACGACGAGCGCGTGGCGCGCGCGATCCACGCCTGCCCGCTGCCGGTGATCTGTGGTGTCGGCCACGAAACCGACTTCAGCATCGCCGACTTCGCCGCCGATCAGCGGGCGCCGACGCCGACCGCTGCCGCCGAACTTGCTGCCCCCGAACAGGCCGCCCTGCTGGCGCGCCTCGCCGCCTCGCAAAGCGCGCTGCGCCGACAGATCGAGCAGCTTCTTGAACAACGCAGCCAACAGCTCGACTGGCTGGCTCGCCGCCTGCAGCACCCGGCGCAGTACCTGGCCCAGCATCGCGAACGGCTGCGCAATCTGCAACGCCAACTCGGCACCGGCCTGCTCCAGGCCAGCAGCCGTGCGCGCGGCGAACTGACCCAGCTCAGCCGTCGCCTGTTGCTCAAGCGCCCGGACCCGGCGCGCCACGGCGGTCGGCTGGCCGCGCTGGCACCCCGGCTGCGCAGCGCCTGGCAGGACGCGCAACACGGCAGGCGTACCGACCTCGAACGGCTGGCTGCCGGACTCGCGCACCTCAACCCGCAGGCGGTCCTGGCGCGCGGTTACAGCGTCGTCACCAACGCACAAGGCGAAATCGTCCGTGACAGCGGTAAGCTGGAACCAAGCGCACGAATCGCTGTCTTGTTGCACCGTGGGCGCGTCGAAGCCGAGGTGACCGCACTTTTCGCGGATCATGGCGGGCCTGACGGAATGCCCTTTGCAACAAGCGGCATTGCCAGTACCGCTGGCCGCGCATAGAATCCCGCAGTCGCTGATCCACGGATGAAGAGAAAATCTTCACCAGACCCATTCACCGCGCTAGTTTTCACCCTGTTTTCACCCTGTAACCGCCGTCACGGAGGACAACAATGGAACATCAACTGCCGCAACTTCCCTTTGCCATCGACGCTCTGGCGCCGCACATGTCGCAGGAGACGCTCGAATACCACTACGGCAAGCACCATCAAGCCTACGTCACGAATCTCAACAACCTGATCAAGGGAAGCGAATACGAAGCCCTTGACCTCGAAGCAATCGTCAAGTCAGCGCCCGCTGGCGGCATCTACAACAACTCGGCGCAGGTCTGGAACCACAGTTTCTTCTGGAACTGCCTGAAACCCGGGGGTGGTGGCGCACCCGCCGGCGCGCTGGCCGAAGCGATCGACGCCAAGTGGGGCTCGTTTGCCGAGTTCAGCAAGGCCTTCCAGGCCTCCGCCGTCGGCAACTTCGGTTCGGGCTGGACCTGGCTGGTCAAGAAGGCCGACGGCTCGCTGGATATCGTCAACATGGGCGCTGCCGGCACGCCGCTGACCACCGGCGACAAGGCCCTGTTGTGCATCGACGTCTGGGAACACGCCTACTACGTCGACTACCGCAACATGCGTCCGAAGTTCGTCGAAACCTTCCTCGCCCAACTCGCCAACTGGAGCTTCGCCGAGACGAACTTCGCCGGCTAACGGTCATGACACGTGGAGACACCCCGAATCATGAAAGTCATGACCGTTTCCCTCTTCCCCCTGCCCCTTCTCCCGCAAGGGAGAAGGGAGTTTCGTGAGTCGCTGGCGCGACTTTCACATTAAGTGGCAACGAGCATCGTTGCCAAACAGAACGGGGGCACACGCCCCCCGTTTTTTCATTGCCGGACCGGCTTCGCTACGCGGCTAGGCGAGCGGCAAGCTGAGCGTCACTTCGAGACCACCGTCCGAACGGTTACGCGCGCGCACCTGACCACCGTGCGCAAGCAGCGCGCGCTGAGCAATCGCCAACCCGAGCCCATAGCCAATTGTGCCGGCGTTGTTGTCGGCGCGGTAGAAAGGTTCAAAAATCGCCTCGAGATCGGCTTCCGGTACTCCCGGGCCGCGATCCGAAACGACTATCTCGAAGACGCCTGACGCCCCGGAAGTTCCGAGCGTCGCCAATTCTTCACCCTCGAGCAAACGGCGTGCCTGCACTTCGACGGTGCTGCCAGCGACCGTGTATTTCGCGGCATTGCGCACAACGTTTTCGACGGCGCGGTAAAGCAACTCGCCCTGTACCGCCGCCGTTACTTCGCCCGCACCACTGAAATGCACGCGGCGGCCGCTCGCTTCAGCCTCGAAACCGGCGTCGTCGGCAATACTGGCAACCATTTCCATGAGGTCGATAGTCTCTGGCGGCGCACCCGGCGTGCCCGCTTCGAGGCGCGACAGGGTGAGCAGCTCGCCAACCAGCTCGTCGAGGCGAAGCGACTCGCGTTCGATACGTTCGAGCGTCATTTCGAGCTTCTCCGGGCTCTGCCGTGCCAACCCGATGGCCGCGTGCAGGCGCGCCAGGGGCGATCGCAGCTCGTGCGAAACATCGTGCAGCAGGCGCCGCTGGCTATGGATCTGCGCCTGCAAGCGCTGTGCCATGCGGTCGAAATCGCGCCCGAGATCGGCCAGTTCATCGCGCCGCTTGCCCATCGACGGCTGTACGCGTGTCTCCAGATGCCCTTCGGAAACCGCGCGGAAAGCACCGCGCAGGCTGCGGATCGGCTTCGCCACGTACCACGCCAGCGCGGCGCTGAAAGCCAGGCTGGCGAGCAGGCCGGCAAAAATCGGCAGCGCCGCCGAAGGGCGTTCGCGATGCGCCATGCGAGCGCGCCCACCCGGGCGCTCGTGACGTGCGAGCAGGGTGTAGGTCTGCCCGTCGCGGGCGAGCACCCGGCGCGCACCGGACAGCGGTCCGCGTCGGAATTCTCCCGAAGCCAGGGCGGCGCGCAGCTCGTCGGGAAGCTCGCGACCGAAGAGGTCGCGACCGCCTTCGTCGACCACGAAAAGCTGCGCCTTGCCCGGCGCTTCCGCCCATTCGCGTAGCACCTCGCGCATCATCTGCGGATCGCCGCGGCGCAGGAAAACTTCCGCGGCGTCGAGCATGCCTGCTGCCCGCGGGCCACCCGGCAGGGCAGGCACCGCTGCGAATTCGGCTTCGGCCTCGGCCTCGGCCTGACGATGCAGCCAGACGACGCTGCCGACGCCGACACCGGCGAGCAGCAGCGCCAGCCAGAAGGCAAAGAAGGATTTCCAGAACAGGCGTCCCACGTTCAGGCCTTGACGAACTGGTAGCCCTGACCGCGAACGGTCTGGATCCACGAGTCGCCGTCGGGTCGTGCGCCGAGTTTCTGGCGAATGCTGCTCACATGCACGTCGATACTGCGGTCGAAACGCGCCAGCGGGCGCCCCATCGCCAGCTCGGAGAGGTCGCTCTTGCTGACCACCCGGCCGGCGTGGCGGGCCAGGACTTCGAGAATACTGTATTCGGTACTGGTCAGTTCGAGCGGCTGCTGATGCCATTGGGCGTTGCGCCGCTCCGGCCACATGCTCAGCGGACCGACGACGATCGGCCCATCGGTGATCCCTGCGGCGCTGTTGTCGGCGACCCGGCGCAGGATTGCCCGCAGCCGGGCGACCAGCTCGCGCGGCGAACAGGGCTTCGGCACGTAGTCGTCGGCGCCGAGTTCCAGGCCGATGATGCGATCGATGTCGTCGCCCCTGGCGGTGAGCATCAACACCGGCAAGCGGCTGGCGGCACGAATCCGGCGCAAGACCTCGACGCCGTTTAGGCGCGGCATCATCACATCGAGCACAACAATGGCAAAGCGACCGCTAAGCGCTTCGCGCACACCGCTTTCCCCATCATGCACCGCCTCCGCTTCGAAGCCCTCCTGTTCGAGGTACTCGCGCAGCATCGCGGCGAGTTCGACATCGTCATCGACCAGCAAAACTCGAGTCATCGCGCCCATCCTTTCAACAGCGCTGATGATAAGCGCCCCCAACGCCGAGTCACGCGTCTTTACCACCCTTTACCGGCTTTAACACCGGCTCGCCGCCGCTCGGAGCCGTCCGCCGCCCATTTACACGGCTTTACAGACGATTAACCGCGTTTTACGACCCGCTGCGCAAAAATTCAGCCAACAGTCGAGGCCAGCCCCGGCTGGACCAATTCAACCACCAAGGAGCCAAACATGAACACCTTCAAACGCACTCTCGCCGTTTTCCTCGCCACCAGCAGCATTGCCCTGGCCCTCCCACTGGCCGCCAACGCCGGTCCAATGATGGGCGGCGGCATGGAAGGCGGTTGCGGCCAAGGCCGCTCAGCGATGCGTGGCGGCCCAGACGACGGACTGCCGCCAATGATGAAGAAGCTCAAGCTGACCCCCGCACAGGAGGCCAAGATCACCGAGCTGCGCAAGCAGGACAGCGAGCTGATCAGCGCCAAGTACCAGAGCATGCGTGACAGCCGGGCACAACTGCACGAAATGCAGAAGACCGGGGATTACGATGAGGCGAAAGTGAAGGCACTCACCGAGCAGGGCGCCCAGGCAATGGCCGAGATGGCACAGCTGCGTGCCCGCCAGCATCACCAGGTGATGGCAGTCCTCACCCCCGAACAGCGCCAGCAGTTCGCAACGCAGCGCGAGGAGATGATGAAGCGCTGGGAGAAGAAACGCGGCGAGAAGCCTGCAGCTTGATCTCTCGCGTCAGAGCCAGCCGCCGCGCGCCGAGCGCGCGGCTGGCGAAGCACGACTGGAGCACTACGCAGCTTCTTTCTGTGACCGTCGCGGTACACTGGACTGCAGACGGTTGATGCCGGTAATCACCGCGCGCAGTGACGCGGTGACGATATTGGTATCGACGCCGGCGCCGTAGAACTCGCTGCCGCCAGCGGTCGCCGGAGCGACTTCGATGAAGGCACAGGCCCGGGCGTTGGCGCCCTCGCCGCTGGCGCTCATGGCGCGCTCTTCGTAGCTGCGCACTTGAATATCGATGCCGGCACTCTGGAAGGCATTGACCGCCGCGTCGATCGGGCCGTTACCCGTACCGGTGAGCACCTGCGGCCTGCCGTCGATATCGACCGTGAGCCGAATGCCTTGCCCGTTGCCGGCGCCGTGCTCGAAAAGATGATGCTCGCGGTAGCGTAGCGGGTTCACGGAATCGATATAGGTCGCCGAGAAGAGTTCCCAGATGTCGGCAGCACTCATCTCGCCGCCGTGCTGGTCGACCTGCTGCTGGACGACGCCCGAGAACTCGACCTGCAGGCGGCGCGGCATGACTACCCCGTATTCGGCTTCCAGCAAGTACGCGATGCCGCCCTTGCCGGACTGGCTGTTGACCCGGATCACCGAGTCGTAACTGCGACCGACGTCGGCCGGATCGATCGGCAAATAGGGAATGTTCCAGAAACCGTCACTCTGCTCGACCGCAAAACCTTTCTTGATGGCGTCCTGATGCGAACCCGAAAAAGCCGTGAACACCAGATCGCCAACGTAGGGATGACGCGGGTGAATAGGCAACTGGCAACACTGCTCGAAGGTCCGCGCGACGGCATTGATATCCGAGAAATCAAGCCCCGGCGCAACCCCCTGAGTGTACAAATTGAGCGCCAGAGTCACCAGGTCGACGTTGCCGGTACGCTCGCCGTTGCCGAACAGGCAGCCCTCGACGCGCTCGGCGCCAGCCATCAAGGCGAGTTCGGCAGCGGCAACCGCCGTGCCACGATCATTATGCGGGTGCAGACTGATGATCACGCTGTCACGCCGATCGAGATGGCGGTGCATCCACTCGATCTGGTCGGCGTAGATGTTCGGCGTCGCCATCTCGACGGTGGTCGGCAAATTGAGGATCACCTTGTCATCCGGCGTCGCGCCCCAGGCGGCGGTTACCGCGTTGCAGACTTCCAGCGCGAAGTCGAGTTCGGTGGCGGTGAAGGTTTCCGGGCTGTATTCGAGCACCCATTCGGTTTCCGGCGCCTGCGCAGCCAGGTCCCTGATCAACTTGACGGCGGCGACCGCCATGTCGATCACTTCCGCGCGGCTCATCTGGAAAACCGTCTCGCGGAAAGGCTTGGAGGTCGCGTTATAGACATGCACGATCGCCCGCCGCGCGCCGCGCACCGAGTCCATCGTCCGGCGAATGAGATGCTCGCGCGCCTGCGTGAGAACCTCGATGCTCACGTCGTCGGGAATATGGCCGCCGTCGATGAGGCTGCGCACAAAGTCGAAGTCGGTCTGCGACGCCGACGGAAAAGCGACCTCGATCTCCTTGAAACCAATCTCGCAAAGCATCTTGAACATGCGCGTCTTGCGTTCGGCGTTCATCGGCTCGAAGAGCGACTGATTGCCGTCGCGCAGATCGGTACTCATCCAGATCGGCGGCTTGCTGATCGTGCCATTCGGCCACTGGCGATCGGTGAGAACAACCGGCGGGAACGAGCGGTACTTGCTGGCGGGGTTTGACAACATGATGGCGACTCCTCGGGGTTCGGATGTTGAAGCTGATGACCGCCATGGTAAGGAAAAGCCGCCCGCAGGTGCTTGCGTATTGCCGCCCTAGAAAGAGTCCTTGAGCAATCATATTGCGCACACAAACAAAAAACAGCATTAAACTTGTGCCAACACTTTAACGGTCACGACCTTTCGAGACACCCCTGATGATGAGAGCCATGACCGTCCCCCTCTCACTTGCAGTGCGCATTCCGGCTTGCACGCCGGAATCGTTCGCCGGGCAGGGAGCATGCTCCCTGAATTCCCCGCCTCACCCCTGGCCCTTCTCCCGCGAGGGGAGACGGGAGTTTCGTGAGTCGCTTGCGCGACTTTCACATTAACGGTCATGACACGTGGAGACACCCCAAATCATGAAAGTCATGACCGTTTCCCTCTTCCCCTGCCCCTTCTCCCGCAAG
>NZ_SPMY01000052.1 GCF_012939955.1 Candidatus Accumulibacter phosphatis
ANGGGGAAGAGGGAAACGGTCATGACTTTCATGATTTGGGGTGTCTCCACGTGTCATGACCGTTAATGTGAAAGTCGCGTATGCGACTCACGAACCTCCCTTCTCCCCCTGCGGGAGAAGGGCCGGGGGTGATACGGGGAATTCGGGGAGCATGCTCCCTGCCCAGCGAACGATTCCGGCGTGTAAGCCGGAATGCGCACTGCAAGTGAGAGGCGGGCGGTCATGGCTTTCATCATCAGGGGTGTCTCGACATGTCATGACCGTTTCCCGGTCACGGCGCACAGCCGGTCGCGACCATCGCCGCCGAGCGGCTTGACCCACACCTGGCGGGGCGTGCTGTGATAGGACCGGCCAGGACCGGCCAGGGCGGGCCAGGGCGGGCCAGGGCGCGTCCGCTGGTCTCTCCGAGCAACTGCCAACCGGCAGCACGGTAGCAGGTGCCGGCATGGTGTCGCGGGTCGACAAAGCTTTCCAGCAGCAGCGGCTGGTACCCCCAATGTTCGAGCCAGTCCCTGCGGATGCCAGCGCGCCACCAGCGCATCCCAATGCGCCACCACAGCCGGGTCGCGAACGACTTCCAGAGACACCGGTCCGAGTGCCGACAGCGTGCCGTGCACCGGGGGCTCGGCGACTGGCTCGACCGGTGCGGCGACGGCCGCGCCACGACCTGCCGGCGACGGCCGCACCGCCGGCAGTGCCAGCCGTCCGGCGGCCTGCAGACGCTCCAGGAACTCCAGGCAGGCACTGAGCTTCGCCGCCCCCCGTCCGCGTGGTCCAGCCTAAATGCTCGCAGACCGTCGCTGCCAACTCCTTGCGCGCCAATCCCGGCAGCCACGCCACCGTCGCGCAGAGGTCGGCAATCTCCGCGGCGCGGAACACGCGACCGCAGTGCACCCAATTTCCGGCACTCGTTGCAACCACCGTCACTCCTCCGGCCAAGACGTGGATCCATGACGCTCCACTTCTCCTGCCAGAAGTCCTCGCGCTCCGCGGTGGTTGATTCTCATTGTGTCGGCGTGCCACGGACCCACCATGACCATGAAATCTCTGCGATACCGGGAGTGAAGTGCTGGGCGAGGAAGGCGCGACGTCCGCTTCCGCAGCACCGCGCACGCAGATCAAGAAACACACCGCCCCGCTTGGCCGGGCTTCGTGCTTTCTGGAGCTTGGCCTCGTCGGCTCAGTCCGCTTCCTGGAACGTCTCCTGGCGTTTGGACTTGATCGCCGGAAACGTCGCGATGCCCAATAATGCCAGGGCCGCAAGCAGCAGGCCGAGCGAGAGCGGGCTTGTGACGAACGTGGTCGGGTCACCGCGCGACAGCAGCATCGCCCGCCGCAAGTTCTCCTCCATCATCGGGCCGAGGATGAAGCCCAGGATCAGCGGTGCGGGCTCGCAGTGCAGCTTGTAGAACAGATAACCCAGCGCGCCGAAGAAGACGGTCACTAACACGTCGAAGGTCGTGTTATTGATCGAGTACACGCCGATACAGCAGAACGCCAGGATTGCCGGATACAGCATCCGGTACGGCACCTTGAGCAACTGGATCCACAGCCCGATCAGCGGTAGGTTCAGGATCACCAGCATCAGGTTGCCGATCCACATCGATGCGATCAGGCCCCAGAAGAGCGTCGGATTGCTCGTCATCACCTGTGGGCCGGGCTGGATGTTGTGGATCGTCATCGCGCCGATCATCAACGCCATCACTGCGTTGGACGGTATGCCGAGCGTCAGCATCGGGATGAACGAGGTCTGCGCGCCCGCGTTATTGGCCGACTCCGGGCCGGCGACGCCGCGGATGTTGCCCTTGCCGAATGGCGGATCGGCATTCGGACCCGCGAGTTTCTTTTCGACCGCGTACGCCGCAAAGGCCGCGAGCAGCGCGCCGCCGCCAGGCAGTATGCCGAGAATCGAACCGAGGAGCGTGCCGCGCGCGACCGCCGGCGCCGCCTCCTTCATCTCCTTGCCGTTCGGCATGACCGAGCCGACGTTGCTGGTCAACACCTCGCGCTGGCCTTTCTTCTCCACATTGGCGATGATCTCGGCAAACCCGAATACGCCCATCGCCACCGCGACGAAGCCGATTCCGTCGGTCAGCTCTGGAATGCCGAAGCTGAAGCGTGACACGCCCGAGTTCACGTCGGTGCCGACCAATCCGAGCAGCAGCCCGAGCACGATCATCCCGACCGCCTTGATCAGTGAACCCGACGCGAGTACGACGGCGCCGATCAGGCCCAGCAGCATCAGCGAGACGTATTCGGCAGGACCGAACTTGAACGCGAGTTCGGTCAGCGGCGGCGCAAACGCCGCGACCAGAACCGTTGCGAAGGTTCCGGCGATGAATGAGCCGATTGCCGCTGTACCGAGCGCCGCCCCCGCGCGACCCTGGCGCGCCATCTGGTAGCCGTCGAGACAGGTCACGACGGAAGACGATTCACCGGGCAGATTGACCAGAATCGCCGTCGTCGAGCCGCCGTACTGCGCACCGTAGTAGATCCCGGCCAGCATGATCAGTGCCGAGGTCGGTTCCAGCGCGTAGGTGGTCGGCAGCAGCATCGCCAGGGTGGCGACCGGTCCGACGCCGGGCAGCACGCCGATCAGCGTGCCGATCAGGCAGCCGGCAAACGCATAAAAGAGGTTCTGCAGCGTCAGCGCAGTGTCGAAGCCGATCGCGAGGTTGTCCAACAGTTCCAAAGCCGTCTCCGCTGAGTCCGTCTAGTTCCTGAGGAACGCCGGCAGGACCGGGATCGTAAGCTTTAGGCCCATGATGAAGACGAGGTACGTGATCACGGCCATAACGATCGACAGGATGATCGCTTCCTTCCAGCGGAACTCGTGGCTCGCGAAGCTCGAGATCACGATCAGTGCGAGCATGGACACCAGCAGGCCCGCCCAGCGCAGTATCGCTGCATATATGAGCACCGCACCGAGCACCCATGCCAGCTCGGCGAAATGGAACCTCTCGAGCTTGCCGCCTTCTCCCTCACGCCCCAGTCCGGCCAAGGCCACCAGCACGCCGACAAGCGCGAGCAGCCCGCCCAGCACGGTCGGGAAATACGCCGGCCCCATGACCTGTGCGGTACCAAAGTCATAGCGGGTCGCGAACGCCGCGAAAAACAGCCCGAACGCGATGAACATCACGCCCGACCAGAAGTCGGTTTCGTTTCTGATTCTCAGTTTCATCTCCTCGCGGTTGCTGCGCGTTTGGCAAGGCTGTTGGGACGTCTTCGTGGTCAGTCTATGGTTCGGACGGTCGGGAAATTGGGAACACTTCGCGCACGTACTCCGCCAGCATATCGCAAAAGGCCGTTGCGTAGGACGGCAGGGAGCGCCGCTTGTCCCAGAAGACGGCCAGGTGCTCGCGCAACGGTTTGCCCCCGTCGGTGATCCGAACGATGTGCAGCGGATACCGATCGATACGTACTGCAGAGGGAACGATGGCTACACCGTGCCCACTCTCAGCCATTGCCAGCAGCGTATGCGGTGTCCGGCTCTCAAAAACGATATTGGCCTCGATGCCTGCCAGGCGGCAGGTGGCGTCGAAGGTGCGGCGGGATAAAAAGCTGGTATCCAGCACAAGGAGCGGCTGGCTGGCGAGGTGCGCGATCTCGATCGCTCCGCTCTTTCCAAGCATCAACGGCGCATGCGAAGCGGCAAGCAGGTCTACCGCCTCCAGCGGGTGGCTCGCAAAGTGCGGATCGTCGGGCTGAACCACACGAAGCAGATTCTGACCAAGGTGAATCTCGCCACGCTCGAGCATTCCGAGGGTGTCGGACCACGCAATTGCCTCGATCACCTTGACCTGCACGTTGGGGTAACGCTGCGTGAATCGGTCCAGGAACCCGGAAAGGGTGCCTTCGATGAACTGAGGGGAGGCCGCTACCTTCAGTATGCCCCCGTCGCCGCGCCGAAGCTGTTGCGCGCGCTCGCCGATCGAGCTGGCGCAGTTCAACAAACTACGGCAGTCGCCAAGCAACTGCTCGCCCTCGCCAGTCAGCACGAGACGGCGTCCTACACGATCGAAGAGTTTAAGACCGAGCTCCTGCTCAAGATCGCGGATCTGCCGGGACAGGGCAGGCTGAGCAATGTGCAGACGTGCCGCTGCCTTGGAGACGGTGCCCAGGTCTGCAACGGTGACGAAGGTTCGCGCGTGTCGAAGGTCCATACCAGCAGTTATGCCTGATCGGCATAAGTAACGAGAGAAATTCTATATTGGATTGCTAAACAGCATTGCGCCATAGTTGATGTGCAAATTGCGTTCCTCTAAAAGGAGAAAGCCGTGAAATCGATGCTCTTGATGCGCGTCCTTGCGCTCGGCCTGACCGTCACGACATTCGCCGCCGAAGCACAGACCTGGCCGTCGAAACCGCTGAGGGCGATCGTGCCGATCGCGCCCGGCAGCATGGCCGATATTGCCGCGCGTGTCGTCTTCGAACAGGTGTCGACGCAACTCGGGCAGCCCGTCATCGTCGAGAACCGTCCCGGCGCAGGGCAAACGATCGGTGCAAGCGTCGTTGCCAAGTCGGAACCCGATGGCTACACCCTGCTGGTCAACTCGTCCGCACACGCCATAGCGCCGTCGCTTCATCTGAACCTGAACTACCACCCGGCGCGGGACTTCGCTGCAGTCATCCCGCTCGGCATCCTGCCCAATGTCCTGGTCGTCCCGCCAGCCAAAGGGTGGACGACAGTGGGCGAACTCGTTGCCGCAGCCAAGGCGACGCCTGGCGCGATGAATTACGCGTCAGCCGGTGTCGGGACTGCGACTCATCTCAGCGCGGAACGTTTTCGGTCGAGCGCGGGAATCGAGGCCGTGCATGTTCCACTCAAGGGCGGGTCGGAAGTTCTCACCGAGGTGATGACCGGACGGGTCGATTTCTTCTTCGGGCCCGTTGGCGTCGTGGCGCCTCGGGTTCGGGAGGGCAAGCTCACTGCGCTCTTGGTGAATGGCGCCCAACGTTCTTCCTTGCTGCCGGACGTGCCGACTACACTGGAGGCCGGCTTCGCCAATGCCGAGTATCCGCTCTGGTTGGGTGTGTTTCTGCCGGCGAAGACGCCGCGCGGTATCGTCGAGAAGCTTCACCACGAGACGCTCAAAGCGCTGCAAGAGCCCAAGGTGAAGAACAAGCTGGCGACACTGGGCATCGATCCGATGGTCATGACCCCGACCGAGTTCGACGCGCATGTCGAGAAGGAGATTGCCGTCAACGCAGCGCTTGTCAATGCGATTGGCTTGAAGCCGCAGTGACAGTCGACCAAGCCTGAGGCCGAGCGCTCGGTTAATGTGAAAGTCGCGCAAGCGACTCACGAACCTCCCTTCTCCCCCTGCGGGAGAAGGGCCGGGGGGAAGAGGNGGGGACGGTCATGACTTTCATCATCCGGGGTATCTCGACTGTCATGATCGTTAGCGGCCAAACCAATGCATCTGTCGCAGAACACATGGCGATTTCATCAACATTCGTTGCCTCGGACGGGGACGGTTACGAGGTCCAGATGGGCCGATGGAGCCGTCGTCTCGCGCCCCTGTTCATTGACTTCGCGGGGATTGCGGCAGCAGAGCGCGTCCTCGATGTCGGGTGCGGCACGGGCAATCTGAGTTTCAGCATTGCCCGGAACCCGGCCATTGGCAGCGTGCGTGGCATTGATTTTTCGGCCGCTTACGTCGACCACGCCAAGCGACGGAATCGCGATGCGCGCGTCGACTTCGAAGTGGGAGACGCTTGTGCTCTGCCATTTCCGGACGCTTCGTTTGACCACACCCTCTCGCTGCTGGTCCTGCAATTCATTCCCCAGGCCGATCTCGCTGTGCGCGAGATGCGGCGTGTCACGCGTCCGGGCGGAATTGTCGCCGCCGCGACGTGGGACACACGCGGAGGGCTCGTCTGCGTTCGTCTGATCTTCGATACGGCAGCCATGCTCGATGAACACGGAAATGAGGACAGAGCGCGAGCGTACACCAAGCCCATGAGTCGCCCCGGAGACTTGGCGCGCGCGTGGCGTGAGGCCGGTCTGGTTGGTGTCGTGGACGGCATGCTGACCATCCGCATGGATTTCGCATCCTTTGCCGACTTCTGGGCACCCGCAGAAGGCAAGGATGGACCGATCGCGGCCTACGTCGGCACCCTTGGCATGCAAGCGCGGGAAAAGCTTCGAGACATGGTCAAGCTGGCGTATCTAGACGGAGAGGTCGATGGTCCACGGTCCTACGCCGCAACGGCCTGGGTCGTGAAAGGCAAAGTGCCATAGTCGCTGGAGCCCCTGTGGCGTGGGTCGGCACCGAACCTGTTCAGCGCCAGATACCCATCGTAGTGTTGGCAGGGCCGACCTGCCGCCAACCCCGGAGAAGCCCCCTCAAGACAGCCAGCATTCCGCGATTGTTCCGAATGGCTGGATTGGCCCGAGATGCTGGCAGTCGCAGAGATGTGCGAGCGTCAGCAGTCGATGGGCGTTGCTGACGCTCATCGCCTCAATTGAGGGGCTGGCCGCTGGTCCGCTTGTGGTCGTTATGGATAGATGTTCATAACGGCCACAAACAGCCGTAGCGGCTTCGAAAATGGAGCTACGCGAACGGCAGGTAACTCATCAGATACCGGTCCCTCGGCGTTGTAGTACATTGGCCAGATCCTCGGCCATTCCAGAGATAGCAGGAGTGCTCTATGTTGCGGTCTCGACCCATCACCCACGCCCACGAACCCGCCGCTGAGGACGGCAGCAACTCGTCATACGGAAATAAACCGATAACCTACGCCTGCTTCTGTAATGATGTGTCTTGGCTGCGACGGATCATCTTCGATTTTCTTCCGTAGCAGCCCCATATAGACCCGAACGTAATGACTGTCGTCGGCATGGGATGGCCCCCACACGGTCTTGAGCAGTTGGCGATGCGTCAGAACGCTGTCTGGATGGGTGATAAGGTAGGCCAGCAACCGATACTCGATAGGAGTAAGGTGCAGTGGCTTGCCCGAGAGCTCGACAATCCGCTTGCCGAGGTCGACACGTATCTTGCCGAACTCGAAGACCGTGGAGCCGCTACCGACCGTACTCGATCGGCGTCTCAATTGAGCACGAACGCGAGCCAGCAGTTCTCCGGCCCCAAAGGGTTTGGTGAGGTAGTCGTCGGCGCCAGCGTCCAGAGCCCCCACCTTGTCGGCTTCGGTCGTTCGTGCCGACAGCACGATGATAGGGATATCGGACCACGCGCGCAGGTCGCGGATGAAATCGACGCCGTCGCCATCAGGTAGGCCGAGGTCGAGTACTACCATGTCCGGCTTGCGGGTACCGGCCTCGATAAGGCCGCGCTGAATGGAGTCAGTTTCGTAGACCTGGCAGCCTTCTGCTTCCAGGGACATCCTGATGAAACGCCTGATCTTCGGCTCGTCCTCGATGACGATTACTACGGGCAGCGGTTCGCTCACTTCTGGCTCTCCTCCTTCAGAACATCCTCCTCGGCTATATCAACGGAAGGAGGATTACCGCGCGGCAGCGAGAATACGAAACGCGCTCCGCTACCGCGGCGGTTCTCGGCCCGAATGGTGCCGCCATGCGCTTCGACAATGGCGCGACAGATCGCGAGCCCCAGGCCCACTCCTGTCGTAGCGCTTTCCTTCTGGCCACGCTCGAATTTTTTGAAGATTTCCTCTTCCTTTCCAGCCGGCAAACCGGGTCCATCATCCTCGACCGATATGTCTTCATAATCGCGGGCCCCCAGTGTTGCGCCGATTCCGATCATGCTTCCGGGGGGGGTGTATTTGGCGGCATTTTCCAGTAGATTCGACAGCACACGTTCGATCAGTACGGCGTCGAATTGCAGCAGAGGCAAATCGTCCGGCAGGTTGACGCTCACGCGGTGGCGAGCGAGGGTCGCTCCCGTCGCCTTGATGGCGCTGCCAACTACTTCCTCGAGCGGTTGCCACTGCCTGTTGAGCTTGACTGCACCGGCTTGCAGACGGGCCATATCGAGCAGGTTGTCGACCAGCGAGTTCATGCGTAACGACTCTTCGCGCATCGACATAGAGATTTCGCACTGCTGTCCTGTCAGCGGTGGCTGCGTCATGGACATCGAGTCGGCCAAGCCGACCAACGCCGCGAGAGGCGTGCGCAGGTCATGCGAGATGGCCGATAGCAGCGAATTGCGCAGCCGCTCTGACTCCATCTGCACTGTGGTCATCTGCGCCACATCGACGTAATGAACTCGTTCGAGAGAAATGGCGGTCAGCCGCGCGAAGGTGTCGAGGAGACGACGCTGCTCGGGAGCCATCAGCCGCCTCTGATGGCGCGGCTCCAGTACCAGCACGCCGCGCGTGCGCATCGGCGCCTTGAGTGGAATATAGAGGAGCGGGCTTCCCGCCAGGGTGTCTGTGCCGCAGCCGGCCTCGGCACCGTGGTCGAAGGCCCACTGGCTGATACCCATGTCCACCGCCGGCACGCCGCCGGGGATCTGGATCGGCTCCTGCAACCGGCCTTTTTCGTCGGCCAGGACGATGGCGGTTCGGGCGCCGAATCCGGTCTCGGCAAAACGCTGGCTGATTTCGGCGATCTGTTCCGGCACTAGCGCTCCCGACAAGTCACGCGACATTTCATAGAGTGCCCTAACCCGTTGTTCGCGGCGGCTGGCGACGCGGGCCTGGAACTTGAGACCCGCGGTGAGCTTGGCGGTAACCAGGCCGACGGCCAGCATGACGGCGAAAGTCATCAGGTACTGGACGTCGCTGACTGCGAATGAAAATCGCGGCGGCACGAAGAAAAAATCGAAAGCCGCAACGTTAAGGAAGGCTGCCGCGACCGCCGGGCCGAGACCGTAGCGAACTGCGGACAGAACGACCGCCATCAGGAAAAGCATGGCGATGTTGGCAAGATCGAACACCGAATGCAGCGGCATGGCGATGAGTGTCGCCAGCGCGCAGAAGACAACGCTCATCGCGAACGACTGCCAGGATGCATTCAGCCGATCGAGCAGCGACTCGTCAGTTGGCTCCTCCTGGCGCTTGTCTGGCCGCGCCTCCTCGCGCGCAACCTGAATAACGTCGAGATCGGGTGCATGCTTGCCCACACGGTCGGCGAAGGAGCGGTACCACGGCCGCCAATCGCGCACATGATCTCGGCCGACGACGATGTTCGAAAGGTTGTGGTCTCGGGCATAGGCGACGATTGTCTCGATGGCGTCGCTGCCGGCCAGGCTTGCCGTTTCTGCCCCAGTCTCCTGCGCCAGTTTAAGGTTCTTGAGGATAGGCAGGCGGCGCTTCTCTGAGAGGTGCCGCAGTTCCGGCGTCTCGACATAGATCACGTGCCACGGCACGTCAAGCCTGGTGGCGATGCGGGCGGCGCTGCGGATGATGCGGTCGCTGCCGTCGCCCGGGCCGATACAGGCCAGAAGCGATTCACGGGTCTGCCAGGCGCGAGCGACAGATTGGTCGCGCCGATACTGGATCATCTCGCCGTCAACGCGGTCGGCGGTGCGGCGAAGGGCGAGTTCGCGTAGCGCGATCAGATTGCCCTTGCGAAAGAAATTCTGGATCGCACGCTCGGCCTGGTGCGGAAGATAGACCTTTCCTTCCTTCAGTCGCTGCAGCAGTTCGTCGGGCGTCAGATCGACGAGCACGACTTGATCAGCGGCGTCGAAGACATGATCAGGAACTGTTTCCCAGACACGGATACCGGTAATGCCACCGACAACGTCATTGAGGGTTTCCAGGTGCTGGACGTTAACTGTCGAATAGACATCTATACCCGACGACTGAAGTTCCTCGACATCCTGCCAGCGCTTGGGATGGCGCGAACCTGGCACGTTGGAGTGAGCAAGCTCGTCCATCAGAATAAGTTCGGGCTTGCGCGCCAGAGCGCCGTCGATGTCGAATTCCTTCAGCACCTTGTCACGGTAGGCGACCTCCTTCAGTGGCAGACGTGCCAGTCCGGTCAGCAAGGCTTCGGTTTCCTTGCGACCATGGGTTTCCACGACACCGATGACGACGTCCGTACCTTGCTCGGTCTGCTGGCGCGCGGCCGACAGCATGGCGTAGGTCTTGCCGACACCCGCCGAAGCGCCGAAGAAGAGCTTCAGCTTACCGCGGGTGGCACGAATCTCCTCTTCCTTGATCCGGCCGAGGAGTTCGTCGGGATCGGGACGGGCGTCGTTCATTTTCCTTGCTGGTCATCCAGCGTCAAGTTCAGCAGCAATACGTTAACACGAGGCTCGCCGAAGAGGCCCCATTGCCGTCCTTCGGTATGTACATCGATCAGGGCCGCTACCTGTTCCGGTGGTAGCTTGCGCGCTGCGGCAACGCGCGCGACCTGGTAGCGGGCCGCTGCCGGGCTGATATGCGGATCAAGGCCGCTGGCGGATGCGGTGACCAGATCGGCCGGGATGGGTAACTGGTTGCCGGGATCGACCGCCTTGAGAGTCTCGATGCGCTCTCTGGCGGCAGCCACCAGCGCCGGGTTCAACGGCCCCTGGTTTGATCCACCCGAAGTGATGCCGTTGTAGGGCTGCGGTGACGTGGCTGACGGTCTCCCCCAAAAGTACCTTTGCTCAGCGAAGTTCTGACCAATCAGTGTTGAGCCGACCGGCTTGCCACCCCTGACGAGCAGGCTGCCGGCAGCAGTATCTGGAAAGACAGCCTGGGCAATGCCGGTTACCGCCACGGGATAGACAATGCCGGTAATGGCGGACAGCAGCATGAACAGAGTGATGGCTGGACGTAACAGTGTTTTCATGACGACTTCCTTTCTCAGGCGAGGCTGACGGCGGCGATCAGCATGTCGATCAGTTTGATGCCAACAAAGGGCGCAACGAGGCCGCCGAGACCATAGACGGTGAGGTTGCGGCGCAACAGCGCGGCGGCGCCCAGGGCCCGGTACTTCACGCCTCTCAACGCCAGCGGGATCAGGAACATGATGATCAATGCATTGAAGATCACTGCGGATAGGATGGCCGAGTTCGGGCTGGCGAGCCCCATGACGTTGAGGGCCGCAAGCTGCGGATAGACGGTGACGAAGGCCGCCGGGATAATGGCGAAGTACTTGGCGACATCGTTGGCGACGCTGAAGGTCGTCAGCGAGCCGCGCGTCATCAGCATTTGCTTGCCGGTCTCAACAACCTCGATCAACTTGGTCGGGTTAGAGTCGAGATCGACCATGTTGCCGGCTTCCTTGGCAGCCTGGGTACCCGTATTCATGGCTACAGCCACGTCGGCCTGGGCCAGTGCTGGCGCGTCGTTGGTGCCGTCGCCGGTCATGGCGACGAGGCGGCCTTCGGTCTGGTGTTGGCGGATCAGGGCCAACTTCGCTTCCGGCGTGGCTTCGGCAAGGAAGTCGTCGACCCCGGCTTCCGCGGCGATGGCGGCAGCCGTGAGTCGATTGTCGCCGGTAATCATGATGGTGCGGATACCCATGCGACGCAGTTCGGCGAAGCGCTCCTTGATTCCACCCTTGACGATGTCCTTGAGCTCGACGACGCCGAGAACGCGGGTACCCTCGGCTACTACGAGGGGCGTGCTGCCGCGTCGGGATACCTCCTCGACGGCAACGAGCACTGAGGGCGGGAAGTGGCCGCCGAATTCTTCCACATGCTTGCTGATCGCTTCGGCAGCGCCCTTGCGAATCTGCGTGCCATGGACATCGACCCCGCTCATACGCGTGTGAGCCGAGAAATGGACGAACTGGGCTTCAAGCGAATGGATGTCGCGCTCGCGCAGATTGAATTTCTGCTTGGCCAGGACCATGATGCTGCGGCCTTCCGGGGTTTCATCGGCGAGCGACGCCAGTTGGGCGGCGCTCGCCAGTTCTGCTTCAGTGACACCGTCGGCGGGCAGAAACGCAGAAGCCTGTCGGTTACCGAGAGTGATCGTGCCAGTCTTGTCGAGCAACAGGACATCGACATCGCCCGCAGCCTCGACGGCGCGACCGGACGTGGCAATGACGTTGGCTTGCATCATGCGGCTCATGCCGGCCACACCAATCGCCGAGAGCAGGCCGGCGATCGTCGTCGGGATAACGCAGACCAGCAAGGCGATGAGCACCGTGATGGTCACGGGGGTACCGGCCTTCGCTACATTAACGCTGAATATCGAGTACGGCAGCAGCGTGACGGTGACGCCGAGAAAGACGATGGTCAGCGCCACCAGCAGGATGGTGAGCGCGATCTCGTTGGGCGTCTTCTGGCGCTTGGCACTCTCGACCATGGCGATCATGCGGTCGACAAAGGTTTCGCCGGGATTGACGCTGACCTTTATGACGAGCCAGTCGGACAGCACGCGCGTGCCGCCGGTCACGGCCGAGAAATCGCCGCCCGACTCACGAATGACCGGCGCCGATTCGCCGGTGATGGCGGACTCGTCCACCGAAGCTACGCCTTCGATGACTTCGCCATCGGCCGGGATGGTCTCAGAGGCATGCACCAGGACGATGTCGCCCTTGCGCAGATCGGCGGACGGCACCGTATGCCACTCGGCGGTGGCATGCGGTCCCTTGAGCTTCTTGGCCCATGTCTCTTTCTTCAGACCACGCAACGAGGCCGCCTGAGCCTTGCTGCGGCCTTCCGCGAGCCCTTCGGCGAAGTTGGCGAACAGCACCGTGAACCACAGCCAGAGGGCCACGGAGAGGATGAATCCGGCCGATGCCTCACCCTGCCCGGCAAGCGCCTGTCCCCAGAGCACCGTAGTCAGGATACTGCCGACATACACCACGAACATCACCGGGTTGCGCCACTGGGTGGCGGGATTCAGTTTTCTGAACGAATCGACGATGGCCGGTTTCACCAGCACCGGGTCGAACATCGCAAGTTTCTTGTGAATCATGATTGTCTCCTTCGGCTCAGTGGGCGGGGTAGAGCATTAGATGCTCGACCACCGGCCCGAGCGCGAGCGCGGGAACGTAGTTCAGGGCGCCAACCAGCACGACGGTGCCAATCAACAGCACGACGAACAGGGGGCCATGGGTCGGCATGGTGCCGGCACTGGCGGTAATGCGCTTCTTGGCGGCGAGGCCGCCGGCCAGGGCCAGTACCGGCACGATGACGCCGAAGCGGCCGAACCACATGGCAACTGCCAGCAAGCCGTTGTAGAAGGGCGTATTGGCTGAGAGTCCGGCGAAGGCACTGCCGTTGTTATTGGCGGCCGATGTGAAGGCGTAGAGAATTTCCGAGAAGCCGTGGGCGCCAGGGTTGGCGATACCGGCGATACCGTCTGTGGTCATCACGGCGATGGCGGTGCCGGCCAGTACCAAGAACGGCGTGACGAGGATGGTGATCGACACCATCTTTATTTCATGCGCCTCGATCTTCTTGCCCAAGTATTCGGGCGTGCGGCCGATCATCAGCCCGGCGATGAATACCGCCATGACGGCGAACACCAACATGCCATAGAGGCCGGTGCCGACGCCGCCGAACACCACTTCGCCGAGCATCATGTCCCACAGCGGCACGAAGCCGCCCAGTGGAGTGAAGGAGTCGTGCATGGCGTTGACGGCTCCACAGGACGCCAGCGTGGTGATGGTAGCGAACAGACCCGATTCGGCGATGCCGAAACGCGTTTCCTTGCCTTCCATGTTGCCGGCCGCCATGTCGACGCCGAGATTGGCCAGCAGCGGGTTGCCCTGTTGCTCGAAGCTGATGGCCGCGATGGCCACGACCACGAACATCAACGTCATGGCAGCCAGCACGGCCCAGCCTTGGCGCATGTCGCCAACCATACGGCCGAAGGTCAGGCACAGGGCCGCCGGGATCAGGAAGATCGACAGCATCTGAATGAAGTTGGAAAGCGGCGTCGGGTTTTCGTAGGGGTGCGCCGAGTTGGCGTTGAAGAAGCCGCCGCCATTCGTGCCGAGGGTCTTGATGGCTTCCTGCGAGGCGACCGGGCCCATCGGCAAGGTCTGGGTCTGCGTAGTGGCGGGTTCGGTGATGGCGACGCCCTTGTCGTCCTTGAGCGGCTGGCCGGCGGCGTCGAGCTTGGGATTGTCGTATTCTGTCACTTGCAGCGTTGTCACGTCCTTGTAAGGGTCGAAGTTCTGGATCGCGCCTTGGCTGACCAGAAACAACGCGTAGACCAGCGCTATCGGCAGCAGCACATAGAGCGTAATGCGGGTCAGATCGACCCAGGCGTTGCCGATGGTCCTGGCCGTATGACGGGCAAAGCTGCGGATCAGCGCGATGACGACGACGATGCCGGTGGCTGCCGAGAAAAAGTTCTGCACCGTGAGACCTAGCATCTGCGTCAAGTAGCTCATCGTCGATTCACCTGAATAGCCTTGCCAGTTGGTGTTGGTAGCAAAGCTGACAGCGCTGTTGAACGATGAATCCGGGCTGACGTTGGCCATCCCCTGGGGATTGAGCGGCAGCCAGAGTTGCAGCCGTTGCAGGGTATACACCGCCAGCGCGCCGAGGACGTTGAACAGCAGGATCGCCAGCGCGTAGTGCAGCCAGCCCATTTCCTCGTCGCGGCGCACGCCGCACAGGCGATACAGCAAAGATTCAATGCCACCACCAAAGCGGAGGGCGAGGCCGCGGCCTTCCATCACAGCAGCAATGTAGCTGCCGAGCGGCTTCGCTGCGAGCAGCAGCAGCGCCAGGTAAACCCCGAGGAGAAGCCAGGCATGAATGGTCATGAAAAATCCTCCGGGTTGAGCAGGGCCGCGATCAGGTAGATAAGCAGCGCGACCGCGGCGACGGCGCTGACGATATGAAGCCAGGTCATTTGGCACCTCCAAGTTTGGCGCAGCCGATGGCCATGAAAGCCACCAGACCAAAGAACAGACCTATGCCTGCGAGATAGACGATATCCATGTTTGCCTCCGTAATGGTCTTGCAGCGACCCCATTACTATGGGCAAGGGGATTTCAAGATGCTCAAAAGGTTTGCGGCGGCGATATAAAAATCGTGACAAAACCGCAGGGAAGTCAGTCCTGCAAAGACGCGCAACCATTAGCTTCAGAAGACACTCTCTTGCCTTGCAGCCGTCGCTGTTGATGGACTGTTTTGGGGCGCGCGTCCCGTTGATCATCGCTGACCCGATGGACCGCTTGGGCCGATGATGCAGACCGACGTCAGACTCCCGGCACCGGTAGCTTCATGATCTGTGAGCGGTCATTGCCAATGAACAGGTCATCGGGCAGGTAGGGGTCGAAAGGGTGAGTAGCGCTTTCGGGTAAGCAGCCGCTCGGATTGGTCTGCCCCGGCTTTTCCGCCGGACCTCCTCGAACGTCGGCAATGCGGAGTACAGCAGCCGTTCAAGGCGCATGGCCCCAATGACCGCAGCGGCCGAGGACCAGTCCGACATCAGATTCCCGTGACCGCCAGCTTTCGCATCTGTAAGCCGCCGTCGAACATGATGAATTCATCAGGTAGCTGAGGGTCGGACGCGGTCGTTAACAAGCCAAGTAGACATCAGTTCAGCCGTCCTCGCCCGAACCCCTGATCGCGTTTGCATCATTATCGGCAGCGGCTTTCCGCCGCTTTGACGAGTCGCTTCGGGATGAAGTAGGCAATGAGGGTTCATCAGTGATTAGTCCGCAGCGGTGAGCCGAGATCAGCGCGGCCTTGAGGTGAGGAACTGTGCCCGAGTCTGGCCTGGAGGCGCTGGCCGTGGGCTGATGGCCGCCTTCCGGGAACGCTCGACGGAGAACTGGACGCCGCGGCGCGGACGCGGTGCCGGCAAGGCTAGCGGTGGCGAATACGGTTCGGGCAAGACGTTTTTGGCCGTTGGCTGCAAGAACGAGTTCGGGCAGGCGGGCGGGCGGTCTCGCGACTCAGCAATCCCGTTCCATCCTCTCACTCTTTCCCTGCGCATTGACATAGCGAACACTGGACACGCGAAAAGCCGAAGCTCTGGATTGCCGCGTCGGCTTCGCCTCCTCGCCATGACGGCGGGTAGGAGAGGCTTGCCGAAAGTCTCCTCAAAAATGCAAGCCTCCACTCGGTCGCTCGTTCGAGGAAGGGCGAGGCGAAAACAGCGCAGATCAGGAGCGGTGGCGCGGTCGCCGCGGCGATGATGATCGTCAAGGAAGGTCTTACCCTGACGAAGGCTGCTGCGGCGATTTCCAGCGCTGGACGATCTGCTCAGCGAGGTCGGTGAGTTCCGCTGCCACCACGTCCGGGATAGGTACTTCTGCGGCGGGCAGAATCGCGTTGTGCGGACGTGTGACGAGTGCGCCGCGGCAGCCGGCAGCCTGGGCACCAATCGTATCCCATAAGTGACAGGCGACAAGGCACAGCGCCGACGTCTCAACGCGCAGTTCTTCGGCTACTTGACGGTAGGTCTCGGGGGCGGGCTTGAATTTGCGAACCGACTCGACACTGAAGGAGCGTTCGAAGAATTCGCCAATGCCGGCGCGTTCAAGCGGCGTCGGCGAAGAGGCGCTCGCCGAGTTGGTCAGGGTCACGAGCCTGAATCCCGCAGCGCGTAAGCGGCTGAGCGCGGGAACGACGTCGGCATGGGCCGGCATGGTGTTCATGCGCGTCTTCAGTTCCTCGATGTCGCCGTCGGCGATGCTGACGCCGTGGATTGACGCCAGCATGCGCAGGCTCCCGACGCCCAGTTCTCCGAACGGTGTGTACAGGCCCGAGAGGGTCATCGTTTGGGAGTAGAGAATCAATTGCGCAAACCACTCGCGCAACACGGACGGATCGCCAAAGACGCGCTCAAACAAGGGTTCGAGCGTGGTGATGTCGAGCAGCGTCTCATTGACGTCGAAAACGATGATCGAAGCAGCGGTGTCGTGGGCCATGGGGCATCCTTTTTTCGGTGTTGCTGTCGCATCATCGGCAATGCCAGCTTCCTGACAGAGCATTTCGACAGCGCAGATTGAGAAGTGGGAGGAGTCAGAACGGTAGATGGCTACTCGCCCCGAGCGATGGACGAATCAGGCCCCCTGGCGCCACGCAAACTGGCGCAGCGGCGCATTAACGGGGGTTCGCGCCAGGGGGTCAGTATAGTTCGACATCCTCTTCTGGGAGACACCCCGCATCGCCTCGAGAATCCGGCGATCGCGTCGCTTCGTCAACAACCGCCTGGCAGCGAAGCGAAAGAGCTTCACAGCTGCTGACTTTTCGGCCAGAATCTTGGCCTGCCACGGGCCGCATCACCGCTCTGGGGCTTGATTTGGGGCCATCGATCAAAGCAGGAGCTTGTAATCTTCGCGATGGCACGGGGTTTCCTGGCCGGGTTCGATGCCCTTCCCGGCAGCACAAGAAGACGTCGAAGGTGACGGAGAGAAGCGCAGGAGTGGCACGTCGAGCCGCGTTCTGCCTGGGCCATTATTCAAAACGGTCGACTGTTGCGACCTAGGATGGATCGCCATGAGCAAGATCACCGGCATCAAACCGACCCCCAGGCAGGCCATGGAATGGGTCAAGGAAGTCGGCAACGGCAAGCGCCGCCTGGTTTTCAGCGAGAATGCCGAGGCGCGGATGAAGCTCCGCCACATCGGTCGCCGACAGGTGCTGGAAACCTTGAAGAACGGCCTGGTCAGCGAGCCGCTGCACAAGGATGCGCGGGACGATTGGTGCTGTAACCTGAGCTGGTTCCATGCTGGCGCTCGCTTGACCGTCGGCGTGATCTTCAAGCTTGGCGAGGCCAGAGGAGAAAGCGCAGACGGCCAAAACGGCCCAGGCCGTGTTGAGGGTGGCGAGTTGGCCGTGGTGGCGACGGTAGTCGAGGGCTGAAATGAGCGACATGCTGAAATATGAAGACTGCGGCCTAAAAAAACATCTGGCTGGCGAGTGGTTTCGGCTACGAGGAGGTCGACGGGCTGGGGGCATGCCTCGAGATTTACGATATCGACGGCTTGCACCGGAGCATCGGTCATCACCTGGTCGACTACAAGCGGCGCCTGACCGGCGTCGAAATTCGCTTCCTTCGCCTCGAAATGGGCATGTCGCAGAAGCGGCTGGGTGACTGCCTGGGTGTCGACGAACAGAGCACTGCGCTCTGGGAGCGCGGCAAGCGCCGGCCAACAGTGGCTGCCGAGCGGATGCTGCGCCTGATGTACCTCGAGCATATCCACGGCACGACCCGCGTGACCGAGCTGATCGCCCAGTGGAATGACACCGATCGCCAGAAAGACGAAGCGCGCCAGGTGTTCGAAGAAACCGAAGCCGGCTGGCGACTGGCAGCGTAGGCGCCTGGCCGGCGAGTAGTCCCGGCGCCGAGTAGTCCCGGCGCCGAGAGTTCAGTGAGCGCGGCTCCGCCCCTGACAGTTGGCCTCAGCCTTAGGCGATTTCTGTCAAAGAACATACCATCTTGCTTGTCTTTTCGCCCGTCTTCTGTGTTACGACAACAGTCACGTAGTTCGACTATGCGCCTGTTGTCGCGCCTTGAAGCCGACCGAAAATCCGGCGCAATCTGGTACGTTCTTTTCCGGCAATCGCCTTACTTGTTTTCGTCCGCATCTGCCTGCTTTTCCGGCTTTCTCCGGACAGTACTGCGGACGGCGCCAAACGCCTGCACGGCGAGCAAGGCCAGGCTGCCGCCAACGACCCCCAGCAGCATTTCCAGGGACAGTGAGCTCAGTGCCGTGAGCACGCCGCCAACGCTGCTCACCGGGGTGGCGAGTTGAATGAGCTCGGCGACGTTTTCGATGAAGTGATGGACGGGCGGGATGCCGTGGCTGAGGATGCTTCCGCCGACCATGAACATCGCTGCCGTGCCGATCACGGTGAGCGCTTTCATCAGGCGCGGCGCCGCCAGCACGAGGCCTTTGCCGACCGCTTGCGCCAGCGCGCCGCTCTTCTTCAGCAGGTACAGCCCGAGGTCGTCCAGCTTGACGATGCCGGCGACGAGGCCATAAACGCCGACCGTCATCAGCACGCCGATTCCCGAAAGAACCGCCACCTGCGTCGTAAACGATGCGCCAGCGACGGTGCCCAGCGCGATGACCACGATCTCGGCCGAAAGCACGAAGTCGGTGCGGATCGCGCCCTTGATCTTCTCGGCTTCCAGGGCCGCCAGATCGATGTGTTCATCGCTTTGTGCCGCCGTTTGGTCGGCCTCTTGTGCCGGCTCCTCGCCCGTCGCAGCGCTTTTGCCGTGCAGCCACTTGTGGGCGATTTTCTCGACCCCTTCGAGGCACAGATAAAGGCCGCCGATCATCAGTAGCGGTGTCACTGCCCACGGAATGAAGCGGCTGATCGCCAGCGCCGCTGGCACCAGGATCAGCTTGTTCTTGAAGGAGCCGACGGCGACCGCCCAGACCACGGGCAACTCACGCTCGGCGCGCACGCCGGACACCTGCTGCGCATTCAGCGCCAGGTCGTCGCCGAGCACGCCAGCGGTTTTCTTGGCCGCCACCTTGGTCATTAGTGCGATGTCGTCGAGGACGCTGGCAATGTCATCGATCAGGGCAAGCAGGCTGGCTCCGGCCATCGTGGTCTCCAAGTACCGTGAAAGTCGCGTCCGCGACGGGTGAGCGCTGCCACGCCGCTGGCAGCCAGGAGTGCTGCGCATGATCCTCTACCGGCGGCGATAGCCAGGCGAGGCCGCTGGCTCAAGGTTCGCAAGTGTAGCTGCTCTGCAGGCTCATGCGGAGGCGGGGCGTTCGTCGGCAAGGGGGAAGCCTGGCCCGCGATCGCCAACGATTGTTCATTGCGACGATCGATCGGCCAGCATGCCGGCGCCGCTACGCTGCCTGGCTTGACTAGCGCGGCGTCCGGACTTGGCGTTATCCTGCATGCCTTGTGGCGCACGGACGCGCCGTGTACTCACTTTCACTCAACTCCGCTTGCCCAATCACCGCATGGAGACAATCGTGCCCGCACTCCTTCCCCAACCCGATCCCGACGGTCTGCTCGAATACTCGGTGGTCTATACCGACCGCGCCCTCAACCACATGTCGCGGCGCTTCCAGGGCGTGATGAACGACATCTCGCGGATCGTCAAGACGGTCTACAACGCCAAGGCTGCCATCGTCGTTCCCGGCAGCGGCACTTTCGGCATGGAAGCCGTCGCCCGCCAGTTTGCCACCAACAAGAAATGCCTGATCATCCGCAACGGCTGGTTCAGCTTTCGCTGGACGCAGATCCTCGACATGGGGCGGATAGCTTCCGAAAGCGTGGCCATGGTCGCGCGGCCGGTCGATCAGCAGCCGCAGGCAGCGTTCGCGCCGCCGCCGATCGAAGACGTCGTGGCCAGCATCCACGCCGAGAAGCCGGAAATCGTCTTCGCCCCGCACGTCGAAACCGCCTCCGGCTTGATGCTCCCCGACGATTACCTGCGTGCCATCGGCGCCGCCGTTCGTGCCGTTGATGGCCTCTTCATTCTTGATTGCATCGCCTCCGGAACCGTCTGGGTCGATATGGTCGCCAACGACGTCGACGTACTGATCAGCGCACCGCAGAAAGGCTGGAGCGGCTCCCCATGCTGCGCGCTGGTGGCGCTTGGCGAGCGCGCGCGTGCGTGCATCGACGCAAGCACCAGCAGCAGTTTTGCCTGCGACCTCAAGAAGTGGCTGCAGATCATGGAGGCCTACGAGAAAGGCGGTTTTGCCTATCACGCGACGCTGCCTACCGACGCCCTGGCAGGCTTGCGTGACGTAATGCTCGAAACCGAGGAATACGGTTTTGAGCGCGTCTGCAAGGAGCAGCAGCAACTCGGTCGCCGGGTTCGCGAGTTGCTCAGCAGCAAGGGCTTCAAGAGCGTCGCCGCGGAAGGATTCCAGGCGCCCGGCGTCGTCGTCAGCTATACCGACGATGCGGATATCCAGTCCGGCAAGAAGTTCGCCGCCAGCGGCGTGCAGATCGCCGCCGGGGTGCCCATGCAATGCGACGAGCCGGCGGATTTTCGCAGTTTCCGCATCGGACTGTTCGGCCTCGATAAACTGCACAACCCAGACCGGACCGTCAGCAGCCTGGCCGCTGCGCTCGAAGCGCTTGGCAGTTGAAACAAGGCAGGGAAAGGCTTTCCACTTGCCCTGCCGTGGTCGCCACACAGCGGGAAAAGGTAGCGGACGAGCGCAGGTTGATTAGTTAAAACTCAAGAAGAGCAGAGGAAACAGGTATGGAAGGAAGCACGCTCGCCGCGGTCGAGAAAGCCGCTACGCAAGTCCTCGATTACAGCAACATCGATCAGTTGATCGTGCTGGCGACGGAACAGGGGATGTCGATCGCCATGAAAGTCGTCGCCGCCATCCTGATTTTCGTTGTCGGCCGATGGCTGGCCCAACTGGTGACGAATCTTGCGCGCAAGGGTTTCCAGAAGACGGGCATGGAGGACACGCTCGAAAAATTCCTCGGCAACATGCTCAGTGCCGTGCTGCTGGTGGTGGTGATCATCGCCGCGATTGGCGCTCTCGGCGTGCAGACGACTTCGCTGCTCGCCGTGCTCGGTGCTGCCGGCCTGGCGGTCGGTCTGGCGCTGCAAGGCTCGCTGTCCAACTTCGCGTCTGGCGTGCTGATCGTCGCCTTCCGCCCGTACAAGGTCGGCGACTTCATCGAAGCCGCGGGAGTCGCCGGTACGGTCAAGGAAGTGCAGATTCTCACGACCATCATTCACTCCCCTGACAACAAGAAGATCCTGGTTCCCAACAGCCAGATCATGGCCGGGACGATCATCAACTATTCGGCCAACGACACGCGGCGCCTGGACATGATTGTCGGTTGCAGCTATGGCGACGATCTGGACGCGGTTCGCAAGCTGCTCAATGAGCTCGTCGCCAGCGACGAGCGCATCCTCAAGGAGCCCGCGCCGACGGTCGAAGTGGTCGCGCTCGCTGACCACAGCGTCAATTTTGTGGTCCGCCCCTGGGTCCATTCAGGCGACTACTGGGCGGTGCACTTCCATCTGCACGAACAGGTCAAGAAACGCTTCGATGCTGCCGGGCTGAACATCCCCTTCCCGCAGCGGGATGTGCACGTTTATCAGCAGCGGGCTGGCAGCTGATCCTTGGGCGGGAACGCGGCACAACGCTGGTGATCACGCCAGCGCGCCGACCGACGGGCAATTTCACCGTTCATAGCGTCTAGCGCTCGTCTAGCGCTCGTCGAGGACTTCGCCATGGCCGACTTCAAGAAGATCCGCATCATGATCTCCAGCCGTTGCTCATCGCTGGTCGCCGACGGCGAGCAGCAAGTGAGCATGACCGTTGTCCGCAAGCGCCTGCACGACAAGCTGTGCGCGGAGCCCCTGCTCGGCGAAGCCTTGTTCGAAGTCTGGATCTCGGACAATGCCCCGGACCAGTCGCAGGGCGACCTCGATACTGCCTGGAACCGCTCGCTCGAAGAGGTGCGCAAGGCCGACGTCGTTCTTGCCCTGTACACGGGCGAAGCCGGCTGGGCACCGAAAAGCGGCGAGATCGGCATCTGCCACGCCGAGTTTCAGGAGGTCTGGAACAACGGGCCGGCCCGGCTAAAAGTCGTGCGCGTCCTGGACGTCAAGTTTCCCGCCAGAAAATCGGCCGCCGAGAAGAAGGCCGACAAGATCTTCCAGGAGTACTTCCTGACCCTCAACCCGACTTCGCCGGAAGCGCGCAATGCCGAAGACATCGTCGCGCGCAGCCTGGAAGCCCTGCGCGAGGGGGTTGCCAGTCTGGTCAAACTGGGCGGTCGCGAAGCACGCAAGGGGCGCTTCGCCTACGGCACCGCCCTGGACTGGAGCCGGCTCGATTTCAGCAGCCGCAAGCAGGCCATGCAAGAAGCGCTCGGCGAAGCACTAAGCGACCTCGGCGCGAATGCGCTGTCCTCCGTCGCCGGCGGCTGGGACTGGCCGCTGGCGGGCGAATCGCTGCTCACCATCGTGCACGGCCTGCCGGCCGCTTTTGGCGTCGCCGCCGCGCGCGAACTGGTCGGGCAGCCTTTCCTGAAGGATCACAGCTACGTCCCGGGTGGTGCTACCCCGTCGCTGGCCGGGCCGGTGCATCTGGTCGCCTGCCTGAAAACGGTCAGCGAGTCGCAGGCCATGCGGCAACTGGGCTTCCCCGATGCGACCATCGTCGCCGCGCCTTTCGGCGTCTACGTGACCGACAAAGTACAGAAGATCCAGATGGTCTTCCTGGCCAACTGCCGCGACGCCACCACCACCCGTCATGCCCTGACGCGCCTGGTCGAATGGCTCGACTCGACCGGCGAGGAGGCCAATCTGGTCAGCCGCGCGCGCGGCAGGCGACGCATCGTCGATGCGGTGAAGCTCGCGCTGGATGAAGGGGTTCACTAGTGGCGGGTTGATTTCGGCTGGCGATCTGGAGACTGTAGTGAGGAGGGCGTAGGTTTGGTGACGGCCCTGGCCTGTACGATCTGTCGCGAAACAGGTGTTTTCCGCCAGATCGAGGCCCGTACCGCTATCGATTACGGTTATACTTCAATATAACTTGACTCGATAGAGGTGCACCATGCATACAACGAATCTGCGCAAGGTCGGCGGCTCAGTGATGCTGGCAGTTCCGCCAGCGTTCCTCGATCAACTTCAGCTGCAAGCAGGCGCCACGGTAGGAGTGGCCGTCACTGATGGCCGCTTGGTGATTGATCCTAAGCCCAGGCCGCGTTACACGCTGGCGGAACTGCTGGCCGCTTCGGATTATTCACAGCAGCAAGCGGCGGAAGAACGCGAATGGATCGATGCGCCCGCGGTCGGTGGGGAACTGATATGAGACGTGGTGACATCTACCTGGTCTCGCTTGATCCGACCGAAGGGCGCGAGCAACGCGGTAGCCGTCCAGTTCTGATCGTGTCGCCTGCCGCGTTCAACGAGGCAACCAGGTTGCCGGTGGTCTGCCCGATCACCAGCGGCGGTGGCTTCGCCAGGCGAATTGCCTTCGCTGTCCCCGTGACTGGCATCAGAACGACCGGCGTAGTTCGCTGCGATCAGCCGCGTGTGCTCGATCTTGGGGCGCGCAATGGGCGCAAGGTGGACACCTTGCCAGCATCGACCATGGAAGAGGTGCTGGCGAAACTTGCCCCGATTTTTGAGTGAGCAATAACGAGGCAGGCGGGCGGGCAGGTGGGCAAGCGGACGCTCTGCTCCATCCGGTCTACAATGCGCTCATCCCCTTGCTCATCAGTCCCTGTTTCGCCAGTGCGCTGGCTATCGACCATTCCCTCTCATGACCCTCCACTCGAACATCGACCAGCATAGCGGCGCGCTGGCACTCCTGCTGCCGCTCACCGAGTTGTTGCCCGAAAATTACGCGCAATATCGTCCACTGCTCGCGGATGGCCTGGCTTTCTTCCTGCAGCGCCTTTCGCCAGTCCGTCAGCAAGCCATTGTTGCCGCACAAATTGAACTGCCGAGATCTGCCAGTCGTGAGCGGCGTGTAATCAGCCTGTTTCGTCTCTGCCCGACCCTGCACAAGCTGGGGCAGGTGGTGGCCCACGACCGGCGCCTGTCGGCCGATTTGCGCCAGCGTTTGCAGGAACTCGAAACGCTGGCGCCGACCGATTCGCTGGCGGCGGTGCAGCCGCTGCTCGATCGCGAAGTAGGTCCTGTCGCCGGTCTGCAGTTGGGGCAGGAGACAATCGCCGAGGGCAGCGTCGCCGTGGTCGTGCCTTTCGTCTGGCAGCAGGCGCAGGATGCAGCGCCGCAGCGCGGCGTCTTCAAGGTGCTGCGGCCGGGTGTGCAGGAGCGGCTGGAGGAAGAACTCGCCATCTGGCCCTTGCTCGGCACATTCCTGGAAGAACGCTGCGCCCACCACGGCCTGCCGGTACTCGACTACGCTAATACCCTGGAAACGGTTGCCCGCCTGCTCGCCAACGAAGTTCGTCTGGACCAGGAACAGGAGCACCTGCGGCAGGCGGCGGATTTCTATGCCGCTTCACCGGATATCCTTATCCCCCGCCTGTTTCCCTTCTGTACGCCCTTGGTGACGGCGATGGAAAGGGTTGATGGCTGCAAGGTGACCCACCAGGACTTGCCGGCCGCAGAAATGCGCCAGCGTGCCGAGCGGGTGATCAGGGCTTTGCTGGCCCAGCCCTTCTGGGGCAGTGGCGAGACGGGAGCGATGTTTCATGCCGACCCGCACGCCGGCAACCTCTTGGCGACGCCAGATGGACGTCTGGCGATTATCGACTGGGCACTCACCACACGCTTGACGAAGGCCCAATGCGAAGCGGTCGTGCAACTCGGTCTGGGGGCTGTGACGCTCAACGAGACGCGGGTGTGCAGGGCCATCGCGGCGCTCGGCCAGGTGGTCGACGAAGCCCGCGTGCGACTCGCGGTAGGTGCAGCGATTGAGCAGGTGCGTGCTGGTCGCTTTCCCGGCTTCGACTGGATGACGTCGCTGCTGGATAGTCTGGCAGCAAGCTCGGCGGTGCGTTTTCCGGAGGAGATCGCGCTTTTTCGCAAGGCCTTGCTGACGCTGTCGGGGGTTGCCGCCGATGTTTCCGAGCACATGGCGATCGATCGCGTGCTCGTCCGCCACGGCGCGGGCAGCTTCCTGCAAGGCCTCCTGCGGCGCCCATGGGCCTGGGCGGATTCCCGCGCTGTCGGCGGCCATCTGTCGACCGTCGACCTGGTGGGGCTCTGCGTCGACCTGCCGGCGACCACGCTGCGTTTTCTGGCGGGAGATCGCAGCGGGTCTGGTGGCCTGGCAGGACGGCACGCCGTGCATCCCGGCGCGGAGCCGAGCAAGCGGTCAGTGGAGGGCGTGTCGTGCGAGAGAGGGCTTTGGCTGTGCAAAGCAGAGGGGTTGCAGTAGCTTGAGACGTTCTTTTTTTGTTTCTGCAGGGTGTTTGTTCGCCATTTTTTGGACGGCTCGCTGATCAGTTGGTCGCTGACGGACACCGCGTTTTCAAAATCAATTTCAATGCTGGCGACGTCGCCTATTGGGGTTTTCGGCCGGCGTGGAATTTTCGCGGCGAGTTGTCCGGCCTGCGCGACTTTCTCGACGACAAATACCGCCGCTTCGGAATCACCGACCAGGTTCTGTTTGGTGACCGGCGTCCAGTGCATAGACCCGCCGTCGATCATGGCTCGGCTCTGGGCATGCGCACGCACGTTTTCGAAGAAGGCTACTTGCGGCCTTACTGGGTGACTCTCGAGCGCGAGGGGGTCAATGGTCACTCGCTGCTGCCGCGTGATCCCGACTGGTTTCGCCGCGTTGGCGCGAAGTTGCCGGATTACGGTGACGGCGAGCCGTTTCATTCGCCGTTCCGAGTACGTGCGGCACATGATGTGGCCTACCATCTCGCCGGATCCGTCAATGCCGTCGCCTTTCCGCGCTACCAAAGGCATGCGCCGCTCAACGCGGCGCTCGAGTACGCCGGCTACGCCGGGCGCTTTTCGATGCTGCACTTTCGCAAGTCGAAAGACCAGGCCTTGATCGACAAACTCGTCAGCAGCGGCGTGCCGTACTACCTTTTGCCACTGCAACTGAACAGCGACGCACAGATTCGCGATCATTGCCGATTCGACGACATGAGCGGCGTCATGGAATTCGTGCTGGAGTCCTTCGCTACGCACGCGGCTGGCGACGCACGCCTGGTGATCAAGAACCATCCGGCCGACGCCGGCCTGGTGAATTTCCGTCGCGTGATCGCCGCTCTGGAAAAGCGCTTCGGACTGGCCGGACGCATCGCCTACCTGGAGAGCGGCGATCTAGGCCCCTTGCTGCAGCACGCGCAAGGCGTGGTCACCGTGAATAGCACCGTCGGTCTCCTCTCGCTGGCCGCGGGATGTCCGACCGTGACCCTGAGCGACCCCATCTACAATCTTCCCGGGCTCACTTTTCAGGGGCCTGTCGACGATTTCTGGACCCATGCCGGCAAGCCCGAACGCGAGCTTTTCCGCTTTTTCCGCAATACGGTGATTCACGCCACCCAGGTCAATGGCGGCTTCTATTCCGCCCAGGCAATCCGCATGGCCGTCGCCAACTGCCGCCGCTTTCTTGAACCACAGCGCTCACCGCTGGACGAGTTGTTGTGAGCCTCGCTACACGACCGCAAACGGTGCTCATCACGGGTGCCACCGGCGGTATCGGCGGCGCGCTGGCGATGGCCTATGCCGAGGCGGGCAGTACGCTGATCCTGCAGGGGCGCAATGCTGCGCGGCTGGCAGAGTTGGCGGCGGCTTGTCAGGCGCGCGGCGCGCGGGTGCTGATCCAAGTGCTCGACCTGCGTGATCGCCGGGCACTGGCGAACTGGCTGAACGACCTTTGCGGATCAGAACGGCTCGATCTGGTGATCGTCAACGCGGGCGTAAACACGAATATCGGGCCAGCCGGCGCGGGCGAACACTGGCCGGATGTCGAGGAACTCATCGAGGTGAACGTCCTGGCAGTAATGGCCACGGTCGATGCGGTGCTGCCGGCGATGCGCGCCCGCGGGCAAGGTCAGATTGCCCTGATCAGTTCGCTGGCCGCGTATTACGGGCTGCCGGTGACGCCCAGCTACTGCGCCAGCAAGGCGGCGATCAAGACTTACGGTGAAGCGATACGTGGCTGGCTGGCAGGCGAAGGGGTGCAGGTGAGCGTGGTCATGCCGGGCTATGTCGAATCGAAGATGTGCCGCGAGATGCCGGGGCCGAAGCCTTTCCTGTGGACTCCGGAACGAGCGGCGCGTACCATCCGGCGCGGTCTGGCGCGCAATCAGGCGCGCATCAGCTTTCCGTTTCCCCTCAACTTCGGGACCTGGTGGCTGTCGGTCCTGCCGTCGGCGGTCTCGCAACGCATTCTGCGCCTGCTCGATTACGGTGGCTGATTCCTTCTGGTCGGCGGTTGCCCCGTCTGCGCTCGCTGGCGCCGGCCTTTGCCTGCTACTTGAACGCTTGCTGAGACCAGCTGTGCGGCCCTTCTGGAAGCGGCCTCTGGCGGCGCTGGCGATTCATCTTGGCGTCTGGCTGGGCTTGTTTACTTGCCTATTGCTGGTTCTTCAGCGGCCGCTCTTTGCCGCCAGCGCGCTGCTCGCCGGGATGCTGTTTCTGGTGCTGGTCAGCAACGCCAAATACCACACCTTGCGCGAACCCTTCATTTTTCAGGATTTCGAGTACTTCAGCGACGTCTTCAAGCACCCGCGCCTGTACCTGCCCTTTCTCGGCGCGGGGAAGGCGGCGCTTGCCGTGCTGGCGTTTGGTGGCGCAGTCTATGCGGGGCTGGCCCTGGAGGAATCCTTGTTGCTGGTCCTGTCGGTCGGCGACTTTCTGACCGGGTCGGCAATGCTCGCGCTGGCAGCGGGCCTTGTGCTGTGGTGGGCGGCGCGGAGCAAGCTGGCGGTGACATTCGAAGCGGCAAGCGACCTGTGCCGGCTGGGCCTGCTTTGCGCCATGTGGCGCTATGGCGAGGAGGAGTTGCTGCCTTGCCCCTTGCATTCGCCGTTTGACGGCGGGAGCGCAGGCGCCACGAATGTCACGAATGCCGCGCACCCAAGCCGAGACAAACCCGCGCATCTGGTCGTCGTGCAGAGCGAGTCCTTCTTCGATCCGCGGCGGCTCGACGCGGGAATCCGTAGCGAGGTCCTGCGGGAGTTTGACGCTTTGCAGGCTGAGGCAGCTTGCAGCGGACAACTCGAGGTCGCTGCCTGGGGCGCCAATACCGTGCGCACCGAGTTTGCTTTCCTGTCTGGACTCGCCGGCGAGTCACTGCGGGTGCATCGCTTCAATCCTTATCGTCGGCTGGCGCGGCAGGGGGTGGCGACCCTGGCCAGTTTCCTGCAAGCCCGCGGTTACCGGACCCTCTGCGTCCATCCCTACGCGGCGAGCTTCTACGACCGCCACAAGGTCTTTCCACGCCTTGGCTTCGATGAGTTCATTGATATCCGCAGCTTCATGGACGCAGCAAGGAGTGGGCCTTACGTCGGGGACCTGGCCGTCGCCGAGAAAGTCTGCTCCCTGCTGAAGGGCGCTAGCGAGCAGCCACTCTTCGTCTTTGTCATCAGCATGGAGAACCATGGGCCCCTGCATCTCGAGAAAGTGCGGTCCGATGAGGCGGAGCGCTTCTACTCAAGGCCGCCACCGGCTGGCTGCGACGAGCTGACCATCTACCTGCGTCATTTGCGCAATGCGGACCGCATGGCGGGCATGCTGCGCGCCGGGCTCGCGGCTTTGCCGGGCCGCAGTGGCCTGTGCTGGTACGGCGATCACGTGCCGATCATGCCGGATGTCTACCGGACCCTGGGCGCGCCCGCGGGGCAGACCGATTACTTCATCTGGCGGAAGAACGGTCAGCCGAAGCCGGGGATACGGCGCGATTTGAAGGTCGAGGACCTGGGCAGCCTGTTTCTGCAGGAAATGGGCTTGCTTACTGCTCAGAGCCTGCCGAGTTCCTCCGCCAAGGCCTCGACGGTTTGCTGAATCTGCAGTTCGCTATGCTCGCAGGAGATGAAAAAGCGTAAGCGGGCGGATTTCTCCGGCACTGCCGGGTAAAGGATCGGCTGCACATTGATGCCGCGCTCGAAGAGGGCGGCAGCCAGGCGTGCCGCCTTGATCGAGCTGCCGGTAATTGCCGGAATTACCGCGAAGCCGGCGCAAGTCCCGGTATCAACGCCGGCCGCTTTGGCTTGCGCCAGGAAGAATCGGCCGCGTGCCTGCAGTGCGGCGACGCGCTCGGGCTCGCGTTGCATTACTTGCAGCGCGGCAAGCGAGGCCGCGGCAACCGGCGGTGGCATGCCGACGCTATAGAGAAAGCCGGGCGCCAGGAATTTGAGGTGTTCGACCAGCGCGGCTTCGCCGGCGATATAGCCGCCGCATCCCGCCAGGGCCTTGCTCAGGGTGCCCATCCAGATGTCGACCTCGGCGCTGTGCAGGCCGAAGTGCTCCCTGATGCCGAGTCCTGTGGCGCCCATGACGCCGAAGGAGTGGGCTTCGTCGACCATCAGGAAGGCGCGATGCTTGTTCTTGATGGCCACGAAGCGGGGCAGGTCGGGATAGTCGCCATCCATGCTGTAGATCCCTTCCAGAACGATCAGCACTCTCTGGAAGTGCTGGCGCTGCTGGTTGAGAATGGTATCCAGTGCCTCCGGGTTATTGTGCGGAAACGACAGGCGGCGGGCGCCAGAGAGGCTGATTCCCTGCACGACGCTGTTATGGATCAGCTCGTCGTGAACCACCAGATCCTGGGCGGCGAAGAGATGGCCGATGGTGGTGACGTTGGCGGCGTGGCCGCTGACGAAGGTGATCGCATCGTCGGTCCCGTAGGCACGGGCGATGGCATCTTCCAGCTCGCGGTGCAGCGCTCGCTCACCAGAGACCAGGCGGCTGGCTGAAACCGAGGTCCCGTAACGATCAATGGCCTGCTTGGCGGCCTCGGAGATCTCGGCATGTCCCGAGAGCGCGAGATAGTTGTAGCTCGCGAAGTTGATGTAGTCGCGGCCGTCGATGCGCGTGCTGGCGCCAGCGATACCTTCGTGGAGCTTGAAGAAGGGGCTGTCGATGCCGAGGCGAGTCGCGCCTTCGCTGATGATGCGAATCTGCTGGTAGCCGGGATGCAGGTGAAAGCGGTAGTGCTGCTCGGGAGTGGTGGCGGCACCGCTGGGCGTCCGCGCCGGGGCGTCGTAGTTCTTCCCTTGATCGGCCTGGCGGAGCCGGCGCTCGAGCGCCTGCTGGATGAGCTTGTCCTTGATCTGGGCGGTGAGCCCTGGCAATCCTTTGCGTACCATCCTAGTCGATCACCTTGGCAGTCGCCGCGGCCCGTGCGGTCCGTAGGTCCTTGACCACTCCGGCGATCACTTCTGGCGAAGCGTCGGCGCCCTGCTGCCTGGCCACCTCTTGCGTCTGCGCCAGCAGCAGCGCTTGCTGATCCGACTCGCCAGCGTCGTCGGCTCCGCGCAACTGCTGGATCACTCGCGCCGCCAGTTTCCTAATCGTCGGACTCTGGCTCAAGGCCATTACCGGCAGGCGAATACCGAAACGAGATTCGAGGGCGATCATCAGTTCGACGCCCATCAGCGAGTCCAGGCCCATGTCGTAGAGCGAACGCTCGGGGTCGATCTTGTCTGCGCCAACGCGCAGGATCTCGCCGATTTCGTTGCGCAGGATGTCCGAGAAGGTGGCCAGAAGCTCGTCATCGGAGAGTTCGGCGAGCAGTCGCTGAATGTCTTCCGAGTGATCCTCCTGCCCGTCGCGGTCTTCGGCATGCCAGGCCAGTTCCTGGAATTTTGGACTGCTGGCGCTCGGCAGCAGGCGGCTGAGCGCATGCCAGTCAAATTCGAGCACCGCCAGTCCGGAGCGATCGGCGAGCAGCATGCCTTCCAGGGCGTCGAGAGCGGTTGCCGAGTTGAGAGCGCCGCCACCCATGCGGCTTTGCAGGGCGTCCTTGATTTTTTCATTGCGGGCCAGGAAGCCGACGTCGTCGATCGGGCCCCAGCCGACACTGGTGGCGCACAGACCGAGTGCGCGGCGATGTTCTGCAAGCGCTTCGAGGAAGGCGTTCGCCGCTACGTAGCTGGCTTGTCCAGGATTGCCGAAGACGGTGGTCGCCGACGAAAAGAGAATGAAGAGGTCGAGCGGGCAGTCGCGCGTCAGCTCATCGAGGTTGCGGGCACCGAGGATCTTGGGGGCGAGCACGCGGCGCATCTGCGCGGCGTCGAGATTGCGCACCAGACCGTCATCGATGACCGCCGCCGCGTGTACCACTCCTTTCAGCGGCGGCAGGCTGCGCGCCGTTTCCGCCAGCAAGGCCGCCAGTTCGGCGCGCTTGCTGACGTCGCAGGCAGCGGCGTGCACGCGTACCCCTTGCCTTTCAAGGCGTGCAATGGCGCTGCGGGCTTCGTCGGATTGTTCGGATTGCGGACCGCTACGGCTGATCAGGATCAGCTGGCGGGCGCCTTTGCTGGCCAGCCACTCGGCAGTTCGCAGACCGAAACCCTGCAGGCCACCGGAAACCAGATACGAGCCGTCAGCCGCCAGCTGCAGGTGCCGACGCGTTGGCGCTTTCGGTAGATACACGTCGTTGATGCCGTGACGATAGGTGATGACGATCTTGCCGATCTGGCGTGCCTGTTGCATATAGCGGAAAGCGTCGACCACGTCCTCGGCTTCGAAGGCGCGATAGGGGAGGGGGTGGAGAACACCATCGGCAAACAGCGCCATGATCTCGGCGAAAAGGCGGCGCGTCAGATCGGGGCGGACCAGCATCAACTGGTCGGCATCGATGCCGAAGTAGCTGACGTTGTTACGGAAGGGGCGCAGGCCGATCCTGGTGTTTTCGTAGAAGTCGCGTTTGCCGAGTTCAAGAAAACGACCGAAAGGTTTCAGGACCTGAAAATTTCGGTTGATCGCTTCGCCGGCCAGTGAGTTGAGGACGACATCGACGCCTTGCCCACCGGTTTGGGCCATGATCTGGTCGGCAAAAGTAAGCGAACGCGAGTCGAAAATATGATCGACGCCGAGCAGGCGCAGGAAATCACGCTTCTCGTCGGAGCCGGCGGTGGCGTAGATTTCGGCGCCGAGCCACTTGGCGACCTGGACCGCAGCAATCCCGACGCCGCCGGCGGCTCCGTGGATCAGCACCTTTTCGTCGGCTTGCAGCTGTGCCAGATGATGCAGCGCGTAATAGACGGTGAAGAAGGTGCTGGGGATCGTCGCCGCGGCTTCGAAGGAGATGTCGGGTGGCAGATGGGCAATGGCTGCGGCTTGGGTGATCACCCGGTTGCCGAAGCTGGAGGGGCCGAAGCCGACGACTTCATCGCCGGCATTGAAAATGCTGTCCTCGCTGCCTCTGCCGCTGACGACGCCGGCAAATTCGAAACCAAGCGTTGGCCCGGCAAAGCCGTTTTCGATGGCTTCGTCGGAAAGCAGCCCGAGCGCATACATGACGTCGCGGAAGTTCAGACCGGTGGCGCGCACATCGACTTCGATCTCGCCGGGTGCAAGTTCGCGGCGTGGGTGCGCTTCCCAGCGCAGATTCCGCAGTTGTCCGGGAAGCTGGAAGCCGAGCGACAGGGTGGGCTGCTCCAGGGCTACGTGTACCTGCCCGTCGGGGCGCTCTTCGCTACACAGGCGCAAGGCGTAGCGCTCACCGCCGGACGTCAGCACCACCTCCTGCTCGTCATCCGGCTGCTCGAATTCCTTGTCCAGCGCCGTTGCTGCCGTTTCAACGCTCAGCGGCGTTTGCAGGTCAATCAGGCGGATGGCACAGTGGTCGGCCTCGTTGAGCATCGTCCGGCCAAATCCCCACAGCGCGCTGTCCGCAGCGAGGCTTGCCGCGGGCGTCGCGCCGGTGTGCTTGGGCAGCAGGCTGCCGGCAGCATTGGCGGTAATCAGCCAGCAGGTGGTTTTCGTTTGCGTGCTTGTACAGGCCTGGAAGATGTCCGCAGCTGTCGCACAGCGGGCAAGCTGGCGATCGAAAACCTTGTCGGTGGCGTCGGCAAGCGCGTCGTCCGGCTCGGCAACGATGCCGGTGAGATGGACGATGCCGTCGAGTTCGCCGTAGTTGGCCGTGGTTTCACGGAGCAGCGCTTCGATCTGCGTGCTTCCGCCGGCGCGGGCCTCGATGACCAGATCGCCGCGCGCTTGCAGCTTCTTGCTCAGCTGGTCGGAAAGTTGCGCCGAAAAACCATCCGCATCGGCGAACAGGATCCAGCTACGCAGCGTCGACCGTGGCGTGTTGCTTGGCGACGTGTCGCTTGCGCTGCGCTGGCCGAGCAGCAAGTAGGGACCGGACAAGGTGTCTGGCGAGAACTCGAAAGGCTCGTTCGCCGAAAAGCCGGCTTCCTGCAATTGCTGTAGCCAGAAATGGCTGGGCCGTTGACTCGACTGCCAGCGACCGCTTTCCGCTTGCGACCAGCCCGCCCGTTGCGCGCCGAATACGAAGTCGATCCAGCGCGACGGGTGCTGGCCGACGACGATCAGCGAAGCGTCCGCAGCGAGGCGGCTACGCGCGTAATCAATGGCCTGGAGGGCCTGCTCGACGCTGTCGAAATCAAGCACGACGATGGCCAGTGCGCAGCTTCCGGCTCCCCCCCGTGCCATTGCCAGCGGCTTCCGAGGCGCCGCCAATGAGCTGCGTGGCGATGGCTGGCGAGCATTCCTTGAGTTTGGCGGCCACCTCGTCCAGAGTGCTCGCCGAGGTAGTGGCGAAGCAATAGTCGGCACGGTTGAAGTCGAGGGCGGTGCACGCATCCATGACAAACGCTGGCCCGCCGGCGCTGATCTCGACGATGCCCAGGCGCCGCCCGGCGGGCAAATCCTGCAATCCCCGGCCAATCAGCTCGCGCAGCGCGTGGCCAATCTTCTGTTTACCGTTGCTTCCGAGTACCTGCCGCAACAGCGTTGCCAGCGACGACTCTTGCGGGCAGAGGTCGCGCAGCGTCCGCTGGCCGGCCAGGAGTTCGCCGAGATGCATCCCGACCAGCCCGACCGAATGCACGATCTGAAAATAGTCCGGATCGTCGGCGACCAGGCTGTTCCAGATATCCTGCGCTGAGGACTGGTCGCGCTGATCCGGCACGATCTTCCAGCCATCGGCGGTAGCGGCCAGAGAGCGATCGTCCTCGGCCAGCGACAGCAGTTGCGCCAGATACGGTTCGAGCTCCGGGGCGGCGGTCGCGCAGGCGCGGAGGGTATGCGCTGGCAGGCTCTGCCCATCGGGCGAAAGTGCTTGCAGGGCCAGCCGGCTGAAGCGGCTGCACAGACTGTCGAGCAGCGGATCGACCTCTTCCGAATAGCGGCGATGGCTTCCCTTCAGCGCCGCCCGTCTGACCAGATCAGAGAGCGCAGCCCTGACGCTGGCGTAAGCGATGCTCGGGCTGGCAGCGGGCGTCAGCGGGTGTGGCCTGGGGGTGGCGTGGTAAGCGAGACAGCGTAGTTGGTCGGCAGCATTGCGGCTCAGACGCACACTGCGGAAGCGGACGTCGCTGACGACGGCGATGGTGCTCCCATCGGCCGCGAAAATCGCGAACTCCGCTTGCAGCGAACGTGCGCTCCGCCTGAGCAATGTCGCCCGCGCATGGCTCGGCCTGGCCAAGCCGCTGCGCACGGCGATGCGGCCCATGCGCACGGGCACGAAGGCCAGTCCCGCGTGGGTTTCGACGGCGTTTTTCAGCAGCTGGAAAATGAGTTGGAAAGCGCAATCCAGGAGCGCTGGATGGAGGTGGTGCGAGGCTAGTTGGCTGTCGACGCTGGCCGCGATGCGATACACCGCCAGGACCGAGCTCCCTTGTACCCAGCCGTGCTCGATGCACTGGAAGGCCGGGCCATAGGCGATACCAACGGCGCGCGTCAGTGCCGCGTGGCTGCGGGCATCGAAATCCGGGGTCCGGCTGGGCAGGGCGGGCCCTCTCTCGCGCAGCAGGATGTCGTCGGTGTCGTGCAGCAAGCGTGCCGTCGTGTGCAAGGTCCAGGGATCGCTGGCGAGTTGCTCCCGGCTGCTAATGGTCAGACTGCCGTCCTGCGCATCGATCGTCGTGCGCACGCTTGTCGAGCGCTCGTCGCTGAGCAACAGCGGCGTGCGGATTTCGAGATTCTCGATGACCGCGACCGCGTCTGGATGCCACGCCGCAGCGGCCGCCAGAGCAATCTCGGCGAAAGCGGAACCTGGGAAAACGGTGGCCTCACCAACGACATGGTCGGCGAGCACCGGATACAGTTGCGTATCGAGCTCATTTTCCCAGGTAAGTTCGTGCTGCGGCAGCGGATAGCCGAGCAGCGGGTGCAGCTTGCGCCGATAAATCAGTCCGCCCGATGCCGCAGTGACCGGATGCCAGTGGCGTTCTCGCTGCCAGGGATAGCTGGGTAGCTGCACGAAGCGACCCGGTTGCGGGAAGAACTGCTGCCAATCAGGGTCGCATCCGGCGATGATCGCCTGGCTGGCGGCACCCCAGACGCTTTGTGGCGAGTCGTCGGCAGGGCGGACGGTGCCGATCACGCGGCCCTCGATCGCCCGTTCTTTCAGGCAGTCGTTGAGGTAGCTGCGCAGGATCGGATTGGGGCCGATTTCGACGAAGATGTTTGCGCCGTCGTCCAGGATGGCGTTGATCGCCGACTCGAAGAGAACCGGTTTGCGGATGTTCTGCCACCAGTATTCGGCATCGAGCTGGCGGCCACTGAGCCGCTTGCCGCTGACCGTGGAGCAGAAGGGCAATTCACCTTCCCGTGGTTCGAGCTCTGCCAGTACGTCCTTGAGTTCGACTTCGATGCCGTCCATGGCCGCGCTGTGAAACGCGTAATCGAGGTCCAGTCGCTTGTAAAAGAGGTTTCGCCCTTCCAGGGCAGCTTCCAGAATGGTGAGCTGCTCGGGGTCACCGGCGATGGTCACGCCGCGCGCGCTGTTGACACCGGCGATGGCGAGCCGCGCTGCGAGGCCCAATTCGGCGAGCAGGGCCTGGGCGGCCTCTTGCCCGAGGGCGATGGCGCACATCTGTCCCTGGCCCTTGGTCGTTCCCTGCAGGCGGCTGCGCTGGTAGATGACGTGCACGGCTTCGGCGAGGCTCAGCGCGCCTGATGCCCAGGCGGCAGCGACTTCACCGACACTGTGGCCGGCGACGACGGTCGGCGCGAGTCCGCGCTGGGTGAGCATGCGCGTGATTCCCACCTGCATGGCGAACAGCACTGGCTGGGCGATTTCAGTCCGCTCGTAGCGGTTTTCTTCGCCGTTGACGCCGGCAAGTTCGTCTTCCAGCGAATAGTCCGCATGACGACGGAAGAAGGCGTCGACCTCGCGGACCGCGGCGCGGAACACGGGTTCTTCGCCCAGCAGGCGCTTGCCCATACCCGCCCACTGCGAGCCGTTTCCCGTGTAGATGAAGGCCAGGCCCACCGGCTTCGCCAAGCTGCTGCCGGTCTCCAGCGTAGCTGCTGCTGTGCTCGCGCTCACCGTGTGCGCTGGCGTCGCCGTGGTGATCTCCTTCCTTCCCTCGGCGAAGTCCAGCAAAGCCTCGGCGATGGTCGTCGCGTCCTGGCCGAAAACGAGGGCCTGCTGCGGGTGCCGCTCACGACGGAACGCCGCGCTATAGGCAAGGTCGTAGAGCGCGTGTTCCGGCTGTTCTGTCAGGAAAGCGGCGAGCTCGCGTGCCGCTGCCTGCAGCGCCGCGCTGTCCCGTGCCGAGACGATCAGCGGTAGCAGGCCTGCGGCCGATGTTTGCGGGGTCTTGGCGTCGGCCGGCTGATGGCTTTCGAGAATGACGTGCGCGTTCGATCCGCCAAAACCGAAGGAGTTGACGCCGATGATCAACTTGCCGGACTGCTTCAGCGCAAGCGGCCTGGTGACCACTTCGATGTTCCACTCGGCAAGCTTGATGTGCGGATTGGGGGTTTCGACGCCGATGGTCGCCGGGACCACTCGATGCTTGATGCAGTGCAGGGCTTTGACCAGGCCGGCAACGCCGGAGGCGGTTTCAAGATGGCCCAGATTGCTCTTCACCGAGCCGATCGGCAGTGGCTTGCCGAGGGCGCGGCGCTTGCCCAGGGCCTCGCCGATGGCCAGGGACTCAATCGGGTCGCCGACCGCCGTGCCGGTGCCATGCGCTTCGAGGTAATCAATCGCCTGCGGATCAATGCCCGCCTGCGCGTAGATCTGTTCGAGCAGCGCTGCCTGTACGCGTGGGTTGGGAACCGTCAGGCCCGATTTGCGGCCATCGGTATTGACCGCCGAGCCGGCCACGACGGCCAGGATCGGGTCGCCATCGGCGAGCGCCTGATCATAGTCCTTGAGAAAGAAGACGCCGCCGCCTTCCGAACGCACGTAACCGTCGCCGGAAGCATCGAAGACGCTGCAGCGGCCGCGCGGGGAAAGCATCGTGGCCTTGGCAAAAACAAGGAAGCCGTAGGGATGGAGATGCAGGCTGATGCCGCCGGCAAGCGCCTGCGTGCTTTCCCCGGAAAGAATCGAGCGACAGGCCTGGTGGAAGGCGACCATCGACGACGAGCAGGCGGTGTCGATGGCCATGCTCGGCCCGCGCAGATCGAAGACGTAGGAGATACGGTTGGCGGCAATGCTGGCGGTGTTGCCGGTGGCCGTCATCGAGTCGATGACGGCGAGATCGTCAGCCAGGCGATAGGAGTAGTCCGCGCTGGCGATTCCGATGTAGACGCCGCAACGGCTAGCGCGCAAGGAGGAGGGCTTGATTCCCGAGTTCTCGATCGCTTCCCAGCTCATTTCGAGCAGCAAGCGTTGCTGCGGGTCCATCAGCGCGGCTTCGCGCGGCGAAATGCCAAAGAAGGACGCGTCGAAAGTCGCGATGTCGCCCAATGAGCCGGCGGCAAAGGTGTAGCTGGTCCCCGGATGGTTGCGGCGCGGATGCAGGAAGCTGTCCTGCGCCCAACGCCCGGGATCGACCTCGCTTACCAGGTCGCGACAGTCGAGCAGGTCTTGCCAGTACTGGCTGGTGCTTGTACCCGGCATTCGGAAGGAATAGCCGGTGATGGCCACGCGCCCGGTCATTGGTGGTCTCTTCTCCGTTGCTGTCGGCGATGCCCGAAGTGCCCATTCTGGCCGCTCCGAGAGTCGGGGTGGGGACGGTCAGTGCTGGCGAGCTTCACACGCCCGGTTTGCCGGCAGAAGCGCCATACGCTCGGGGTGACCGGAGGACGGGCGCGAGCGACGAAGGCGTGCGGCGCTTCTCGGCAGAGTCGGAAATCCGGCCATGAGCGTTACCGCCATGACTTCCCGTATAAGCGTGAGGTGCGAAAGCGAAACCAAGTCCCGGCAAAGGAGTTGTCCGTAGTCAAGTTCCGTGCCTTCTGTTTGTCGCTGTGCCGAAGGCGGTGCCGCGAAAGGAGACGAGAATTGGCGACAAGTAACGATTCCCTGCTGGTTTCGACGTTTCGAGTTTTTGGGGCGATGTACGGGGCTCGAACCCGTGACCACTGGAATCACAATCCAGTGCTCTACCAACTGAGCTAACACCGCCACTGATCTGGCGCGCCCGGCGAGACTCGAACTCACGACCCCCGGCTTAGAAGGCCGGTGCTCTATCCGGTTGAGCTACGGGCGCCTGTACGAGGGTTCCTTTGCAGGACTTCCCGCGGGTACTGCCTTTTTTTGACACATGTACCACTGGTCGGGGCGGTGGGATTCGAACTCACGACCCTCTGCTCCCAAAGCAGATGCGCTACCAGGCTGCGCTACGCCCCGAGGAAGCGCGCATTCTACAAGCTGACATCACGGCGGTCAATGAGGTCCGGCATGAATTTGATGACTATGCAAGCCGCCAGGATTTTCGGCGTTCAGGCGCAGGATCTGTGCTGCTGGCTTTTCTCCTGGGCAGGTCGGCGTGGGCTTTGACAGTGCCCAGTTGGCGAAGATGATTTCGGCGAAGAGGCGGTCAGAACTTGACCCCGCTTCCCGGCTGCGGTATATCCCTGAAGCGGTGTCGATCGATGGGTGTTCAGCGCGAGCACCCTCTCTTTACTGGTGTGCCGGCAGACGGCGACCTATGAAAACTGAGAAACCTTGGGGAGCGGCAATGGAACGTGAAGCGATGGAGTATGACGTAGTGATTGTCGGTGCGGGGCCGGCAGGCTTGAGTGCGGCGATTCGTCTCAAGCAGCTCAATTCCGAGCTGTCGGTCATGGTGCTGGAGAAAGGCTCGGAGGTCGGTGCGCACATCCTCTCCGGCGCCCTGTTCGAGAGCCGCGCGCTTGACGAATTGCTACCCGACTGGCAGGCCCTGGGTGCGCCGCTGCAGACCCCGGTCAGCGAAGATCAGGTGTATCTGTATCGCAGTGCAACCGCGGCCGTCAAGCTGCCCGCGTTTGCCGTGCCGGCACCGATGCACAACACCGGCAATTACATCATCAGCCTGGGCAGCCTGTGCCGTTGGCTGGGCGAACAGGCGGAAGCCCTGGGCGTCGAGATCTTCCCGGGTTTCGCAGCTGCCGAGTTGCTCTATCACGACGACGCCTCGGTGAAGGGTGTGGCCACCGGTGATCTGGGACGTGACAAGCATGGCGAGCCAAAGGACAATTTCCAGCCGGGCCTCGAACTGCACGCCAAGTACACGCTGTTCGCCGAAGGCGCGCGCGGACAGTTGGGCAAGGAACTGATCGCCAGATTCGATTTGGCGGCTGGCGCTACCGCCCAACACTACGGTCTCGGGATCAAGGAACTGTGGGAGATCGAAGCGGCGAAACACCAGGCTGGCCTGGTCGTACATGGCGCTGGCTGGCCGCTTAGCGAACATGGCGCTACCGGCGGCTCCTTCCTCTATCACCTGGCCGACAATCAGGTCGCCGTGGGGCTGATCGCCGATCTCAACTACGCCAATCCCTATCTATCGCCGTTCGAGGAATTTCAGCGTTTCAAGTCGCAGGCTCAGATCAAGAAGTATCTGGAAGGCGGCAAACGCTTGTGCTACGGGGCGCGCGCCATCACCAAGGGGGGGCTCAACAGCCTGCCCAAGCAGAGTTTCCCTGGCGGGCTGTTGATCGGCTGTGACGCCGGGACGCTGAATTTCGCCAAGATCAAGGGTATTCATACAGCCATGAAGTCGGCCATGCTGGCCGCCGAAACCGTGCACACCGCGCTGCAGGCGGACCCTGAAGGGCGCAGTGATCTGGTCGCCTACGAGCAGAACTTCAAGGCTTCCTGGTTGTACGCCGAACTCCACCAGGCGCGCAATTTCGGGCCGGCGCTGCACAAGTTCGGCACTTTTGCCGGCGGTGCCTTCAACTGGATTGAGCACAATCTCTTTGGCGGTCGCATGTTCTTCACCCTCAAGGACGAAAGCAGCGACCACGAACAATTACAGCCCGCGGCGAGTCATCAGCCGATCCAGTACGCGCGGCCAGACGGCGTCTTGAGCTTCGATCGCCTGTCGTCGGTATTCATTTCCAATACGGCGCACGAGGAGGAGCAACCGGTTCATCTGCAGTTGCTCGACAGCAGCAAGGCGATTTCTGTCAACTTCAATGAATACGCTTCGCCCGAGCAGCGTTATTGCCCGGCGGGGGTCTATGAAATCGTCGAAGAGGCCGCCGGCCCGCGTTTGCAGATCAATGCCTCGAACTGCGTTCACTGCAAGACCTGCGACATCAAGGATCCGACCCAGAACATCCGTTGGGTAGCGCCCGAGGGAGGCGGTGGGCCGAACTATCCGAACATGTAAGCGCTCCGTGCTCTGGTTGCTGCCAATCAGCTCGCTGGCAAGCGCTGCTGCGCGAGTGCCCAGGCAACATGCTCTCGCAGCAGCAGCGAGGGGTCGTCCTGCCGCGAGCACAGCGCCGCGATGATGGCCGGCGAGCGGGGTGCGTTGCCAAGGGCGACGGCGATATTGCGCAGCCAGCGCAGGTGGCCGATGCGGCGGATCGGGCTGCCGGCCAGGCGGCTGTTGAAGTCCTCCTCGCTCCAGGCGAAGAGGGTCGTCAACGGCGTCGCGTCAAGACCGTTGCGCACCGCGAAGTCGGGGTCCCCGATCTGCGCGAAGCGATTCCAGGGGCAGCACAGCTGACAGTCGTCGCAGCCGTAGATGCGCGTGCCGATCAGTGGTCGCAGGGCCGCCGGGATGGCGCCGTGCAGCTCGATCGTCAGATACGAAATGCATAGCCGGGCGTCCACTTCGTAGGGGGCGACGATGGCTGCGGTCGGGCAGGCGTCGAGGCAGCGACGGCAGTCGCCGCAATGGTCGGCGATCGGCGTATCGGCGGGCAGCGGCAGGGTGCTGTAGATCTCGCCGAGGAAATGCCAGGACCCCTCGCGGGTCAGCGACAGCGTGTGTTTGCCGCGCCAGGCGATGCCTGCCTGTCGGGCGAAGTCGGTTTCCATGACCGGTGCCGAATCGGAAAAAACGCGGCAGGCAAAGGGCTCTGCCAAGTCCAGTGTCGCCACCTCCTGGCGGAGACGATCGGCGAGTTTCTGCAGCCGCTGGCGGACGGTCTTGTGATAGTCGCGGCCGAGTGCGTAGCGCGAGATGTAGGCCAGTTCGGCATCGTCGAGCACCTGCTGTGCATCAACAGCCGCGGGCCAGTAAGCCAGCCGTACCGAAATGACCGACAGGGCGCCCGGCAGGAGCAACGGTGGCGCCGCGCGCAGCGCCGCATGTTTGGCCATATAATCCATTTCGCCGTGCCGGCCCAGCGCAAGCCAGCGCATCAGCCACGGCGCTGCGGCTGATACATCGGCCCTGGCGATGCCGATCGCGGCAAAGCCCAGTTCCTGACCCCAGTTCTTGATTTTTTTCGCTACTGCGGCGTAAGCGCCTTGGCCATCGGCCAGGCCGCTGGCGGCGCCTGTTTGGGAGTTCACTTCTTGCATAGCAGCGATGATAACCAGTCGGCAGTCCGTCTGCATCTCTCAGACGAGGCCGCGACCGCCGAGCTTGGCCACCAACTGGCGCCCCTGCTCGCTCCGGGGATGGTGGTCTGGCTCGACGGCGACCTTGGCGCCGGGAAGACTTCACTGGTGCGCGCCATGTTGCGCGCGCTCGGCCATGTCGGTCCGGTAAAAAGCCCCACCTACACATTGGTTGAAATTTATGTGATTTCGAGGATATACTGGTATCACTTTGATTTCTATCGGTTCAACTTTCCAGAAGAGTTCGTTGATGCAGGGCTTGGCGAATATTTCCGAGACGATGCCGTTTGCTTGGTTGAGTGGCCCGAAAAGGCTGCCGGGCAGGTACCTGCGGCTGACATCGTCCTTATGTTCCATATCTGCGGGAACGGTCGGATGCTGGACGTCGTTGCGAGTACCGAGGAGGGACAAAAATGTTTGAACGCGCTGAAGAGAGGTTGGCAGGACGCCGGAGACTGATCAAGTTTGCCGGTGCTTCGCTGTTTCTAACAGTCAGTCAGGTATCGCAAGCGTCTGCCAGGAGAAGTCCAGCTGTTCTTGCCGTTCGCGTCTGGCCGGCAGCAGAGTACACGCGCGTGACGATCGAACTCAGCGCACCTTTGAAATACACCCAATTCACGGTCAAAGATCCTGACCGCCTGGTCGTCGACCTGGAAGGCATCGAGCTGACCAGCGTGCTCGACAGCCTTTCCAGCAAGGTGCTTCCCGACGATCCGAATATCAAGCTGCTGCGCGCCGGGCGCTACAAGCCGGGCGTCGTTCGTCTGGTGATGGAGCTCAAGACCGAGGTCGCACCGCAGGTTTTTGAACTGGCACCGGTGGGTAGTTACGGGCATCGTCTGGTTCTCGACGTTTATCCGTCGACGCAGCCGGATCCACTGCTCTCGCTGCTCGACAGCAAGGACTGGAAAGTCGCACCCGGTGAGAGCCGGCCTGAGATCATCGCCGAAAGCCGGCCCGAACCAGGCGCCGATGCCAGGATCGACGCCAAGCCCGAGCAACTCGCCGAGCACCGGCCAGTGAGCAAACAGCGGGGCCGGTCGGTCATCGATCGCCTGGTGACGATCACCCTCGATCCGGGGCACGGAGGCGAGGATCCTGGTGCGATCGGGGGCGGTGGCAGCTACGAAAAGCACGTCACGCTGGCGGTGGCAAAGCGTTTGCGTGCGAAAATTGCGGCCGACCCGAACATGCGTGTAGTCCTGACTCGCGACTCGGACTTCTTCGTGCCCCTGCGCGCACGCGTAGATAAAGCGCGTCGAATCCAGTCCGACCTCTTCGTTTCGATCCATGCCGACGCCTTTGTCAGGCCGGACGCCAATGGGTCGTCAGTGTTCGTTCTTTCCGAGAGCGGGGCCACGAGTTCGGCAGCGCGTTATCTGGCCCAGAAAGAGAACGCCTCCGACCTGATTGGTGGCGTCAATATCGCCGTCAACGACCCGGTCCTGGCTCGTACGCTGCTCGATCTCTCGCAGACGGCAACGATCAGCGATAGCCTGAAGCTCGGCAAAGCGGTCCTCGGCGAGATTGGCGGTATCAACCGGCTGCACAAGGCGCATGTCGAACAGGCCGGTTTTGCCGTTCTCAAGGCGCCCGACATTCCGTCGATCCTGATCGAAACCGCCTTCATCTCCAATCCTGAGGAGGAGAAGCGCCTGAACGACGACGCCTATCAGGACAAACTGGCCTCGGCCATCTTTGCGGGGATAAAAAAAGTACCTGGCCCTGAATCCGCCGCTGGCCAAGTCGACCCTGGCCAGGCTCGATTAGCTTTCTCGCTTGCGCTCGCGGCGTGTACGCCGACGAGCAAGCGACAGCTTTTTGGGCCGCAAATAGAGGTTCCAAATATCCGCTGGCGCTGCTAGAATGCCGACCCTGCACGTGCTTCAAGAATCACCGTGCCGCTGTAGCTCAGTCGGTAGAGCAGCGCATTCGTAATGCGAAGGTCGGCAGTTCGATTCCGCCCAGCGGCACCAGTAGAAACAAACACTTAGCCCGGCTCACAAGGTCGGGCTTTTTGTTGTCTGCGCACCTGGTAGGCAGATGGTAGGCAAGTTTTTTCAGCCCGCATCCGTCGCACCAAAGAAAAACCCGGCGCGCGGCCGGGTCGGCGCATTGCCTGGCGCCGGGCCGCTACTCCCTGCCGCTTTCCATCTGAGCATTGACGACGGTGTCGACAAGGGCCTTGGCCATTTCAACGAGGTGAACGATTGCCCACCGGGCGCCATCGTCTAGCGCGTCCGAGTTGCTGCCCAGGCTGGCGGCTGACGACAGAAACATCGAAGACCCTTCGAGCGCGCATTCGGTCGTAATGTCCTCGCTGACGACGAAGAACTGCGCAGCGTTGCCGGCAGTGGCGAAGTATGGCTTCGGCTCGAATTCGGCTTGTGCGTGGGCGTCGGCTCTCATTGAAGCCCCCCTGCAAGCCAAACAGTTCTCGTATCTCGGTGACCAGTTCGCTGCACGCCCATAGGTAGTTGTCTCGGGCCGACGCGTCGAGCACGCGCCCGAACGTCTCGCCGCCGACACCCCACGTCATCTGCAGCATGGCGTCAAGGCGCGCCAGCTTCTTCTCGATCAGTTCTTGAACGTCGTCAGCCGTCGCGCCAGGGGCAAAGTCGTAGACGGACGAGTCGATAGCCGGGCGATTGGTCGGTATCTGCTCACTCATGGCACGCCTCCGCAGCATCAAGGAACGAAGCCAGGGCTGCAGGTAGTTTGCTTGCGTTGCCGTGTAGCGCGTCCTGAACGTCGTACAGGTCATCGACCACGCGCCAGAGCGCGATGGCAATGTCGTGCGATAGGTGCGCCTCATTGACGACAAGACGCGCCTTGTTGATGGCGTCGAGCAGAACCAACCCGACAGCGGCGAGGGCAGTGATGCCGTCAGGTGTGAAGCGGTTGAGGCGTTGCAGCGTGCTGGATTGGCGCGCATCGGCGCAGGGGATATTGGGCATGGTGGGACTCCAACTAAGCGGTTGTGAAACCGCCTTCCCGCTTCCAAACGGGAGGGCGATCGTGCAGGTTGGAAGACCGGTAGTTGGCACCGGCGAGCCCGAAGACTCCCCACACGACCGCCCAAAACTTGGACGCCATGCACCAGACGAAAAAATACCGCTCAGGGCGGCTCGTCCGCCAACTTTTCCCGGGCTTCCAAACCCGCATCGCTGATGTGCAGCGACAGCGCCAGTATCAGCCACCCGCTAGCAGTGCGTCAAGGGCTCTTGCGCGCTGGATTGCCATTATCGCCAAGGGCCGCCACAAGTCAGCACGATGGCGGACCCTCCCAAAATTATCGTTGTGGAAAATCTCATGCACTCCATGCCAGCTCTGTTATGAAGAGTGTAGTGAGGTATTCGCGAGCAAGAGCTGAACAAAAACGACAGTTCTCACAAAGGAAAATCTGCGCGATAATCGATCTGGCAGGGCTTCGCATGTGCAGGGTCGAAAAAATAGCTACACCTACCGAGGAAGCAGGTCACAAGGCGATGCGAGAACGCCTTTTTTTCTCGTTTTTTTTGAGGAACTATGATGAAAACCATATCTTTGTTTTTTGCCATCGCGATAGCCGTTGTCAGCGGCAGCGCCATCGCCCACTCAGGCGGAACTGACAGCAAAGGGTGCCATACCGACCACAAGACAGGCGGCTATCACTGCCACTGATGGTCCTCTACGCTGGCGGAGTGGCTAGGCTGCTGGCTCCGCCAGCTCTTCGTCGAGGTTGGCGAGCAACGGCTCCCACGAGGCTGCGTTTTCCAGCGAGGACTTAAGCTGATCCCGATTTTTTTTCCAAATCCCACCCTTCATCGATCAGCTTGATCAAGTGGCCAAGGGTTAAAAACACGTGCTGCTTCGGCGTTAAGCTGACGAAAGGCTCGCAATTCATGAAAGGTCATCCAGAAATAAAGAAAGGCGACTGGATACGTGTCGACGCAACAGATTGTGTAGTGGCCATCGTGTACCAAGAAAACTCCATGTCAGGCGTGTGCAAAGCCATTTTCAACAAATCAAAACCGACGACGCATGACGTCGATTGGAACGGTGAGTCATGGTTTTTCCCGGCCCGCCCAGACTACGGCGGATACGCTAAGAACAGTGATCCACTGGTCCAGCAACTAAAGCGCGGGAAAGAAGCTTGAGAGTGCACCTCAAGATCACCCACAGGAGATTGCCATGATTGAGAAGCAACGCCGCATCATCACCATTTGCATGGTCGCGCTTGGCGCCTCGCTGCTTTGCGTCCCGTACCTGGTCAACGGGCACGCTATGGGGTATAGCTTGGTCGGCGACCCGCCGCACCCGAGGGCCACCCTCGACATGGGGCGCATCGTGCTTGAGTGGGTGGCCATCGCCTTCGTCGGCGCCGTCGCCTGGATGACCTACGGGCGGCCATGATCGCGTTTCGCAACGACGGCCAGGCAATCGCCGAGACGAGCTACTGGCATACGCCACACGCAAAGTCTGGGCTCCTTTCTTGAGTTGGAACGTTGGCGCCGTGGTAATGCAGGATTCCATTACGCAGCGTCGCTGACGTGATGTCCTCAAGAAGCACTCCTTGCCAGCGTTCTCGGGCTACTCGCTCGGCTTCTTGCCGGTCGATTTCTGCAAGGGATTGCTGCTCAAGGGCAAACCCTTCGCCGCTCGCCGCTTCTTGATCGCCTTCAACAGCATCGCGTCTGCTACCAAGTCCCGTATCTCCTGGTCCGTTGTCGAGCCAGGGCGAGTCGAAGTTTGATTCGTGAATTCTTCCTCGGGGCTCGGCTCGCCGTACATCGCCTGATAGCTCGCTTCCAGTCTCGCCAGTTCCTCCCGGCTCTCTTGGTCGGAAGTCGGCAGAAACTCGGCGCACACTTCCTGCCAAATCTCCATTCGCTCCGTCCTGAACTGCCGGGTTCCGTCTTCCGTTCCCCACTGTTCCGACTTCATCAGCCGATCCATCACCCCGTCCTCGCGAGCCTCGAACGCTTCGACCATTTGATCGTCCAGGCCTGTAGCGCGTTGCGACAGCGCCTCGGGCGGGGGCGTAGCTGCGCCCTGGCTGTTGTCCTTGATCCAGCGACTGATCGACCGGATTCTGACTTCCTTGATTGGCGGAATCATTGCTGCTCTCCGTAGGGGATTCTTCATCATAGTTCACGCGGCGGGCTGTTCGATGGTCCAAGCCACTTCGGCCCCGTTTTGATGCGGCTCTCCAGAACCTTCCCTGAGCCTTCTCGATCGCGGCCTTCTCGCGTGGAAAGTTCTACCGTTCGCCCGTTTTCCGCGACTTCCCGCTCGACACTCCGATTACCGCCCCGCCGAGGGAGTCGAGCAGTTCCCGCAGCGGATTTGCTTGCTGATCGTTGTCCTTCTCGTACAGGCCAAGGTGCTTCATCGCCTTTTCCAGCGCGTCGAGCTTGTTCCAGAAGCGATACTTGACGACGCCATCCTTGTCGACCTCGAACGAAGCCACCGCGCGACGAAGCTCCGGCGGCAGTTCGTGCAGCAGCTTGAGCTGCCCGTCCTCGTTCATAATCCCGCCAATGTCGGCCAGGGCCAGTGCTTTGACCTCCCGAAGAATGTCCGCGGCCTTCAGCGTAGCGATCTCGGCCGCAGTTGCCTGCATCGCACGCAACCTTGTGGCTACCTTGGGGTTCGCAGCCAGCCTGCTTGCCTCTTCGTGAATCTGCTTCGCTGTCATGCGGGCAGTTTTGTACGAGGCCCGATAGGCGTCGGAAAGCGTCTCGCCGCTTACGACTTCCTGTGCGAAATTCTCTTGCTGCGGAGTTAGTTCATACTGATTCGTCATGCTCATCTTGTTGCCTCTTGCCTTTCGCGCAGTTGCTGCGCCTGTTTGTCAAATCGTTGGAAGTTGGTTCATTGCGCCCCGGCATTCATCGCACCACGGCGGCAGAAAATCACGCCAGTGGCCCGCGGCGGGCGACTTGCCGTAGGCATTGTGCGATGCACTGTAAGCAAGTTGCGAGCCACGAGCACTCTATACCCGTCATATGCCAGACAGCACAAAGAGGGGCACACTTCATGCTTGCTGTTGCCGGCGGCATTGTGCGCTGCAGTTTTTGCCGTTCTCATCATGGCACGTCGACCGACTTCCCGGCGCCTGTTTTTGCGTCGGAGCGTAGCGTATCCGGTGCATCGCGGCGCAGTGTCGAGCCCTCGCCGATAACTGGCAGCGCCCGCAGCACGTACCGGCAATTTCCAGCGTCTCGCGGCCCAGCGTCCGCGCTGAGCTGGTCAAGCCAGTCACCGACCGTCGACGGAATCTTTACCGTCACGACCAAGCCTCTCCGCTTCAGCCGATGTGCGGCCGTGTACGCCGCCGCCTGGCCGACGAAGTTGCTATCGTGGTCGCCGAAGACGATCAGCTCACGCACGCCAGCGGGAGGCTCGAAGCTCTGGATGCCTGCCGCGCTGATACAGGACCAGACCGGAACGCCGAAGAGCTGCGCCGCTGCCAGCGCCGTTTCTATTCCCTCGGCTATACCCAGGCATTCCGCCACCGGGAAAAGGCGCACAGCGGCCCCGGAAACAGGCTTGCCGGCCATCAGCTTCTTTGGCGAACTGACCGGCGCCTTGTGCCCGCGCTGCAGGTATGTCCGATGCAGGGTGACGCCCGTGCCGTCAGCAGCAACGACGCGTGCGAGCATTGCCGGGAACCTGCCCGCGAGCGCGCGAGTTTCGTAGTAGGGCAGCGCGGGGTGCAGGCGCAGGCAATCGGGCACCGTCTTGATCTCTAAGTCTCTCCCAGCCAAGTAGGTCATGGCCTCGTCGCCGTGCGTCAGCTTGCTGCCTTCCGCCCAGGCCTGACACAACTTGCGGACCTTCGCCGCTTCATCCTGCTCCGGCTGTCGCACGAACGGCTGCACGACGCCTGCAGCGCGCTCGATCTCCAGAGCAGCGGCCGGGAAATCCTGGCCCGTCACCAGCATCGCCAGCTTGACGCCATCGCCGGCACCGCACTGCGAGCAGAACCACGTGCCGCGGCCTTCCTTGTCGTCAAAGCGGAACCGGTCTTTTCCCCCGCACATCGGACACGGTCCATGCTTCCCCGACAGCGCACGGTCACTCAAGCCCATGCCGGCGAGGATGCCCGGCCACTTGCCGGCGGCCGCCTCCCGCACGCTATGCCGCTGCATTGCCCGCCTCCTTGCGCTTCGCGAAGGCGATCGCGTTCGCGCGGACCTTGTTGATGACCTCCTGCGTCGGCGTTGCCGCGACCTCCGCCAATCCCTTCGGCCAAACATCAAAGAAGGTCCGGTACTGGTTCGCCGCCCAGCCTTGACGATAGCCCCGCCTTTGCTGAAGAAACAGGAGCTGCGAATAGACGAGCTGCTTGACGTCCTTGGTCGCCGGCTTCTTGCGCACCTGCTTGACCAGCTTGCCGGCGATGGTTTGGACTTCGTTCTGCCGCTCGGGAGCGAATCCGCAAGCCGGGCACTTGTGGATTTTCGCTGGCTTCATGAGGCTGCATTTCGCGCATTTCGTCGGCAGTGACTCCCGGCGCTCGGTGCTCTTGCTGCCGGATGTTCTGGGCTTCCCGTCGTCAAGCGCCAGCGGTAGGTCGTCACACGGGTGCCCAAGACGCGCGGTGCTGCCGCTGTGGTCGAGCAGCAATGCACGCTCCTTGCCGGGCGCTGGCCTGAGCACTCTGCCCACCATCTGGATGTAGCGAATCAGGGAGCGCGTCGGGCGCGCCAGAATCATCACCTCGGCGGTCGGGCAGTCTCCAGCCTTCCGACAACAAGGCGCAGTTGCTGAGCACCGTTGTGGCGCCGTTGGCGAAGCGCTCCAGAATTGCCGCGCGCTCGTCGTCGTCCATGCGGTAGTCGATGTGCTCAGCGGCGACGCCGGCCGCTTGGAAAGTCTCGACGATGTGCTTGCTGTGGGGGATGTCGGTGGCGAAGACGACCGTTTGCTTGTCCTTGGCCAGCCTGAACCAGTGGTCTCGGATGTCGCCGATCAGGCTCGGCTTATCGACTGCTTTGGCCAGATCGCTTTGGCAGAAATCCGTCTCGCCGTCGATGCCTTTCGAGCTGCGCACCCCTTTCAGGTCGGGGTCGCTCGGCGCGTAGATATCACAATCGACCAAGTGACCGTCAGCAATCAAATCGGGCACCGTTGCACCGATAACCAAGTCCTCGAACAGCGCGCCGCCGAGCTTGTCGTAGTGCTTCCCCATACCTGCAGCGAACGGCGTTGCCGTCAAGCCGATTACCGGCACCAGGTTTCTGGAAAACATGATCTGCTTGAGCTTCGCGCTTCCGGCGACGGAATGGCACTCGTCAATGATGATCAGGCTGATGTCGTCTGGCAGGCCGCGTAGGTGCACCGTGTCGATGGACGCCACCAGAACACGGGCGTCCAGATTGCGCGTGTTGTCAGCCTGCAGGATGCCGTGGGCGATGCCCAGGCCGTGGAGGACTCCCGACGTCTGCAGAACAAGCTGCTTTCGATTGGCGACGAACACGACTTTGCGGCCCTTGGCCAGCGCCCTGCAGATGATGGCGGCGGCGGTGCGCGTCTTGCCCCCGCCTGTGGGCAGATAGGCAACCACGCGGCGATTTCCCCCAGCCAAGGAAAGGCGGGTGTTGTCGACGAGATTGGATTGGTAGGGGCGCAAGTCAATAGACATGGCAATCCTCCCATCCAGGCAAGGAATCGCCGGCCGTATGATCCCCGTCTGAGTCAGTAGCACCGGGCGCAGAAACAGGCTCTTGCTTGGCTAGGGGCCTTTGGGTTGCGCCCTTAAAGTCTTGGTAAGCGTCGACGGATGCGTCAAGGACATCGTGACGGACACCGTTACGCTGTCCGTCACGGAGAGCTTTACGGTCATCCTTCGGCCATCTGGCCTTTGTCGCGGCGGCGGTGCGCTCTCGGTTCTTCTTCATCGCCGAGTACATGACCTCCATGTCTGCGTCGATCTGCGGATTAATCCACTGACCGCCAGAGACGACAAACAGGGGCTCGATTGCCGGCCGACTCTTGCGCCACTCGGCAATCGACAGACCAGTGATACGGGCGAGTAGATTGTCATCGTCCCCGGGGGGTCCGGCCACCCAATAGGCACGTTCCAGGAGCATGTAGGCGCCGAATTCGAGAGTCGACAACCTGGCTGTCTTGCGCGAGTTTTCGTCCAGCCAGACTTTGCTCCATTGCAACGGCTGCGTCGATTTAGCGGCCATCAAAATAGCCCCCTTTGACGCGCCGGTTCCGGCGCTGCAAGAAAGCCTGGAGCCGGCCATTCAGGGGTGCCGAGCGAGTACGTCGCCGCATTCCGCCTGATGCTGCCGCGAAACTCGATCGCTGAATGAATCTGCGTCAGGATGTTGTAACCCTTGCCCCGAAGGTCGTGGACTCGGGCGGCCGCCTCGGGAATTGCGTAGTCGGCCGTCATGGTGAAACTCAGGACTGGGCCCAGCTCGCGAATGATTCTGAGAACCTGCGCGCATTGCCCGGTCACAAGCGGCGGCGAAGTATCAGAAGAGGGGTGATTAGGGTTATGATCGCGCTTGCGTGGGGCGCTCTCGGATGCGGTTTGGTTCGGGAGCGTTTTTTTTCATTTACTCGACCTCGCCGGCCAGCAGCGCCTGCAGGTCAGATACCCGCCACGCCAAACGCCCATTGATACGCACCGGGCGAATCGGTCCGTTTTCGAGGCATGCCCATTTCCTGAGCGTCTGCGGCGCACGGTTGATTGCTCGCGCTGCGTCGGCCGTCGGCAGAACTTGAGGAAGCCCGGCACGCGCCATGAGTTGATTGATAGTGTTCATTTGGCCTACACCTTCTTGTTTGTTGATGGTGTAGCCACTTCATAGATGGGAAAATTTCCCAGCAAGAAAAACAAAATAGCCAGCAACCTATTGGTTTTGCTGGCTATTCATGCTCGCTGCGGAGCGGGAAATTTCGCCTCGTCGAGATTTCCCACATTTCCCACGCGCTATATCACGGTCCGTTCTCCGTCCACCAGTCGCTCTGTATGGCATTTCTCTTGATGTAGCCTAAAGCTAGGGGCTTTTTGTGAGCGCCGAAGATTTTTTTTTTCGCGCGCTACCTCAGTTAGGTGCTTGCAAACGTCATCTTGCGTGGGGTACAGGTCTTGCTCCTTGTGGCGGGCGATATATTCGATGGCAAGGGCTCGTACACGCGCTATCCAGTCCACAGTCGCTGTAGAAGAAGTACCCTCTTCGCTCTCGTGCTGGACTTCTGCAGGTGCCGATACGGATTCAAAACCTTCGACGAACACGTCGCGCTCTGCACTGGTGCAGTCTAAATGGAGGTCCCGCTCTCCCGCCCGTTCGGCCAGCCCTTCGTCGAGACGTTCCATCGCGCGGTCGTCAAAAACGCCCTTCCATTGGCGCCGATAGACCGGCTCAAACTCGTCACGCCATACGAACACGCCAGCGGGCAGTTTCAGCGGGGATTGCTGGCGCCAGTCCTGGCGGGTCGTGCGGCCGCTGTTCTCCTTGGCCTTGAGATTCGTCGAGAGGTCTTGCAGACTGTCGGAAATGGCGTCCCACGCAGTCGGTGGGTATGGCGCAAAGCCATCAGGTGGTTGAATGCTATAGACAGATACCTCTAGCAGCCTCTTAAGGACATCCTCGTGTCCCAAGAATTTGCATAGCGTGTCCGGAGTAATCGTCCTTCGTGTCACGTGCGGAATAGCCCGCACCGGAATGGCTTCCCGGCCGGCAATGATGACTACTACGTTCATAATGGCGCTCCTTCGCTGCGCTCCTTCAAATGGGGTGCCGCGCCAGCAGAATGAAGGGGTTTCTGTGTTCACCCTCGGGGATCAGCCTCGGGATAGGCGCGGCAAAACTCAGTCAGGCTGGGTGTTCCTCCCGGCGGGCAACTGCCAGGCGCAGACCAGCGGCGGAGAGGACCGCCAGCAGCGTTTCAAGCGTCGGGTTCCCCTTGGGAGACAGCGCGCGGTAAAGGCTTTCACGGCGCAGGCCGGCGCGTTCCGCAACTTCCTCCATGCCTTGCGCTTGGGCGACATGGCGCAAGGCGCGCAACAGGGCTTGCCGCCCGCCGGGTTCGTCGGCTTCTTCCAGCGCGGTGGCCAGGTACTCGTCGGCAAAGGCCGGGTCTTCGCGGAGCAGTTCCACCATTGCGTCATCGTGGGGGCGGGCGGCTTTCATTGTGCGTTTCTCCTTTGCCAGTCTTGCCAGTAGCGGACGGCGGTTGCAATGTCGGCTTGCTGCCGGCGCTTGTCACCACCGACCAGCAGCAACAGCACTCGGCGGCCGGCCCGGGCGTAATACACCCGGTAGCCGGGGCCGTGGTCTATCTTCAGTTCCCATACCCCCTCACTCAGCGGCTTGTGGTCGCCGAAGTTGCCGGCGGCCATGCGTTGCACCCGAACGGCCACCCGTGCGCGTGCCTGCCGGTCTGCCAAACCTGCCAGCCACTCCTTGAACGGGTCGCGGTCGTCTTCCGCCTGATAGTCGAGAATGTCGAACATGGGTTAGTAACGTAAAGGTTACAGAAGTTCTGTAGTGGGAGCAATGGACTTGCGCGGCGCGGAGTCGTAGCCGGCGGTTACTTCCGGCCGCCCTTCACCAAGCGCGGAGCGGTTTGCTCGTCCGTCGATTGTTCGATACCCGCTTCGTTCAGAATCCAAGTCTCAATCTTCGTGTGCCACATCCGCAGCAAGTCGAGCGGCCGAACCCGGTAATGCTTCTCGGCGGTCGCGCTCGGCTTGTGTCCCATGATTTGCGCCGATACCCCGGCGGGGCACTCTACCCATTCCGCAAGCGTGCCGAACGAGCGGCGCAGGCCGTGGATAGTGACGTTCGGCAAGCCGGCGGCGGTCAGTGCTTTGTTGTGTTGAATGCGCGGCTCCTGAAGCCTTCCCGACGCGGCGGCGGGGCTACTGAATACCCACTCATTGCGGCGGGGCAGGGCGGCCAGCAACGCGGCAACGTAGGGAGTCAGCGGAATGGTGCGGGTGCCGTCCACCTTGTCCTTGATGGTCATCGCCTTCCACTGGAAGTCGACATCGTTCCAGGCCAAGCCGGCCACCTCTTCCCGGCGCGCGCCAGCTAGCAGCGTCGTTTGCAGATAGGCAGCAATGACGGGGTTTTGTATCTGGCGAACGGCTGCGAACCACGCCGGCAACTGTTCGCGCTGCAGGCAGTCGTCCTTGGCGGATTTCTTCGGCAGTTCGTCGCGAGACAGGCGGGTAAGACAGGCGTCAGTGCGTGCTTGGTCGCGGTACTCGGGTCGATCGGCGCACCAGTTGAGGAAGGCGCGCAGGCGAACGAAGGCGTTGTTGGCTTGCGTCGGCCTGTGTGCGGCTTCTCCCTTCAACCATGCGCGTACGGCGTCAGCGTCGATCTTCGCCAGAGGAAGGCTTAACAGGGGAAGCAGGATTCCCGGTAGCGTCGTGTCGCCTTCGCCGGGTTTGCGGCCTCGGGTCTTGGGTCGTCCGCCAGCGTCCGAAAGGCGCTGATGGTCGAGCAGGCTACGGGCACTCCACCGCGTGGCGCGGGCGTCAAGGTAGGCTTGCCACGCTTCCATTGCCAATGCCTGTACGCGTTTCGCTTGTTCCCGCTTGGCCTCAGATGCTGCGACGCGTTCGGCCTTCTCTTGGCGCGGGTCTATGCCTTGGTCAATCAGCGTTTGTAGTCGGCGGGCTTCGTCACGGGCGGCTTGAATCGCCCACGTCTTCGGGTCGCCGATGGTCAGCCGGATGCTTGCGCCAGATTTGAGGCGGCTTTCGAGTACGTACCGTCTCGAACCACCCATTGAAGCCTTTAGCCCAAGCCCCTTTGTGTCGGTGTCCCAGAGGAACGCGGCATTTGAGCCGGCCGGACAGTTGAAGCCCGAGATTTTCCCGGCTGTGAATTTAACTCTCTCGCTCATGGTTCGCCCTCCGATGGTGCCTACCAGAGACGCACAGTAGGCAGACAGTAGGCAAATTATAGCAATGCGCATCAACAGAAAGCAACGTCTAGTTCTGCTAAATGATTGAAAAACAGTAGTTTTAACTGTCTTTTGGAATCCCAATCAACATGAATAAATGCCATTGTTTGCGCATTCGTAATGCGAAGGTCGGCAGTTCGATTCCGCCCAGCGGCACCAGTAAATCAGACATTTAGCCCGACTTGCAAGGTCGGGCTTTTTGTTGGGCTATCACCGGGCCAGCACTCGCCGGTTTTTCTTGGATTTGCAGCATGTCTTGCACTTCCGATCGGCAAATCCCGCCGGTCGCCGGCTGAGCCTTCGCCCAATCCTGGGCGCTGGCCGCCAATGCCTCGGTAATGGCAACCAAGCACCGCCACCGCAAAGCGCCGCACGTCGATTTCCACGCCCGCCGCCGCTGCCTGCTCGGCCTGCTTCAGCAGAGCAGCATTAACGGCGTCGTCATGTGCGCGCCTCGTCGCGGTCGGTGTTGGTTTCTTGGCGCCGGACGATCTGGGTGAGATTGGCCTCGGCCAGAAAGCGAAGCGGGGCACCCGGCTTGTCGTCGAGATACGCCGAGTCGGTTGCGAAGCGTTTGCGTGCGTCGTCAATGAATGCGACATCTGTTCCCGGACTCAGGATGGCGTAGCGAAGTTCCTCGGCGTTGAGTCCGCGCAAGATGTCTTTGAACGCCAGGGTATGAATGAATGCGCAGCGGGCAACGTACGATCCGTACTTCGGAAGGCCCCTGAACGGCCGTGCAGCGAGTTGTTCAGCCAGCGACGGCGTGGTTTCGACGGCAGCGATTTCGGCCTTGATGGCCGGCACGTAGATGTCCTGCTTGAGGCGGGTGACGAGTTGGAGACGGTTCGGCTCGAACCCGAGGTCGATGTGATGGGTGTGAATTGCGTAGGCGTCGGCGGAACGTGTCTGCCAAACGCGTGCAACCGTCCGGGCAAGCAGTGAGTGAAAGTCAGGCCTGCTTGTCGGCAAGCGCCGGGGCTGTGGCGAAGCTGACACCGTGTCGCAGCAGGGCCGCTTTGCCGCGAACGGTGAGGTCGCTGATGAAGCGAAACTGCTGGCGCGCATCGATCGGATAAGCCTTCAAGCGGTAGTGGGTGCCCCAGGGTTTCTCGTGCACGACGACCATGATCGGGTCGTCGAAATAGGGATAGGGGCTGGTCAGCGCGACGTCCTGAAGTACCGCTTTGGCCGCCGCCGCGTCGTGCGCGGGATGGAGATAGAAATCGGCAGCACACTGGAGCTGCGGGCGACCGCAGTTGGCATTGAAAATCGGATCGCTCCAGAGGCGCAGGTGGGGGATGCTGACCAGGGTATCGTCGGCGGTGACGATCTGCACCGTACGCATGCCGATATGCGTCACCTCGCCGTAGATTCCGTTGACTTCGATCCAGTCGCCGTTGCGATAGGGCATTTCGCCAACGGCGACGATGCCGGCGATCAGGCTGCTGGCGTAGTCCTTCATCGCGAAACCGAGCGCCAGTCCGATGGTGCCGAACAGGGCCACCATGTTCTGCAGCGAAGGCTTGACGATCAGCGGCACGATCCACAGGAAAGCGACCACCAGGATGCCGAGCCGTAGCAGCGGCACGATGGCCAGCAAGTAGAGACGGTGCTTTCCATGCATTTGCTCGGCAAGCCATGGCAGCAGTCTCTGCACGCTGACGATCAGCGTCGTCGTGAGAACAACGATCAGCAGTAATTCCAGCAGCGTACCGGTACCGAGGTCTTTGAAGAGTTGTTGCAGTGGTGGCACTTCCATGTTCGAGACCTCAGAAGTTATCCCGCAGAAAACCGCGCCGCCGCAAGAATTCGCGCACCACGGCGTAGGCCGATGCGCTGATCTGCCAGCGACCATCGGCCAGGGCGATGACGCCCTGGGTCTGCAACTGCAGCACGCTGGACGCGATGCGGTGCTCGGGTTGTGGCAGCAACTCGGGCAGTAGTGTTGCCGGCAAGCCGTTGTGCAACAGCAGCGCGTGCAGGATGAAAGCCAGGCCTTCGCCTTTTTCGGCCGGCAGGACGGGTTCTTGGCGGACAGCGGACACCCAGACAATTTCGGCGCCCCGATCCGCGCCAGCTTGGGTCTCGCCGGCCTGTTCCGTGCCGTCCTCGCCCTGATCCGGCGTTGCCCTTAGTGACGCCCGCCAGGAGTTCCAGGCACAGCCGATATTGCCGCGGCTGTAAACGGCAAGCTGATTGACTTCCGGGCTGAGCGCAGTGTTGTTTTCGCCGAGTTCCAGGTGTACTTCGTTGCCCGTCCTGGCGTTACAGAAGCGCAGGCGATCACGCACCGGGCACGGCATCAACTCGGCGAGAAAGTGCGACAGGCGCTGCCCATCGAAAGCCTGCAGGGTCAGCGCGCCCGGCTGCGGGAGCGGCCAGACTTCCTGCAAATATGCCCAGGCCCAACTGTCACAAGCAATCACGCCGCGTCCCAGAGCACCACTCGCCGCCCGTTCAAGGAGGCGCCGAACGAGTCCCAGGCCGTTGGCGTGACGCAGATAGCAATGTTCCAGATTCGCCAGTACCCACAGGCGATCGGTCGCTGGCCAGGCTTCCAGCCAGCGACCGTCGTCGCCGAGAATCTGCTCGCTGCTGGGCGCCTCGATCCGGAGCGCGTCGTGGCTGGCGGCCCAATGCGCAAGGATTTCCGGGTGGCCGCAATGCGGCTGCCCGATGACGAACTTGACCGCCGTGTCCGCATTGCTGGCCTGCAGCCAATCGGCCAGTGCCGCGTCCAGCGCTGCCGCCGCGCCGCGCCAGTCGATCGGCCGTGCCAGATCGTGCAAGCGCGACTGCGACAAGAGGCGCAATTCGTCCTCGGACTTGACCGGCGCCTGTTCGTCCCGTTGGTCGACTTCGTCGCGCCGGAAAAGCTGTCTCAGTGATGTCCATTTTTCCAGCGCCGCGCTCGCGCGGGCAGGGCTGGGAACACGATAGTCGGCGAGCTTGACAAACTCCCACAGCATCGGCGGCGATTCGCGATCCGGCTCGTGCAAGGGTGGGTTTTGTTCCATGCTCATGCAGCGATGGTACGCGAATGGACTCGCCACCGCGAGACCCCTTTGGCACGACGGGGGCAGGTCTTAACATTTGCCCAAGGTACGGGGAAAGACCTGAGCCGGGAAAGTGCGAGTCCGGGTCGGCAATTGATGCTGCCCTTTGAACTGCTCGCGTCGGATGAGGGGAAACTCTCACGTCCGGCTCCTTGCGGGCTGGGCGCGGGCCAGTTCGCCTGGCGACCATGTGAGCCGAAAATACCCGCTGTGATGCAGGGCCAATGGCTCCACTTGGGGGGTAGAATTCTCCTGTCGAATTGCACTTTCTGCTCTGAGCGGGGGCATCTGCCTGACCGCTCCTGCGAAGAAGCGCAGTTGCGACGCCAATCAAACGCGTGAAGGGGGCGATTATGCAGAGTTTCTTTGTCTATACGCAGCGCCGGCGGCCTGGGTTGCACGTTTGGCGGGTCGGGACCTCCACCAGGTTTTTCTTGTATCCGGTCGTCGCACCTGCAGGGCCGGGATGGGTAGAGTTCCAGTGCGATCTCGAAACATCGATCGGCAATCCCGTTCGATTCATGCTGTTCTCCTTCGACGATCGCGGCTCGCCTGAAGATTTCGAGAGCGACGTGTTTCAGCGGGTACTTCCACAGTTGCACTCGGGAGGCTTTCACCCCGCCGTTTGGTTCGTGTCCGAAGCGTCGCGGGTGGTCACGAAAGATCCCCGGGGTAAGACTGAGTCCAGCCTGCGGGTGCACTTGATATCCCAGTCCAGGTATCGACCTGGCGAAATGTACCTTTGGGATTCAGTCCAGGGTGTCAGCCGACGCATCTCCCAATCGGGACTCGATTCCTTGGGACCGTACTTTGATTTGAACTTGGCGCCTCACGAAAGCTCCTTTTTCAACTTCAAGTTCATCCGCGCAAATGATGGACAGTTCGTTGACTTCGAGCCGGATGCTGCCAACCGGTGGTGGGTCGCGGACGACGGCACCGAGATCTGGACGCATAGCGGTACCCCGGCAATCGCACAGCTGGTGCCAAAGAGCTGCACGCTGACACTGCATTGTCGTCAGGAGTTCAACGCTCCTGCGAAGCTGCACCTGTGGGCCGAGAACGGCGATTACGTCACCGAGGTCGATGGCGTCGATGCGAATGGCTGGACCACGTTTACCAGCCAGATTTTCACGCAACTGCCGTACAGCTGCCAGATTCACAACCCCGGTATCGCTGACGAGTGGGAACACGACGAAGCCAGGCGTGAGCACATCACCATCACAGACGACAAAGAATACTGGACGCTCGAAGGGGACAAGACCTTGTTTTCGTCCGCTCCCAAAGCCAATGTGCAACTCGACCTTTCGATTGCGAACTCGGACTTGAGCACATTGCAGGGTTCGCCGCTGGCTCATGTGTGGGTCAATCGGGCGCGCGGGCCGCTCGCCGTCAATGTCCCCGTCACTGCCAGCGGCGATGTCTCGCTACAGGTCTATCCTGAAGTGACCACGTCGTTCAAGTTCCATGATACTCAAGGTAACTGGGAGCGTTTTCGGCATGCGATCCAAGTACATGGCGTTGGTTCACCGGTACACCGATATGTCGTACTCGACCGTCCACCGCTGCTTTCCGCCAAGCCGCCGACCGATCTTGTAAGGGATCCGCCATTTCGGATCCGCCGTCCCGGCGCCTACGCCGAAGGGGACGAAATGCGCTTTGTAGTGCACACGCCTCACGCAGCCGATGTCAGCCTGATTGGCGAGTGGACCGACTGGACGACCAACCCTGTTCAAATGCGGATCACTCGCGACGGCACGTACTGGTGGGGCAGCGTTAAGATTGCGGATCTGCTTTCCGGCCTGGCCTGCGGACAAAGCGATTACCACGGCGTCAAGTACCAGTTCCTGTTTAACCAGGGCGATCGCAGGCAAGACCCGGCGGCGAATTGGGTGGAAACTTCCCGCATCGATGCGGCGTCACGGCTGGTGAATCACGCACGTTTCGATTGGGGAAGCCAGTCTTGGGAGCGACCCAATCTCGATCATTACGTCATTTATCAGCTGCACCCGAGCCGCTTCACCAATCGCTTTCAACAGGAAGCACCGTTGCGTCGCGTTGCTCAGGAAATCGCAGACAACGCCGCCTATTTCAAGGAACTGGGTGTGACGGCGATTCAGCTGCTGCCCGTCAACGAAGTGAGTAGCTCGAATTCCTGGGGTTACGATCCAGCCTATTTTTATGCCGTGGAGAACGGTTATTGCGGAGCCAATGGTCCCGACGATCTTAAACACTTAGTCCGTACAGCGCACGAACATGGCTTGGCGGTGGTGCTCGACGTCGTGTTCAACCATGCCGGCGGCGACAACATTTTGTGGGCCGTGGCGCGAGACAGCTTCTTTGACGGTGACACGCAGTGGGGCGCGCTGGTCAACTTCGACCATCCGCAGTGTCTTCATTTCTTTGCTCAAAACCTGGTATATCTAGCCAACGAGTTTCGCGTCGATGCCTTCCGGCTGGATCATACCGCGACGATTGTGCACTCTGCCGCTTGGGATGGCTGGAGCGGGTCGGTGCGGAAGTTGGGTTCCGGCGGCGGTTGGGAATTTCTGCACGGACTCCGGCATGCCGTGCGCACGCAAGTCGGCGGCAACTGTATCCTGATGGCCGAGCATTTGCCAAACGAGTGGAGCATGACGAACTACGGCGGGCCGATGGACTCACAGTGGGGCGATGATTTTCATGATCGCTTGATTGACGCTTGTCGCCGGCAGTTCGGCATGTCCCGTCTAGCAGACGCAATGAGGCTTACCCATACTCAGTGTGACCGCTGGTATAAGATCGTCAATTATCCAGAGAGCCATGACGAGGTTGGCAATGTGCCCGATCGAGTGGCGCGCGTGGCGGGTTATGGACAAGGCTGGCGGATGTCGAAAGTCGCGGCGGCAGCGACGCTCCTTTCGCGTGGCATACCGCTGTATTTCATGGGAGCGGAATCGGGTGAAGACAAGCAGTTCAGCTTCGGTAGCGATGAAAAGCTGGATATCGAGGAATACCTTGCCAACGCCGACCGCGGCCGCATCCGCGCTTGGTGGCGAGAGCTTGGCTGCCTGCGTAAAGATCAGTGCATTCAAGGGCCATCCCGCATCGACGTCTGCTTTACGGAAGAACAGCTGTTGGCCTTTACGCGCGGAGATAATGGGGACTACTTTGTCTTGCTTAACTTCGGCGCTTGGTCAGGCCACAGGAAACTCGCTGAACTCAATCTGCCTTGGGGACAGTATCGTGAACTTTGGAATTCGACTTGGCCAGCATTCGCGATTCATGAAGAACACGAGGGCGAGCACAGCAACGGCGGTCGCGACGCTCGCCTGCATGGTGGACACGCCCTGAATATTCCGGCTTACGGTGCAGTGATCTTGCAGAAGACCTGAAGTGATGTGGGCAAGGTCGACCAAAGGTTGAGTTTCCGACGAAGGATAGCTAACGGTCATGACAATCGAGACACCACAGATCATGAAAGTCATGACCGTTTTCCCCTCCTTCCCCGACCCTTCTCCCGCGAGGGGAAAAGGGAGATTCGTGAGTCGCTTGCGCGACTTTCACATTAACGGTCATGACACGTGGAGACAC
>NZ_SPMY01000053.1 GCF_012939955.1 Candidatus Accumulibacter phosphatis
ACACGTGGAGACACCCCGAATCATGAAAGTCATGACCGTTACCCTCTTCCCCTGCCCCTTCTCCCGCAAGGGAGAAGGGAGGTTCGTGAGTCGCTTGCGCGACTTTCACATTAACGCCTTGCCGCCGGGCGACGGGAGCGTGCTGGCGCGTGGTATCCTCAGCCCTGCCAAAGGGGTTTTAGCGGAGCTGGCCGGATGAAAGATCATTACGATTTCAGCAAGGGCGTGCGTGGCAAGTTCTACGCTTCCGATGCGGTTGTCCGCTTGCCGGTTTACCTCGATGAGCAGGTGGAGCGGGTGGCAAGCCTGCAAGTCGCCAGTGATGGTGTCGCGAGGCAATCAAAAAGTGCACGAGAAGTAAACGAGAAGTAGGCGCGGCTGTCGCCGGTGATGTTGGTGAGGGAAGCATGGTGGCAGCAGCGGAAGACGACCTGGAAGCACAGCTCGACCTAGATGGCTCGGTCGCAGCGACGTCCACCCCGGAGAGCCCCGACCTCTCCGCTCTGGTCATTCCCCTGCTCAAGGGCGTGCTCTATCAGGAGGCGGACGCGGCCTTGTGGAATGCGCTGCTCAATCTACAGCCGCGGGTGCGTGATTACGTGGCCGTGCTCGACCTCGAACTGGTGCTCGACGAGGCCGAGGGCTATGCCTTCCTGCGCTCGCGTCCGCAGCCCGAGGATGGCGAGGGGGTCCGGCTGCCGCGGTTGGTTGCGCGGCGTCCGCTGTCGTTTCCGGTCAGCCTGCTGCTGGCGCTGCTGCGCAAGAAGCTGGCCGAGTTCGATGCTGGCGGCGGCGACACGCGGCTGGTGTTCTCGCGCGACGAGGTCGTCGAGCTGCTGCGCGTTTTCCTGCACGAAGGCAGTAACGAAGCGCGCCTGATCGACCAGATCGACTTCTATCTCGGCAAGGTCGTCGAGCTCGGCTTCGTCCGCCGCCTGAAAGTGCAAAGCGGCCAGACGGCGACTTTCGAGGTGCGGCGAATCCTCAAGTCCTTCGTCGACGCGCAGTGGCTGGCCGAATTCGATCAGCGCCTGGCCGCTTACCGCTCGCTGTTGGCGGGGGAGAGTGGCGGCGCAGTGAAGAGCACGAAGAGCACGAAGAGTACGCCGAGTACGCCGAGTACGCCGAGTAGGAATACCAAGGCCGCCACCGATGAATGAGCCGCAGAGCCTCGGGCTCGATTTCGTCGCCGACGACACGCTTTCGGGTTTTCGCCTGCAGCGCCTGGAAGTCTTCAACTGGGGCACTTTCGAGGCGCGCGTGTGGACGCTCAACCCGGGCGGCCAGAACGCGCTGCTTACCGGCGACATCGGGTCGGGCAAGTCGACGCTGGTCGATGCGGTGACCACCCTGCTGGTGCCGGCGCAGCGCATCGCCTACAACAAGGCGGCGGGTGCCGACAGTCGCGAGCGGACGCTGCGCTCCTACGTCCTCGGCCACTACAAGTCCGAGCGCAACGAGGTCAGCGGCACGGCGCGACCGGTGGCGCTGCGCGACCACAACAACTACTCGGTGATCCTCGGCGTGTTTCATAACGCCGGCTACGACCAGACGGTGACGCTGGCGCAGGTGTTCTGGATCAAGGATGCGCAGGGGCAGCCGGCACGCTTCTTCGTCGCCGCCGAACGCGAGCTGTCGATTGCCGGCGATTTTGCGAACTTCGGCTCGGACATCGCCGCGCTGCGCAAGCGGCTGCGGAAGCCGCTGGCCGAAGTCTTCGACAGCTTTCCGCCCTACGGCGCCTGGTTCCGGCGCCGTTTCGGCATCGACAACGAGCAGGCGCTGGACCTCTTCCACCAGACGGTGTCGATGAAATCGGTCGGCAACCTGACCGACTTCGTGCGCAGCCACATGCTCGAGCCTTTCGATGTCGCGCCACGAATCACGGCCTTGATCGGCCACTTCGACGACCTCAACCGCGCCCATGAAGCAGTCCTCAAGGCGAAGCGGCAGGTGGCGCTGCTCGCGCCGCTGGTGGCCGACGGCGGGCGGCATGCGCTGCTGGCGGCGCAGATCGAGGACATGCGCGCCTGTCGCGAAGCGCTCAAAGCCTATTTCGCCGGCCTCAAGCTCGGCCTTCTCGACAAGCGGCTGGCCGGCCTGGCTGAAGACTGGCGGCGGCAGGACGCGCAGCTCAGGCGCATCGACGAGCAACGCCTGGCGCAGCGCGCCGAGGAGGGCGAGCTCAAGCGCAGCATCGCCGAGAACGGCGGCGATCGGCTCGAGCGCCTGGCGGCCGACATTCATCGCCTCGAACTGGAGCGCCAGGCGCGAGCGCGCAAGGCACAGCGCTACGGCGAGCTGCTCGGCGCCATTGGCGAGCAGGCCGCGTCTGACGAAGCCGGTTTTCTCGACCAGTGCCAGCGCTTCGCCGTGCTGGCCGAAGCCGCGCGCGAGCGCGATGCAGGCTTGCAGAACGAGCTCACCGAGTTGAGTGTCAGCTTGCGCCAGGGCAAGCAGGAGCACGATGAGCTGATGGCCGAGATCAACAGCCTCAAGGCCCGGCGCAGCAACGTCCCGGCCGCGCAGGTGGCGATGCGCAGCGCGCTGTGCCAGGCGCTTGGCTTCGCCGAAGAGACCATGCCTTTTGCCGGGGAGCTGCTGCAGGTGCGCGACGACGAGCGCGACTGGGAAGGGGCCGGCGAACGCCTGCTGCACAACTTCGGCCTGTCGCTGCTGATTCCCGACGAGGATTACACGCCGGTCGCCGAGTGGGTCGATCGCACCCATCTGCGCGGGCGGCTGGTCTATTTCCGCGTGCGCAAGACCAAGACTACGCCCGGCGACCTGCCCGGCCTGCATCGCGACTCACTGGTGCGCAAGCTGGCGGTCAAGCCCGACTCGCCGTACTACGACTGGTTGGAACGCGAGCTGGCGCACCGTTTCGACGTCGCCTGCTGCGCCACCCACGAGCAGTTCCGCCGCGAGACGAAAGCGATCACCCGTGCCGGCCAGATCAAGGCGCCCGGCGAGCGCCACGAGAAAGACGACCGCCACCGCCTCGACGACCGCAGTCGCTACGTCCTCGGCTGGAGCAATGCCGCCAAGATCAGCGCCCTCGAAGCCAATGCCCGGCAACTCGAAACGCGGCTCGGCGAGCTCGGCAGCCGCATCGGCAGGATCATGGGCGAGCAGAAGGCGCTCAAGGAGCGCCTGACGGCGCTCTCGAAACTCGGCGAGTACGGCGACTTCAGCGAATTCAGCGAACTCGACTGGCAATCGTCGGCCACCGAAGTGGCACGCCTGCAGGACGAGAAGCGCTTGCTGGAAACGACCTCGGACGTCCTGCAGAACCTGACCGCACGCCTGCAGCAACTGCAGGGCGTGCTTGCCGACAGCGAGGCCGCCCTGGCCGCCAGGACGCGCGAGCTGGGCGCCACGCAGGCCAAGCGCGAAGCCGCCGAGGCCTTGCGTAGCGACACCCTGGCGGTGATCGCCAAGGACACGGCGGCGCAGCCGCCGCCAAGTACCTACTTCGAGCGTCTCGATGCGATACGCAGCGAAGCGCTCGGCGAACACCAGCTGAGCGTCGAGTCCTGCGAGAATCGCGAACACGATGTGCGCCAATGGCTGCAGGGCCGCATCGAAAACGAGGACGGCAAGCTGAAGCGGCTGCGCGACAAGATCATCGACGCCATGCGTGCCTACTGCAGCGCATTTCCGCTCGATACCCAGGAAGTCGATGTCGCCATCGAGGCCGTCGGCGAATACCGCCTGATGCTCGACAAGCTGCAGGCCGATGACCTGCCGCGCTTCGAGCTGCGCTTCAAGGAACTGCTCAACGAGAACACCATCCGCGAAGTGGCCAACTTCAACGCCCAGCTGGCGATGTGGCGCGAGACGATCAGGGAGCGCATCACGCGCATCAACGGCTCGCTGACGCAGATCGACTACAACACCGGCCGCTACATCGCCCTCGAAGCGCAGGCCACGCCCGACGCCGACATCCGCGATTTCCAGAGCGAGCTGCGCGCCTGCACCGAAGGCAGCATCACCGGCTCGGACGACGCCCAGTATTCGGAAGCCAAGTTCCTGCAGGTCAAGCACATCATCGAGCGCCTGCGCGGTCGCGAGGGCCTTTCCGAGCAGGATCGCCGCTGGACGGCCAAGGTCACCGACGTCCGCTACTGGTTCGTCTTCGCCGCCAGCGAGCGCTGGCGCGAGGACGACAGCGAGCACGAGCACTACTCGGATTCCGGCGGCAAGTCGGGCGGCCAGAAGGAGAAACTGGCCTACACCATCCTCGCCGCCAGCCTGGCCTACCAGTTCGGCCTCGAATGGGGCGCCGTGCGCTCGCGCACTTTCCGCTTCGTGGTCATCGACGAAGCTTTCGGGCGCGGCTCGGACGAATCCGCCCAATACGGCCTGCGCCTCTTCGCGCAGCTCAACCTGCAACTGCTGATCGTCACCCCGCTGCAGAAAATCCACATCATCGAGCCCTTCGTTGCCAGCGTCGGCTTCGTGCATAACGAAGAAGGACGCACCTCGAAACTGCGCAACCTGTCGATCGAGGAATACCGCGCAGAGAAGGCGAGGGCGACCGCGTGAGCTGGACGCGGCCGGCCGGGCTGCGCGCGCAGGTGCAGAAACTCTGGGACCGCGGCGACGTGCTCGCCAGTCTGGTCAGCGGCGAGCCGCTGTTTCCGCGCCGGCTGCTCCTCAAGGGCCCGACCTCGGCCGAGATGGCCGAGCGCTTCGACGCCGTGCGCGCCTGGGTCGCCGAACTGCGCGCCATGCCCCACTGCCGCATCGAGATGCGCGAATTCCGCCATCGCGTCTTCGGCGCCAACGCCGTGCCGCACGAGGCGTGGGTGGACAGTCTCGACGACGCGCTGGCGCTGCTCGGCAAGCGCCGTGAGCTGACGCGCTTCAATGCCCTGCTCGAACTGACCCGGCAGCGCCAGCCGCAACTGCTGGCCTGGTTGGCAAAGCGCCCGCTACGCGCGCTCGAACTGGCCGGCGAATGGAGCCGTCTGCTGGCCATCGTCGCCTGGGTGGAGGCGCGTGCGCAGCAGGCGCCCAGGCAGAGCGTCTATCTGCGCCAGGTGGACATTCCCGGCGTGCATAGCAAGTTCATCGAAGCGCATCGCGGCGTTCTCGCCGAGTGGCTGGATCTCGTTCTGTCGCCCGCGGCGATCGACACCGCGGCCACGGGCGTGAGCGGCTTCGCCCGGCGCTACGGTTTTCGTGACAAACCGGTGCGCATCCGTCTGCGGATCCTCGACCCGGCGCACTCGCGCCTGCCAAGCACCTTCGGCGACGACATCACTCTCGACGCCGCCAGCTTCGCCCAACTCGACCCCGGCGTCGCCCGCGTCTTCATCACCGAGAACGAAATCAACTTCCTGGCCTTCCCGGCCGTGCGCGACAGCCTGATCATTTTCGGCGCCGGCTACGGCTTCGAGATGCTGGCGCAGGCGCAATGGCTATCGCGCTGCCGCATCCACTACTGGGGCGACATCGACACGCATGGCTTCGCCATCCTCGACCAGCTGCGCGCGCACTTTGCGCATGTCGATTCCTTCCTCATGGACCGCGCGACGCTGCAGGCTTTTGCAACGCAGTGGGGCGAGGAAGACAAGCAGACGCTACGCGATCTGCCGCGGCTGAATGAGGAAGAGCGTGCGCTTTACGATGACCTGCGCGACAACCGCTTGGGCAAGAATCTGCGGCTGGAGCAGGAGAGGATCGGGTTCGGCTGGGTGGAGGAGGTGATTGACGGGATTGTGCCGGTTGCGACGCCGCTTGCGTCCCCGGGCACGCTGGAATAGGGTCTGTCCAGTCAGAAAAATGGAGGGGTCGCCATGCGCGCGTGGAAACTACAGCAGGCAACCGACTCCCCGTCATTGCGAGGAGGCGAAGCCGACGCGGCAATCCAGTTCCATCCTCTCACTGCTTCTCCGCCGCGCCGACAACGCACAGAGCCAAACCTCTGGATTGCCGCGTCGGCTGCGCCTCCTCGCAATGACGTGCGGGCGGGCGAGTGCCTTGGTGGAAGCACGAGCGCCGTTGTGCTTCGTCCCCCGGTGGACAAAGGCGGATGCCACCCCCGGTGTTTGCCAACAGGGTATGCTGACGACCGGGCTCCTGACCGATTGAGCAAGATGACGAAACATTTCCCCGAGGCAGCTGGCGAGCTGCTCCACCGCGTCGGCGATCGCCGCTTTCACACCGTGCTCGCCGATCCGCCGTGGCAGTTCCAGAACCGCACCGGCAAGATGGCGCCGGAACACAAGCGGCTGAACCGCTACGCGACGATGACCCTGGACGACATTCTCGCCCTGCCGGTGGCCAGCATCGTCGGCGACACGGCGCACCTCTACCTGTGGGTGCCGAATGCGCTGCTTCCCGAGGGCCTTCGGGTCCTGGTCGCCTGGGGTTTCCAGTACAAGAGCAACATCGTCTGGCACAAGATCCGCAAGGACGGCGGCCCGGATGGGCGCGGCGTCGGCTTCTACTTTCGCAACACCACCGAACTGATCCTTTTCGGCGTCCGCGGCAAGAATGCCCGCACGCTGGCTCCTGGTCGCCGCCAGGTCAATATCATCAAGAGCCGCAAGCGGGAGCATTCGCGCAAGCCCGACGAAGCCTACGGGCTGATCGAATCCTGCTCGCCCGGCCCCTATCTGGAAATGTTCGCCCGCGGCCCGCGCGACGGCTGGACCAGCTGGGGAAACCAGGCCGACGAGTATTTCCCCGACTGGCCGACCTATGCCAACCACTCGCAGGCGGAAGTCGATGCCGACTGCCTGCTGGCGAAGGAAGGTGATCATGCGTAACTGGCTCTGTATCGAAGTGCGTGGCTTTGATGTCCTCGCCATGGCCGTTCCCGGTGGCCTGGCGTCGGCGCGCGGCGCGGATCATGCGCCGCTGATTGTCGAGCGGGAACTGTGAAACGCGTTGCCGCGGCGGACCTGGGGATCGATGCGGTGCAGGCGCAGCGGATGATTCTCCTGCCCGACATCGACTGGGTCGAGATCCCCGGCGGCGATTTCGTCTTTCAGGAAGGCGAGCGGCGCTCGCTGCCGACTTTCTACATGGCGCGCTATCCGGTCACCAATGCGCACTACCGGACCTTCATCGATGCCGGTGGGTATCGGGATGAGCGCTGGTGGCGGGATCTGGTGCGACCTGAGCCGGAAGAATCGCGCTTTCCCCAGGCCAACCGGCCGCGAACGAACGTCGACTGGTACGAGGCAGTGGCGTTCAGCCGCTGGTTGAGCGAGCAGCTGGGCTACGAAGTCCGGCTGCCGACCGAGGAAGAATGGGAGCGTGCGGCACGCGGACACGATGGTCACCAGTATCCCTGGGGCGCGCGGTACCAGACGGGTTACGCCAATATCGACGAAAAGGACACCAAAGCCGGCGAGTGGTACCTGGGGCAGACGACAGCGGTCGGTGTCTATGGGCACGCGTCTTCAGCTGAAGGGGTTCTCGATCTCTCCGGCAACGTCTGGGAATGGTGTCTCAACAAATATGATCGCCCCGATGAGCTCGCAGCCGATACCAGTGGCGACTGGCGTGTACTACGTGGCGGATCATGGCTCAACCCGCCTAGCTACGCGCGCGGCTCACAGCGCTTCACCTTTGCCCCTAGCGACCGTTACTTTGATTACGGGTTTCGGCTGGTTTCGTCGGTCCCAGTTGCTTGACCGCAGTTGCGAATTCAAGAACCCGTAACGTGGCAGCGCGTGCTGGTTCAGTCGCCAAGAGTCAGCGTAACTTACGTGCTTGATCCAGCCCTGTTGCCTCTCCCGATAACGCTCGCCGAGTGGGCGCGCGGCCTGAACCATCTTGCCGCTCCTGGCGCGGGGAGGCCCCTACAAGGGGTAGTAGGCGGTAGGTTGGGCTGAGGAACGAAGCCCAACATCATGCAGATAGGGATTGAGGCCACTGCGGTCGGCAGCGAACAGCGGTCAAGCAATGGGGGCAGACGAAACCAGGCGAAACCCCCTGTCGTTGAGGTGGAAGTCAGGCAAGAGCCCGCTGCGCCGCGAGCCGCGCGCGTCGCCCGGGCCGTAGCCCCACGAACCACCGCGCGCCACGCGACTGTCGTCGCTGGTATCGGCTTCAACCTTTCCGGGGCTACCATACTTGTCAAGGCACCATTCCCAGACGTTGCCGGCCAGATCGAGAACCCCTTCGGTCGACGCGCCCTGTGGATAGACGCCGACCGCTGTCGTCTGCTGCAGGGACCATTCGCCGGCTTTGAGTTCTTTCTCGTTGATATTGCTGTAGCCGGTCCGGTAGTCCTTGCCCCAGGGGTACTCGCGACCATCGCGTCCGCGCGTCGCACGCTCCCATTCTTCCTCGCTCGGCAAGCGGACTTCGTAACCGAGCTGCGCGCTGAGCCAGCGGCTGAAAGCCACTGCCTCGTACCAGTTGACATCGCTGCGCGGCCGGTTGGCCTGCGACCATGACGACTGCTCCGCCTTTGCTTGCTTGAGGTCCCGCCACCAGGCGCTTGTGCCCTTGCCGTTGTAGCCGCCAGCGTCGATGAAGGCCTGGTACTGCACATTGGTAATCGGGTATCGCGCCATGCGGAAGGTCGGCAGCCTGCGCTTCTCTCCGTTCTGATAGATGAACTCCCCGCCAGGGATGTCGACCCAGTCGAGCGCCGGCAGGCCGCGCTCGTCGAGGCCGACGCCTGCCCTCGGGTCGCCGATTTCGGCCAGGCGATCGCCAATCGCCAGACGCCGTGGCGGGATGGTCTCGATTCGTTCGAGTTCGTCGAGGAGTTGGTGGACTTCGGGCGGCAGCGTTTCTGCCGCCGGCTCTGCTGGGCGCGGCGCCGCATCGGCCAGCACGAATTCACGTACGCCGACGCCCCGCCGCGGGTCGCCGATTTCGTCCAGGCGGTCGCCGATTTCGAGGCGGCGCGGCGGCGGCGTCTTCGGGTCGGCGAGTTCGGCGAGCAGGGCCTCGGCCTCGCCGCCGCCTTCGCCGCCTTCGCCGCCTTCGCTGCGTTCGCCGAGCTTGTCTACGTCTGGTGCTGGCGGCGGCTGCTCGTCGGCCAGCCAGGCGCGCAGCTGTCCGAGGAAGTTCCTGGCCTCTTCCGACTTCTCCGGCTGCTGCCAGTCGAGGAGGTCGAGCAGTCGCTCGGCGCCCTGGCCGGGCGGCGGCGCAGCGAGCGCTTCCGTGCGCAGCAGGGCCGCGCGTGGGCCGGGCAGGGCGTCGCTGCCGGTCTTTTCGGCCCAGTAAGCCTGCGCCGCGCGGGTCCACAGGCGCAGCAAGCGAATTGGCCCGTCCTGGTCTCCCTCAGTGGCAGCGGCGGTGCTGAGCGACTCCTCTTCGATCAGTTGCAGCCGTATCCCTTGCCTTGCCAGCCAGTCGGCGATACGGCTGGCCTGTTCGCGGTCGGCAGCTAGATGGCTGAGGTACAGCGCTGTCGTTGTCGATGGCGGGGCGCCGGGAACGACCTCGGTGGGCAATTCGGCGTGCAGTTCGTAGCGGCGGCCGTCGCTGGTCGTCAGCAGAATGCGCTCGGCGATCAGCGGCAGTGCGACGCGTGTATCGGCGCCGACGACCTGCCAGGTGCCGCTCGGCGCGCCTTCGCTCTGCACGTGCAGGTTCACCGGCAGCGGTGTCGGTAGCTCGATGGCCGGCTCGCCTGCGCTGGCGGCCCGGCAGTGCAGAACCAGCCGCCGGCTGTCGGCGTCCCAGTGCAGGCTGACCGCCAGCCGTGCCGGCCGGAAAGGCTTGGGCAGCTTGCCGTTGAGCCAGCCAGGCAGCGTTGCCGGTGCTGCTGCGTTGCCGGCGGCCAGGCTGCTGCTGGCGCCGAGACTGCAACTCGCGTACTGGGTGAGCAGTCTGGCTTCCGCCAGCGTGCTCCCGGCGCCGGCGACGCTTGCCAGGCTGCGCCGGCTCCAGCGCGCGAGCCGGATGCGTTGTTCCTCGTCGGCTTCGTCGTGAATGCGCTTGAGCATGTCCTGCAGACCCTGCTCGATGGCCGGCTGATCGTCGAGCAGGGCGGCCAGACGCAGATCCTGTTCGAGACGGTCTTCGGGCGACCAGTGGCGGCTGTGGCGCCGGGTGAAGTCGCTCACCTGGTCGAACGGCGGCTGATCGGCGGCGCGCAGTTCGTTGGCGAGAAGGCGCGCCACGCCCGCATGCAGGATCACTTCGCCGCTGCTGCGCGCGCCGATCAGCGGGCTGAACCAGAGCTGCGACTCGATCTCCGTGGCGCTGCCCGGGATGAACTGCAGCCGCGCATTGCGCAGCAGCAGCGGCTCGATGCGCGTGGCGAGCGACAGCAGACGTGCCAGCGGGACGATTTCCGGCCAGCGCCGGCGAACGTCGCTGACCAGGTCCTGCTCGAAGGGTGTCGGCTGCAGCCAGCTCATCGTGTCGGTCGCTGCCTGCCGCCGAACTGCCGGCTGAGCATCGCGGCGCTGGTGCGCGGATGCCAGTGCACCAGTTCGGCGTCGGGACCAAGGGTGGTCGGCCAGTATTCCGGCGACCAGGGGACGAGGACGATCAGCGGGCAGCCTGGCGCACGGCAGTCCTTGATCAGCTTTTGCCAGCCGGCGTCGGGCCGGCTACGCGGCGGTAATCCCTGAATGCCGAAGTCGGTGGCGGCGAGGATCGGTCGACCGGGCTCCGGTTGCCAGGGCTGCCAGTCTTGTTCTGCGTCCTTGCCGGGCAGCCAGCGGCCAGCCTGCTCTGGAGTCGAGTCGAAGTCGAAGACCGCGACGCGATCTTCGCCGAGCACGCCGACGAGCTGCCTGGCCAGGTCGCGCAGATCTTCCCACCACGGCAGCATGCTGTCGCTGAAGTCGAGCAGGAGCTGGCAGCCGCGGGCGAGCGTTGCCGAGTGCTGGCGCGGCAGCCGCGGCGGCAGGCGTCCCGCGACGACGCGGCGGACGAGTTGATCGATGTCGAGCCGGTCACCCTGGCGCAGCGTCGCCAGGGCGGCGGTGAACACGCCGCGGGCGGTCTCGGCGGCGATCAGCGTCCGGCGCGGCGGCGAAACGCCCGGTGCGGGTTCGAGACGCTGGTAGTCGCCCGTGAGCCAGCTCGGGGCTTCGGCGGTATCGATCGCGGGCGGCGCTGCGACGGCGTTGAGCGTCGATTTCAGCGTCTGCGCGGGCAGATCGATTTGCGGCGCGCGTGTCGGCGGTGCGGCGAGCCCCGCTTGACGCGGCGTGGCAGGAGCTTCGCTTTTCGCTTGCGCCGACAGGCGGCTGCGGTCATAGACCGTCGGCGTCGGCCGGGCAGGCTGCACCTCGGGCGCCGCCAGCCCGAAACCGAGGCAACCGGCAATCGCCTGTGCGTGCTCGTCTTCCTGACCGTGCAGCGTGCCGAGCGCGCGGATCAGGTCGCCGAGATGAATCTCGCCGCGTTGCATCGTGTCGTTCTTCCTGCGGGACGTCGCCATCCGCTCACTCCGTAGGCTTGGTCAGAACTGCCCTCTCGATCTGGCTCCAGAGCGGGTTGTCGTCGGCGACATCTATCTCCAGTTTCTCGCAGGCCTGGATGGCGTCGAGGAATTCGCTGGTGCCGGGCGGACGGCGACCGCTGGTCGTAGAGGCCGCACGGATTCCGATCAGCTTGTCGACGATCGCTTCGGTCCGCCGGCTGTCGGTGGCCGGATAGTGCGCGTGGGCGATGCCGAGCAGGGTGTCGCGGTCCAGTTCGCCGAGAACCAGGCTCACACAGCGGCGTAGAAACGCTTGTGGCAGCTCGCGCTCGCGATTGGTGGTGATGATCGTGAGTAGCTTCTGCTTCGGGTCGGCCTGCTGCGTCGCCCCGTCGGGCAGAGAGAAACTGCGCCGGTCGAGCGGTTCGAGCAGATCGTTCGGTACGTCTGGCTCTGCCTTGTCGATTTCGTCGATGAGCAGGACGGTGTGGTGGTGTCCACCGGCGGAGGCTCCCTCGCTACCGGGAAAGGGCAGGGTGGCGTCGTATCCGGCGGCGTCGGCAGCGCTGAGTCCACGGCGTGCGGCCGACTCCCGGTCGAAAGCCCACCAGAAGACTCCCGGGTTGTGATACGCCTGATCCGGCTTGAGGTCTACGGCGTCCGGTCGTGCCGCGCGGTGCGCGTCGTGCAGGCGGCGCAGGTGATCAACCTCGACGGTCAGTTCTTCGAGCCGGGTGCGCGAGGTGATCGTCTTGCTGAGGAAGTTCCAGCCGAGCACCGCCGCCATCGCTTCAGCGAGGCGGCTCTTGCCGCAGCCCGGCGGGCCGGCGATGAGCAGCGGCCGGCTGGTGGCCAGCGCCACATCGACGGCGATGACCGCTGTTTCGGGAAAGATGTAGGGCTTGATTTCCAGGGCGGGATCCCCCGGAAAGGAGTAGTCGTCGGCGAGTTTGAAGTTCCTGGGGCGGTAGCTGGCCATCGGGTTACCCTATCCGTAGATGTTGTTGAGCAGCTCGCGTGCGTCGAGTTCTGCGAGCAGTTGTGCCGACTCCGTTTCCAGCGACAGTTCCGGGAGAAGGGATTCGACCGCGTCTGGCAGATCGTCTCGCAGTTGCGCGCCGACACCGAAGACGAAGACCGGGGTGCGATAGAGTTGCTGCAGTTTCTGCAGACCATCGACCAGCCGCGCATCGGGGGCTTCTCCGGCCCAGTTGGTTGCTGGAACGAAGACCACCACATGCCACTTGTCATTGCGAACACGCTGGTCGATCTGTTCATTCGTGAGATGCGCCAGGCCGCGCGCGTAAACCTTGCGGATTTCTCCCTGGATCGCGTCCTGGCTGCTCACGTCCGATATGGGGATTACCCGGATCTGGGCTGTCCCAGGCCAGGCGCGTTCGAGATAGCGATCGAGCGTGAAATGCCGCGTGCCGAGTTCGGGCTGGCTGAGCTCCAGGCACTGGCCGTTGAGCGCCAGGCATTTTCCGTGCGATCGGGCGGCCGGAATCTGACCCGCCTCGCCGGCACCCACCCACAGCGCGCGGACGAACTTCAACAGCTCTTCCGCACGTTCTCGGCTCGGGTGTGGCAGCGTGTCGTTGAGCACCTCCTGGAAGCGTTCGAGGGACTTCTGGCCGTCGTTCAGCAGGTGGCGCGCCAGCGCCCTGGCGTAGGCGCCGCGCGTCGATGGCCGTGGCGTGTCAGGGAAGAGTTTCTGCCACAGCCGCTCCAGATTGCTCAACTTCACCTGCTCGACAAGGACGCTCTCGACGGCTTCCAGAAGCCGTTCGAAGGGTGTCGTGACGGTCCCCCGCAGCAGCTCGGGATGATCGCCCATCTTCAGCCTGATGCCGCCGAGAATCTGCTCTGCGGTGCTGACCTGGGCAACGCACTGCGTGCGGGTGATGCGCAGCGTGCCCAGGAAGTCCTTTTCGAGATCTTCCGGCGTGGCCTGCTGGTCGAGCAGGACAGGGAAGAGCTTGAACTCGGGTTCGAGTTCGGCGCGCCAACTAAGAATCGCCGCTTCCTTCCTGACCCAGTTCGACTCCTTGATCGCTCGTCGGGAGAAGAGGATGATCGCCGCGTGACACTCGGCCAGCCATTCGTTGAGCCGCCGCTCCCAGTCGTCGCCGGGATGCAGACCCTCGTAGTCGACCAGAATCTCGATCTTGTCGGAGTACTCGGCCTTCAGCGCCTTGCAGGTGTCCTGCAGCAGTTGCCAGTTGGCCTGCGCCTCGGCGTCATCCGCACTGGCGGGGCGCAGTCGGGAACTGTGGCTGATGAAAAGTTTGAGAGCCGCCATGTCGGATTCTCGTGCGGGGTTCGCTGCGTGGTCGGGCGTGCCTTGTTTCTCCAAGAGCCTACCACGCATCGCGCATCGCAAGCTGTCGTAGCTTGGTTCGTTGGGCTTCGTTCCTCAGCCCAAGCTACACAGGCTTGCTGGAGCCGCTACAGCAACACGCCCGCCGTTATGCCCAAGAACAGCTGTGCCGTAAGCTCACTGGCCTTGGCGCCAGGATCCCCGGCGGAAAATGGCTGCGCATCGAGGTCGGCCAGTCTCCGCCATGAGACGGCCTTCGCCGACCTACTGTCCAAAATTCGACCACACGTTCGCCGGTGATTCCGGGAGGTCTGGATCGATGCGGAAATGGCAAGAATAGCGCCGATCACGGCGTCACTGCGAAGCGTCCTATAATCGCCGCGTAGCAAACTCCGCAGCGCCGGAGAGCCCGACCAGGGCCGTCCGGCGCTTCTTGTCCTCCCGGCGCTACCGCTACGCCCTCTCCGAGTCGTCGATCTTGACTGCTGCCATCCTTGCCCCCGCGCCAGCCGTTCGCCTGGCAGGCGTTGCCTGCATCGTCGCTTCGGCGACGGCTTTCGGGGCGATGCCGATTTTCGGCAAGCTGGCCTATGCCGACGGGGTCGATGTGCCGAGCCTGCTGTTTCTGCGCTTCGGACTGGCCGGTGCGCTGATGGTGGTGGTGATGCGGATGCGTGGCATGGCCTGGCCGCGCGGGCGCAATTTGCTGCTGCTGGTGGCCATGGGTGGGCTGGGCTATGTCGGGCAGTCCTTCTGCTATTTCGCCGCTCTGCAGTACGCCAGCGCCGGGCTGACGGCGCTGCTGCTCTACCTCTATCCGGCGATCGTCACCGTCTTGTCGGCCGTGTTGGCGCGGCGACGGTTGTCGGCGATGCGCATGCTGGCGGTGCTGGCGACGCTGTTCGGCACCGGGCTGGCGGTCGGCGGCAGCCTCGCCGGCAGCACGCTCGGCATTCTGCTCGGTGCCACCGCGGCGCTGATCTACTCGGTGTACATCCTGGTCGGCGAGCGGGTGACGCCGGTGAGCGGGGCGATGGCGTCGGCGACGGTGATCATGCTCGCTGCGGCGCTGGTCTGCGGGCTGGTGGTTCTCGTGCGTGGGCCGGCTTTGCCAGGCTCGGCGCTGGGCTGGGCAGCGGTGGTCAGTATCGCGACCCTGTCGACGGCGGTGGCGGTGATCACTTTTTTTGCCGGCATGGCGCGCCTCGGTGCCGCCGACGCGGCGACGCTGTCGACGCTCGAACCGGTGGTGAGCATTGTCCTGGCGGCGATGTTTCTCGACGAGGCGCTGGGTCGGTGGCAGATTGTCGGCGGGGCGATCGTTCTCGGCGCGGTGATCCTGCTGGCGCGTTCGGGCGACGGGCGAAGCTAGCAGCCTGTCGGACTAACGGTCATGACTTTCATCAGCCGGGGTATCTCGACTGTCATGACCGTTAGCCAGCTCAACACAGTGTCACAGTTTCTAGTTCTCAATCGTGCCTCCTAACTCGAAGGAAAAATCATGAAATCGAGAAATCCAGGAAAATTGTTATGTGCGCTCGCATTTGCTGCGGGCTTGAGCGCCGCCACGTCGGCAAAGGCGGTACCTGTCACCGTCGATGGCGGCTGGGTGCCATTCACCTTCGGCGGTGTCGGGTCGAGCTTTGTCGACCAAGCCTTCACGTTTGCGCTGGCCTCGGCAGGCGTTCTGAAAGTGACCGATGCCTTTCTGTCCGGCGATCGCTTCGAGATCTTTGACGGCATTTTATCGCTCGGACTGACTTCGGCGCCGGGATCTGTAGGCGACGACATCTTCAGCGACTACGACGCGGCGTTCGCTGATGCGCTCTGGAGCAGCGGATCGTATCTTCTGGGAGCGGGTAGCTACTCGATCAACGGTCTTGTCACGGCAAGTCCGTTTGGCGGTGGTGGTGCCGCGCTGCGCGTGGATCTGAGCCCGGTTCCAGAACCGGCCACGCTCCTGCTTCTGGCTGGCGGTCTGGCGGGGCTTGGCGTCATGCGCGGTCGCAAGGTCTGATTGCCGTCGCCTTCGTCGCTGTGCTGCCGACAAACTTCAACAGCGCTTCGATGACCGCCTGCGGCTGCTCGTTCATCATCGCGTGTCCACAGTTCTCGATTTCGGTGCGAACCACCTGGCGCAGTGCGGATTGCAGCAGCGGCAGATTGCGGCGCGGCGTCATGCGGTCGCGGCGGCCGACCAGCAGCAGGGTCGGGCAGGCGACCTGCGCCGCGGCTTCCAGACCGTGCAGATAGTTGTTGCAGTTGGCGAGATCGATGGCCAGGACGCCCGGCGGGCTGCGGCGCATGATGGCCAGGGTCGCGCCGGGTCCCCAGATGCCGTGTCCGCCGCCGCCGGTGAGCAGGAACGGCAGCGTGTGCGAGTATTCGGTCATCAGTCGAAGGACGCTGTCGGGATGCGTTTCGGCGCGCTTGAGCAGGGCGTCGGCGACCGGCATCGGCGCCGACGAGCCGAGCAGCGCCAGGCTGCTGACGCTTTGCGGATGGCGCGCGGCGCACTCGAGGGTGACGAGCGAGCCCATCGAGTGTCCGACCAGCAGCGCGCGATCAACGCCAGCGGCGTCGAGCAGGGCTGGCAGCCAGTCGGCGAGTTCCTCGATACTGCGCAGGGGCGGACCAGCCGACTGGCCATGTCCCGGCAGGTCAGGGACCAGTAGCGCGCAGCCGGCGGCGCTGAGCCCGCCGGCGACGATACGCCAGCAGTCACGGTCGTTGGCGGCGCCGTGGATCAGCAGCAGCGGTGGGTATGGCGAGGCGGCAGGGTCGAAGGGTTTTCCCCCGGTGCCAACATGGCAGCGCTTCCCGGCGATGTTCAATTGCATGTTTTGTCTCTTACTCCGCCATTTCTGTATCTACGTAGGTACGTATCTACGTATCTACGTTTCTACACCTCGCACTTTGAACTGTTTTCCTGCTCAGGCCTGAACATCCGGCTCCAGCGCGCTTTCGAGCTGGTTGATGCGATCCTTGAGCAGCAGCTTGCGTTTTTTTGAGGCGGCGCACCAGTAGCTCGTCGGGAGGCGGGCTGAGCAGCAGGTGATCAATCACCAGGTCGAGGTCGCGATGCTCGACGTGCAGTTCTTCGAGGGTGGCGCGTGCTTCTGTCGTCTGTTCTTCGCTGAGCATGGTGGGCTTTCTTTACTGGTAGGGGTCAGGGGTAAGGGTAGGCGGGTCCGGGTTGTTTAGCCGAGCAGGGCTTGCAGCCCCCACAGGGCGAGCATGCCGAGAACGATGGTCCACAAGGTACTGTGCGTTCGCCAGGCGACCACGGCTGCCAGGGTGGCGGCGATGACGCGCGGCAGGTTGGCGTCAATGGTAGGCGCGCCATCGGCAAAAAACAACGGCGGAGCGATGATCGCCGCCATCACCGCTGGCGGCACGTAGCGCAAGGCCCGGGTCAGCCAAGCCGGTAGTTCGAGACGGGCGAGGAGGGCGATGGGAGCGAAGCGGATCAGGAAGGTGGCGACGCCAATGCCGATGATCATCGACCACACGAACAGCTCGCCGGCGAGTTCGCCGCTGACGCTGCTCATGCCCTGACCCATAGTCTTTCGGCGGCGACGCCGACGGCGACGCCGATCAGCGCGGCGCCGATCAGATTGAGTTTCAGTGGCAGGACCAGCAGCACCGATGCCAGAGCGCCGGCGGCAGCGGCCAGCTGCATCGCGCGGTCGCCGAGCAGCGGCACGACCATGGCGATGAAGGTCAGCGGCACGATGAAATCCAGCGACCAGCTCGGCGGTACCAGGCTGCCGAGGAGGATGCCGGCAATCGTTGCCAGCTGCCACGACAACCAGGTCGCGCCGGCGACGCCGAGGTAGAACCAGCGCAGGTCCGCTTGCCGGTCGGGGTGCCGGGTGTGGTGCACGATGGTCAGCCCGAAGGCCTGGTCGGTCAGCAGATAGGCGATCAGCGCTTGCCAGCGCCGGTTCTGACTGCGGAAGAGCGTCGCCAGCGACGTGGCGTACATCAGGAAGCGCAGGTTGACGATCGTCGCCGTCGCCACAATGACCAGCAGTGGCGCGCCGCTGGCGAACAGTTGCGTGGCGGCAATCTGGGCCGATCCGGCGAAGATCACCCAGCTCATCGCCGACGCCTGTAGCGGCGTCATGCCTGCCGTACTGGCGGCGGCGCCACAAACCACACCGAAGGGAATGATACTCATGCTCAGCGGCGCGAAGGCGCGCATGCCGACGATAAACTCGGCGCGAGCGCTGGGGACTTGCGGCATGTGGCGCTTTTTGCGAATAGAATAGAGGGTCAAATTGTAACCTTGGTGTACCCCCGGGAGGAGGCAGATGGTCTATCACATAATCGTTTCGTTTGGGCGGGAGAGGGAATACGAGTTCAAGTTCCCTCATACCGAACTCGCTACAGGGTCTCCCGAAGAAGCGCGCCGCTGGTTTGACAAGGAGTTCGCGGATCTCGAATGCGAACCCAGCAACCCAATGGGCAAGGTCTTGATCATCGACAAGATTCTCAATGTGGCTCGTTACGGCGGCGAGCAGCGCTTCATCGATCGCAAGGACTGGGCGACGCGCTTCGCACGCTACACGGCCCTGGCCCTCGGGCGCGACACCGTGCGCATCGACGTGGTGGCGTTCAATATCGGCTACTGATTCGGCTGCCGGCGCTCGAGCGCTCGGCAGTCAGTCATTGCGGCGCAGGTTTGCGGACCTGCGCCGTTTTCTTTTTTACGCACCGTCTGGCGTACGGCCAGGCCGGTGCAGCGAGTTCTCAGCCCCGGGACCATTCAAACGAAGCATGAACAAGGCATTCACCAAAGAGGCAGACGGCGAAGAAGCGGAGCAGGAACAGGGCCTCGATCCCTCGTTCCGGCTGCCGCCGGGAACGCGCAACTACATCACCCCGGGTGGGCACGCACGCATTCTCGCCGAAGTTGACCATTTGCTGCGTATCGAGCGGCCGCAGCTGGTCGGCGTTGTGCAGTGGGCGGCGTCGAATGGCGACCGTTCGGAGAACGCCGACTACATCTACGGCAAGCGACGGCTGCGCGAAATCGATCGGCGGATTCGTTTCCTGACCAAGCGCCTGGATCTGGCCGAAGTTGTCGATCCGGCCGGGCGGCAGGGCACCGAGCAGGTTTTCTTTGGGGCCACGGTGAGCATTGCCGACGAGGAAGGGCAGGAGCAGACCTATCAGATCGTCGGCGTCGACGAAACCGACTTCGCACGCGGGCGGATCAGCTGGGTGTCGCCGCTGGCGCGGGCGCTGCTCAAGGCGCGCGAGGGCGACACGGTGCGCTTTCAGAGTCCTGCCGGAATACGCGAGGTCGAGGTGCTGGCGGTGGCCTACGTGGCCATCGAAGAGTAAACCGGCTGCAGCGGCCGCGCAGGCAGGCAGCGCCGGCAGGGCTTGAAATCGCGGCGACTGCCCCCACGTGATGGTCCATTGCGCGCCGGCACGGCTCTGCTTGGGTCGCCGCGGCACTTTCAATCCACATTTTTCACGGAGTTTTAAATGGGTGAACAGAAGGAAACACTTGGTTTTCAGGCAGAAGTCAAACAGCTGCTGAACTTGATGATCCACTCGCTGTACAGCAACAAGGAAATTTTCCTGCGCGAGTTGATCTCCAACGCCTCGGATGCCTGCGACCGGCTGCGCTTCGAGGCGCTGAACAATGCCGGCCTCTACGGCGACGACAGCGAACTCAGGATTCGGGTCTCCTTCGACAAGGAAGCACGCACCATCACCATCGCCGACAACGGCATCGGCCTGTCGCGGGACGAGGCGGTCGAACACCTGGGAACGATCGCCAAGTCCGGCACCCGCGAATTCTTCTCGGCATTGACCGGTGATCAGGCCAAGGATGCGCACCTCATTGGCCAGTTCGGTGTTGGCTTCTATTCCTCGTACATCGTCGCCGACAAGGTCACCGTCACCTCGCGTCGTGCCGGTCTCGAAGCCAACCAGGCCGTGCGTTGGGAATCCGCCGGTGAGGGCGACTTCACGATCGAGATGGTTGATCGCGAGCAGCGCGGCACCGAAGTGGTCCTGCATCTGCGCGCAGGCGAGGACGAGTTCCTCTCGAGCTGGAAAGTGCGCGAGACGATTCGCAAGTACTCCGACCACATCACCCTGCCGATCCTGATGAAGAAGGAGAGCTGGGACGAGGAGAAGAAGGCGCAGGTGGTCACCGACGAAGACGAGACGGTCAACCAGGCCTCGGCGCTGTGGTCGCGTCCGAAGTCGGAAATCTCCGACGAGCAGTACAACGAGTTCTACAAGCACGTGGCGCACGATTTCGAAGATCCGCTGGCGCATGTGCATGCGCGCGTCGAGGGCAAGCAGGAATACACGCAGCTGCTCTACATCCCGTCGAAAGCGCCTTTCGACATGCTCGACCGCGGTGCCCGTCACGGCATCAAGCTCTACGTGCGCCGGGTGTTCATCATGGACGACGCCGAGCAGCTAATGCCGCTCTACCTGCGCTTCGTGCGCGGAGTGGTCGATTCCAACGATCTGCCGCTCAACGTCTCGCGCGAGATCCTGCAGCAGTCGCGCGATATCGAAGCCATCCGCGGCGGTTGCGTGAAGCGCATTCTCGGTCTGCTCGAAGGCCTGGCCGATAGCGATGAGGACGCCGAAAAGGCGAAGTACACCACCTTCTGGAAGGAATTCGGCCGCGTGCTCAAGGAAGGCGTCGGCGAGGACTTCGCCAACAAGGAGCGCATCGGCAAGCTGCTGCGTTTTGCGTCGACACAGGCCGACACTACCGAGGAAAGCGTCTCGCTGGCCGATTACGTGTCGCGCATGAAAGAGGGCCAGGAGAAGATCTACTACGTCACCGCCGAGACGTTTACCGCTGCCAAGAACAGCCCGCATCTCGAGATCTTCCGCAAGAAGGGCATCGAAGTGTTGCTGCTCTCCGACCGCGTGGACGAATGGGTGACCAGTCACCTCACCGAATTCGACGGCAAGCAATTGCAGTCGGTGGCCAAGGGTGGGCTCGACCTCGGCACGCTCGAGGACGCGGCCGAGAAGGAAGAAGCCGAGAAAGCGGCCGACGAGTACAAGGACTTGATCGAAAAGGTCAAGACGACGCTCGGCGAGAAGGTCAAGGATGTTCGCGTCACGCACCGGCTGACCGATTCGCCGTCCTGCCTGGTCGCCGACGAGTACGACCTCGGCGGCAACCTGCAGCGCATCCTCAAGGCCGCCGGCCAGCAGGCGCCAGCCAGCAAGCCGATCCTCGAAATCAACCCGCAGCACCCGGCGGTGCAGCGTCTCAAGTACGAGGAAACGCGTTTCGACGACTGGGCCAATCTGCTGCTCGAGCAGGCGATCCTGGCTGAAGGCGGCGTACTCGAAGATCCGGCCGGTTTCGTCAAGCGCATCAACGATCTGATGCTGGCCCTGTCGCTGGGTAGCGCCGGCAAGTGAGCGCCGACGGCAGGCCGGCAGCGATCCTGCACGGCCTGCCACCGATTCTCGACGCCGGGGTCAGGACCCTGATCCTCGGCAGTTTTCCGTCGCCGGCATCGCTGGCCGCACAGCGTTACTACGGGCATCGCCAGAACCAGTTCTGGCGTTTGCTCGCCTCCATTCTCGACGAGCCCCTGGCCGAACTCGACTACCCGGAGCGGCAGTCATGTCTGTTGCGCCATGGTTTCGGCGTCTGGGACGTCTATCAGCGCTGCCAGCGCCAGGGGGCGCTCGACTCGGCGATTCAGTCGCCCGCAATCAACGATTTTTCACGGCTGCTGACCGACGCGCCGAAGCTGCAGCGGGTCTGTTTCAATGGCCAGACGGCCGGCAAGCTTGCCGCCTGGTTTCAGGCGCGTGGCTACGCAACGCGGCTGCTGCCGTCGAGCAGCCCGGCCTACACCCTGGCTTTCGCCAGCAAGCTCGAACGCTGGCGCGCGGCGCTACTGTAGCGCTGCGTGGCGGCGGCGTGGTCGTCAATTGAGAGGATGGCACTGGATTGCCGCGTCGGCTGCGCCTCCTCGCAATGACGGTGGCTGGGCGTGAGCGCCGGCTGTGGCGACGAGCGCCTCGGCACGGCGCATGCGAACTCCGCCCACCACAGGGTTTTTGCGCTGCGTGCAGCTGTCGCCGAAGGCTTCGTCAAGCATGTCGCAGGACACGGGCGCGCCGAGGCCAAACCAGAAGGCTTCACTGCCCCATGCCGAGAACGTCGAGTACGCACTGTCTGTGTTGCGAACCGCTTTTGGCAGCGCACAGCTTGCGGGCCTTGTCCTGTCGCTGGCAAACCGCGGCGTCGCTGGCCCTGCTGCAGTCTGCTGGCAGGGTCTCCTGGAGTACGCAGTTCCTGAACTGTGGTCCGGTTTTTCCCTTGCACAGCGCGTAGGCGATCTTGCGTTGCGCGCATTGCGCCGGGATGCGCGCCTGCGTGCAATCGATCTGCTCTGCCTGCCGGTGCAGGCACTGCTCGCGCTCGCTGCCCGCCTTGTCGCGGCAGGCCTCGTAAACCTGGCGATGAGCGGCCCGGCGCGCGGCGCACTGTTCGGGATCCTTGGTCAGGCTGCAGTCGGATGGGCCGCGCGTGCCAAGCATTCCCCGCCGATAGCCGGCACCCTGCATGGCGGCGCTGGTTCCATCCATGGTCGTCGTCGTGTCCTTGCCGGAGCCCGCCTGGGCGATGGCCGGCATGGCGAACAGGCTGGCGGCAAGTGCGGTGACGAGTGTTGTGACGATCGGTAAAGCCCTCTGCATGTTGTTCTCCTGGGGGAATGGCGGTGGGAGTTTTCGCTCCGCCGGCAGGTGGGAAGACTGGAAAAGGGGGCGTTCGCCAGCGGCGCCGCGGCCCGCGAGGGCAGCGCTGGTATCTTACCCGCTCTTGTGGCATCCATTGGTTGTCGTCGAGCTTGTCCGGTATAGTTGCCGATCATCGCCCAGGAACAGTCGTCATGCCGGAAGCCACCGTCAGTACCGTTTACGATCATCGCCTGACGCTCGCCGAGCTCCTCGGCTGGCTGGTTGATGACGGCCTGGTCAAGCCGCCGGACGCCGATCTGCTGCTCAGGGACAGTCGCCTCAATCGCCTCACCGCGCATCCCCTGGTGATCATTTCCGACCAGAAATGGAAATCCCTGCAGGAGCCGCCGCGACCCTTGAATCTCGAAGTGCTGGGTGGCTGGCTGGCCGCCAGAGTCGGGCTCGAATACCACCATATCGATCCGCTGAAAGTCGATTTCACGGCGGTTACCGAAGTCATGTCGAGTGCCTACGCAACGCGTTTTGGCATCCTGCCGGTGAAGGTGACGACGCGCGAAGTGCTGGTGGCGACGACGCAGCCCTTTCTGCGCGACTGGGAAAAGGAGATCCGCGCGATTGTCAAGAAAGACATCCGTCGCGTGTTCGCCAATCCGGTCGATGTCGCACGCTATCTGATCGAGTTCTACAATCTGGCACGCTCGGTCAAGAAGGCCGCACAGCTGGGTGGTCCGAGCGGCAATCTGTCGTCCTTCGAGCAGCTCGTCGAACTCGGCCGCACCAATCGCCAGTTCGATGCCAACGACCAGCACATCGTCAATATTGTCGACTGGCTCTGGCAGTACGCTTTCGAACAGCGCGCCAGCGACATCCACATCGAACCGCGGCGTGAAATCGGTATCGTCCGCTTCCGCATCGACGGCATGCTGCATCAGGTGTACCAGATCCCGATGAGCGTCATGGCGGCGATGGTCAATCGCGTCAAGATTCTCGGGCGCATGGACGTCGTCGAGAAGCGCCGGCCGCAGGATGGCCGCATCAAGACGCGCACCGCGGAAGGCCAGGAAGCCGAACTGCGTCTGTCGACCCTGCCGACCGCTTTCGGCGAGAAGCTGGTGATGCGTATTTTCGACCCGGAAGTGCTGGTCCGCGACTTCACCGAACTCGGCTTCACCGACGACGACCAGGCGCGCTGGAAAACGATGTCGGAACGGCCGAACGGCATCATTCTGGTCACCGGGCCGACCGGTTCGGGAAAGACGACGACGCTTTACTCGACGCTCAAGCAACTGGCGACGCCGGCGGTCAACGTGTGCACCATTGAAGACCCGATCGAGATGGTCGAGCCGGCGTTCAACCAGCTGCAGGTGCAGACCGTCATCGACCTCGGTTTTGCGCAGGGCGTGCGGGCGCTGATGCGCCAGGACCCGGACATCATCATGATCGGCGAAATTCGCGACCTCGAAACCGCCGAAGTGGCGATTCAGGCGGCGCTTACCGGCCACCTGGTGCTGTCCACACTGCACACCAACGACGCTCCGGCGGCGCTTACCCGCATGCTCGACCTCGGCATCCCGTCCTACCTGCTCAGCGCCACCGTGCTTGGCGTGATGGCGCAGCGCCTGGTGCGCATTCTCTGCCCACACTGCAAGCAGGAGCATGAGGCGAATGCGCTCGAGGAGACGATGTGGGATCAGCTGGTCGCGCCGTGGAAAGCCAATCGTCCGGCGCGTTTCCACCGCTCGGTGGGCTGCCTCGAATGCCGCATGACCGGCTTCCTCGGGCGTGTCGGCCTGTACGAGATTCTCACGCTCTCGCCGGACGTCAAGCTGGCCATCAGTGAAAACAAGGATATTGCCAAGATCCGCGAGCTCGCTTTCCGCGAAGGCATGAAGCCCTTGCGCATCGCGGGGGCGATGAAAGTCGCTGCCGGCGTAAGCACCCTGGCCGAGGTTTTCAAGGTCGCGCCGCCGATCGAGCACGCCTGATCACGGTGGCCGCCAGCGACCGCGATCACTTCGCTCCCGGCCTGTTCCTGGCCGGCCGTTTGCCTTCGCTTGCGACTAGGCCGTCTGGCTGGAGTCGGCGCTTGCCGGTGCCTCGGTCGGCGCCCGCCGTATCGGCAGCGTCAGGCGAAATTTCGATCCGACGCCGATCTGGCTGCTGGCTTCGAGCCGCCCGCCGTGGCGTTGGGCGATGCTGTAGGCCAGCGAGAGGCCGAGGCCGGTGCCCTGGCCGACTGGCTTGGTGGTGAAGAAGGGCTCGAAGATGCGCTTGAGGTTTTTCGGTGCGATGCCCACGCCGCTGTCCTCGACCTCGATCCATGCCGCCTGCGCGTCACTACCGCTGCGCAGGGTGATCGTTCCTCGTCCTTCGATGGCGTGCGCCGCGTTGACCAGCAGGTTCAGCAAGATCTGATTGACCTGCGCCGCGATGCACTCGACTTCGGGAAGGCCGGCGTATTCCTTGCGCACCTCGGCCTTGTACTTGATCTCGTTCCAGACGATGTTCAAGGTGCTTTCCAGGCCGGCCTCGAGGTCGGCGAACTGCCACTCCGTGCTGTCCACGCGTGAGAAGTCCTTGAGATCCTGGACGATCCTGCGCACCCGCTGCAGGCCGTCAAGCGACTCGTCGATCAGGGTGCCGATATCGTCGCGCAGGTAGTCGAGGTCGGCCGCGTCCCGGGCTTTGCTGATGGCCTCCATCACCGCCGGATGCTCGGCGAGAATCGGGTCCGCTGCCGCATAGGCGTCGATCACGCGCAGCAGGTCACGGACTTCGTTCTTGAGGCTGCCGAGGTTGGAGTTGACGAAACCTACCGGGTTGTTGATCTCGTGCGCCACACCCGCCGCCAGCTGACCGATAGAGGCCATCTTTTCGGATTCCAGCAACTGGTTTTGCGCGTCCTCGAGCTTGCAGTTGATCTCGGTCAGGCGCTCGATGGTGGCATGCAGCTGCAACTCGGCAGCGTGTTGCTCGGTCACGTCGATGCCCGAACTGAGGTTGCCGCTCACCCTGCCGGAAGCATCGCGCAGCAGCGCGTTGCTCCAGGCCATGCGCCGAATCCTCCCGTCGACGGTGAGAATGTCGTTGTGATTGTACGCGGCGATCACGCCGCTTGGCGTGCCAGCCAGCCAGTTTGCGAAACTGCCGCGCAAGGACTCGCGATCCGGCGCGGGGATGAAACGATCGAACCAGTTGCTGCCGACGATTTCAGCTTCGCTCAGGCCGAGCAGCGCACAGCCTTGGCGGTTGATCAGGCGAACGCAAAGATCGCTGTCGATGACGACCATTACCGCCAGGGCCACGTCGAGGTATTCCTGTGCCTGCTCGAGGGCGTTGCGCAGGGCGGTTTCCGCCTGCTTGCGTTCGCTGATGTCGCGCACGATGCCACTATAGAAGCGCTCGCCGCGCACGCTGTAGGCGTTGATCGACAGCTCGATCGGAAAGCGCGAACCGTCGCCGCGCAGTCCTTCGAGTTCGACTGGTCGGCCGAGCAGGTGCGCTTCACCGGTCGCCACATGGCGGGCCAGCCCGCGGGCATGCGCTGCGCGGTAGTCGGGCGGAATCAGCAGCCGCAGATCTTCATTTTGCAGCGCGCTTGCCGGCTGCTGGAAGATGGCGCCGATCGCCGGGTTGGCGGAGCGAATCACACCGCTGGCGTCGATGGTGATGACGCCGTCGCGCAGGTTTTCGAGGACCAGCCGCAGTTCCTCCTCTTTGCGCGCCAGTTCGTCCTTGAGGGTATTCAGCTGCTGGTTGCGCTGTTGCTGTTCTGCGATCAGTTGCCGCCGGGCAAGTTCAGCTGCACGGCGTTGGCCGATGTCGCGAAAAATGACCACCGTGCCGACGGTCTGTCCGTCGGCAACGATTGGTGAGCCAGCGAACTCGACCGGAAAGCTGCTGCCGTCCTTGCGCCAGAACGTCTCCTCGGCCGAAGAGCACACTTCCTGGCGAATCAGCGTCGCGTAGAGTGGGCATTGTTCGCCCGGATATGGCGTTCCGTCCGACCGCGAGTGGTGGAATAGGTGGTGCGACGCTTTGCCGAGGGCCTCGGCGGCGCTCCAGCCAAGCAGGCGTTCGGCGGCGGCATTGAGGTAGGTGATGCGGCCGCTGGCGTCGGTACCGTAAAGCCCATCGGCCATCGACTCCAGGATCGATGCCTGGCGCTGCTGCAGGATTGCGATGGCCGCGCGATCCTCGCGCAAGGTCTCGGCGGTGCGGTTCAGCGCCACCACGATGCGCCCGAACTCGCCGCGATGGCTGCCGCCGATCCGTGTTTCGAGATCGCCCTTGGCGATGTGCCCCAGCGCCTCTTCGATCACGCCGAGCTTGTGGTTCACGTAACGGAAGAGCTGGCGCGCGAACAGCAGGAACAGCGCCAGGCCGATCGTCACCAACAGCGCGGTGCCGAGCAGCGTTTGCCGGTAGACGTCCTGGGCGGTAGCGTAGGTCTCGGCGACATGCTCTTGCTGCCGTGCAATCAGTTGCCGGACCGGGGTCACGACTTGCAGGTGTATGGCCCACCAGTCTTCTTTCAGGAGGTGGGCGATTGCCGCCATGTCGTTGACGGCGAGAAGACGCTCGAAGTGATCGAGCATTGCCGGCAGTTCAGCCATGCCGCCGTCGATGGTATCGATCAGGTTCTGCTCATCGATGCTGGCCACCGCGGCCATCGTTTGAAGGTAGCGCTGCCAGGCCAGCGGAGCTTCCTTTTGTGCCTCGAGCAGGCTGGTGCGAACCCCGTGGACGCCAAAATCGTTGTTGAGTACGCCATAAAAGCGCGCCGGCAGGCCGCTAAGCAGCTTGTCGATCTCGATCAGGCGCTGCGTCGGCTCGACTTCTTCGAACAGCACGCGGCGCAAGCTTTCCTGACCGCGCCAGGTGCCCCACATGCCGACGCCGGTGACAGCGGCCAGCGTCAGGCTGGCAAGCACGATGAGCAGCAGCAGGCCCTGGCGGATACTTAGCTTCATTGCTGTGGCGACAAGGAGGGCCTGGCTTGCCGCGGCGACAGAAGCGGCGCTCGCCGCCCGCTTTTCGGGGCCATCCCGGCGCGTATCCGCGGCCCCGCCATTGCACCTGTGTTCAGCATCTTTCTGCGCTCTTTCGGTCATCGCCATGTTGGTCCTGCACTCTATCAGAGAGCGTGGCGCTGGTCACCGCCGCGTTCGCGGCCAGCGCCGCGACCGCTCAGCGGCAGCGCGGAGGACGGTGGCTAAAGGCAGGACAGCGTCGCTGTGCTCCGGGATGGTCTTTTTGATTCGCTGGCCGTATGCTAGCCCTCTACAGCTAACAAGCTCGCCTAGAGAGAGACGTTCCGGTCGCCGTCCCCGGCAGCGGCTGGTTCCGTCGGGCGCAAGTCCAGACCGGGAAATAACGGCAGAAAGATGACTCAACGCAGCGCTTCCACCGCGGCCTCCCAACCCGTCCCAGCTCCTGGTGCGTGGCGGCGTGGCTGGCAGCCTGATCCGCGTTTCATCCGTTACCTCGTCGTCGGCATCATGGGCATCAATGTTCTGGTGGCTGCCGCGCTGGTCTATGTCTTGGCAGACTGGCGGCGCAGCGAGGAGCTGGAATTCCGGTCCCAGGCGATGACCGTCGTTCGCTTGATCAGCAAGGATGTCGAGAGGCAGTACAGCGGAATCGATCTCAGTCTGCGGGTCGTTGCCGAGGAGTTTGCCGGGCAGCTGGCCCATGGTCGTCAGCAGTTCGACCGCTGGCTCGAGCGTGTCGGCGACCGGCATCCGGTGGTAGGCTTCATCTCGATCAGTGATGCCGACGGCCAGATCATCCGCTCGCCTGACGCCAGTGCATCAGGCCGCGTCAACATCTCGGATCGCGAGTATTTCATCCGCCTGCGTGACAATGCGCAGCTCGGCCTGCAGATCTCGCCGCCGCTGACGGGTCGCATCTCCGGGGAGACGGTGCTGGCGATGGCGCGGCGACTGAGCGCAAAGGACGCGCCCTTCAGCGGTGTCGCCGTGGCGTCGGTTCCCGTCGACTACCTCAGCAGTACGCTTTTCGGCCTGTTTTCCGAACCGGACAGTAGCGTCTGGCTCCTGGACTCGGAACTACGCTGGGTCGCGGCGGCCCCCGCCTTGCCGGCCGCGGCGCGGCTCGGAGCACCGCTGACCAGCGGCGCATTGCGTGACGCCCTGGCGCTGTCGCCGGCGGGTACTGTCCTCGTCAAGAGTGAGGACGGTAGCGAGCAGCTTTTCGCCTACGCACGCAGCGCGACCTATGGCTTCACCGCGGTCGTCTGTCAGCCGGCCGCCGTTCCGCTGGCAGATTGGTGGCGGAAAGTCGTCGTGGGCTCCGTCGCCATGGCTCTGTTCGCCTTGCTGAGTACGCTCCTCGGCGGGCTGCTCAGCCGCAGCTGGAAGCAGCAGTCGGCGATGACGGCGAGTCTGCTCGAACGCGATGAATGGGTTCGCCAGGCGCAGCAGGTCGGCGGCCTGGCGCTTTTTTCCTACGATCTTTCCAGCCAGCGCTTTGCCGTCAGCGATGCCCTGTACAGTATCGCCGGTACCAACAGCGAATATCCGCACACTTGGCCGGGCTGGCTGGCGCTGGTCCACCCGGATGACCGCCAGGCACTGGATTTCGCGTTCCGCGGCATCATGCGTGGTGAGCGCGAGGTTCCTGCTGTCGAGTACCGGATCGTCCGGCCTGCCGACGGCAGTGTGCGCTGGGTGAAAAGCGTCGCCCATCTGCTCAGTGCGCCGGATGCTGCCAGGCAGACGGTTACCGGCGCGGTTCTCGACATCACCAGCCAGAAGCTTGACGAGGAGGCGCTGGCGACCAGCGAACAACTGTTCCGCGGTGTTTTCGAGAACGCGATGATCGGCATGGCCACCACATCGCCGGAAAAAGGCTGGCTGGGGATCAATCAAACGCTGTGCGATATTCTTGGCTATGAGCACGACGAACTGCAACGCATGACCTGGGCAGAGCTCACGCACCCGGACGACTTGGCAGTTGACGTCGCGTACTTCAACCGCGTGCTGACCGGCGAAATCGATGCCTACGACCTAGACAAGCGCTTCATTCGCAAGAGCGGTGAGATCGTCGATGCCTACATTGCGGTGCGGGCCATTCGCCGGTCCGATCACTCGATCGACCACTTTGTTGCCCTGGTGCAGAACATCACCCCCCGCAAGCGCATTGAGGAAAAGCTGCGCGCCAGCGAAGCCGCGCTGAGTGCTGCCGTAGACCAGGCCGCTGCCGGCATTGCCTTCGTCGCGCCCGACGGTCGCTGGCTGCGGGTCAATGAGCGCCTGTGTCAGCTGGTCGGCTACTCGCAGACGGAGCTCCTCACCCTGTGTTTCCAGGATATTACCCACCCGGACGACCTGGCACTGGATCTGGAACAGCTCGCGCGCCTGCTGCGCGGGGAAATCGACAGCTATACCCTGGAAAAGCGCTACCTTCGCAAGGATGGTCGTTGTATCTGGATCAATTTGAGCGTTTCGTTGGTCAGCAATGACGACGGTTCGCCAAGGCACTTCGTGTCGATTATCGAAGACATTGATGCGCGCAAGAATGCCGAGCAGGATTCTCGCAGCGTGCGTGGGATGTTGAAGAGTTTCCTCGACCACCTGCCCGGCCTGGCCGCCATCAAGGATCAGGAACGACGTATCCTGTTCGCCAACCGCGGCCTTCAGGCGGCACTGAACCTCTACGGCGAGGAGATCGTCGGCCGTAGCAACCGCGAGCTTTTTTCCGGCGAACTTGGCGAGACGATAGACCGCCTCGATCAGCGTGTCCTGGCTTCCGGCGAGACCGAAGTTGCGGAGCTGGCTTACGCTGGGCGGATCTATCAGACGACAAGGTTCACTATCCTGCAGGACGACGGCCCCGAGCTGCTTGGCGGCATTGCGCTCGATGTGACGCGTCGCTGCCGCCTGGAACAGCGGACGCAGGCACTGCTCGATATCAACAAACATGCCGGCACGCTGCCGGAGAAGGAGTTTCTCGCTTACGGAATCGAGAGCATCGAAAAACTGACCGCCAGCGACATCGGCTTCCTGCACTTCGTAAACGACGATCAGGAGACTATCGAGCTGTCGACGTGGACCGCCGGCGCGCTCAAGGGCTGCCGCGCAATGTTTGCCAGACACTACCCGATCAGCGAGGCCGGAATCTGGGCCGATTGTTGCCGCGAGAAGCGTGCGCTGTGCTTCAACGATTACGCCGCGTACGCGGCCAAGCGCGGCTTGCCGGACGGGCATTCGCCGCTGCAGCGGCTGATCGCGGTGCCGGTCATCGAGCACGGCGCAGTGCGCATGATCGTTGGCGTAGGCAACAGGATTGCTGCCTACGACGACCTGGATGTCGAGACGGTGCAAATGGTCGCCAACGCAGTCTGGAGCGTCGTCCAGCGGGCACGGGCAGAGGCCGCGCTGGCCCGCCGCCTCGCCGAAGTGACCGAACTCAACGGCAAGCTCGAAGACGCTCATCTGCAGCTCCTGCAGTCGGAAAAGATGTCGGCGATCGGCCAGCTCGCGGCGGGTGTTGCGCACGAGCTCAACAACCCGATCGGCTTCGTCTATTCCAATCTCGGTACTCTTGCCGAGTACGTCAAAGATCTGCTGGCCATCGATGCTGCCTATGGCCGTGTCGAGGAACAGTTGCCCGCACTGGCAGGTCCCGGCGTCCTCGACGAAGTCCGCCGGCTGAAGGGAGCGAGCGACCATCCCTATCTCGTCGAAGATCTGCCGAAGCTGATCCAGGAGAGCAAGGAGGGCCTCGAACGGGTGCACAAGATCGTCCTCGATCTGCGCGACTTCTCGCGTGTCGGCGAAAGCGACTGGCAGTGGACCGATCTCGAGAAAGGCCTGGAGAGCACGATCAACATCGTCTGGAACGAACTCAAGTACAAGGCCGACGTCGAGCGCCAGTACACCTCGCTGCCGCCGGTGCGCTGCCTGGCTTCGCAGCTCAACCAGGTGTTCATGAACCTGCTGGTCAACGCCGCACAGGCCATCGAAACGAGCGGCAAGATCGTCATTCGCACCGGTACAGACGCCGCTTCGGCGGATGCCGCCGCTGCTGCCGGCTCGGTCTGGGTGGAAGTCGAGGACAGCGGGCGCGGCATGTCGCCGGAGGTCCAGAAACGCTTGTTCGAGCCTTTCTACACCACCAAGCCGGTCGGCAAAGGGACCGGGCTGGGCCTCTCGATTGCATTCGGGATCGTCGCCAAGCACAATGGTCGTATCGAATTCCGTTCGGAACCTGGTCGCGGTACGACTTTTCGCATCACCCTGCCGATCGACGCCAGCCAGGCCGGCGTGGGAACAGGAGCTTGAGTCCGCGTGGCTTCCCGCCGGCCGGAGTTTCCCGTCGCCGCGAGCCGATCATCGAGAAAGTAGAGCGTCAATGACATTCATCAACTGGAGTCCGCACTTCGTCACCGGCATCGAGCTCGTTGATCGCCAGCATCATGGCCTGGTCGACCTGATCAACGCTGTCGCACCGCTGCTGGCGCGCCAGGAGCCGGTCCTGGCCGATGAGGTCGAAATCCTGCTCGATCGTCTCGCAGCGTACGCGGTGACGCATTTTCGCGATGAGGAGCAGTTGATGGGCGCGGCGGGAATGGGTGCCGCGAGTATCGGCCGGCACGTCACAGCACATCGCGGCTTCGTCGAGGAAATCGGCATCATGCGCCGCGCGGTCGATGCCAATGGCCAAATCGATGGCGGCCTGTTGCTGCGCTTTCTGGGCAATTGGTTGATCTTTCACATCCTGGTCGACGATCAACTGATGGCCACGCAACTGCGGCTGATTGCCAGCGGTTTCTCGGCTTGCGAAGCCGCGACGCGGGCAGGGGAAGCAAAGGTAGATTCTGCGCAGGCGGTGCTCAGCGAAGCGCTGATTGACCTTTTCGGCGTCGTTTCAGCGCGTAACCGCTCGCTGCTTCAGGTCAACGAAGAACTGCAGGCGGCGCGGAGCACCCTGGTCGGAGTCAACGCCAGTCTCGAAAAAAAAGATTGCGGAACGAACCTGCGCACTGACGACCAGCAATGACGAGTTGCTGCGCGAGCAGGCCGAACTGCTCAAGGCCATGGAAGCCATCGAGCGGACGCAAGCTCAGTTGCTGCAGTCCGAGAAAATGGCCGCTGTCGGCCAGCTTGCGGCCGGCGTTGCGCACGAGATCAACAATCCGGTCGGCTTCGTCAGTTCCAATCTCGGTTCGCTGAAGAACTACGTCGCGCGCCTGTTCGCAGTCGTCGACCTTGCCGTGCCGGCAGTTGCTGCGCTCGCTGCCGATCATCCGGCGCGATTGGCGGTCGAACAGGCCTGGCGGACGGCGGAAGTGGACTTCCTGCGCGAGGACATCCCGGCGCTGCTCGCCGAGTCCGCCGAGGGGCTGGAACGGGTGCGCAGGATCGTCGCCGACCTGAAGGATTTTTCGCATGTCCAGGAAGCCGAATGGCAGGACGCCGACCTCAACCGTGGGCTGGAGAGCACCTTGAACGTGGTCTGGAACGAACTCAAGTACAAGGTAACGATCGTCCGTGACCTCGGCGAGCTGCCGCTGGTGCGCTGCATTCCTGCGCAGCTCAACCAGGTTTTCATGAATCTGCTGATCAATGCCGGGCAGGCGATCGAGAGTGCTGGAACGATCAGCCTGCGTAGCGGCTTCGAAGCCGAGCACGCCTGGGTCGAAATCGAGGACAGCGGTGGCGGCATGCCGCCGGAAGTCGTGAAACGGATATTCGAGCCCTTCTTCACCACCAAACCGGTCGGCAAGGGGACCGGTCTCGGTTTGCCGATTTCCTGGGAAATCGTCCAGCGCCACGCGGGCACGATCAGCGTCAACAGCGAACCAGGGCGAGGGACGTGCTTCCGCATCCGCTTGCCGCTTGCCGGTCCGCAGCCCGAGCAGGAGGTGAGCGCTTGATTCCCGACCCCCCCCCAGGCGTCGATCTACGATGCACTCGGGCTGATCGTCATCCGTGTCGATGCCCAACTCAAGGTCTGGTACGTCAATAGCTTCGGCTTGCGTCTGCTCGGTCACAGCCGGCTCGGGCAGGTTTTCCGGTGGCCATTGACCGAGTTGCTCGGCGCGGATACGCAACGCCCGCCCGAATTCCTCGCCGAGCTGCGCGACATCGGCGCGCACGGTGGAGTTCGCCAGGTGGAAACGCCGCTGACGGCCGGTGACGGGAGGCGGCTGTGGATCTCGTGGTCGATTGAACAGCGTGTCGGCGCCGATACCATCCTGGCGCCGATCTTTCTGGTCGGAACCGATGTCACGCGCATGCACGAAAGCCTGGAATCGGCATTGCTGTTTCGCGATATCGCGCAGAACAGCCCGCTCTCGATCCTCATCACCGACGCGCGGCGGAAGATCCTCTTCGCCAATCCCGCCGCTCTGGCGATGAGCGGCTATAGCGCCGAGGAAGTGGTTGGTCGCCAACCTCGGATGTTTCGCTCGGGGCTGACCCCGGACGAGACCTATAACGCGATGTGGGCCGCTCATGGCAGCGGTGTCAGCTGGAGCGGTGAGCTGATCAATCGGCGCAAGGACGGCCAGGTGTTCACCGAGCGACTTTCCATTTCGCCGATCGACGATCACGATGGACAGCTGCGCTTCTACTTCGCGATCGGAGAGGATTCATCGCGACAACGCGAACTCGAGACTCGGCTGGCGCTGGTGACCCGCAGCGATGCGCTGACCGGGCTGCACAACCGCGTCGGTTTTGTCAACGAACTGGCACGACTGACGCGATGCCCAGCCGTCGCCACCGCGGCCGCTACGCGCATCGCCGTGGTCCATATCGATATCGATGATTTCGAGAGCATCAATCGCACTTTCGGGCACGAAACGGGCGATCGCCTGCTGGTCGAGTTCGGCAGGCGGCTCGCCGACAGCGTGCCCGAAGCGGACGCCGTCGCTCGTCTCGGCAACGACGAGTTCGGCTTGCTGCTTAGCGTTCCGGAGGAGAACTCGGGCGACAGCTATGACGAACTGTCGAGCCTTCTGCTGGCGGCGCTGCGGCCAGCCTTCGTCATCGGCGAGCAAACGTTCGAGGTGAGCTCGTCGCTCGGCTTCGCCTGCTTCCCTGCCGACGGCAAGGAGCCCGGCGAACTGCTGGCGGGTGCCGCAAGCGCGACGCGAGTTGCCAAGCGCGATGGCGGCAATAGTGCTGCCCGTTTCGACGGGCAGCTGAATACGGAAGATTCCGAGCGTCGCCAACTGCTCGTCGAATTGCGCCAGGTCATCGAGAAGCGGCAACTGCTGTTGCATTATCAGCCGCAGTTGAATCTGCAGACCGGTGCGCTGATCGGTATGGAGGCTTTGCTCCGCTGGCAGCATCCGGAGAAGGGGATGATCCCGCCAGGTCGATTCATTCCCTGGGCCGAAGAAAGCGGCTTGATCATCGCCATCGGCGAATGGGTGCTCGGCGAGGCCTGCCGTCAGATGCGCGAATGGCTCGACGCCGGGCTGCCGCCGATCAAGGTGGCGGTCAATCTGTCGGCGCGGCATTTCCGCGTTGCCAACCTCTGCCAGAGCGTTGGCGAGGCACTGGCCAGGTACCAGATCGATCCGCAGACGCTCGAACTGGAGATCACCGAAGGGGCGATGATGCTCGATGTCGCGACTTCCACGCGGACCAGCGAAGGGCTCAAGGGTCTCGGCGTACGGCTTTCGCTCGACGACTTCGGTACCGGCTATTCGTCGCTTGCCTACCTCTCGCGTTTCCCGATCGATGTCGTCAAGATCGACCAGTCATTTGTTCGCGATATCACCAGCAATCCGGCCAGCGCCGCGATCGTGCAGGCGATCATCGCCATGTCGCACAAGCTCGGCAAGATTGCGCTTGCCGAAGGCGTCGAGACCGAGGAACAGATGCACTATCTGCGTCGCTGCGACTGCGACGAGATGCAGGGCTATTTCTTCTCGCGCCCCCTGCCCGCGGAGCAGGTGTCTGCCTTGCGCAGCGCCGGCAAGCGGCTCGCTTTAGGAAGCAATGCGGATGCTGCGCCGCCGACGGTTCTGCTGGTGGACGATGAGCCGAGCATTCTTTCGGCACTCAATCGCCTGCTGCGGCGTGAGGGCTATCGGGTTCTCGTCGCCGGTAGCGCCGAAGCCGCCTTCGCGGTCCTGGCGCGCGAGTCGGTGGCGGTGATCCTGTCCGACCAGCGCATGCCGGTAATGACCGGCACCGAGCTTCTCGCCCGCGTCAAGACACTCTATCCGCAGACGGTGCGCATGGTCCTTTCCGGCTACTCGGAGATTAGCGCGGTCACTGACGCCATCAACAAGGGCTCGATTCACAAATACCTCAGCAAGCCCTGGGACGATGAGCACCTGAAGAGCGAGATCCGCGACGCCTTTCGCACCTGGAGGGAACGCTTTGGCAGGGACGGCGACTGATCGGCGACTGATCAAATACCGCCGCGATGGCTTCAGGGGCTATGGACTTCTCCCATGGCAAGCAGGATCAGTGGCTGTGTGCCGGCGAGGCGACGGGCGTTGAGCATCATTTGCACTCGCCCGCTGCCGTGGATGTCGACCTCGACCGGGAAGTCCTCGACGGCCTCGTCGCGTGGCAGGATGTTCAGCAGTAGCTCGCGAAAGGCCGGCAGGTCCCACTGCCGGTTGGCAAGATCGCCTAACTGCCGGCCGATGGTTTCTTCCTTCGCGACCTGGAAGCGCTGGTAGAAGGCGCGGCTGGCGGCAATCACCTGCAGCTCGCCGTCAAGCACCAGCAAGGGTTCGCGCACCGTATCGACGATGCTCTCCGAAAACAGCTGCGCTGCGCTGGCACGCGAATTGGCGTCGATGCGGGCAGTGATATCGGCGAAGGTCATGACCACGCCGTCGATGTCGTCGTCGAGCGTGCGATAAGGCTTCAGGCGTACCTGATAGTAGCTGCCGGTGATGGTACGTACTTCCTGCTCGCCCGGCAGCTGGCTGTCGAGCACCGCCTGGGCATCGATCAGCAAGTCACGCGCTTCGATAGTGGACTTGATATCGGCCAGCGGCCGGCCGACGTCGGCTGCCTGCAGATGATAAAAATCCACTGCTTCGCTGGTGAAGCGCTGGATGCACAGCTGCTGGTCGAGGAAAATGATACCGCCGCTAATGTTGTCGAGCAGGTTCTTGAGGTCGTTCTGTGTCTTCGTCAGATGAGCGGTGTTGGCTTGCAGCTCGCCGTTCACCGTCACCAGTTCTTCGTTGATCGACTGCAGTTCCTCCTTCGATGTTTCCAGTTCCTCGATGGTGGACTGCAGTTCCTCATTGGTCGATTGCAATTCCTCGTTGCTTGACATCAGCTCTTCGTTGGCCACTTGCTGCCTCTCGATGGTCGACTGCAGCGCTTCCCAGGTATGCGCGAGTTCGCTCTCGAGCTCCTCGATGCGCCGCATCTCGGGTGAGCTCGCATCGGGTGGGGCAGTGGACGCATCCCTTGCCGCTGTCGGGGTCTCCTCCTGAAAACTCACCAGCAGCAATTGATGGCCGTCCGCGTCGGCCAGCGGGTGCACGCTCAATCTGACGTTCCGCAACTCACCATCGATCTTCACCACGACCTGGCGTCCGCGGGTCGTCGTGCGTTCTTCGGTCGCCCGGTGCAGGGCGGAGCGCAGTTCGGCGCGCAGACTATCGAGCGCCATGTCGACGACGCTGAGTGTCGCCTGGCCTGGTGCCGGGCGCAGGAACCTGTCGGTGTCGCCGTGCACGAAGACGATATTGCCCGCTGCGTCGGTGACCACCGAGGCCGGCGCGAACAATTGCAGGAGCGCGCGCCGCGTGAGTTCAGCGAGATTTACCGGCGCGAGCTTGCCGGCCACCTGGTGTGTGGCGCGGCCAGGGTTTGCCGTCTGCCACGAGAGGTCACCGAGGAGCATGGTGCTGTTCGGCCTGCTGGCGCCAATTGCCCTGTAGAACTTCCATTTGCGGTTGACCGCCGTAAACAGTTCGGCATGCATGCCGATACTCTCGGCCGGTGACAGGAAGAGCACCCCGTTCGTTCGCAAGGCGTAGTGCAGCGAGCGAATCAGTTGGTTCTGCAACTCCGGCTCGAGGTAGATCATCACGTTGCGGCAGCAGATCAGGTCGAGCTGGCTGAACGGCGGATCCTTGATGACGTTCTGGACGGCGAACACCAGCATTTCGCGAATCTCCTTCCTGACGCGGTAGCCGGCATCCTCGTGGAGGAAGAAAGTGTGTAGCTGGGCGGGCGTCAGATCGGCGGCGATGTTGGGCAGATAGAAGCCGGCGCGGGCGCTGGCGATCGACTCCTCGTCGAGATCGGTGCCGTAAATCTGGACCTTGAATGCTTTCTGCGTTTCGCTCATGAATTCGCGCACCAGGATGGCCACCGAGTAGGCCTCTTCTCCGGAGGCGCAGCCGGCTACCCAGATGCGGAACACGTAGTCGGCGGGTTTGTCGGCGAACAGCTGCGGCAGGATCTCCTGTTTCAGTACCTTGAAGGCTTCGGGGTCGCGGAAGAAACGGGTGACATTGATGAGCAGGTCCTTGAATAGCGCTCGCCCTTCTTCCGGATGGGCCGCGACATAGGCGCGGTAGTCGTCGATACTGCGCAGCCGGTGCTGCAGCACTCGCCGCGCGATGCGCCGGCCGATGGTACCCTTCTTGTAGTGTGAAAAATCGTGGCCGGTGCTGGCGTGCAACACGGTCAGCACGGCGTCGATATCGACTGCAGTCGCCTCGTTCGCCTGCGGCGACGGATGAACGTTGTTGCTGAGCTGGCGCGCAGTAGCCAGCAGCACTGTCGGCATGTCGGCAGCCGGCAGGACATGGGTCGCATAAGCGGCGTGAATGACACTTCCCGGCATGCCAGGGAACTTCGCCGAGCTCGGCTCCTGGACCAGCGTGATGCCGCCGGCGCCGTGGATGGCGCGCATCCCCAGGGTGCCGTCGCTGCCGGTGCCCGAGAGAATGACGCCGATCGCCTGGTCACCCTGGTCATCGGCCAGCGAGCGCAGGAAAGCGTCGATCGGCATGCGCTGGCCGCGTGGCAACTCCGGCACGGCAACACACAGCTGGCCGTGCACGATGGCCATCTCACGGTTGGGTGGAATGATGTAAACGCGATTGGCGGCCACCGCCACGCCATTTTCGGCCTCGACGACCGGCATTGCCGTCGACCGTTGCAGAATTTCGGTGAGCAGGCTGGCATGACCGGGATCGAGATGCGGCACCAGCACGAAAGCCAGGCCGCAGTCGTCTGGCAGGTGGCGAAAGAATTCCTCGAACGCCTCCAGCCCGCCGGCCGAGGCACCGATGCCGACGATCGGAAAGTGCGTGCGCTCGCCGTGCCCTGGGTGCTCAGTGGCCGTTGCCGCGGCTGCTGCCGCTTGCCCCGGGGGCGGTGCTGTGTCGCTTTTGTCTTTGCTCATGGTGTACCTCTGCTGCTCAAGCGTCGCGCGGATGGTCTTCAATCCGGCAGGCTGACGGTAACCGTGGTGCCGCCATCCACAATGCTGTCAAAGCTGATCTCACCCCCATGTGCGCGTACGATGTCGCGCGCCATGGTCAGCCCCAGGCCGGTTCCCTTGCCGACCGGCCGGGTGGTGTAGAAAGGATCGAAGACGCGCGGCAGGGCGCTTGGCTCGATACCGGCGCCGTTGTCGCTGACCTCGATCAGCGCCTGTTGACCGTCGAAACGGCTGCACACACGCACTTCGCCGGTCGCTCCTCGAGCTTCGATAGCCTGAACCGCGTTGTTGAGGATTGCCAGCAAGGCCTGCGCCAGATGGCCGGGTAAACACAGGAGCGGCTTTACGACACCCAGCTCGCAAACCAGCGCCGCGCCAGGAAGAAGCCTTTTCTCCGCCATCGCGCACGCGGAACGGATGAGTTGGTTGAGGTCGACGACATCTTCCTCCGGTTTGTCGATGTTGGAAAAACCCTTGAGGTCGCTGACGATTCGCGCCACCCTGTCGACGCCGCCGATGCTGTCGTGCAGCAGCGCGGAAAAGTCTTCGAGAAGAAAGTCGACATCGGCTGCGGCGATGAGCGCGTTGCCACCCGCCAGCCTCTTGAGCGCTGCGGCCAGGTCGGCAAGTTTGCCGAGATAGGTTTCGGCCGTGCGCAGGTTGCTGCGCACAAAAGCGATGGGATTGTTGATCTCGTGCGCAACGCCTGCGGCCAGCGCGCCCACCGAGGCGAGGCGTTCAGCCTGGTAGGCCTGGCGCTGGCGTTCGTCGAGCAGGTTCACCTGCGCGGCGACGCGGCCCGCAAAGTCTTCCGCAAGGGCCTGCTGCCGGGCTTCCGATTCTGCCAGCGCGGCGCTTTGTTGCGCCAGCGCTGCGGCGTGCGCCCGGTGTTCGGCCTGCTGTTCGGCCTGTTGTTTGGCCCGCTGTGTGGCAGATTCGCTCCTCAGGCAGGTCGCTGCGCCGAGCAGCAGTTCAGCGATCACCCTCGCCGCTGCCTGGCGCGCGGCGGGCAAAGCCTGTGGCGCCTGCAGGTAAGCGACAGCTTCGTGTTCGCACAGGATCTCGATCCGCGCGTCCGCCGGCAGCGCTGCTGCGCCGCCAATCACCGTGCCAGCCAGGTCCTGGAGGGCGACTGGAGAATCGAGCAGCAGGCTCAAGGATGCGCACAGGCGATCCATGTCCGCCGGCCGCAGCAAGGCAGCCAGGGACAAATGTGGATCGAAGTTAGGAGCTGCTGCGGACAAAGCGCCCTCGCGGTGTTGTGTGGAGCAGACGCGCCGTCGCCCGACGGTGGCGTACGAGCGTGTCGGCGAACGATACGCCCTAAGTGCGGGTGTGTGCAGCTTTTCATGAAGCCAGGGGGAAGGTCTTGGCTCCGGTCTTGCCGTGCCAGTCATGCCTGCGCTGCAAGGCGAGCGTTTCAGTCGCGCTTCAGCGCGTCCGGGTCGAGCATTACCGAGCCGTCCGGCCCCCATAGTACGTGCGTGATGCCAGGTTCCAGCGCTTCCAGTCGCTTGCGCTCGAAATCTTCGGCAGTGAGCAGGCCTTGCTTGAGGCGTGCCTGGTCGGCGATCTTCTGGGTTTCGTTCTGCAGTTCCTGAAACGCCAGGGCTTGCCCGATGGTCGCCACGAGCTCGTAATCATTCCACGGTTTGGCGATGAAGCGGATGATGCCCGCTTCGTTGATCGCCGCGATCAAGCCATTCAGGTCGGTGTAGCCGGAAAGAATCAGTCTTGCGGCGTTCGGTTGCAGCTCACGAAACTGCTTGAGAAAGGCGACGCCGTCCATGCCCGGCATGCGGTAGTCGGAGAGCACCAGATCGTAAGGCGTCTCGAAGGCATTCTCCAGGGCCTGCATGGGGTCATTGCAGCTGTCCACGGTGAGCGGAAACACTTTGCCGCCGCTTGCGCAAGGCGTCATCGCCAGGAGTCTGCGCAAGGATTTGAGAATGCTGTCTTCGTCATCGACGATCAGGATACGGGGCATTTCGGGGCTCCTCCTCGAAGCTAGTGCGGCATGCTGTCGCGGCGGATGTGCAGTACCAGCGACAAGGCTTCGCGCTTCGCGTAGGCCTGTATCTCGCGTACCAGCTTGGCGTCCAGCAGGTAGTCGGCGGCGAGCAGCAAGCTGCCGTCACGCGCTATCAAATCGCGGGCCAGTACCATCCCGACCTGGAGCCTGTCTACCGGCACCTGCAACTCGTGCTCGCCATCTTCAATCGGTGCGTTGTGGAGATCCAGCAGCGCGTCGATGACCACCGGGCAGTAACGCTTGCCACACGATTTGACGAGCAGGCTCTTGGCTTCGTCGGCGTTGAATCGCCTCTCGGAAAGGGTGCCGATCTGCAGACCGTCATAGTCGTTGGCGACCGCCAGAATGCGCGCGCCCAGCGGGATCGCGAGCCCGGCGAGGCCATCTGGAAAGCCCTGGCCATCGAAGTGCTCGTGATGCGCCCGGATGAGGTCGGCGACCGGCTTCAGATCGGGCAGCGGCAGCAGTGCGTTGGCGCCAACGAGACTGTGCTTGCGGTAACGTGCCAATTCCTCGCCTTTCAACTTCGGCACCGGCTTGGCAAACATCGCATCGGGGAAGCCGATCTTGCCGATATCGTGGAGCAGGCCGGCGATGAAGATATTCTGTTGCGTCTTGGCATCTAGCTTCAGCTTGATTGCCAGCTTGCGCGCCAGGTCGGCGACGCGACGGGCGTGCCCACCGACCGATCCATCGCGTAACTCCAGCAGAGTCGAGAAGATCTTGATCGAGACCAGAAAACTCTGTTTGAGCGTGTCGTTGGCGATGTTGAGGAAGCCATTGACCTGCTCGATCTCGGCAGTACGTGCCCTGACCCGCGCCTCGAGGTCGCTGTTGAGTGCTTTCAGCTCGTCGTTCTGGCTTTGGGTCAAGGCCAGCAGGCGGCTGTTTTCACCCTGCAGCTGTTGCCGTTCCAGGGCGTCGCGGACAATCAGCACGATATCGTGGTCGTCCCAGGGCTTGGCGATGTAACGGTAGATCTCGCCCTTGTTGATGGCGTTGACGGTCGCGGTCATGTCCGCATAGCCGGTGAGCAGTATGCGCACCGCTCGCGGCCATTCGGCACGCACCCGTTCGAGAAACTGGGCGCCATCCATCTCCGGCATGCGCATGTCGGAAATCACCAGGTCGACGTTTTCCCGGGCCAGCAGATCCAGTCCGGCGGCACCGCCTTCGGCGGTCAGAATTCGATAGCCGCAGGGCCGGAAAAGTCGGCGCAGGGCGCTAAGGATCGACGGCTCGTCATCTACCAGGAGCAGCGTCGGTGGGGCCGGCGGCGAAGTCTGTTCGCTCATTTTCTCGCATCAGTTGTTTCGGCATTACGGCAGGCATGCGCCGCGTCGGGGGAGGAATCCCTCTGCCCGAGCAGTAGCAGAAGCATCGCCGGCAGCTTGTGATTTTCCCGTCAGTTTTGCACTTTACTCCATTCGCCACGGCCCTTGCATCCCTTGTCGACCCGTTCTGGCAGTATGCGCAGTCGTGGTTTGCTCGGCGCGTCCCCGCGCCAGGCGGGGTGCCGGAGCGCGAGGTCTCAAAGCTCGATGCGATACGGCGCATTGGCGACCGGGTTGTACTCGGCACGATAGCTCAGTTCAGCCTGCCGAGCCGGCGCAGCCCAGCCGAGCGTCGTCTTGCTGGCATAGTTGAAGCACAGCGTCGGTGCTTGCTGCAGCGAGCGGGCGATGATGCGCTGCATCGCTTCGGCATCGGGGTGTCGGAAGCGACTGCCATTGGTGCTGACCAGAAAGCGCGGACTGTCGATCAGCGCCAGCAACTCGTCGCTGACGTTGCCGGCGCTGCCATGGTGAGCGACTTTCACCGCGTCGACCCTGAGGATGGGCTGGCCGCGTTGTTGCAGCAGGCGTTTTAGCGAGGCGGTGATCACCTCGTGGTAGGCGTCGGCCAGGAAAAGGCAGGACTTGCCGGCGAATTCGGCCAGGAAGGCGATCGAACTGCCGTTGGCGGCCGATTTGTCGACTTTCAGCTGGCGTTCGAGCAGGCTGTCGAGTTCGGGTGTGGTGCCGAGCAGGCCTTGCCCGGGCAGGTAGGCCTTGAGCTGCGCCAGGCGTTGCCAGGCGGCGTCGAGATCGCCGGGGGTGACGCTCGGGCCAAGGTCCTTTTCCCAGGCCTTGCGCATCTGCGCCAGCGTCGCCGGTGTCGGCGACAGCAGGGTCAGCTTCAAGCCGCCGGCCAGCGTGCGTTCGGGCAGCGGGCCGTCGTCAGGGACCACCACTGCCTGCCCGGAAAACGCCCCGTTCCATTGCTCGTCTTCAAAACGGCGAACGATCAGGGCGCTGAGGAACTCGCCCTGCTTGCCGCCCAGGACGCGTCCGCCGCTGCTCAGATGGTTCCAGCCGTTGAACCACAGGTCGATGACCCGGATCGGCAGCGGCTGATTGGCGAGCAGGCGCACGATGCCTTCGACATGATCGGTATCAACGTGGCTCATGACCACCAGCTCGAAACGCCGGTCGCCGGCCGGCAGTGCGTCCAGGCGTGCCTCGAGATGCTTGTAGGTGGCAATCGGGCCTCCGTCGATGAGCAGCCGGCGCGTGCGTGAGCTGTCGCCGTACTCGACGAACAGGCAGTCGCCGTGCAGTGCCGGCAGCATTTCGATGCGAAAAAAGCGGCTGTCCTTACCCAGGTCGCTCGGCGTGCTCATCATTGATCTCCAGTTAATGTGAAAGTCGCGTATGCGACTCACGAACCTCCCTTCTCCCCTCGCGGGAGAAAGGCCAGGGGTGAGGCGGGGAATTCAGGGAGCATGCTCCCTGCCCGGCGAACGATTCCGGCGTGCAAGCCGGAATGCGCACTGCAAGTGAGAGGGGGAACGGTCATGACCGTCAGAGCCGCCAGTCGGCGTCACCGAAGGCGACGACGCACAAGGCCATTGGCAGGCTGTCGAGCAGCGCTTGCCGTTTCGCTGCGCGCAGCGCTTCGCCGAGGCAAGGCACGGCGTCCGGCTGGCGTGCTGTGCCGGACTGCTCGTCGGCGGTCGATTGCCGGTGGATGGCGAGCAGCACTTCGAGCAGCTTTTCGCCGACCCTGACCGCATGCGGGCCGAAGACCGTGGCGATGGTCGAGACGATCACTGCTGCGCCTGCCTGGCGGAAATAGCGGATGTGGTTGGCGTACTGCTGCGCGCTGCTGGCGGTGTCGCAGCCGAGCAGCAGCAGCAAGGGGTAGCGCCCTCGACATGCACGTATTCGCGCGGCAGGCGCAAGGTCTTGAAGGCGATACCACCAATCTCCAGCGCGATGTCCTGGCGTTCGCCGGCATTGTGCGGGAAGGCGACGAGCAGGCTCGGGTGGCTGCCGCTGATCGCCTGTTTCCATTCATCCCAGTTGCCGGCGACCTGCACCGCTTGCGGCAACTGCTGGCGCAAGGCAGCGAGCAGCGGCGCCACCTCGCCGGCCTTGACCTCCTGGCTGTAAGCGACCAGCGCGCCCTGGTCGAGTTGCAGGCGAACGCGTGTGCCCACCGGTTCGGCCTGGACGATCACCTCGGCCTGGTTGGGGACGTCGATCGCGGGGTTGTAAACGTGCCTTTCGATGACTTTGCGCAGACCCCAGAAACCCATCGGGCAGACGTGTCGGCGCGGCTCTTTCTGGCCGGCGCAGGCTTGCGGACAAGCGCCGTCGGCAAGTGCCTGCAGGGCGTTCGGACAGAAGTCGACTCCGGCATCGTCGTCGGGCGGCGGGTACTGGTAGATGAACTCGAAGGGAACGACGGCGTCGGCGCGGGTGCTGACGAGCTGAATGTGCGTGGCCTCGTCGACGTCCATGCCTTCGCTTTGCAGCGGCTGCAGGTTGTCGATCACCAGGCTCGAGTAGAGGTCGGCGCCGAGACGCGCCAGTTTGATGAACAGCTTGCGGTTGTCGCCGCTGGTCAGCCCGTCGCTGTAGTCGGCGACGCTGTGCGCGACCTCGGAGAGGAGCTGGTTGATGCTGGCGATCGGCTCGTCGATACCGCTCAGGTCCTTGGCCCAGGCGCGCTTGCCGGCAATGCCGGTGAGTAGCGGCCGCTGCTGATTGCTGTGGTTGAGGATGAAAGAGGCGTCGAAACGCCGCCGCGAGCCGAGTTCGCCCCAGTTTTCACGCACGCGCGCTTCAAGCTGCTGGCTGATCACTTCGCCGGCGCTGCTGGCGTCAAGGGCTTCATCAGCGGCGGCCACGCGGCTGTGGATGAGCACTGTCTGCAGCACGCGGCCGCGGTGCAGAACACTGACCCGGCCTTCGAAAGCGGCCACGATGCGCGGCGTAAAGACGAACTCGGCGACGCTGCTCGGCCCGACGCGCGGCAAGAGCAGTTGTCCGAGCAGCGGCGCGTCGAGTTGCGTCGGCTCGTGAAAGACCACCTGCAGTCGATGCGGCCGCTGACTGCGCGGAAGTTCGTGTGCCGGAAAGGCTGCCGGGGCGGAGTGCCATTGTTCGTCCGGCGGGCCGATGCGCAGGCGCAGCATGATCGGTACGCCGACCTGCAGGCGCCGCCGTTCTTCGACCAGTTGCTCCGTGTGCTTGCGCCAGAAGCTGTGCTGGATGAAGCGCTGCTCGCCTTGCTCGACGGCTGCCGCTGCCCCACTGGCGCGCATCTCGTCGGCGATTTCGGCCAGCGCAGCCGCTTCGTCGGACTCGTGATCATAGCCGTAGCGGGCGCTGGACTCGTCAATGCCTTGGGCCAGCAGATGCGGCGAGACGCTGCGCGCAGACGGCAGCGCATGTCCCGCGCGTCCGGAGTGCTGGCCGCGGTCAGCGCCTTCAACCCCGCCCGCGGTGCCGCGCGTGCCGCGCGTCAGCGTTGCGGCGACGCGATCGGGATCGCCGACGAGGCGCCACAACGAGTGTTCGCTGACCGCCAGTTCGGCATCCGCGGGGAGGGCTCGCAGGCGCGCGGTCAGCGTGCCGAGAGAATGCGACAGGGTACTGATGCGCAGCAGGTCGTCACCGAGGACGGCCGTGATGCCCTGGCCGAAAGCCTCTGCCAGGGCGATGTCCAGCGCTGTGTTGTGGCTCAGGGCGTCGGCAAAGTGTTGCAGTGCTGGCAAGGCCGGGCCGCTGCTGGCGTCGGCGAGCGCGCCGGCGGTAGCGAAAGGCGCGACGCAGACCACTCCCTCGGCCGCCAGCTCGCCGGCGACAATGCGGAGCAGGGCCTTGCTGTCGTCGCTAGCGTCCAGCCCACCAAGGATCAGCACCAGCGCCGCCCGGCTCGGCGAACGCCGGCTCAGCAAGCGGGCTGCGGTTTGTCGCAGTGAGCCACTGAAGACGAGCACTTCAAGACGTGGCGTGGCGCGGCCGGCGACGCCGAAGCGATAGGGCCAGGGTTGCGGTCGTGGTACAGGCGTGTTGGCCAATGTGCTGGCGAGGCGATCGTCAGGCAGCACTGCGATCTGGAAAGGCAGCTGCCAATCGATGCGTCCGTCAGCAGCGAAAGCGTCGGCGACGAAGACGCTCGCGGCGCCGACCGCAGGGTGCTGCAGCGTTTGCAGCATCGGCAGCAGGGTGTTCCAGCTCTGCGCGTGGCTGCGTACGGCGAGACGCGGCCCGGTGGACGCTTCGTTACGTAATGCCAACCATACGGCGGGGAGCTCGCGGGTCTCCAACCATGCGGCAGCGAGCACGCTGGCCGGCGGCAAGGCGTCGAGCGCGTCGGCCGTCGGCAGCTGCCAGGCGAGCAGCCCGCGGTTCGCTTCGCGGTCCTGTTCCTCGTAGGCAGCGTAGAGGAGGCGGCCGATGCCTGCCGCCACCTCGCTTGCCGAGTTTTCGGCACCGCCCGGGAGGGTCAGCAGTTCTTGCGGCGACGCTGCGCGCCAGACGCCCAGCGCGGCCAGCGCCTGTGCAAAGCCCGCGTCGTCGACGGCGAGGCTCCAGGTGGCGAGATATTGGCGATCGATCATGATCATGGTCGGCCTCTCAGTGCAGCGGCCACGCCCCGACCGGCCAGCCCTGCGGCGCGTCGAGCGCTAGCTCCGTGCGCGTGCGCAGTGCGGTGTCGGTGAGGGCGTAGCCCCAGTTGATCAATTGCCCCTGCTCCTTCGCCGTGAACGCCTTGAGCCGGGTCGGGATATTCTGCAGCGCGGCGGTGACGGCGTTGTCGCTGGCCAGCGCATCATGATCGTCGTAGGCGTCGATCGCACTGCCGATTCCCCAGTAAGCTCCGCGCCGAACCCCGCTCTCAAAATCGCCAATCAGCGAGCGCCTGCGCAGCGCCCGTGTCTGTTCGATCAGGATGTCGCGCACCCGGCCGAGCTGCAACAGATCGTCCTCGAAGGGCGACTCGTCGATCTCGAAGGGTGCTCCGGCGTCGCTGACGAGAACGAAATCAAGCTTGTCGAGCAGTGCTTCGACTCCCATGTTGTCGGAGATGCGGCCGTCGGCAAGCACGATGCGTTGGCGCAACTGGTTGAGATTGGCCAGCTTGCCCTGTGGCTCCTCCCAGGCGCCGGTTTCCGTCTTCAGCACCACCGGCGAGAAGATCGGCGGGACAGCGCTGGATGCGGCGATGGCCGCGGCGAGAGGCACTTCAGTCTTGTACGAAATACCCAGGACGCAGTCCGCGATGTAGTCCTGACGAAAAAGGAAGCTGCGCCCGGTCTGCATGTTCGTGGCGTAGAAGATGAAGCGTGGCGCGTGGTTTTCGGCGGGAGTTGCGATCTGACGCAGCAGCGTTTCGCCGAACAGGTCTTTGGCGTAGCGCCTGGCCAGAATCTCGCCGGACGACCGGAACGGCGTCAGGTGGCCGCGGAGGGCGGTGCTGACGTCGATGGTCTGATTGCAGAACTCGCGTACCGGTTGCGCGACCACTTCTTCGAAGTTGCTGGCCTGATCGTCGACGAAGTTGAGTTGCCGCCAGCGGTGAGCCAGCACGCCGGCCACAATCGAGCCGCCGGAAACGCTGCTGATCCGCGTCAGGCGGCGCAGCAGCCCGCCCTCGTTGAGCCGCCAGAGAGTGCCCAGGCCGAAAAGCGTCGCCCGGAATCCGCCGCCGGACAAGGACAGGCCGATAGTCGGCTGTTGGTCAGTGTTCATCGGAGTCCTCCTGCAGATTGTGGCAAGCCCCGGTCGATGGGCTTCCGGGCAGCGTTTGCCGACCTGATTCAGTGCTGCCCGGCAGCGTGCTGCTACCCACTGAAGGATAGGAAATCTCGTGGCATGTGGGGAGAGTATCCTTATTCACGGCAAGTGTGGTCAAACCTGCGTGGGTGCGAGTTTACGCAGCACCGGTAATGGCCATCGACGCCAGGCAAGCCGACCGAGCAACGGCGAGGTTTGTTATTGCCTGTGCGCTTGCTAGACTGAGGACCGTAGTTTGCAGTCCGCAGTCCACGAGCAACCATCACCGATCAATCGACAGGAGGCAGTTATGAGCAAGCGCGCACTTTGTATGGGGATCAACAACTACCCCGGTACGCACATGGATCTCAGTGGTTGTGTCAACGACGCCAACGATTGGGCTGCCGAGCTCGCCGGGCGTGGCTTTGCGGTCAGCAAGCTGATCGACAGCCAGGCCACCAAGGCGGCGATGTTCAACGCCATCCAGTCGCTGATTACCGGCGGGGTCAGTGGCGATGTGCTGGTGATTACCTATTCCGGACACGGGACCTATGTGCCCGACACCAACGGCGACGAGATTGACGGCCTCGACGAGGCGCTTTGCCCCTACGACATTCAGACCGGTGGGGGAGCGCTGATCGATGACGAGATCAACACCCTGTTTTCGGCGCGCAAGGCCGGTGTGCGCTTGCTGTTGATCTCCGACAGTTGCCACTCGGGTACCGTGACCCGTGCCGCGGCTGCCGACCCGGACGCCGACGATTCGCTGCGTCCTCGTTTTATGCCGATGGGCAACTGGCTGGCGGCCAACAAGTTGCCGCACGGCATCAGCGGCCAGCCGCTGACGGCGGTGCCGGTGACCGCGGGAGGCTCGCCGTTTGCCGGCGCGCTGTCGCGAATGATGGGCGATCTGCTGCTGGCGGGCTGCAAGGAGGGGCCGAACAATTTCAGCTACGACGCGCGCATCGCGGGCCGCCCCTGTGGCGCCTTCACCTATTACGCGCTGAAGGCGCTCAAACAGTTGCCGGCCAACGCTACTTACGCGCAGTGGCATGCGGCGATCAACCCGACCTACCTGCCGTCGGCATCGTATCCGCAAAGCCCGCAGATTTTTGGCAGCGAGGATGCGCGCAAGCGCCAGATTTTCACTTGATGGCGGTTCTGTAGCCTGTCCAGATGTCCTGGCGTGACAGGCCGACCTGAGCCGACCCAGGGCGCTCCGGGACCTGGCGTGGCAAGAACTCGATGGAGGCGATGATGGCTGATACCACTACTCTCAACTTCACTGGGCGGCAAAGCGACGAGAAGCAGTTGCCGGCACTGCTGCAGAACGTTCGACGGTCGGCGGGTGAGCCGGAGGATCCTTTCCTGCCGGCCGGCTACCTGAAGACGCGGGCGAGTTTTGAAGTCGGTGCTGCGCTGCGCGCTGCCGGGGCCAGCGTCAGTGCCCAGCAGTATGCGGCGCAGGGCGATGAGGTGCTGGTCATCGAACTCGCCGACGGCGGTGTTCTCATCACCTCGGCCGGCAAGCTCAAGGCTTCGCTGGAGCGCAGCCGACCCGAGCTGATCGGCAGCGACGGGGAGATTCTGTTCGATCAGCTGAGCGGCGACGGGGCTGCGACGCGCGGGCTGCTCGGGGACGCGGTCGGCGGCCTGATCAGCAAGGTCTTTGCGCTGGCGGTAGGGACTGCCAGCGACGAAATCATCGAGGCGGCGAAGAAGAAGCTTGGCGAGCTGGGCAAGGGTGGCGGTGACGGTGACGGCGCCGAGCTGGGGGTCAGCGGGCTGGGTACCAGGGCGCTGATGTGGGCGATCGAGGCGCGGCTGGGTCGGCCGACCGGTGTTTACTGCTGGGACGGCGGACGCAGTGCCACTGAGGCGCAAGACAGCAAGGCGCTGGCGCGCGCGCAGCGCGAGCTGCAGCGCGCCGCTGCCGAGAAGCTGCCGGTGCTGGTTTTCGTGCATGGGACTGGTTCCAATACCGTGGGCAGTTTTGGCGACCTGCCGCTCGACGAGCGCGATCTGTGGAGCGTCCTGCAGCGCCATTTCAGCGGCGGTATCTACGCCTACGAGCACCGCACGCTCTCCGAGAGCCCGATCGAGAACGCCCTGGAGCTGCTGGCGGTGTTGCCTGACGGCCTGCAGCTCAACCTGGTCTCGCACTCGCGCGGCGGCCTGGTTGCCGACCTGCTCTGCCTGCAGGATTTCGATCCGCTGATCGAGCTCTACAAAGCCGATCTGCCGGGCACTGGTGACGCCTACGAGAGCGAGGCTGCCGCGCAAGACGTGCGTCGCGACGTCGACTCGGCGCACGCCGGGCAGCGCGAGCAACTGCGCCAGCTGGCCAGGGTGCTGGCGGACAGGAAGCTGGTCGTGCAGCGCTACGTGCGGGTGGCCAGTCCGGCGCAGGGAACGCGGCTGGCCAGTGGCAACCTGGACCTCTTCCTGTCCGGGATGCTGACCCTGATCGGGCAGGTGCCGTTCTTTTTCGGCAACCCCTTCTATTCGGCTTTCAAACGGGTGGTGCTGGAAATCGCCCACAAGCGCACCAACGCGCATCTGGTTCCCGGCATCGAAGCGATGTTGCCGGATTCACCAATGGCGCGCCTCTTGCGCGACGCACCGGTGCGCGCCGGGATCGAGATGGCGGTGATCGCTGGCGACATCGAAGGCGGCAACCTGCTCAAACGTCTCGGTGTCCTGCTCACCGACTATCTGCTTTTCGACAACGTCGACAACGACCTGGTGGTCGATAGCGACTCGATGTTTGCCGGCATTGCGCCGCAGGCGCGGGCACGGGCGCTGTTCGATCGCGGTGCCGAGGTCTCGCATTTCCGCTACTTCACCAACATCGACACGCGCCTTGCCCTGCGCGACTGGTTGGTGGCCGGCGAGGTCCTGCCGCTGACGGCTTTCCAGGCCTTGCCGGGTCCCTTCTCGGATGGCGAGGCAAGCGCGGTGGAGGAGGGCTCGGGCGCAGGCCGCAGGCGTGCTGCGCGTGCTGAGCGTGCCATATCGCGCTCGCCGGAGACGCCTCGTGCCGATTTGCCGGTGCTTGTCGTGCTGCCCGGGGTGATGGGTTCGCACCTGTCGGTGAATGGTCAGGACCGGGTGTGGTTCGACCCGCTGGATATCGCCAGCGGTGGCCTGAGCAAAATTGCCTGGGAGCAGTCGGGCGTCGAGGCCGAGAAGCTGTTCGAGATGTTCTACGGCGATATCTGCACGTATCTGTCGGCCAGTCACCGCGTCGAGCCCTTCGCCTACGACTGGCGGCAACCGCTGGATGTGCTCGCCGAGCGCTTTGCCGAATTCCTCGATCGCTTGCTGCGCGAGACCACGCAGCCGGTGCGCCTGCTCGCGCACAGCATGGGCGGACTGGTGGTGCGCGCCAGCATTCACAAGCGCCGTGCAGTGCTCGACGCGCTGATGGCGCGCGACGGTGCGCGCCTGGTGATGCTCGGGACGCCCAATCAGGGCGCCTACTCGATGGTCGAGAACCTGCTCGGCAAGGGTGATACGCTGCGCTCGCTGGTGCGTCTCGACGTTCGCCACGATATGCGGGAAGTGCTGCAGATCGTCTCCGGTTTTCGCGGTGCGCTGCAGTTGCTGCCCAAGCGCGGCTTCGTCGATACCTTCCAGGGGCAGCCCGACGGTGGCGACGACAAGCAGGATTTCTGGCTGGCCAAGACCTGGGTCAACTACCAGGAGAAAGTCTTCGATTTCTGGTTCGGAAACGGCAATTCGGCGACACCGAGCCAGCCACAGCTCGACGCGGCGAACTGGCTTTGGCAACAGGACGGCGAGGCAAGGCCGGCGCTCCCCGAGGCCTATGCAAGCAAAGCCGTCTATGTCTTTGGGGTGGCGCGCAATACCCCGTGCGGAATACGCGAGGTGAAAGGGCGCCTGAAAATGGTCGGCACCAGCCAGGGCGACGGCACTGTCACCTGGGCTTCCGGGCGCATCGGCAATGTCGCCAGTCACTACTATCTGCCCGCCAAGCATGGCGATCTGCCGTCGACCAGCGCGTACTTTCCGGCGCTTGGCGAACTGCTGAGCAGCGGCGTCACCAGCGCCCTGCTGAGCAGCCCGCCGGCGGTGCGCGGCGAAGAGCAGCCGCTACCGCTGACCTACGATGCCGGGCCGCCGACGCTCGACGGCGGCGAGGCCGTGGCACGCGGTCTGCTCGGCGGTTCGCCGCGCAGTCGTGTCGCGGCGCGGCCGAAGCGCCGCCTGGAGGTCAAGGTCAAGGCCATGGACCTGCGTTTCCTGGCCCAACCCGTTCTGCTCGGTCACTACGAGCAGGATCCGATTGCTGGCGCCGAGGCGCTGATCGACAGCGAACTACTCGATGGTGACCTCACCCAGCGCTACAACCTCGGCCTTTACGCCGGCCCGCGCGGCACGGCGAGCGTCGTCCTGCGCGTTCCCAACGAGCAGGAGCGCCGCCGCGGCAGCCTCACTGGGGCGATTGTTACCGGTCTTGGCGCCTACGACGGCAACCTCAGTGTCGGCGATCTGATCGAGGCGGTGCGCGCCGGTGTCCTGCGCTACCTGCTGCAGGTCATCGACGTCCTGGGCAAGGACGAACGCGAACTGCCGCTGGCGGCGCTGTTGCTCGGTTACAACTCTTCGGCGAACCTCTCGGTCGCGGCGTCTGTCGAGGCGTTGTTGCGTGGCGTCATGGAAGCCAACGCACGTTTCTACGAGACGACACGACTCGATATTCGCGTGGCTCGCCTTGACATCGTCGAGCTCTATCAGGATACGGCGATTACCGCCGTCTACGCGCTGCGGCGAATGCCCGACCGGCTCGCCGAACTGACCCGGCGCTATGACGTGGCGCTGGTCTGTTGGCCGGAGCTCGAACAGGGCGAAGGCCTGCGTCGGCGCCTGTTCGACAGCGGCAATCCGAGTTACTGGCCACGGCTGATCGTCACCGACGCCGATCGCCACGAGCAGGGCCTGGCCGTTCGCCTGCCGGCGTGCGACGGCGCCAAGGCCGGCGACACTGGCCAAGGGGGCGCCTCGCAAGGTGCGCCGCGACAGCGCACGGCGATCGCCGAACGGCTACGCTTTCTCTACGTCGGCCAGCGTGCGCGCGCCGAGTCGGTGGTCCTCCAGCGGCAACCGGGCCTGGTCGAAAAACTCGTGCGCCAGCAGATCCAGAGGCCGGTGTGGCGCGAGGACTTCGGTCGCGTGCTCTTCCAGTTGATGGTGCCGCACGACTTCAAGGATGCCGCACGACAGCTCGAAAGCATCGTCCTGGTGGTCGACGACTACACTGCCAACCTGCCGTGGGAATTGATGTTTGCCGATGATCAGCGGGGTGCGGGGGAAAAGCTGCCACTGGCCTTGCGTACCCCGGTGGTACGGCAGCTTGCGGCCATGCAGTTCCGTCGCCAGGTGCGGCAGGGGCTGGAGCGCACGGCCTTTGTCGTTGGCAATCCATCCGTTGACGGTTTTGTTGCGGCTTTTCCGGATCGGCGGCAGCCAGATGCCCTCGACCCGCCACCGCTGCCGGGCGCAGAGGAGGAAGCTACGCAGGTGGCTGCCATCCTGCAGGGCCTTGCCTACCAGGTAGTCGCCGAGATCGGCAGCGACCGCAACGCATCTGACGTGCTGACACGCCTCTACCAGCAGCCCTATCGGCTGCTGCATATCTCGGCGCACGGTATTTTCGACCAGCAGCACGTCGATGGCTGCCGCCGTTCGGGCGTCGTTCTTTCCGATGGTCTGTTGATTACTGCCGCCGAGATCCGCGCCATGGAAAGCGTGCCCGAACTCGTTTTCCTGAGCTGCTGCCACCTTGGCAAGGTCGATACGGGCAGCGCCAAGGGAGCAAACGACAACAGCGGCGAGCGCACGCTGCAAGACGGCAACCTGTTGGCGGCCAGCGTCGCGCGCGAGTTGATCAATATCGGTGTGCGTTGCGTGGTCGTTGCCGGCTGGGCAGTGGACGACAAGGGTGCGATGATCTTCGGCAAAGCTTTCTACGAGAGCCTGCTGCTCGAAGGCCGCCCCTTCGGGCAGGCGGTTTTCGAAGCCAGGCGGGCGGTGTGGCAGGCCAATCGCGAAGACATCACCTGGGGCGCCTACCAGGCCTATGGCGAACCGGGTTGGCTGGCCGAGCCGCGCCTGTCGGGCAAAGCCGCTGCCGCGGTCGCCTATGTCTCGCCCGACGAATTGCTCGACGAACTGTCCAGTCGCCGTGCGGCGCTGGCGCGTGCCAGTGAGCGGCAGACCCGGCGCGAGCTTGACGCGCAGGTGAGCAGCATCGAGGCTTTGCTCAGGGAGCGTTGTCCGGCAGGCTGGTTACGCCTACCGGTCCTGCAGTCGGCGCTGGCGAGCGTGTGGGCGGACCTCGGTGAATTCGCCAAGGCGCGGGCGGCTTACCTCGACGCGATCCAGTCCGAAGATGGTGACGGACGGGTGCCGATACGCGACATCGAGCAGTTGGCCAATATCGAGGCGCGCATGGGCGAGCAGGATGAAGGTGACGAAGGTGACGATAAGGACGGCAGCGCACTGAACTTGATCGAGAGCGCGCTCGAACGTCTGCGCGCTCTCGACGCTCTGGTCTCGCATGCGGCGGGTGAGGCGGCTAGCGGTCAGGTCAACAGCGAACGTTGCGCACTGCGCGGCAGTGCTGCCAAGCGCAAGGCCAATGTTTTTGCAGGCCGGGCGCTCGCCGCCGACGCCGCGACGGGAAGCGTGAGCGAAGCGGGCAGCAAAGGGGGGGCAGCTGGGAAGTGAGGGCGCGCTGGCGCAGATGGACCAGGCTTTGCGCGACAGCGCTGGTTTTTACCGGCAAGGCGAGGGACGGCCGGGCGATGCGGCTTTCCGATCCTACAACGCGCTCAACCGGCTGGCGATCGAGGCTTTGTTGGTGCCGGCAGATGGCGAGCGGCAAGGGGAGGGGGAGGGCAACGCGGCCAACACCGACATCGAGGCCATTGCCCTGGCGCGTTACTGCCGTTCCGCGGCCCGCGACGCTTACGCCCGCAGTGCCGATTTCTGGGACGCGATGCGCGAGCCTGAGGCGCTGCTCGTCGAGCACCTGCTCGATGCTCGGCTCATGCAGTCCGGAGCTGTCGGCCAACTGGCGTTCGACGAAGTGACGCGTGCTTACCAGGAGACGCTGTCCTCTCTTTGCCTCAAGCCGAAGCAACTCGACTCGGTGCTTGCGCAGATTTGCCTGTTGTCGCGATTCTGTGACGCTCGCTCCCTCGCTCACGATCATGGTCACGGGGGCGGCTGGCAGTTGGCGGCCGACCGCCTGATCGCCCTTGCTGAAGGCCTCAGGCCCGGCGCATGCCAGCGCGGCGATCGCCCGCATGGTGCGACGCCGGTTGCGGCGGCGTTGGCGAAAGCGCTGCCGTCGAAGGCAGCGGCCAGTGCCGGGCGTCAACGCGCGACGCGGAAACGCTAGGTGCGTTTGTCGCCTCCGCCGCTTGTGGTAGGGGACGCGCACAGCCATTTTTCCATCAACCATCCTTGAGAAAGGATCGCCATGATGCAGAAGTTCCGGTCTTTCCTCTCAGCCCTTGTCCTCGTCAGCTTCCTCACGGCTTGTGCCGGCGCGCTGACTGGCGTGTCGGCACAGGTCATGACGCTTAGGCAGGCATGAAGGCACACGCTTTCGTCGTCATGCCCTTCGGCAGCAAGCGCGGGCCCGATGGGCAGCTGATCGACTTCAATCGGGTCTACGCCGAGTACATCTGGCCAGCGCTGAAGGCGGCCGGGATGGCAGTTTTCAAGGCCGACGAAGAGGAGCGTCCCGGTGATATCCTGGATGACATGTTCCAGGAACTGCTGCTCGCCGATCTGGTGGTCGCCGATCTGACGCTGGACAATCCCAATGTCTGGTATGAGCTCGGTGTCCGGCACGCGCTGCGCGCGCGTGGCGTGGTGCTGGTGCAGGGGCCACGGGCCAGCCAGCCCTTCGACACCTATACCGATCGCAAGCTGCGCTACACGCTGCGCGACGGTGCCCCTGACCCGGCCACTCTGGCGGCTGACTGTGCCGCCTTGACGGCGATGGCGCTGGCCAGCATGGCCAGCTCGACGCGGCGCAAGGTGAGCCCGGTTTTTAAGCGCATTCCCAATCTTGAACAGCCGCAGTGGCGGCAGCTGCTGCTCGAACAGCACAACGAGTTTTCCGACGCCCATGCCAGCTGGGATCGGCGAATGGAGATCGCGCGGCAGAAAAACCGTCCCGGCGATATTCTGCTGCTCGCCGACGAGACGCCAATCCGCGCCCTGCACCGTGAAGCCAAGCATACCGCCGGCAACGCCTTGCTCAAGCTCAAGCAGTATCAGCTGGCGCTCGAGCAGTTCGATCTGGCGCTGGCCATCGACGCTGATGACAAGGCCAGCCGGGAGAAAAAGGCGGTCTGCCTGGGTCGCCTGGGCCGCTTCGAGGAGGCGCGCGAATGGGTGCGGCAACTGACCCGTGACTATCCTCGCGATGCCGAATGCTGGGCACTGCTCGGGCGCGTCGAAAAGGAGAACTGGCTGGCGCGCTGGCGCCGGCCAGGGCTGACGCCGGCAGAGATGCACGCTGCCGCCAAGCATGAGAATGCGGCGCTTGGCGAGGCCATTGACCCCTACTACCAGGCCTTCATCGCCGACCCGGCGCATCATTACTCGGGGATCAACGCGCTGACCTTGCAACTTCTGCGCCAGCATTGTGGCGGCGAGACCAGCCAGACGGTGATCGACAACCTCATCGGTGGTGTCCTCTGGGCCAGCCTGACTGCCCAGGAGCGCAATCGCAAGGACTACTGGGCGCGCGCCAGCTACGCCGAACTCTGTTTGCTGGTCAATCCGCCGGCGAGTATCGGCAAGGAGTACGCGAACATGGTGGCGGCGGCCAACGGCGACTGGTTCGCGCTCGATTCGAGTCGCCAGACGCTGCAGCTTCTGCGCGATATCGACTTCCGGCCAGCCGAGACGGCTGCGGCGCTGGCCATCGTCGAACGCGAGATCGAGCGCAGCAGTCCGCCGTTCGAGCCCCGCCAGGTGCTGCTCTTCAGCGGTCACATGATCGATTCCGCCGGCCGCCAACCGCCGCGTTTTGCTGCCGAGAAGGAGGCGCTGGCGGCAGCGAAGATCGCCGAGGCGCTCGATCAGCTCGCCGCGGGGCCAGGGGACCTGGCGCTAGCGCAGGCCGCCAGTGGCGGCGACCTGCTGTTTCTGGAAGCGTGTCAGGCGCGCGGCGTCCGCCTGCAAGCGATGCTCCCTTTCGAGGAGCCCGAGTTCATCGAGCGCTCGGTTCTGCCGGCGAGCAACGGCGAGCACTGGCGGCAGCGCTACTTCACGCTGACCAGCATGCTTGCCGAGGAGCCGCGGATCATGCCGGCGGAACTCGGTACGCCGCCAAGGGACGAGCGCGGCGAAGCGGCGAATGCTTTCGAGCGCTGTAACCTCTGGCTACTGTACACCGCCCTGGCCTGGGGGGTCGACAAGGTGCGTTTCATCTGCCTGTGGGATGGCGGTGGCGGCGACGGCCCGGGCGGAACCGCGCACATGTACCACGAAGTCAAGCGTCGCACCGGACGGGTGAGCTGGCTCGATACGCGCAAGCTGTGGTGAGCCGCGGCTCACCCGCCGGGGGGTTAATGTGAAAGTCGCGCAAGCGACTCACGAAACTCCCTTCTCCCTCGCGGGAGAAGGGGCAGGGGAAGAGGGAAACGGTCATGACTTTCATCATCAGGGGTGTCTCGACATGTCATGACCGTCAGCGCCTCATGGCTCGATGCGCGTTCCGAGGACTTTCAGGAATTTGGCCAGCCAGTCTGCGTGTGCGGGCCAGGCCGGTGCGCTGACCAGATTGCCATCGACCAGCGCCTCATCGATCGGGATGTCGGCGAAGCTGCCACCGGCCGCGCGGACTTCGGGCGCGCAGGCTGGATAGGCGGAGCACGAGCGCCCCGCCAGCACACCGGCGGCAGCCAGCAGTTGCGCACCGTGGCAGATGGCGGCGATCGGTTTGCCGGCGCTGGCGAAATGCTGAACCATGGCGATCACTGCCGGGTCGAGGCGCAGGTATTCGGGCGCGCGGCCACCGGGAATGACCAGCGCGTCGTAGTCTTCGGCGTTCACGGTGGCGAACTCGGCGTTGAGCGTGAAGCGGTGTCCCGGCTTTTCGCTGTAGGTCTGGTCGCCTTCGAAATCGTGGATTGCGGTGCGTACCTGTTCGCCGCCAATTTTGCCCGGGCAGACGGCGTGCACGGTATGGCCGACCATCTGCAGGGCCTGGAAGGGAACCATCGTTTCGTAGTCCTCGGTGAAGTCACCGGTGATCATCAGAATCATTTTTGCGGCCATTTGGGTCTCCTTGGGGTGAGGGAAACGAGCGCTCGAAAGAAGCGTCACGAAGTTGATACGCAAGGATTGTATACAAAGCCTGTCGAATGCGCAGGCACTGCCGGGCGGCAGTTGCCGGGACGGTGTCGGGCGGCGTGCCTTTTCCCTGGAAAGGGAAGGGCGTTGGATTAGCGGTTATTATTAAGCTGTCGCCAACCTGAACTGCGCCCGCAGCTGCCATTGCGGAGGCCACGCCAGCCACGCCGGCCACCAAGCCACGCCGGCCGAGTTGGCAGCTTGTCCAGCGGTGGAAACGAGCCCGATTGCGCAATTGCCTGCTGCCCGATGTCGGTCCGACGTTGGCCCGATTGTTTCGTGTATCTCGTGCACAACCCTGCGGAGGTCTTCCATGTCGCATTCGCCGTTCAATACGCTGTCCCGCTTCTCTCCGCCTGCTCAGCCGGAGGCGCTGTTCTACTCGCTGCCGGCGCTGGCCGCGGCCGAGATCGGCAACATTGCCCGCCTGCCGGTGTCCCTGCGCATCGTGCTGGAATCGCTGCTGCGCCACTGCGATGGCCATCGGGTCACGGAGAGGAATATCCGCGAGCTCGCGCAGTGGCAGCCAAGCGCACCACGCAGCGAGGAGATTCCCTTTGTCGTCGCGCGTGTGGTGCTGCAGGATTTCACCGGCGTGCCGTTGCTCTGCGATCTGGCGGCGATGCGCCACGCAGCACAGGCCAGCGGCCACGATGCGCGCTGCATCGAGCCCCTGGTACCGGTCGATCTGGTCGTCGATCATTCGGTGCAGGTTGACCACTACGGCACCCCGCAGGCGCTGGAGCAGAACATGCGCCGGGAGTTCGAGCGCAATCACGAGCGCTATCAGTTCATGAAGTGGGGCATGCAGGCTTTCAACACCTTCCGTGTCGTACCTCCCGGCGTGGGCATTGTGCACCAGGTCAACCTCGAACATCTCTTCGCCGGCGTTCGCCGCCAGGAAACTGCAGGCGGCAGCCTGTGTTTTCCGGACACACTGGTCGGTACCGACTCGCACACGACGATGATCAATGCCGTCGGCGTCGTCGGCTGGGGCGTCGGTGGCATCGAGGCCGAAGCGGCGATGCTCGGGCAGCCGGTCTATTTTCTGACTCCGGATGTGGTCGGCGTCGAATTGGTCGGGCGCTTGCGGGAAGGGGTCACGGCGACCGATCTGGTGCTGACCGTGACCGAGCTGTTGCGCCGCCAGAAAGTGGTCGGTACCTTCGTCGAGTATTTCGGTGAGGGTGCCAGTACCCTGACCGTCACCGACCGCGCGACATTGGCCAATATGGCGCCCGAGTACGGTGCGACGATGGGTTTCTTCCCGGTTGACCAGAAGACCGTCAGCTACCTGCGCACCACCGGCCATAGCGAAGCCGACTGTGAGCTCTTCGAAGCCTATTTTCGTGCCCAGGGACTGTTCGGCATTCCCCGTGCTGGCCAGATCGACTACTCGCGCAGCGTACGCCTCGACCTCGCCAGCATCGTTCCCTCCCTGGCCGGCCCGAAGCGCCCGCAGGACCGCATCGCGCTGCCCGATATGGCGAGCAAATTCAATGCCTTGTTCAGCGCGCCGGAAGCGGATGACGGCTTCGCCCGGCCGCCCGAGACGCTGACCCAGCGCTACCCGTGCGAACGGCCCGGCGTTGATCTTGGCAATGGTGATGTGCTGATTGCGGCGATCACCTCGTGCACCAATACCAGCAATCCGGCGGTGATGATCGCCGCCGGATTGCTGGCCAGGAAAGCGGTGGCCCGTGGCCTGCAGGTGCAGGCGCACATCAAGACTTCGCTGGCGCCCGGCTCACGCGTGGTCACCGACTACCTGGAGAAGGCGGAACTGCTGGCACCGCTCGCCGAACTTGGCTTCGCGCTGGCCGGCTACGGTTGCACGACCTGCATCGGCAACGCCGGCGACCTCGATCCGGCCTTCAACAAGGCGATCACCGAGAACCAGCTGGTCGTTGCGGCGGTGCTTTCCGGCAACCGCAATTTCGAGGCGCGCATCCATCCCAATCTGCGCGCCAATTATCTGGCTTCGCCGCCGCTGGTGGTGGCTTTCGCCATCGCCGGGCGCGTCAACATCGATCTCGACAGCGAAGCCCTGGGCATCGGCGCCGATGGCCAGCCGGTTTTTCTGCGCGACATCTGGCCGACGTCGGAAGAAGTCGACGCGGTGCTGCCTCTGGCGCTCGATCCGGAAACCTTCCGCCGTCGCTATGCCGATGTCGGCGCCGATCAGGATCTGTGGAATGCCATTCAGGCGCGTAGCGGCGCGGTCTACGACTGGCCGCCATCGAGTTACATCGCGCGCCCGCCATTTTTCGAGCTGCCCGCCCTGCCGGCAGGCGATATCACCGGTGCGCGCGCGCTGCTGCTGCTCGGCGACTCGGTGACTACCGACCATATTTCGCCGGCCGGTGCTTTCGGCGAGGCGACGCCGGCGGGCAGCTGGCTCAAGGCCCAGGGCGTCGAGCGCGCCGACTTCAATTCCTATGGCGCACGCCGTGGGCACCATGAAGTCATGATGCGCGGCACTTTTGCCAACGTCCGCATTCGCAACCTGATGTTGCCGGCAGACGCCGCCGGGCGCCGACCAGAGGGCGGCCATACCCTGCTCGATGGTCAGCAGACGACGGTCTACGAGGCGGCGATGGCCTACCTTGAGCGCGCTACGCCGAGCATCGTCGTCGCCGGCGAAGAGTACGGCACCGGCTCTTCGCGCGACTGGGCGGCCAAGGGAACGCGGCTACTCGGCGTGCGTGCGGTGATTGCGCGCAGCTTCGAACGCATTCACCGCGCCAACCTGGTCGGCATGGGTGTGCTGCCACTGCAGTTCATGGCCGATGACTCGGCGACGGTGCTGCAGCTGCGCGGTGACGAGAGCTTCGAGATCCTGGGTCTGGGCCCGGATCTGATGCCCATGCAGAACCTTACCCTGGCCATCGTACGCGCCGACGGTGAGCGCCTGGAGCGCCCACTGCTGTGCCGCATCGATACACCGATCGAGGTTCAGTACTACTGGTCGGGTGGCATCCTGCCCTATGTCTTCGGTGAACTGATGGCCGAAGCTGCGGCCAGTCGCTGAGGGCAGGAAGCCGGCGGCAAGGGCTGGCGCCGCGCCGGCCCTTGCCGCCTGTTTCATCGCTACGGGCGCGGTGTTCCTGATCGCCTGCTGCATCCGCCAACTTGCCGCCATGCTCCGGGAGACCCGCTTGCCGTCTCGCATCTCAATCAGCACCGTCCCTTCGGCGAGCGCGATTCCGCGCCGGGCGTGGGATCGCCTCTGCCCTGCCGGTCATCCTTTCCTGAACGCCGATTTCCTGACCATCATCGAGGAGCATGGCGCGGCGGCGCGCGAATGGGGATGGGCTGCTCGCCATCTGGTGGCCAGCGACGCAAGCGGTGCCGTCGTCGGCCTTCTGCCGCTCTACCTGAAGACCCATTCGCATGGCGATTTCATCTACGACTGGTCGTGGGCCGCCGCCTATCGGCAGCTTGGTCGACAGTACTACCCGAAGTTGATGAGCTGCCTGCCGCACACGCCGGTGGCCGGACCACGCTTGCTGGTTGCCGCCGGGCCGCAGGCGACTGGCGCTCGCCAGGCCTTGCTCGATGGCGCCAGGGCGCTGCTGAGCAGCGCCGGTTTGTCGTCATGGCACGTGGCCTTGCCGGCCGACGCCGAAGCAAGGATGTTGCAGAGCGAGGGCTTGTTGATCAGCCACGACGTGCAGTTCCACTGGATCAACCCGGGTTGTGGCGATTTTGACGGCTATCTGGCGAGCTTCAGCGCCGCCAAGCGCCGCAAGGTGCGCGCTGAAAGACGGCGGGTGCAGGAAAGCGGCCTGGCGATCGAAATCAGGCACGGCGATCAGATCGATCCCGCCGAATGGCCGCTGCTGCACGCCCTCTACGCCGATACCTTCGAGAAGTTCAACAATCACGCCGTTTTCTCGGCGGCCTGTTTCGCCGCTCTGGGGACGGCGCTGGGTCGCTGCATGGTCGCTTTCATCGCTCGCGATCACGGCTTGCCGGTGGCCGTGGCGATCTGTTTTCGCAGCGACGAAGCGCTCTATGGACGCTACTGGGGCTGCCGCGGCAACTACCACAGCCTGCACTTCGAACTCTGCTTCTACCAGGGCATTGCCTATTGCCTGCAGCAGGGCCTGGCACGCTTCGAGCCCGGCGCCGGCGGCGAGCACAAGCTGTCACGCGGCTTCACGCCGACCGCCGTGCATTCTGCGCACTGGATCGCCGATCCTGAAATGCGCGCCCTGCTTGCCCGTCATCTGGCGCTGCAGGAGCAGGCGCTGGCCGACTACCGCGAGCAGGCGGCAGAGCACTTGCCGTTCCGGCGAGATCTGTGGTCGCCGTCAGCCGCCTGAAGTGGCCAAGCGGCATCGCCAGGAGTCGGCGCTGCCCGCTATTCCAGACTGACGGCAATGGCGCGCAGCGCTTCCAGGCCGCTGGCAGCGATAGCGAGGCCTTGGCCAGCTTTTCCGTCTTTGCCGCGTTTTTCATCGGGTAGGTGCGCTTCGCTGGGGTTGATACGGATCAGAGCTCCCTTGAGGCGCTCGCCGAGCAGGCGCACGGTCGGGATGTTGGTGCCGGCGCCGACTTCGATGATCAGCAGGCGCTCGACGCGTCGCAGCCAGGCTTGCAGGCGGCGATCCTGGGCGTCGCTGCGCTGCCCCAGCCATCCCCAGTCGCCGAACATCAGGATGTTCGGGCGGGCGATTTTCCGGCAGCGGGGGCAGAGCGGCAAGTCGCCGGTCAGCAGACACTGTTCTTCGTCGATCTCGGGTTCGAAGTCGTCGGCGGGCCAGATGCTGTCGCGGTCAGCGTTACAGCCAGCGCTGCACTGCAGGTGATGGATGGAGCCGTGGCATTCGCTGAGGCGATGGTCGGGAAAGCCTGCTTTCTGGAACTGTCCGTCGACATTGCTGGTGAACACGAAACTGCCATGTGCCAGCCTTTCGCCGATCCGGCGCAGGATGGCGAAGCCCGGGTGGGGAATGGTCTGCCGGTAGAGCTGCAGGCGATGCCCGTAGAAGCCCCAGGCGAGGCGGGGCTGGCGCTCGAACGCGGCCGGATTGGCAATCTGCTCAAAGGCGATGCGCGCGCGACCGAGCGCCGGGTAGGCGCCCCAGAAACCCTGCGTGCCGCGAAAATCGGGCAGGCCTGAATCGACACCGATGCCGGCGCCGGCCGTGATCAGCAGGCCGTCGGCCTGGGCGATCAGTTCCGCGCAATGCTGGTAGTCGGTAGGCACTTACAGCCCGCGTGCCCAGGATGGCCGCAGCGACGCGCCTTGCGGATCGGTGATTGCCTGCCGCAGCTGCTGCAGCAAGCGCTGCTTGTCGGTGCCCAGTGTGCCCTTGAGCACCAGCCAGTTCGACGCGTGGTCGCTGCGGAAAACCGTGCGTTTGAGTTGCAGTTGGTCGACAAAACTTTCCATTTCGACGAACAGCTCGTGCTGACTCAGCGGCCGCCAGCCCGGGAAGCCGCCACGGAAGCGTTCCTCGCCGCGTGGGAAACTGACCACCAGCGTTGCCAGATATTCGGGCTGCGTGGCGTTGAGCAGGCGCGCCGAGTTCTCGGCGTGGCGCAAGGACAGTGCCGGGCCGGCGAGGCCATTGAGAATCATCACCGAGCGTGTGATGCCGGCGGCGCCGAGCTTGTCGAGCGCGGCACGCGTCGATTCGAAAGTCTCGCCCTTAGTGACCCGTTCGAGGACTTCATCGTCGCCGGATTCGGCACCGACGTAGGCGATCGACAGGCCCGCGGCGGCCAGTTCGCGCAGTTCGTCGACCGATTTGCGGCGCAGATTGCGCGGCAGGCAGTAGCTCGATACGCGGCGCACGGCCGGCAGGTGCTTGCGGATGGCGTCGAGGACGGCGAGCAGGCGGCGCGTCGGGAGTACCAGGGCGTCGCCGTCGGCCAGGAAGACGCGCCGGACCTCGCTGCCGAAGCGTTCGCCGCTGCGCTGTATGCTCTCCAGCACCTCGCTCTCGTCGCGGGCACGAAAGCGTTTCTGCGCCGCGGTGTACATTTCGCAGAACGTGCAGTGATTCCACGAGCAGCCGTCGGTGATCGGCAGGATCAGCGACGCGGCTTCGCTGGGCGGCCGGTAAACAGGTTCGATGTAACGGATCGGGAGGACGGATGGCATGGTATTCGGGAGCGCGGGAGCGGCAAGCGGCGAGTGAACAAGCCCATAGTAGCCTGCTTTCCTCCTCTTGGTGATGGTCGCCAGGCGGCGATGGCGGTCTTGGGCGATTGCCGGAAAAGAACGTACCAGATTGCGCCGGATTTTCGGTTGGCTTCAAGGCGCGACAACGGGCGCATAGTCGAACTATGTAACTGTTGTCGTAACACAGAAGACGAGCGAAAAGACAAGCAAGATGGAATGTTATTTGACAGAAGTCGCCTTAGCTCTTGCGCGCGCGGCGCGAGGGTGCTTGCCCTTCCGGGCCGGCGCGCACCAGTGCATAGTCGGCGCTGCGCACTTCGCGCAACAGCATGTCGGTTTCGGCATTGCTGATGCCCAGCGATTCCAGGGTTTCGGCCGCCAGGCGCAGGCTGGCTTCGAGTGTCTCGGGATAGGCTTTGCTGACGCCGGCGCGCAGCAGGGCATCGCAGCTGGCGAGGTCGCGCGCGCGGGCGACGATGCTCACCTGCGGCAGTTGCGAGCGAATCAGCGACGCGGCGCGAACGGCGGTGTGCCGCTGGTCGATGGTCAGCACCACCAGGTCGACGTTCTGCAAGGACGCAGCGATCAGTAACTGCGGGTCGCCGAGGTCACCGTAGAACACCGGATGACCTTCGGCGCTCCATTTGGCGACCAATACGGCGTCGGTATCGAAGGCGACGTAGGAGATGCCGGTACTGGCCAGGATGGTTCCTACGGTGTGGCCGACGCGGCCATAGCCGCCGATCACCACGCGCACTGCCGATTCGCTGCCCTGCCCGGAGTAGCGGAAGCTCTGGTCAACGCCAACGGGCGCCGACGCGGCGCGTTGCGCCAGCCAGTTGCCGAGCTTTACCAGCATCGGGGTGAGCAACATGGTGAGTGAAATGACGGCCGCAGCCATGACGAAGACGAGATCGTCGATGATCCCCAGCGCTTTCGCGGCGCCGAAGAGCACGAAGCCGAACTCGCCGCCCTGCGCCAGCAGAAAGGACACTTTCAAGGCGATGCGGCGCCCGCTTCCGAAGCTCAGACAGAGCAGGTAGAGCACGAGGACTTTGATGACGATGATCGCCAGCACGTGCAGGCCGAACTCGAAGGGGTGCTGGACCAGCACTCCCACGTCCAGCGACATGCCGACGGCGACGAAGAAGAGGCTCATCAGCAGCCCCTTGTGCGGCTCCATGCCAGCCTCGATCTGCAGGCTGTAGCGTGAGGTCGAGAGCATCATTCCCATCAGGAAGGCGCCCAGGGCCATGGACATGCCGGCATGGTGCATCGCCCAGGCGGCGATGAACACGGCGCCCATTGCCGCCAGCAGGAAGGCTTCGCGGTTGTTCCGGCGCGCCAGATGGTCGAGGATCCGCGGCACCAGATAGCGGCCGCCACAGACCACCAGGGCGACCATCGCCGCTGCCAGGCCGAGCTGCTCCCACAGGGGCATGTCCTTGGGCAGGGGCCCGACGTCGGCGAGAACCGGCACCAGCGCCAGCAGTGGCACGATCGCCAGATCCTGCATCAGCAGCACGGCAAACGCTGTCTGACCGTGATGGCTGGCGATTTCGCCCTGATCTCTGAGCATTTGCACCACGAAGGCCGTGGAGGACAGGGCGAAACTGAAGCCGATCAGCAGCGCCGTGCTCCAGCGGTGCTCGAAGAGCCAGAAGTAGCCGGCGATCAGCAAAGCGGACAGAACGATCTGCAGCGAACCGAGGCCGAAGAGCGTGCGCCGTAGATCCCAAAGATGGCGTGGTTTCATCTCCAGGCCGATCAGGAACAGCAGCAGCACCACCCCGAGTTCGGTGAATTGGCGGACGTCGTCGACGTTGGCGGTAACGAAAGGCCCCGCCGTATGCGGCCCGACGATGATTCCGGTGACCAGCAGGCCAAGCACTGAACCGAGGCCGAAATGCCGAAACACGGTAACGGCGATCGCGGCGACGACCAGCAAGAGCACTGCGGAGTCAACGAAAGACTTGGGGTCCATGGTGCGCTGTCCGAGAACTCGCCGAAGTCGGTCGAGAGCTCAATACTAACGTGCTTTCGGCCTGCCGGCGCCCGCTCCGGTGGTGCTAAGATCACTCGCTTGGCCGGTTCGCCGCCTGCGGGCAGGGCGGGCCGTCGAGACTCACTGCATTGAGAAGGAGTGGCAGGTCATGAAGCATGAACACATTCTCGCCGGCTTGTCGCTGGCGCTTGCCTTGTCGCCTTTGGCTCTGGCGCAAAGTAACTCGCAGCTACAGTTACCGAGTAGCGTGGATGATTATCGCGAGTTGAAGCAAGCGCAACGTGGCGGGCCTTGCGAGCGCTGTGGTGTCGTCGTCGGGCTACGTTCGGAGAATCGCCAGGCGTCGGCTCGCCGCGATCCGGCCAACGCCGCCCGGCAGAACCCCGCGTCGCCCACTGCGCACATGGTGACGACACCGGTTCTCGCTTCCGGCACAATCGTCAAGGATGCGCGCCAGGCGGCGGCGCCGGTGCTGATCTACGTGCTCACCGTTCGCTACGAGGACGGCAGTTTCGCTTTCCTCGAACAGAGCGACGAGCCGACGGTGCTCAAGGGCGACCGGGTGCGGGTGGTCGAGGGCCGCGTCGAGCTACGCAACGACTAGCTGCAAGTTCAGTGGATTTCGGTGGCGTTCAGTCGAAGTAGTTGCGTGCCGTCTGGAAACGCTGCGCGTAGTAGCTGGCGGCCAGTTTGTCGATGCGCACCTGGCCGCGGGTCGATGGCGCGTGCACGAAGCGATCATCGCCGATGTAGATACCGACGTGCGAATAAGGGGCGTTGCGGGTGTTGAAGAAGACCAGGTCACCAGGGCGCAGCTCCGCGCGGTCCACCGGGCGGCCGTGACGCGCGATGTCGGCCGCGCTGCCAGCGACCTTGACGTCGGCTGCCTGTCGGTAGATGTAGCTGACCATACCGCTGCAGTCGAAGCCGGCTTCGGGGTTCTTGCCGCCGAAGCGGTAGTTGGTATCGACCAGCCCGAGCGCGAAGATCACCACGTCCATGCCTTTTTCGCTGGCCAGCGGTCTGTCGGCCGAACTGCTCGCTCGTGGCGCGGGGGGTGCTGCCGCAGGCCACAAGCAGCAATGACAGGACGCTGGCGACGAGGATCTGTAGTACACGCATGACGCACAGTATAAACTGCGGTTTTCAGAAATACGGAGATTGTCATGCATCTGAACGATCCGCGCCTGTTGCGCTCCGACTGCTACATCGATGGTCGCTGGGAAGCCGCCGACGATGGCCGAACGCTGGCCGTCATTGACCCGGCAAGTGGTACAGCCATTGCCGATGTGCCGCTGATGACCGCTGTCGAGACGGTACGAGCGATCGATGCGGCTGCCGTCGCACTGCCGGAGTGGCGGGCAAAGACGGCCAAGGAACGCGCCGCGGTATTACGTCGCTGGTTTGACCTGATCCTTGAAAACACCGAGGACCTGGCGCAGTTGATGACTGCCGAATGTGGCAAACCGATTGTCGAGGCGCGTGGGGAGGTGGCTTACGGGGCGTCGTTTGTCGAGTGGTTTGCCGAAGAGGGCAAGCGTGCCTATGGCGAGAGCATTCCAAGCCCGGCCGCTGATCGGCGCTTGTTGACCATTCGCCAGCCGATCGGCGTCTGTGCGGCGATCACGCCGTGGAACTTTCCTCTGGCGATGATCACCCGCAAGGTGGCGCCGGCGCTTGCCGCCGGTTGTACGGTGGTCATCAAACCGGCCGAGCAGACGCCGCTAACGGCGCTGGCGCTGGCCAGGCTGGCACACGACGCCGAACTGCCAGCCGGCGTGTTCAACGTGCTGACCGGCGACCCGAAGACCATTGGGGCAACGCTGACCGCCAGCCCGGTGATTCGCAAACTGTCGTTTACCGGTTCGACCGAGGTCGGTCGCCTGCTGATGGCGCAGAGCGCGCCGACGATCAAGAAGCTGTCGCTCGAGTTGGGCGGCAACGCGCCATTCATCGTTTTCGATGATGCTGACGTCGATGCGGCGGTCGAAGGCGCGCTGATCGCCAAGTACCGCAATAGCGGACAGACCTGCGTCTGCGCCAACCGTTTTCTGGTTCAGGACGGCGTCTATGACGCTTTTGTGGCCAAGCTGGCCAGGCGCGTGCAGTCGCTGCGCGTTGGACCGGGAAGCGACGAAGGCGTCACGCAGGGGCCGTTGATCGACGAAGCTGCGTTGAGCAAGGTGCAGGCGCATATCGAAGACGCGCTGCGCAAGGGCGCACGGGTGGTGACCGGTGGCAGTCGTCATCAGCGTGGCGGCACTTTCTTTGAACCGACGGTACTCGCCGACGTGAGCAGCGATATGCGCGTTGCGCAAGAAGAAACCTTTGGCCCGGTCGCCCCGGTATTCAGGTTTGTCGACGAGGCGGAGGCAGTGCACATGGCCAACGACACCGAGTTCGGCCTTGCCGCCTACTTTTACTCGCGTGACGTGGCGCGTTGTCTGCGCGTCGGCGAAGCGCTCGAATACGGCATGATTGGCATCAATACCGGCTTGATTTCGAACGAGGTCGCGCCTTTCGGTGGTGTCAAGCAGTCCGGGCTGGGCCGCGAAGGCTCGAAGCACGGGCTTGATGAGTATCTCGAGATCAAGTACCTCTGCTTCAGTACCGTTTGACGCGCTGTCGGGAATTCCTCTGGCGACGATGCTGGTGCGGGGCGGCTGCAGTGATTTCGCTGTCCTGCACGAGGAAAGTCAGGCGATGGTGCTAATCAGCCAACTTCGCGATGCCTTGCATGCTGACCGCCGGTAGCCAGGCGGCAGCGCTGCCGCGGCCGGGGATCAGCGTCTGCGGTGCGATTTCGAGCAGCGGTGCGATGACGAAAGCGCGCAGGTGCATGCGCGGGTGCGGTATGCGCAGTCGCTGACTATCGACGGTCTGCTCATCGTAAAGCAAGAGGTCGAGGTCGAGGGTGCGTGGCGCGTGGTGATACTCGCGGCGGCGTCCAAAAAGACGTTCGATGGCGAACAGGGCGTCGAGCAGTTGCGGCGGCGTCAGGCGGGTGTGCAGGGCGGCGACGGCGTTGATGAAATCGGCCTGGCCGCGGATCGAGCGGTTTCCCACCGGCGCGCTGCGGTACAGTGACGACAGGCGCAGGAGTCGGCATTCGGCTACGCCGGCCAGCGCGCGACCAGCCGCACGGACCTGTGCCAGAGGGTCCGCCAGGTTGGCGCCCAGGGCGACGTAGGCCAGGTGCTCGCTGCTGGTGTCGGTGCAAGAAGTGGACGGGGATGGCAGTCTCTTGGCGTCCGCCCCGCGTTCTGCCGGCTGCGCGGCCTCGTCGCCCAGTACCGCAGCGTCACCGCGAGTCATTCCGCAGCGTCAGGGTTTTGCCCGGTGTCCTCGCTGGCGCGACGGCGACGGCGCCGGCGTTTCTTGACCGTGCCCGGTGCCGCCGGCAGGAGCATCGCCGCGCGGGCCTCATCGCTGGCGTGCAGAAACTCGGTCCACCAGTCGCCGATCTCCTGCGCGACTTCGCCGGACTCGACGCGCAGCAGCAGGAAGTCGTAGCCGGCTTTGAAACGTGGCTGCTGCAGGACGCCGTAGGCTCGCTTTCCGGAGCGCTGTTCGAAGCGCGGCTGCAGGGCCCAGATGTCCTTGATGTCGCCGGCGATGCGTCGGGTGATGGCGAGCTTTTCGGCCTGTACGTGCAGGACTTTGTCCATGGCCACGAAAAGTGACAGGATCGCGGGTTCTCCGCTGTTCTTTAGCGGCTCCCAGGTGGCCAGGACTTGATGCCAGAGCAGGGTGGCGAAAAGGAAGCCCGGTGAGATCGGTTTACCTTCCTCGACGCGCCGGTCGGTGGCCTCCAGGGCGAGCATCACGAAGCGTTCGCCGAGCGGCTGTTCGAGGATCACGTCGAGCAGCGGCAGGACGCCCTTGTGCAGTCCCTCTTCGCGCAGGCGCGTGACGCAGCGCAGCGCATGCCCGCAAGTGAGCAGCTTGAGCATCTCGTCAAACAGGCGCGATGGCGGCACGTTGTCGAGCAGATCGGCCATCTCACGGATCGGCCGCCGTGCCGCCGGGTCGATGGCCAGCCCGATCTTGGCCGCCAGACGCACTGCCCGCAGCATGCGCACCGGGTCTTCCCGGTAGCGTGTCTTGGGATCGCCAATCATGCGCAGGGTTTTCTGCTGCAGGTCGGCGAGGCCGTGGTGGTAGTCGATGATGGTTTCGGAACTGGGGTCGTAGTACAAGGCGTTGACCGTAAAATCGCGGCGGGCGGCGTCGTCCGACTGGCTGCCAAAAACGTTGTCGCGCAGCAAGCGGCCCTGCGCGTCGGTCTGTGCCTTGTTGCCGCCATGTGCACCTTCTTCGCCATGATGGCCGCGGAAAGTGGTCACTTCGATAGTTTCCGCGCCCATGCCGACGTGCACGATCTGAAAGCGGCGGCCAATGATCCGCGAGCGCCGGAAGCAGCGGCGGACCTGCTCCGGTGTGGCGTTGGTGGCGACGTCGAAGTCTTTCGGCGTCAATCCGGCAAGCAGGTCGCGAACCGCACCGCCGACGATGTAGGCCTGGTAGCCATTCTGCTGCAAGTCCTCGACGGTCTGCCGGCAGCCACGGCTGATCTGCTCCCGCTGCAGGCCGTGCTGGTCAACCGCGATCAGTGCCGGTTCGTTGCGTTTGTCGCTGCTTTTTCTTCCGAGAACGCGGGATATGAACTTGCGGATCATCGATGGATTCTTGTTCCTGTGTTGTGGTACTCCAGGCGCGGCATCATAGCCGATATTGCTTGCGCCATCAGCGATCGATCGGTGCTGCCGTCAGCCCAGGAGGCTGACGACCGGCCAGCCGGCGGATTCGGCGTGCGCGCGCAGCGTCGGGTCAGGGTCTACCGCCACCGGATGGCTGACCCTCGACAGCAAGGGCAGGTCATTCTGCGAGTCGCTGTAGAACCAGCTGCGCTCGAAACTTCCCCACCACAGGCCCATCGCTTCAAGCCAGGCCTCGACACGAATGATCTTGCCTTCGCGGAACGACGGTGTGCCCCGTGGCTGGCCTGTGAAGCGGCCGTTCTCGTGGGCAGGAATGGTGGCAATCAGATGCGCGATACCGAGATTGCGGGCCAGCGGCGCGGTGACGAAGCTGTTGGTAGCGGTGACGATGGCGCACAGTGCATCGCTGTCGAGGTGCTGGCGAACCAGGGCGCGTGCCTTGCCACCGACGATCGGCAGGATGTGTCGGCTCATGAACTCGCCGAGCCAGGCGTCGAGTACCTCGCGTGGGTAGCGCGTCAGCGGCTGCAGCTGGAAATCGAGGAAGAGCTCGATATCGAGCGTGCCGGCCTTGTACTGCTCGTAAAACGCGAGGTTGCGCGCTTCGTACAAGGCGCGGTCGAGCACCCCTTTGGCGATCAGGAACTGCGCCCATTCAAAGTCGCTGTCACCAGCGATCAGGGTATTGTCAAGATCAAAAAGAACAAGATCCATGGGTAGGCCTTTCGGGCAGCTTAGAGCTGCAGTGGCGCCTGCAGGACTTCGCGCAGCAAGCTCAGGGTGACCGGGCGTTTATGTTCCAGCGAGTAGCGGTCGATGGCCATCAGCAAGGCGCTTAGGCTGCGCATGTCGCGCGGTGCGCGCAGGAAAAGGTAGGCCAGAGCGTCCGCTGGCAGGGTCAGCCCGCGTGCCCGGGCCTGCTCGCCGAGCGCAGCCAGTTTCTCGGCGTCGCTCAAGGGTTGCAGTCGGTAGACCAGGCTGCTACCGAGCCGGGTACGCAGATCCTCGCGCAGGACGAGTTGTCGCGGGGGCACGCTGGCCGTCGCGAGGAGGCGCCCGGCGCTGGCGCTTAGGCGATTGATCAGGTTGAAAAGGCTGATCTGTCCGCCGGCGCTAAGTGCTTCGACGTTGTCGACGGCGTAGGCGCTGTCGTTCGGCGCGCATGGCGACATTGCCGACAGATCGGGGTCCACTCGCGCATCCGTGTACGCGGCTTCGCTGGCCTGTAGGAGGTGCGATTTACCGGCGCCGGCTTCACCGCAGAGAAAGAACAGCGGCTCGCGGTTGGCCGGCGCCAGCCAGGAGGCTAATCCGGTCAGCGCTTCACCGTTGCTGCCAACGACGAAATTCTCGAAGCTGGGTCGCTCTTCCGGCAGCAGGTCGAGAATCAACTGGCGCATCTGGAGTAGTTCAAGCTTGCGGGTTTGCGGTGCGATCAGCACGCGGGAGGGCCATTTCGGATAAAATTCGGGATCGGGCAGATCGAAGTGGCCCATTCTACCACTACGTGGCATCTGCCTGCCTTGCTCGGGACGCGCTACAAGATGACTCTGGAATCTCTCTCCTATCGCGATGCAGGTGTTGACATCGACGCCGGCGATGAACTTGTCGAACGTATCAAGCCCTTTGCCAGAAAGACTCTGCGCGAAGGGGTGCTCGGCGGCATCGGCGGCTTCGGCGCCCTGTTCGAGGTCCCGAAGCGCTATCGCGAGCCGGTTCTGGTCTCCGGGACCGATGGTGTCGGCACCAAACTCAAGCTGGCATTCCAGCTGCGGCGGCATGACACGATCGGTATCGACCTGGTGGCGATGAGTGTGAACGACATTCTCGTACAAGGCGCCGAACCGCTCTTCTTCCTCGATTACCTGGCCTGCGGCAAGCTCGATGTCGGTACTGCGGCGCGCGTCATCAAGGGCATTGCCGAGGGCTGCGAGCGGGCCGGATGTGCCTTGATCGGTGGCGAGACCGCCGAAATGCCGGGGATGTATCCCGAAGGCGAATACGATCTGGCCGGTTTTGCGGTCGGCGTTGTCGAAAAGTCGGCAATCATCGATGGGTCGACCATCATTCCCGGTGACGTGCTGCTCGGCCTCCGGTCATCGGGCGCACATTCCAACGGCTACTCGCTGGTACGCAAGATCATCGCCCGTTCCGGGGCTGATTTAGCGGCGCTTTTCGACGGCGAGCAGACGCTGGCCGACGCGGCAATGGCGCCGACACGAATCTACGTCAAGCCACTCCTGGCGTTGATGCAGGCGCTGCCGGTCAAAGGCATGGCACACATTACGGGGGGTGGTTTGACCGGTAACGTGCCGCGCATCCTGCCGGACAATGTTCGCGCCGAGATCGCTCAGGCGGCGTGGCAGCGGCCAAAATTGTTCGACTGGCTGCAGCAGGAAGGCGGCGTCAGCGATGAGGAAATGCACCGCGTCTTCAACTGCGGGATCGGCATGGTCGTCGTCGTTGCCCGCGAGGACGCACCACAGGCCGTCAAGATCCTCAACGATGCTGGCGAAGCAGCGCTGGTCATCGGTAGCATCAAGCCGCGCAGCGAGGGCGAAGCGCAGACCACCGTAGTGTGAGTATGAGTATGAGTGCTCGGTGCTGACTGCTCAATGAGCTGAGCCCTCCTGGCCGAGCGTGCTTGGCGATCAGACCTTGATGTTGATCTTGACGTCGCCGCCTGCTTTTCGGCGCCCGTTTTTTGAACGGGTGTCGAGCAAGACGGGGCGCTTTTCCGAGCGCCGTTCCTTCTGCCGCCGCTCGACCACTGCTGGCGGATTCTCCGCCTGCGTCGGCGTCTTTTCAGGAGCAGCCTCGTGCGGCTCGCGCCGCGGCCGCTCAGGGGCAGGCCAGGGCGGCTTTGGCAGCGCACTCGAAAGGGCGTTGTTGATGCCTTTGGCGCCGGTTACAGGTTCCGGTTTGCTGACTTCGTCGGATTCTCGGCCGATGTTGGCGACGGGCGGTACCACTTCAGCGGGAATTCTCATTGTCCTGCTCTCTCCTATCGCCGTTCAGTTTGCGGTTTGTCGATACAAGCAACAGCTTGACAAAGAATCCGAGCGGTCTGCGGGCAATCAGCAGACAATCGGTCAACGGCAAACTCCAGGCCGAACTTTAGCACTGGCGGGCGTGTTCTGCCGGCGGGCTATGCAATCGACTGTGCGGATCGGTCGCACGAGTTCACGCTCTCCTCGTCGTCGCTGGCGCTGATCTTTGTGCTGGCGCTGCTGGCCATCGGTTTTCTTTCGTAGCGCAGGCGAGTATGCTGTCAAGCTAAGTGCTTGGCGGTCGTGCGCCGGCTTTGTCTGCCGCGGAGAGGGTGCTCATGAATCTCGAGAAGGTGATTTTCGGCTTTTTTTATTGTTCTCGCGGCAACGCTGAACTTCGGCTTCTTCATTGGCGACATCGACAATCCGAGGCACCACCACATCTATGAGCTGTTTGCCGCGATCGTCGTCAACCTGATCGCCACTGTCCTGAAGTTCGGCGACCGCACGCAGATCGGCGCGGTGCACCTGTCGACCAGCCTGGTCGCTGACCTGCAACTGGTGGCCGCAGCCTGCGTATGGGCCATCGCCGTGCATGTCTCAGGCGAGGGAATGTCGCCCGACGTCACCACCAGTGTCGTTTCGCTCAGTGGCGGAGCCTTACTGGCAAACTTCGTTTCGCTGGTGTTGCTGATTGCGGAAACGGTGATGTTGCGACGTTAGTGTGAAAGTCGCGGAAGCGACTCACGAAATTCCCTTCTCCCCCCATGGGCGAAGGGCAGAGGGAAGAGCGCAGAGGGAAGGGAGGGGGGAACGGTGATGACTTTTATGATCTCGGGCATCTCGACAGGTCATGACCGTTGATGGTGCCGCCGGAATGAACACCAGCATCTTCTTCCTGGCCTTGCGGCGGATGCGCGTACCGCTGATCGTGCTGATCGTCCTCTATGCGGTGTCCACGCTTGGTCTGACGATGGTTCCCGGCATCGATGAGCAAGGCCGCCCGGCACCGCCGATGAGTTTCTTTCACGCCTTCTATTTTGTCAGCTACACCGCCAGTACCATTGGCTTTGGCGAAATTCCGGTTCCCTTTTCCGATGCCCAGCGGATGTGGGGCACGGTGTGTATCTTCCTCTCGGTGATCGGCTGGTCGTACTCGATCATCAGCTTGCTGGCTCTGGTTCAGGACAAGGGCTTTCAGCAGGTGCTGCGCAGCGGCCAGTTCGCGCGCCGGGTCCGGCATCTCGGCGAGCCTTTCTATATCGTCTGCGGTTGCGGCGAAACGGGTTTGCTGATCGCCCGTGCGCTCGATCGGAGCGGCATCCGCGTGGTGGCGCTGGAGCGCAACGACGCGCGCATCCAGGAAGTGGAGCTTGAAGACTTCGCGGCGGACATTCTGGTCCTCTGTGCTGATGCGGCGCAACCGCAAAATCTGCTGCTCGCCGGCTTGAAGCATCGCAGCTGTCGCGGCGTGCTGGCGATCACCGACGACGATGCCGCCAATCTCGCAGTGGCGATTGCCAGCCGGCTGGTCAACCCACGCTTGATGGTCGTGGCGCGCGTCGCCAGTCCGGCGGTCGAGCGCAACATGATGTCCTTCGGGACTCACTACGTGGTCAATCACTTCGAGAAGTTTGCCGACTATCTGGCGCAGGCGATTCATTCACCGAGTTGGTTCCGTCTGGTCGACCTGCTCACCGGGCTGCCCGGCCAGGAAGTCCCTGAGCGGCACGATCCGCCGGTTGGCGACTGGGTGGTTTGCGGCTACGGTCTGTTCGGTCAGGCGGTGGTCCGCAATCTCGAGCGACAAGGTGTCAGCCTGACGGTCATCGCGCCGGAACAGAATCTGCCGGTCACTGTCCGCCACATCGTCGGCCACGGCATGGAAGCGGAGCCGCTACGGCAGGCGGGAATCGAGACCGCTGTCGGAATTGTCGCCGGTGGGGACAACGATACCAACAACCTCTCGATCGCCATGACTGCCAAGGAGATCAACCCGGAGCTGTTTGTCGTGGTGCGTCAGAACCGGGTGGCCAACGGCGTCTTGTTCGACGCTTACGACGCCGATTTCACCATGGTTCCGTCACGAATCGTCGCGCGTGAGTGCATGGCGCTAATTACCTCACCGCTGCTGACCCGTTTTCTGCGTCATATCCGCGCCTGGCCAGATGCACGTGCTGCAACCGTGGCCAAGCAGCTTGAGGAACTCTGCATCCACCGCGTACCCCTGGTCTGGAGCGTCCGACTGAACGCGGCCGACGCGCCGGCGGCGCACAAGCTGCTGATGATGGAGCAGGTGAAGATCAGTATGGGAATCTTGCGGCGCGACCCGGCGGCGCGCCAGGAGTTTTTGCCGCTGCTGCCGCTGCTGCTGGTGCGCGACGGACGCGATCAGGAGTTGCCGGGCGATGAAACGGCTTTGCGACCGGGTGACCAACTTTTGTTTGCCGGTACGCGGGCCGCCAAGGCGGCGCAGAACCTGACACTCGACAATCGCAATGCCCTCGAATATGTGCTGACAGGGCAGGATGCACAGGGCTTGCTGTGGCGCTGGTTCAATGCAAGCAAGGCAGCAGGCGATCCTGGCAGCCGCTAGGGCTGGTTTTCAGGCTGCTTTTGTTGGCGCTGGGTAGCGCACACTCTGATGGGGCCAACCGACCGGGCGTCAGCGAAAACTCAGAGCGTGACGGACGGGAGCGTATGTGGAGCGGGCAGGAAAGCGCTGCAAACCTATGCTTGCGAAGGCTTTCCTGCTGCCTTTTCCTACACCGAGAATGACGAACCGCAACCGCAAGTTGTCGACGCGTTGGGGTTCTTGATGACGAATTGCGAACCCTCGAGGCCTTCCGTGTAGTCAATTTCGGCGCCCACCAGATACTGATAGCTCATCGGGTCGACCAGCAGCGTGACACCGTTCTTCTGCAGCGCCGTATCGTCGTCGTTGGCGACTTCGTCAAAGGTGAAACCATACTGGAAGCCGGAGCATCCGCCGCCGGTGACGAAAACCCGAAGTTTCAGCTCCGGATTGCCTTCATCCTCGATCAATTCCTTTACTTTGCCGGCCGCGTTGTCGGTAAACACGAAAGGCATGGGCATTTCAGTTGCTGTATTCATGGGTGGTTCTCCTGAAGCGGATATCTGAGACTGCTGACGGTGAAGTCAGCTACTTGAAGCCAGTTTAAGTTCCTGCGTCTTGGTGTCTGCCTGGTGCACGAGACGGCCCTCGACAACGCTCCCAGCTGAATTTCGATTTGACGGTATTCAACGTCACCTGAGACACGCGCATTGGCGAGGAGTTCCAGCGAGTCGCGGGCCACGATCGGGCCAACGAAGGCGCCGTTGATCACCGCGCGTGAGACCTCGATGCTGCCCTCGAGACGCAAGCCGCCGCTGAAAGTCTGATCATCATCGAGGCGAGTGCCAGCGCCAATCAGACTGTCGATGCCATTCTGCTGCGTGCTGCGCTTGCGTTGTCCGAACATGAAAGCTCCTTCCTGGAGCGCCAGTGCCTGCGGCGTGCGAAGCTTGTCGTCCTGCAATACGTGCGCTTCGACATCTTTCAGCGCGGCGCTTAGCGGCACCGAAAAAAGCTCTTCAAAACGCTGATGGTGCTTGATTTCGAGGTGATAGTTTGCTGATCCCTGCGCGGCCTTCGACAGCCGCTTGATGATAACATTTTTGCCTTCCTGGCGTACCGTGAGCAGGAACTCAAGCGCTCCCCTGAACTCCTTGGTGGCTTGTCCGGCACTGTTGGCAAGTTTGACGAGCAATATCCTGAAAAGTGGCCGTGCGTGCGCCAGCTTTGGTGCGTTGATGCCGAAGCGCTGGCGTAGGCGTAGGCGTTTGAGTTTTAGGGAAGCACCGCCAACTGCCATAGGCCTTCAGTTTCCGGTAGACCGAACATGATGTTCATGTTCTGTACCGCTTGTCCCGCGGCCCCTTTGACTAGGTTGTCGATGACCGACAGCACGACCAGGACCTTGCCCTGCTGCGGTCGATGCAGCGCAATGCGGCAGACGTTCGCGGCGCGAACCGAGCGCGTGTCGGGGTGCGATCCTGGCGGCAGGACGTCGACGAAGGCCTCGCCGCTGTAGCGTTCTTCGAAGATCTGTTGAAAGTCGGCCTCGCTCTTGATGCGCGCGTAGAGCGTCGCATGAATACCCCGGATCATCGGCGTCAGGTGCGGGACGAAGGTCAGGCCCACTGGTTGCGCGGCCATGCTCGACAAGCCCTGCTGGATCTCGGGCAGATGACGATGCCCAGGGACGCCGTAGGCCTTGAAATTGTCGGCGGCTTCGGAAAAAAGCGCGCCTACCTCGGCCTTGCGCCCGGCCCCCGAGACGCCCGATTTGGCGTCGGCAATCAGCTGGTCGAGGTCCACCAATCCCGCTTCGACCAAGGGCATGAAGCCCAGTTGGACGGCTGTTGGATAACACCCCGGGTTGGCCACCAGACGAGCCTTACTGATGCCGTCACGGTCGTGCTCCGGGAGTCCGTATACCGCCTTCGCTACCCACTCGGGGCTGGCATGCGACATCCCGTACCAGCGCTCCCATTCGGCAACGTCCTTGATCCGAAAATCGGCCGCCAGGTCAATGACCCGTACTCCTGCGTCAAGCAACGCTGGCGCCTGTGCCATCGCGACGCCGTTGGGCGTTGCGAAGAAAACGACATCGCAACTCTGCAGATCGGCGTTGGCTGGGTCGGCGAACTTGAGATCCAGCCTTCGCCGCAGACTGGGAAACATGCTCGAGACTGGCGTGCCGGCTTCCGCACGCGAGGTGATGGCGATGAGTTGCACCTGCGGGTGTTGTGCCAGCAAGCGCAAGAGTTCGACACCGGTGTAGCCGGTGCCGCCGACGATTCCAACCTTGATCATGAAAGACTCCCGGATAGCCAGCAATCATAGTCCTGAGCCCCGCAAAGCACAAAAGCCGCCCTGGGGCGGCTTTTGGCTACGAAAAAACACGTAGCGGGTACGTAGCAAGTTCGCAGCCGCTTTTCGCGACGCAGACTTATCGTTTCGAGAACTGTTTGCGCCGACGGGCCTTGTGGAAACCGACTTTCTTGCGCTCGACTTCACGCGCGTCGCGAGTTACGAAGCCGGCCTTGGAAAGCGTTGGTTTGAGCTCGCTATCGTAGGCGATGAGGGCGCGGGTGATTCCGTGCCGTACCGCACCAGCCTGTCCCGATTCGCCGCCGCCCTGCACGTTGACCAGAATGTCGAAGCCTGACAGTTGCTCAATGAGTTGCAGCGGCTGGCGGACGATCATGCGCCCGGTGACGCGCGAGAAAAATTCATCAACCGGCTTGCCGTTGACAACGAAGTTGCCGCTGCCGCGCTTCATGAATACACGCGCTACGGCGCTTTTCCGTCGGCCGGTGCCGTAGAAATAGTTATCAGCCATTGTGACCCCTTAGAGTTCCAGAACCTTCGGCTGCTGGGCAGCGTGCGGATGGGTTGTGCCCGCGTAGCACTTCATCTTTTTCAGCATGGCATAACCAAGAGGCCCCTTTGGGAGCATACCCTTGACCGCTTTTTCAAGGACGCGGCCTGGAAAGCGCTGCTGCATCTTATTGAAGTTCGTCTCGTAGAGACCACCAGCGTAGCCCGAGTGGCGGTAGTACTTTTTGTCTTCAGCCTTGTTGCCGGTCACGCGCAGTTTCTCGACGTTGGTGACGACAATGTAGTCACCTGTATCGACGTGCGGCGTGAACTCAGGCTTGTGCTTGCCGCGCAAGCGACGAGCAATTTCGGTTGCAAGGCGACCCAATACCTTGTCGGTGGCGTCAACCACAAGCCACTCGCGGGTCACTTCATGCGACTTGGCGGAGAAAGTCTTCATCAAAAACGCCGTCCTTATTTGCCTGATCACGGAAAGCCCAGCATGTTATGGCAACTGTCCTGCTGGTGTCAATCGATGTTTCGCCGTTACGTACGATAGATTTGTTCAGGGCCGGTGCGCGCCGTACGCAGCGCTGCTGCGTTTTCGGAGTCGAGAGTGGAGATTCGACAATTTGGCGCCTGGTCGCTGGCGCGCGTTTCTGGCACTGCTCGCCGCCATCAATGGGGGCTTGTTCGCAGAGCAAAAAAAAAGCGCGGCTCGTTGGAGCCGCGCTAAATCCACACCAAAGGAGGAGGGTGGAGGAGACAACCGGAAAAGCCAAAAAGGTGAATCAGCAAAGGTGCTTACTGCTTACGATGAAACGATTATGGCGCACCCGAGTGTAAAGGTCAAGTATTATTTGTGCGCTGCGCCATGTTTTTCACGGCGTCCACGACAAGGGGTCGTTTGACGAATGAAAGTGACATTAATCGAACGGCTTGCTGTGTATATAGTATATGTGTTACACAATATGCAATCATTCTGGCGCGCTTGTTTGGTGTTGCTGCTCAGTAAAGATGCTGCGACGCAGCATTCTCATGAGCTGCCTGCAGTAGGGGCCTTGCGGCTACAATAGTGGTGGGCGCAGGGCAGGTTTTGGCGGTCGGGGTCTGACACGTCGTCATGCCCGTCGGGAAACAAGGGGAGGGTAGTGCATGGACTGTAAAGTGAAGTGGACCGGCGATGGAATGTCGTTCATAGCTGAAACGGGAACCAATCATACGGTCGTTATGGACGGTGCGATTGAGGCGGGTGGCCGCAATCTGGCGCCGCGTCCGCTGGAGCTAATGCTTGCTGGTGCCGGTGGTTGTGCGGCCTTTGACGTGGTCCTGATTCTCAAAAAAGGGCGACACGCGGTCAAAGGCGTCGAGGTCAGCCTGCAGGCCGAGCGTGCGGATGTCGAGCCGCGGGTGTTTACCCGCATTCATTTCCACTTTCGCGTGACCGGGAAGCAGCTCAAGTCCGAAGCGGTGGCGCGCGCCATCGAGTTGTCGAAGGACAAATACTGTTCGGCCACCAGCATGCTCGGAAAGACTGCCGAAATAACGCACGATTTCGAAATCATCGAAGATTGAGGCCGGTCTTCTGGACTGCCCAGGGACGGGGTCCCCAGCCTACGAAAACCGTCGAGCGCGGCACTATCCGGCCTAGCCGTCATGGCCTGTCGAGAGGCCCCGGATCATGAAAGTCATGACTGCCCTCTTCGATTTGCAGTGCGCATTCCGGCTTGCACGCCGGAATCGTTCGCCGGGCGGGGAGCATTCTCCCCGCCCGCCTCACCCCCCGACCCTTTTCTCGCGAGAGGGCAAGGGAGTTTCGTGAGTCGCTTGCGCGACCTGCACATTAAACGTAGTAGGCCGTGCGAGTCATGGTTCGCGATACCAGTTGCATGGCCAGCCTTGCGGCGGCTGGTAGTTCGCGAGCGCCGAGGCGTACGGCCGTTGCGGCGTGTGAAATCTCGTCGAGGCGCATTTGCTCGACAATCGCGCGTGACTTGAGGTCATGCCACGGGAGATCGCTGAGATGATGGTCGAGGTGTGCCTCGACCTGTCTCTCCGTCTCGGCAAGAAAGCCGAGGCTCCAGGTATCGCCCAGCTTGCCTGCGCCAAATCCGATCGACAGTGCGCCGAGGTACCACAGCGGGTTCAGCAGGCTCGTACGCCCGCGTAATTCAGCGAGGCGGCGCTCGGTCCAGGCTAGGTGTTCTGTTTCTTCATAAGCGGCTTGTTGTAGCGCTTGCCTGACTTCCGGATCGCTGCAGCTCAGCGCCTGGCCCTGGTATAGCGCCTGTGCACAGACCTCTCCGACATGGTTGATGCGCATCAGCGCTTCTGCGTGCGCGCGCTCTTTTTCGGACAGGATCGCTTCTGCTTGCTCGCAGCCGGGTATCTTGCGTGTGGTCGGCGCTGGCGCAAAAAGGGTGCGCAGAGCCTTGTCGAACTCGATGACGATGCGGTCAGTGATCATGCGCGGCCTTTGCTGTTCCGGTTGTTGCGCTGCGAGTTCAAGAAATCAGTGAGCGCTAGGGCCGATTGCCGCCAGAACGGAGAATTCGGCGTGCGTCGTCGGCATCGCGCAGGCTGGTGCCAAGGGTGCAGAAATACTCGCCAAAAAGTGCCGCATGCTGCCGGTTGACCGTTCTTTCCTCGATTCGTAGCCACTGATCGCCACGGGCTTTGGACCAGGTGCCATCGGAGCGACCAAAGCCGTAGACACGGCGCTCGGCGGTCGCGCAGCGGATCGCTTCGTAACTGACGTTGCGCGCGCCGGCAGAGCTTACGATTACCAGGGTGTAGTAGACGACGCGATCGGGCGTGACCGATAGTGACTCGCTGTCGATCATGAATTTGCTGTCGGCGGTCGCACTGACCACGAAGGGGATCAGGTTTTCGGTTTGCGGAAACGCGGGAAATTGGACTTCGCTGGTCTCTGCGTGCTGCTTTGCGGAGTCGCCATCGCCACCCTCGTCGCTGGCCGACAAGGCCGGCGACGGGAGTAGCGCGGCGAGGGGAAAAAGCCAGCATGCGAGGCGTGAGATCCATTGCGGACGACTGGGTGGCGTGCTTCGCGTCAGTTCCGGGAAGGTGTTTTTCATTTCTCGTCTGTCGCCTCAATCGCCAAAGTTGAACGCTGCGCGCTCGGCGTGGCTGAGCGGCGCGTCTGCCGGTGGTCGGCGTTCAGGAAACGGGCCAATTCATTCAATGCCTGCTCGTAGACCCGGCGCTTGAATTCGATGACCGCGTCAAGTGAAACCCAGTAATGATTCCAGCGCCAGGCGTCGAACTCGGGATGGTCGCAGGCGCGCAAGGAAACGTCGTTGTCGCGCCCGACCAAGCGCAGCAGAAACCAGATCTGCTTCTGGCCCCGGTAACTGCCACGCCATTCGCGTCGTACCCAGTGCGTCGGAACGTCGTAACGCAACCAGTCTTTGGTGCGACCAAGGATAAACACATGCTCCGGCAGCAAACCTACCTCTTCATGCAACTCACGGTACATCGCCTGTTCCGGCGTTTCGCCCCGCTTGATGCCGCCTTGCGGAAACTGCCATGAATGCTCTTTGATTCGCTTGCCCCAGAACACCTCGTTCTTGGTATTACAAAGAATGATGCCGACGTTCGGGCGATAGCCTTCACGATCAAGCATTTATAGATCCTGCAATTCGATTGATTGCCTGCATTTTTCCACAATTCCAAGCCCTTGAAAAGGAGCGTATACGCCAAGTGCCGTGCGTTACGCCGCGCTCTCAGTACGGTAGCGCCTGCCGACCCGTCGTCGCCAGCAAGCTGCAGCACGGGCAGGCGTCGGCGTAATTAGATCAAAGGTCTGTCCGCGACAGGCGCGCTGCCCACCCGAACTCAGCGCTCGTGCGGGCGCTGGCCACCTGCTCGCTGGCGGTAGTGGCCCGTGCCTGCGTGCGCAATTGGCGTCGCCGATTGGCCATCTGTCGAGTAAAATCGCCGTTTCCTTCCTTTTTCAGCGGATTCTCATGCGCACTTCCCGTTTTTTTCTGGCGACGCTCAAAGAGGCGCCTTCCGACGCCGAGGTGATCAGCCACCAGTTGATGGTGCGCGCCGGAATGATCAAGCGGCTCGCTGGCGGGATCTACACCTGGATGCCGCTGGGCTTGCGCGTGCTGCGCAAGGTGGAGAGGATCGTGCGCGAGGAAATGGATCGTGCCGGGGCGATCGAATTGTCGATGCCGGCGGTGCAACCGGCCGAGCTGTGGCAGGAATCCGGTCGCTGGGAGAAGTACGGTCCCGAGTTGCTGCGCTGCAAGGATCGCCACCAGCGTGATTTCGTCATTGGCCCGACGCACGAAGAAGTGATTACCGACGTTGTGCGCAAGGACGTCAAGAGCTACCGCCAGCTACCGCTTCACTTTTACCAGGTGCAGGTCAAGTTCCGCGACGAAATTCGGCCGCGCTTCGGGATCATGCGTGGCCGCGAGTTCCTGATGAAGGACGGTTATTCCTTCCACAGCAGTTTCGAAGACCTGCAGCGCGAATACTGCAACATGTTTGAAACCTATACGCGCATCTTCACTCGCCTGGGACTGAAATTCCGCGCTGTTGCCGCGGATACCGGCTCGATCGGTGGTACGGGATCGCACGAGTTCCACGTTCTGGCCGATTCCGGTGAGGACGCACTGGCCTATTGCCCGGATTCGGATTTCGCGGCCAATGTCGAACTGGCGGAAGCCCTTGCTCCGGCGGTTGCGCGTCCGCCTGCGGCGGAGACTTTGCTGAAGGTCGCCACGCCGGGCCGCATCACCTGTGCCGACGTCGCCGAGTTTCTCGGCTTGCCGCTGATTCGAACGGTGAAGGTGATCGCCATCGTCCTCAACCCGGAGGCCGCGGAGGCCGAAAGTCCCGGGCAATTGGCGATGATTCTTCTGCGCGGCGACCACAACCTCAACGAAGTGAAAGCGGCCAAGCACCTCGGCGAGTTTCGCTTTGCGCGGGAAGACGAGATTATTGCCGCACTGGGCTGTCAGCCCGGCTATCTCGGTCCGGTGGCGGTTGGTGAGGTAGCGATTTACGTTGATCGCAGCGTTGCCGTGATGGGCGACTTCGTTTGCGGCGCCAACGAAGCCGGCTACCACCTGACAGGCGTGAATTTTGGCCGCGACATCACAGCGCCGACGCTGGTCGCCGATTTCAGGAACGTCGTCGCCGGCGACCCGTCTCCTGACGGCAAAGGCTGCCTGGAACTCTGCCGTGGCGTCGAGGTGGGGCATATCTTCCAGCTGCGTACCAAGTACGCCGAGGCGCTCAAATGCAGCTTTCTCGACGAGAGCGGCCAGAGCAGGATCATGGAAATGGGGTGTTACGGGATCGGCGTCACGCGCATCGTTGGGGCGGCCATCGAGCAGGGGCACGATCAACGTGGTATCCGCTTCCCGGCGACGATTGCCCCATTCGAAGTCTGTATCGTGCCGATGGGCTATGCCAAGAGCGAAACCGTCAAGGCCGCGGCCGATGCTCTTTACGCCGAACTGGGCGGCGCCGGTATCGACGTGCTGCTCGACGACCGTAACGAGCGTCCGGGTGTGATGTTTGCGGAAATGGAACTGATCGGCATCCCGCACCGGGTGGTCGTTGGCGACCGCGGCCTCGCCGAGGGCAAGCTCGAGTACAAGGGCCGTGGCGACAGCGAGTCGCAGATGCTGCCGCTGGCCGAGATCGGCCCCTTCCTGAAAGCCAGGCTGTGCGCCGCTCCCTGACGCGTTTTCCGTTGCTGCCCGCGCTGCCGCTGGCAGTGCTGGTGGCCCTGCTGTTTGCACCACTCGCGGCACTCGCCGGTGCGCAGAAGTACGAACCGCTCTCAGCCAGTGTGCATGGCGCGCTGTCACGCTCGGTTTCCGACCGCGCGCCGCAGCACAGCTCTTTCGAGGATTCTGCGGTCGCCACCGACTGGCTCGCCGAGATGTCGGGACGCCTCGCCAAGCGCATTCCCGACCCGGTCGCCAGGCTCGAATTCCTGCGCTCGGTGCACTACGAAGCAACGCGCGCCGGTCTTGACCCGCAGTTGGTTCTTGGTCTGATCCAGGTCGAAAGCGGCTTCAAGAAGTACGCCGTATCGAGCGCCGGTGCGCGCGGCTTCATGCAGGTGATGCCCTTCTGGGTCAAACTGGTCGGACGCAGCGACGACAACCTGTTCCATCTGCGCACCAATCTGCGCTACGGATGCACCATCCTTCGCCACTACCTCGACATCGAGCGCGGCGATCTCTACCGCGCGCTCGGCCGTTACAACGGCAGTCTCGGTCAGGCCGCCTATCCGAACATGGTGCGTGCCGCCTGGGACAAGCAGTGGAAGTACACCCGGAGCGCGCTGGCGCTACGCTGAGGCGATTGCCGGAAAAGAACGTACCAGATTGCGCCGGATTTTCGGTCGTCTTCAAGGCGCGACAACAGGCGCATAGTCGAACTATGTAACTGTTGTCGCAACACAGAAAACGGGCGAAAAGACAAGCAGGATGGTCGGTTATTTGACAGAAATCGCCTGAGTTGGCGTTCAGCGCATCCCCGGCATCATCCCCTTCAGGCCGCGCATGAGTTGGCCGATGCCGCCCTTGGAGAACTGCTTCATCATTTTCTGCGTCTGCTCGAACTGCTTCAGCAGGCGATTGACTTCCTGCACCTGAACCCCGGCACCGAGCGCGATGCGCCGCTTGCGCGCGGCCTTGAGCAACTCCGGGTTGATCCGTTCGCTCGGCGTCATCGAGTTGATGATGCCTTCGATGCGTGCCACCGCCTTCTCCTCGCCGCCGGCCGGCAACTGTCCGGCCGCTTGCGAAAACTGCGCCGGCAGCTTCTCCATCATCGACGACAGGCCGCCCATCTTGCGCATCTGACTGATCTGGCCCTTGAAGTCGTTGAGGTCGAAGCCTTTTCCTGACTTCAGCTTCTTGGCGAAGTCGACCGCCTGTTGCTCGTCGATGCCCTTCCTGGCGTCTTCGATCAGCGACAGTACGTCGCCCATGCCGAGGATTCGCGACGCCATACGCTCCGGGTGAAACGCTTCGAGCCCGGTCAGTTTCTCGCCGACGCCCGCATATTTGATCGGTTTGCCAGTGACGTGCCGCACCGACAGCGCCGCGCCACCGCGCGCGTCACCGTCGAGCTTGGTGAGGATGATGCCGGTCAGCGGCAGCGCTTCGCTGAAGGCCTTGGCGGTATTGATGGCGTCCTGACCGAGCATGGCATCGACGACGAACAGTGTCTCGATCGGCTTGACCGCCGCGTGCAGCTCGGCGATCTCCTGCATCATCGCCTCGTCGATTGCCAGCCGGCCGGCGGTGTCGACCAGCAGTACGTCGTGGAAGTGCCGCTTCGCCCAGTCGAGCGCGTTGCGCGCGATCTCGACCGGCTTCTCGCTCGGCGTCGAAGGCATGAAGTCCACGCCCGCCTGCGCGGCGACGGTCTTCAACTGTTCGATGGCGGCCGGACGGTAAACGTCGCAGGAAACCACCAGCACTTTCTTCTTCTGCGTCTCGCGCAACATCTTGGCCAGCTTGCCGACGGTGGTCGTCTTGCCGGCACCCTGCAGGCCGGCCATGAGCATCACCGCCGGCGGCTGCGTGGCCATATTCAGGCCCGCGTGCTCCTCGCCCATCAGTTTCGTCAATTCGCGGTGGACGACGCCGATCAGGGCCTGCCCGGGGCTCAGCGAGCCGATCACTTCTTCACCGATCGCTTTTTCGCGCACAGCGGCGATCAGTTCCTTGATGGCAGGCAAAGCGACGTCGGCTTCGAGCAAAGCGAGGCGAACTTCGCGTAGCGCGTCGCCAATATTGGCTTCGGTCAGGCGCGCTTCACCGCGCAGCGTCTTCATGACGCGGGCAAGACGTTGGGTCAGGTTGTCGAGCATTTGGATTCCAGCTTGGTGTAAACTCAAAAAAATGCCAGACATTCTACTGCAGCTTCTCCCGCACATCGTTTCATCGCTGATTTACGCGGCGATGGGCGTGCATTTCTGGCATACGCGCTGGCGTGAAAGCGACCGCCCACTGGTCACCCTGCCGATGCAGGGCTGGGAACGCGGAGTCCTCTTCGTGGCCTTGGTGGTCCAGGGTTTCGGGCTTTACCAGGGGCTGTTCGCTGCCGGTGGCATGCGCTTCTCGTTCAGTTTCGCGATGTCGTTGATGCTCTGGCTGGCCGTCCTCATCTACTGGCTGGAAAGCTTCCACTCACGCATGGACGGGTTGCAGCCGATGGTCCTGCCACTGGCCGCGCTCGGCGCGCTGGCGCCGGCAGTGTTTCCACAACTACGCGTCATTGCGCACGCTGGCGCCTGGGGTTTCCAACTGCATTTTCTCACCGCGATGCTGGCCTACAGCCTGTTCACCCTCTCCGCATTGCACGCCATCTTCATGGGCTTCGCCGAGCGCAAGTTGCATCAGCGGGCGGTTACCAAGAGCCTGACCAGCCTGCCGCCGATCCTGACCATGGAAGCGCTGCTTTTTCGCATGATCACGGTCGCCTTTCTGCTGCTCACCGTGGCCCTGCTCAGTGGCGTCATGTTCTCCGAAGCCATTTTCGGCAAGGCCATGGTTCTCGACCACAAGACCTTGTTCGCCTTCGCCTCATGGGCGATCTTTGCCGCCCTGCTGGTCGGCCGTCGCATCTACGGCTGGCGCGGCCGCATTGCGCTACGCTGGACGCTGGCCGGGTTTTTGGTGCTGCTGCTGGCCTATATGGGCAGCCGCTTTGTCGCCGAAGTCCTGCTGCATCGCTTCTGAGCCAGTATTCGCAGGCGCGTACTGGCTTTCCACCGGCAGCGCATCGCCATCCTTTTCGAATGACAAACCGAGGAGTATCAGCATGGACAAAGTAGCGAATCCCGTCGGATGGTTCGAGATCTACGTTTCCGACATGACCCGCGCGCGCGACTTCTACACGGCGGTTTTCGGTCGTGAGCTGACGGCGCTGCCGGAAATCGGCGAGGAGGGCGAAATGTATGCGTTTTCCTGGGTCGAGGGCGGCGGCGGTGCTGCCGGGGCGCTGGTGCGGCACCCGATGAACGCTCCGGGAAAGGGCGGCACGATGGTCTATTTCAACTGCGAGGATGCCGCCAACGAAGCCGAACGCGCGGTCGAAGCGGGTGGTCGGGTCATCCAGCCGAAGATGGCAATCGGTCAGTACGGCCATATCGCGCTGGTTCAGGACACAGAAGGCAACATCATCGGCTTGCACTCGATGCAGTAGGCAAGGGCGCATGCGCTGTGCGGCGGCGGGCTCGCCCGAGCGCCGTCGCCGCGCACCGATGCTTGCCGATCGCGGCGGCAGATGGCAAGCTCCTTCCTCGATGACACACTCGAGGAGTGCTTCCGATGCAGCAGATTTTTCTCTACGGCGATTCCCTGTCCTGGGGGCTCATTCCGGAAACACGGCGTCGCCTGCGTTTCGACGAGCGCTGGCCGGGGGTGATGGAAACCGCGCTCAACACCGCCGGCCGCCGGGTGCGTGTCATCGAGGACTGCCTCAACGGTCGCCGAACCGTCTGGGACGATCCCTTCAAGCCCGGGCGCAAGGGCATCGACGGTCTCGCCCAGCGCATCGAGAGCCATTCGCCGCTAGCGCTGGTGATCGTGATGCTCGGCAGCAACGATTTTCAGTCGATGCACCCACACAACGCCTGGCACTCGGCGCAGGGGCTCGGCGCCCTGGTCAATGCCATTCGCCAGGCGCCGATCGAACCGGACATGCCGGTGGCGCCGATTCTCCTCGTCGCACCGCCGCCGCAGCAGGAACCGCGAGGGACGATCGCGCCGAAGTTCGTGGGTGGCGATCGCAAATGTATTGGCCACGCCGCTGCTTGCCGCGAGGTGGCCGACACGCTTGGTTGTCACTTTTTTGATGCTGGAACAGTGGCAGAAGTCAGCCAGATCGACGGGGTGCATCTCGACGCCGACCAGCATGCACGCCTGGGGGCTGCGCTGGCGAAAGTGGTGGACGGGCTCCTGCTCGAAGCGCTGACCGGCGTCCTGCCCGGGTAGCGGCGCGCGCTGCACTGGCGAGGCGGGGAATTGAGGGAGCATGCTCCCTGCCCGGCGAACGATTCCGGCGTGCAAGCCGGAATGCGCACGGCAAGTGAAGGGAGACGGTCAGGACTTCCACAGTCATGACCGTCAGTTTGTTGGCGCGGCAAGCACCGGTTCGCAACGCACTTCGGATCTCACCGAGTTGGCGATGAAGCATTCCGCGTGCGCCCGGTGGTGCATCTGCGCCAGCTCGTTGCGCGCAGGCTGGCGATCACCCGAGAATGCCACCTCGGGCTTGAGGGTGACAACGGTGATTGCCAGCTTGCCGTCGCCATTTTTTGCCATCACGCCGACCGGGTTGTCGGCGTAGCGATCGACGCAGAAGCCGCGCCGGGCGGCGATTGAAAGAAACCAAAGCATGTGGCAACTCGCCAGCGAAGCGACGAAAGCTTCTTCGGGATCCACCGCTGCCGGGTCGGACATGGGTACCGGCACGACGTGCGGCGACGACGAAGCGGGGATTTCCAGACCGCCATCGAAGCGCAGCAGGTGCCGGCGGCTATAGCGGTTGTCCAGGAAATCCTGCTCGCCACGGAGCCAGAGAAGGTGTGCGCAGTATTCGGCCATGGTCAGTCTCCCAGGGGCGATGTTCATCGGAGGTGCGAAGCTGGCAAGTAATCGCACAGCCGGCTCCTGGCGCGAAAGCGGAGCCGCTCCCGGGCGGCGAACTGTCGCTGGCGGGATCGAGTTGTGCAGTCGTCGAATGCTTGGATGGCTTGGATGGTTGACTACCGGCGTCAGGGTGGCCGAGAACGCTGGCCGTGAAAGAGGTCAATGCAGGGGAAATAATAGCGGTACGGCAAGCAGGGTCAGCACCATGGCCAGTAGTTGCAGGGGTACTCCCATTTTCACGAAGTCGTTGAAGCGGTAGCCGCCAGGTCCGAGAACCAGGGTGTTCACCGGCGAAGGCATGGGCGTCGAGAACGCTGTCGAGGCGGCGAGGGCAACAGGCATCAGGAAAGGGTAGGGGGGAGAGCTGCATGCTTGTTGCCGCGCCCATCGCAATGGGCGCCACCAGGACCGCCGTCGCGGTGTTGGAAATGAACTGACTGAAAAGCGAAGTCAGAACGAACAGGCCGGCCAGCAGCGCCAGTGGCCCCAGTTCGCCGAGGCTGGACACCAGGCCGGAGATCATCCGTTAATGTGAAAGTCGCGCAAGCGACTCACGAAACTCCCTTCTCCCTTGCGGGAGAAGGGGCAGGGGGAAGAGGGAAAACGGTCATGGACTTTCATGATTTGGGTGGTCTCCACGTGTCATGACCCGTT
>NZ_SPMY01000054.1 GCF_012939955.1 Candidatus Accumulibacter phosphatis
GGCCAATGATGAAAGTCATGACCGTTTCCCTCCTTCCCCTGCCCCTTCTCCCGCGAGAGGAGAAGGGAGTTTCGTGAGTCGCATTCGCGACTTTCACATTAAGGCGCGTACCGGTCAACAGACCGGTACGCGCAGGCGGCGCTGCGGGCTTACTCGACAGTCACCGATTTGGCCAGATTGCGTGGCTTGTCGACGTCGGTGCCGCGTACCAGCGCCACATGGTAGGCGAGCAATTGCAGCGGCACGACGTGCAGCAAGGCCGACAGGGCGCCGTAGTGCTCGGGCAGGTGCAGGACGTGGATACCGTCCGACTCCTGCATCTCGCTGTCGGCATCAGCAAAGACGTAGAGTTCGCCGCCACGGGCGCGCACTTCCTGCAGATTGGACTTGAGCTTTTCGATCAGCGCGTCGTTGGGAGCGACGGCAATCACCGGCATGTCGCGGTCGACCAGCGCCAGCGGGCCGTGCTTGAGCTCGCCGGCCGGGTAGGCCTCGGCATGGATATACGAGATTTCCTTGAGCTTCAGCGCGCCTTCCATGGCGATCGGGTAGTGACGACCGCGGCCGAGGAACAGGGCGTGCTGCTTCATCGAGAACTGCTCGGACCAGTGGCGAATCTCGGGCTCGAGTTCGAGAATCTTGGTCACCGCGATCGGCAGGTGCCGCAAGGCGTGCAATTCGGCGCCTTCGGCCCGCTCGTCGAGGCGACCACGCAGCTTGGCGAGGACCAGGGTCAGTAGATAGAGGGCGGCGAGCTGGGTGGTAAAGGCCTTGGTCGAGGCAACGCCGATTTCCGGACCGGCGCGGGTAATGAAACGCAGGCTGTTCTCGCGCACCAGGGACGACTCGGGAACGTTGCAGATGCACAGCGTGCGCAACATGCCGAGCGACTTGGCATGCTGCAGGGCGGCGAGGGTATCGGCGGTCTCGCCCGATTGCGAGATGGTCACCAGCAAGGTGGTCGGATCGGGCACCGAATCGCGATAGCGGTACTCGCTGGCGACTTCGACCGAGCACGGGATGCCGGCGATCGATTCCAGCCAGTAACGCGCGACCAGGCCAGCGTGGTAGCTGGTGCCGCAGGCGATGATCAGCACTTGCCGGACATCCTTGAGGACTTCTTCGCTGGCCGCACCAAACAGGCCTGGCTGGATGCTGTTCGCGGTACCGAGCATTTCGAGCGTGTTGGCCAGCGCCACCGGTTGCTCGAAGATCTCCTTCTGCATGTAGTGCCGGTACTGGCCAAGTTCGACGGCGTCGGCAGAGAGGTGCGATTCGCTCTCGGCCCGCTCAACGGGCGTGCCGTCGATGGTCGTGATGCGGTAGCTGTCGCGCATCAGTTCGGCACAGTCGCCGTTTTCGAGATAGACCATGCGCCGCGTGACCTGCAAGAGCGCCGAGGCGTCCGAAGCGGCGTAGCAGCCATCGTCGGTGAGGCCGAGCAGCAGCGGCGATCCTTCCCGGGCAACGACGACGCGGCTGGGATCGGCCTCGCGTAGCACGGCAATGGCGTAGGCGCCCTGCAACTGCTTGATGGCCTTGCAGACGGCAGCCAGGAAATCAGGGGTGGTCTTCAGCTCGTAGGCGATCAGGTGGCCGACCACTTCGGTATCGGTATCGGAAGTGAACTCGTAACCGACTGCCTTGAGGCGTGCACGTAGCGCCTCGTGATTCTCGATGATGCCGTTATGCACGACGGCCAGCCCCTCCGAGATGTGCGGATGGGCGTTGCGCTCGCTGGGGACGCCATGCGTCGCCCAGCGGGTGTGGGCGATGCCGGTGTGACCGGAAATCTGCGCGCTATCGGCCTGCGCGGTGAGCTCGGCGACGCGGCCAACCGAGCGCAGGCGTTGCAGGCCGGCATCGTTGATCAGCGCCAGGCCGGCCGAATCGTAGCCACGGTATTCGAGCTTGCGCAATCCTTCGAGCAGGACGGGGATGATGTTGCGGTCGGCGACCGCGGCAACGATGCCACACATGATCAGCTCACTTCTTCACTTTTTGTGGCCGTTTCCAGCCGCTAATCGAAACCTGCCTGGCGCGCGAAATGGTCAGCGTGTCGGCTGGCGCGTCTTTGGTCAGCGTCGTACCGGCGCCCAGCGTCGCGCCGCGACCGACGGTAACCGGGGCCACCAATTGCGTATCCGAGCCAATGAAGGCATCGTCCTCGATGATGGTCTTGAACTTGTTGGCTCCGTCGTAGTTGCAGGTGATCGTACCGGCGCCGATATTTACCCGGCTGCCGATGATCGCGTCGCCGATGTAGGCCAGATGATTGGCTTTCGACTGCGCGGCAACTTTGGTGTTCTTGAGCTCGACGAAGTTGCCGACGTGCACGCCGGCGGCGAGTTCGGTTCCCGGCCGCAAGCGCGCGAAAGGTCCGATGACGCCATCCGGTCCGACGATCGCGTCTTCGATATGACTGAAGGCGGCGAGACGCGAGCCGGCACCGATGGTCGCGTTCTTGAGCACGCAGCAAGGACCGATCTCGACCGCTTCTTCGAGAAGCACCAGCCCTTCGAACACGCAATTCACGTCGATGAACACGTCACGTCCGCAGCGCAACTCGCCTCGCACGTCGATGCGCGCCGGGTCAGCCAGGCGCACCCCCTGCTCCATCAAGCGCTCGGCGGTCTGCCGCTGGGCGACGCGTTCGAGCTCGGCCAGTTGCACCTTGCTGTTCACGCCAAGCACTTCCCATTCCCCCTGCGGCTGCGTGGTCCGGATCGGCACGCCGTCGGCCACCGCCATGCCGACGATGTCGGTCAGGTAGTACTCCTGCTGGGCGTTGTCGTTCGACAAACGGCCCAGCCATTCGGCGAGGCGCGCCGTCGGCAGGGCAATGATTCCGGTATTGACTTCGCGGATGCTGCGCTCTTCGGGCGTGGCGTCCTTCTGCTCGACAATGCGCACCACCTCACCTGCGGCGTTGTGCACGATACGACCGTAGCCAGTGGGATCGGCCAGTTCGACGGTAAGAATGGCCAGCGCGCCGCGCGCTGCGTGCGCCAGCTTCTTCAGGGTTTCGGCCTGAATCAGCGGCACATCGCCGTAGAGCACCAGCGTCGTCTCGGCAGCGCTGAGTTGCGGAATGGCCTGCATGACCGCGTGACCGGTACCCAGTTGCGGCTCCTGCAGGACCCAGCGCAGATCCGGGGCAGCAATGGTCGTGCGCACGGCGTCACCACCATGGCCATAGACCAGACAGACCGCGTCGGGAGAAAGACTGCGAGCGGCATCGATGACGTGCGCGACAAGGGCCTTGCCGGCGACCGGATGAAGGACCTTGGGCAGGTTCGAATGCATGCGCTTGCCCTGGCCAGCAGCGAGAATGACGATATTCATTGGCTAAACCCCTAACACCCCGTTCGAAGCTACAGTCTTGTCCTAGTCCTGCGGCCCTCGGTGGCTGGCGTACGGCGCTTGCCGGCTGGCACGAAGGACAGCTGCAACGCGAATTCCGAAACACCCCTAGCGCAAACAGTATTCTTTCAGCAAGGACCGCGCGCGGCGCGGAATTATGTCACAAGGCAGAGTTTGCACCACCACGAAGCAGCTCATCGTGGTGCGGGAAAGAGGTGCCCCGCGGCCGCAGACTGAAAACTCAGCGTGGCAGATCGGAACGACCCATCAGAAAAGCATCGACTTCGCGCGCGCACTGGCGACCTTCACGGATTGCCCAGACGACCAGCGACTGGCCACGCCGCATGTCACCAGCGGCGAAGACCTTGGCAACGCTGCTGGCATAGCAACCGTGACCATCGGTGGTCGCCTTGACGTTGCCACGGGCGTCGAGTTCAAGAGCCAGTTGTTCCAGCAAGCCGTTCTTGATCGGCGCCACGAAGCCCATCGCCAGCAGCACGAGATCCGCCGGAATATTGGCCTCGCTGCCCGCAACTTCGCTCATGCGGCCGTTTTGCCACTCGACGCGGACCAGCTTCAAAGCCTTCACCTTGCCGTTTTCGCCGATCAGCTCCTTGGTGGAAACGGCGAAGTCGCGCAGGCAACCCTCTTCGTGCGAAGACGAAGAGCGCATCTTCAATGGCCAGTAAGGCCAGGTCAGGCTCTTGTTCTCACTCTCCGGCGGTTGCGGCATCAATTCGAATTGCGTCACTGACAGCGCGCCATGACGATTGCTGGTGCCGACACAGTCCGAACCGGTATCGCCCCCGCCGATCACCACCACCCGCTTGCCGGTGGCCTTGATCTGTGCCGGCACCTGATCGCCAGCATTGACCTTGTTCTGCTGCGGCAGGAAATCCATGGCGAAATGCACGCCATCAAGGTCGCGGCCCGGCACAGGCAGGTCGCGCGGCGATTCCGCGCCACCGGCGAGAATCAGCGCATCGAACTCGGCCAGCAAGCGCTCGGCGGGGGTCGACTGCTCCGAATCGCCGCCAATTTCCTGGTTGACGCGAAACTCGACGCCCTCGGCCTCCATCTGCGCGATGCGCCGGTCGATATGTGATTTTTCCAATTTGAAATCGGGGATTCCGTAACGCAACAGACCACCCAGGCGGTCGCTTTTCTCGAAAACGACGACGCGATGCCCGACGCGCGCCAGCTGCTGCGCCGCCGCCAGCCCGGCCGGCCCGGAGCCGACGACAGCGACGGTCTTGCCGGTCTTGACCTTCGGCGGCTGCGGCCGGATCCAGCCTTTTTCCCAGCCTTTGTCGACGATCGCATGCTCGATCGACTTGATGCCGACGGGGTCGGTGTTGATGTTCAGCGTGCACGCCGCTTCACAGGGTGCCGGACAGATGCGGCCGGTAAAATCGGGAAAGTTGTTGGTCGAATGCAGAACGGCCAGCGCCTGCTCCCAATGGCCCCGATACACCAGGTCGTTCCAGTCGGGAATGATGTTATTGACCGGGCAACCGGTATTGCAGAACGGAATGCCACAGTCCATGCAGCGAGCGCCCTGCAGGCTGGCCTGCTCGTCGTTGAGAGTAAGGATGAACTCGCGGTAATGCTTGAGACGTGACTTGGCCGGCTCACTGACTTCCGCCAGACGCTGATACTCGATGAATCCAGTCGGCTTACCCATGCTTATGCTGCCTCCAGTTGCTTTTGCGCCGCAATCTCGGTGAGTACTCGACGGTACTCGTGCGGCATGATCTTGACGAACTTGGCGCGATAGTTGCTCCAATCGTCGAGCAGCCTCCGCGCCTGCAGGCTACCCGTGTGGCGATGGTGCTTCTCGAGCAGGCCCTTGAGCAGCACTTCGTCCACAACGCCGAGGTGACGCACATCCACCTTGCCATGACCTTCCAGCTCGTCACCCGCGTCGCTGCCCTGACGGGCGGCAAACTCTTCCTCGACCGGTTCGAGCGACACCTGCGCCATGTTGCAGCGCGACTCGAAAGTGCCCTCCTCGTCGAACACGTAAGCCACTCCACCGGACATGCCGGCAGCAAAATTGCGGCCGGTAAGCCCGAGCACGACCACGGTGCCGCCGGTCATGTACTCGCAGCCATGATCGCCGACCCCTTCGACGACCGCTGTCGCACCCGAGTTGCGGACTGCGAAACGCTCACCGGCGACGCCGGCAAAGTAGGCTTCGCCTTCGGTCGCACCGTAGAGAACGGTATTGCCAACAATGATGTTGTGCAAGGCTTCGCCGCGGAAAGCGGCATGCGGACGAACGATGATTCGCCCACCGGACAGCCCCTTGCCGACATAGTCATTGCCTTCACCAACCAGGTCGAGGGTCACGCCGCGCGCCAGGAAGGCGCCAAAACTCTGCCCTGCCGTGCCCGTGAGACGAATTTCGATCGTTCCATCCGGCAAGCCTGCATGACCATAGCGTTCGGCCAGCCGACCTGACAGCATCGCCCCGACGGTGCGGTTGAGGTTACGCACCGGCAGGTCGATGCCGACCTTTTCGCCGCGCTCGAGAGCCGGCCTGGCGAGGGCAATGAGCTCGTTGTCGAGCGCTTTGGCGAGACCATGATCCTGCTCTTGTTGGTGGAAGACCGGCGTTTCGTTGGCTGCTGCCGGACGATTGAAGATGCGGCTGTAATCGAGCCCGCGAGCCTTCCAGTGAGTGATCCCCTTCTGCATATTGAGCAGGTCGCTGCGGCCAATCAGTTCATTGACACTGCGCACCCCCATTTGCGCCATCAGCTGGCGCAGTTCTTCGGCGACAAAGAAGAAGTAATTCACGACGTGCTCGGGCTGACCGGAGAACTTGCGACGGAGCAGCGGATCCTGCGTCGCCACACCCACCGGACAGGTGTTGAGGTGGCACTTGCGCATCATGATGCAGCCTTCGACAACCAGCGGTGCGGTAGCGAAACCGAACTCGTCGGCGCCCAGCAAGGCGCCAATGAGTACGTCGCGGCCGGTTTTCATCTGCCCATCGACCTGCACCCGAACGCGGCCACGCAGTCGGTTGAGAACCAGCGTCTGCTGCGTCTCGGCAAGGCCGAGTTCCCACGGCGAGCCGGCGTGTTTGATCGACGACTGCGGGCTGGCACCGGTCCCCCCGTCGTGACCGGCGATCACCAGGTGATCGGCTTTGGCCTTGGTGACTCCAGCCGCAACCGTACCAACACCGACTTCGGAAACCAGCTTGACACTGATCGAGGCCTTGGGGTTGGTGTTCTTGAGGTCATGAATCAGTTGCGCCAGGTCCTCGATCGAATAAATGTCGTGGTGCGGTGGCGGGGAGATCAGGCCGACACCTGGCACCGAGTGACGCAGGAAACCAATGTATTCGGAAACCTTGTGGCCGGGCAACTGACCGCCTTCGCCGGGCTTGGCACCCTGCGCCATCTTGATCTGGATCTGGTCGGCGTTGACCAGGTATTCGGCAGTCACCCCAAAACGCCCCGAGGCCACCTGCTTGATCGCCGAGCGCAGGCTGTCACCGGCTTGCAGCCGATAATCGCGCTCGACGCGCGACTCGCCGATGACACTGGCCAGGGTCTCGCCACCCTCGAGGACCTTGAAACGTGCGGGGTCCTCACCGCCTTCGCCGGTATTCGACTTGCCACCGATACGATTCATGGCAATCGACAGGGTGCTGTGCGCCTCGGTCGAAATCGACCCTAGCGACATGGCGCCGGTGGCGAAACGCTTGACGATCTCTTTCGCCGGCTCGACCTCGTCGAGAGCGATAGCGGGCCCTGCCGCCTTGATCTCGAACAGACCACGCAGGGTCATGTGGCGCTGCGTCTGGTCGTTGATCAGCGTCGCGTATTCCTGGTAGGTCTCGGTCTTGCCGGTACGCGTCGCGTGCTGCAGCTTGGCGATCACATCGGGCGTCCACATGTGCTCTTCGCCGCGCACGCGATAGGCGTATTCGCCGCCGGCGTCGAGCATCGTCGCCAGCACTGCGTCGTCACCGAAAGCCTGACGATGCAGGCAAATCGCCTCTTCCATGATCTCGAAGACGCTAATCCCCTCGACTTGCGTCGAGGTACCGGTGAAATACTTGTCAACGACGACCTTCTGCAGACCGACGACTTCGAAAATCTGCGCCCCGGTGTAGGACATATAGGTTGAAATGCCCATCTTGGACATCACCTTGAGGAGGCCCTTGCCAACCCCTTTGATGAAATGCTTGATCGCCTTCTCGCCCTTCGCGGCGTCGCCTCCGACCAGGTGCTGCAGCGTTTCCAGCGCCAGGTAGGGGTGCACCGCTTCGGCACCATAACCGGCGAGTACCGCAAAGTGATGCGTCTCGCGTGCCGCGCCGGTTTCGACAACCAGTCCGACCCGCGTACGCAGCCCCTTGGTGACCAGATGTTGATGCACCGCCGAGGTGGCCAGCAAGGCCGGGATAGCCACGTGCTCGGCGTCGAACTTGCGATCCGAGACGATCAGAATGCTGGAACCGCGATGGACATGATCCTCGGCTTCGTGGCACAGCGAGGCCAGCCGCGCTTCGACGCCTTCATTACCCCAGGCCAGCGGATAGCAGATGTCGAGTTCGGCGGAGTGGAACTTGTTGCCGGTATAGGCCGCAATCCGGCGCAACTTGGCCATGTTGTCGAAGTCGAGGACCGGCTGTGCAACTTCCAGGCGATACGGCGGGTTGATTTCATTGATCCCGAGCAGGTTCGGCTTGGGGCCGATGAACGACACCAGCGACATCACCAATTGCTCGCGGATCGGGTCGATGGGTGGATTGGTGACCTGCGCGAAGAGCTGCCGGAAGTAGTTGAACAGCGGCTTGCTGCGGTTCGAGAGAACGGCCAGAGGCGAATCGTTGCCCATCGAGCCGGTAGCCTCCTCGCCGGAGTTGGCCATCGGTTCGAGAATGAACTTGACGTCTTCCTGGCTGTAACCGAAGGCCTGCTGACGATCGAGCAAGGACGCCGAGTAGGTGCGCGCCGAGACGCTGGCCGGTGCCGGCAGATCGTCAAGCTTGATATTGATGCGGCTGAGCCAGTCCTGATAGGGCTTGAGGCGCGACAGCGTGTCCTTCAACTCGCGATCCTCAATGATCCGTCCCTGATCGAGGTCGATGAGAAACATCTTGCCCGGCTGCAGGCGCCATTTCTTGACGATACGCTCCTCGGCAATCGGCAGCACCCCGGACTCGGACGCCATGACCACCAGATCGTCGTCGGTGACCAGGTAGCGCGCCGGGCGAAGGCCGTTGCGGTCCAGAGTGGCGCCGATCTGACGCCCATCCGTGAAAGCGACGGCGGCCGGACCGTCCCACGGCTCCATCATCGCTGCGTGATACTTGTAAAAAGCGCTGCGCTTCGGATCCATCAGCGTATGCGACTCCCAGGCTTCGGGAATCATCATCATCATCGCGTGCGCGAGCGAATAGCCGCCCATGACCAGCAACTCGAGGGAGTTGTCGAAGGCAGCGGAATCGGACTGCCCCGGATAAATCAGCGGCCAGATCTTTTCCAGATCGGCACCAAGCATCGGCGACCAGGTGCCTTTCTCGCGGGCGCGCATCCAGTTGTAGTTGCCGCGTACGGTGTTGATCTCGCCGTTGTGGGCGATCATGCGGTACGGGTGGGCAAGCTGCCAGGTCGGGAAAGTGTTGGTCGAAAAACGCTGGTGAACCAGAGCCAGCGCCGAAACGCAGCGCGGATCCAGAAGGTCGGTGTAGTACTGACCCACCTGAGTCGCCAGCAGCAAGCCTTTGTAGACGATGGTCCGCGCCGACATCGACGGTTGGTAGAACTCCTTGCTGTGCTTCAGCCCCAGCGCCAGAATGGCGTTGGCGGCGCTACGGCGAATGGCGTAGAGCTTGCGCTCCAGCGCGTCGGTCACCATGATGTCCGGGCCGCGGCCGATGAAGATCTGGCGAATCACCGGCTCGCGAGCCCGCACGACGGGCGACATCGGCAGTTCGTGATGCACCGGCACGTCGCGCCAACCGAGAACGACCTGCCCCTCGGTGCGTACCGCGCGCTCGATTTCTTCCTGACAGGCAAGCCGGGAGGCCGACTCCTTCGGCAGAAAGACCATGCCGACACCATAATCACCGACTGGCGGCAGGCGCACGCCTTTGCGGCCCATTTCCTCGCGAAAAAGGGCGTCGGGAAGCTGAATCAGAATCCCTGCGCCGTCACCCATCAGAGGGTCGGCACCGACCGCGCCGCGGTGATCCAGGTTGTTCAGGATCAACAGACCCTGCTCGATGATCGAGTGACTTTTCTGGCCCCGGATGTGCGCTACAAAACCGACGCCACAGGCATCGTGCTCGTTGGCTGGGTCGTAAAGCCCTTGCCTTTCAGGTATGGTCGAATCGATCACGGTCGAATCCTCACAAAACAAAGATGCATGGTACCCACGCGAGCTGCACCGGCAAGCTCACTAAAACGGGCGCGAAGCCAGCCAGCAGGCCAGTCCGGGCGACCCGCGACTATACCCCTAATGGCGCGGGCCTTCAACATGCTGCGCCGCACCAAGGGAGGGCGCCACCTCGCGGCTCAGGCACCAGGAAGCGGCACTCAACACAGCCACCTCGCCTGTAGACACTACGCAGCCCACAATTTGTTCTTGAAGCAATATTCGGGCCACCCAATCAGCAGTTGCCGCGCACCCACGCCGCCGCAAAACAGGCTGCGATCGCCAGGACGCGGGAGCGCTCGAGATCGCCGTCGATGCCGGCACAAGGGTTGCAGCCAGCAGCTTTCTTCGTGATGCCTGCCCGCCGACAGGATCGGTGCTTGGACAGCGTATTCCGCGTGCTGAATTCCTTTTTGTGCTTGTGGTAAGCTGCGCACGCTAGGCGCTTGACGGTGGTGCTTGTGCCGATCGGCAAGGCCGAGGCCAGGGGGAGGTCGTTCTGCGCACCGCGGAACGGGGAATTCTTCGACCGTTTTCAAGATTGACACTGGCGATTCGCGTTCGTGGGGTAGGCGAGCACCGCGGTTTGCGGGCCGTTTTCTTTGAACACTGGCACTAACGAGACAAGGGATGGAGGGCTGAATGCCGCTAACAATCGGAGTTCCGAAAGAGGTTGCAGCAGGGGAAAAACGCGTTGCAACAGTACCAGAGGTAGTCGAGAAACTGATCAAGCTAGGTTTCGCTGTTCAGGTTGAAGCCGGCGCAGGCGATGCCGCGACGGTTTCCGACGACGCTTATCGCGCCGCTGGCGCGCAAATTGTCGAAGACACGGCCACCTTGTGGTCATCTTCGGACATCATCTTCAAGGTGCGTGGCCCGTCGACCGAAGAGGTCGGCTTGCTGAGCGAGGGCACGACGCTGGTAAGCTTCATCTGGCCAGCGCAGAATCCCGAACTGCTGGAGCAGCTGGCCGCTCGCAAGGTGACCGTTCTGGCCATGGACAGCGTGCCGCGCATTTCGCGGGCGCAGAAGCTGGACGCGTTGAGTTCGATGGCCAATATCGCGGGCTACCGGGCGGTGATCGAGGCGGCGCATGCCTTCGGTCGTTTCTTTACCGGTCAGATCACGGCGGCCGGCAAAGTACCCCCGGCCAAGGTGTTCGTGATCGGCGCCGGCGTTGCCGGTCTGGCCGCGATCGGCACGGCGTCGAGTCTGGGCGCCATCGTCCGCGCCAACGACACCCGCCCGGAAGTCGGCGACCAAGTGACGTCGATGGGTGGTGAGTTTGTCGCTGTCGATTACGTCGAAGAAGGTTCCGGCGTGGGCGGCTACGCCAAGGTGATGAGCGAGGGCTTCCAGAAGGCGCAGCGCGACGTTTTCGCCAAACAGGCGAAAGACGTCGACATCATCATCACTACGGCGCTGATCCCCGGCAAGCCGGCACCCAAGCTGATCACCGCCGAAATGGTGCAGTCGATGAAGCCCGGCAGCGTGATCGTGGACATGGCCGCCGAGCAGGGCGGCAACTGCGAGCTGACCGAGCCGGGAACGGTGACCGTCAAGCACGGCGTAACGATCATCGGCTACGCGGATCTACCGAGCCGGCTATCCAAGCAATCGAGCACGCTGTACGCAACCAACCTCTTCCGCTTGAGTGAGGAACTGTGCAAGAACAAGGACGGCTCGATCGACGTCAATATGGACGACGAAGTTCTTCGCGGCACGACAGTGGTCAAGGATGGCGCGATCACCTGGCCGCCACCGGCTCCGAAACCGGCCGCCGCCGCACCCAAGCCAGCCGCAGCCAAACCCGTTGCCGCGGCCGCGAAATCCTCGGGTCACGGCAAACCCGGCGCACCCTCGTCGGCGAAGCGTGCGGGCGTGATGTTTGGCGTTGCGGCCCTGTTTTTCCTGCTCATCGGCGCCGGTGCGCCGAAAGAGTTCCTCGCCCACTTCACGGTCTTCATACTGGCCTGCTTTGTCGGCTACATGGTGGTCTGGAACGTCAAGCCAGCACTGCATACGCCGCTGATGAGCGTCACCAATGCGATCAGCAGCATCATCGCCATTGGCGCCCTGGTGCAGATCGCACCACCCATGGATGGCATCGCCCTTGACCGGCCCGACGGCTGGATTCGCCTGCTGGCGATCCTGGCCATCATCCTGGCGACGATCAACATGTTTGGTGGCTTCGCTGTCACTCAGCGCATGCTGACAATGTTCCGCAAATAGGAGTCGATGAATATGTCTTACAGCTTGGCAACCGTCTCCTACATTGGAGCGACAATCCTCTTCATTCTCTGCCTCGGAGGACTCAGCAATCAGGAGACAGCCAGACGCGGCAATCTCTACGGCATGATCGGTATGGCCATCGCCGTGCTGGCAACGATTTTTGGCCCCTATGTGGCCGGCTTCGGCGGCATGGCGTGGATCATTTTTGCGATGCTCATTGGCGCCAGCATCGGCCTTTACGCCGCCCGCAAAGTGCAAATGACGCAGATGCCCGAACTGGTCGCGCTGATGCACAGCATGGTCGGCCTGGCAGCAATGCTGGTCGGTTTCGCGAACTACGTTGATCCGATCGCCGCTTCGCACCTCAGCGGCGCCGCGAAGACCATCCACGAAATCGAGATTTACGTCGGCATCCTGATTGGTGCAGTGACCTTCTCGGGCTCGGTGATCGCCTTCGGCAAGCTGTCGGGCAAGATCTCCGGCAATCCGCTGCTCCTTCCCGGGCGGCACTGGATGAATCTCATCGGACTGCTGGTGGTCATCCTGTTCGGATGGAAGTTTGTGCAAGCCGACTCGATCGGCACCGGCATGGCCTACCTGATCGTGATGACCATCATCGCCCTGGCTTTTGGCGTGCACATGGTGATGGCCATTGGCGGCGCCGATATGCCGGTGGTGGTTTCGATGCTCAACAGCTACTCGGGTTGGGCGGCCGCGGCAACCGGCTTCATGCTCTCCAACGACCTCCTGATCGTCACCGGCGCACTGGTCGGATCGAGCGGCGCCATTCTCTCGTACATCATGTGCGCGGCGATGAATCGCCACTTCATCAGCGTCATCGCGGGCGGCTTTGGAACTACCGGAGGCACCCCTGTGGCGGTTGACGGAGCGCAGCCGGCAGGTGAGGTGACGCCGATCCTGGCGCTCGAGACTGCCGAGCTTCTGCGCGACGCCAAGAACGTGATCATCATCCCGGGGTACGGGATGGCCGTCGCGCAAGCACAACACACAGTGTACGAAATCACCCGCTTTCTGCGTGAAAAAGGCGTCAATGTGCGTTTCGGCATCCACCCGGTGGCCGGCCGCATGCCGGGTCACATGAACGTGCTGCTCGCCGAAGCCAAGGTTCCCTACGATATCGTGCTTGAAATGGACGAACTCAACGAGGACTTTCCGAAGACCGATGTGGCGATGGTCATCGGCGCCAACGATATCGTCAACCCCGGCGCCCAGGACGACCCGAACAGCCCGATCGCCGGCATGCCGGTGCTCGAGGCGTGGAAGGCGACAACGTCGATCGTGATGAAGCGCAGCATGGCCTCCGGCTACGCCGGGGTAGACAATCCACTCTTCTACAAGGAAAACAATCGCATGCTCTTCGGTGATGCGAAGAAAATGCTCGATGAAGTGTTGATTGCTCTGAAGGCTTAAATGTGAAAGTCGCGCATGCGACTCACGAAACTCCCTTCTCTCCTTGCGTGAGAAGGGCCGGGAGAAGAGGGGGCCGTCATGACTTTCATGATCCGGGGTATCTCGCCGTGTCATGACCGTTAAAAAGGGCCTGCGTTCTCGCCCGCTACGACCGCACAACGCCCGCCTTCGCGGGCGTTGTGCTTTCTCGAGGCAATCCTCGGGCGCAAGCTGCGAGCGCATTTTCGGATGTCGATCGACATCTGATAGAATCAGCGCCAACAGTCAAGAAACGCATCAGCTAGCTAGCCTATTCCAGGGGGAAACATGGAGGTCAAAGAAGTTCTGCAGGTCAAGGATTCCGCGCTGTTCGCTGTCCATCCGGACTCGCCGCTCTCGGAGGCGGTAATCATGATGGCCGAAAATGACATCGGCTCGGTAATCGTCATGGAGGGAGGTAAGCTGGCAGGGATGCTGACCTTCCGCGAGGTGATGCTGATCCTCGCCAAGCGCCAGACCGAGCGCCGCGTTGGCCCAACGCCGCCGATCGCAGAGATCCTGGTTATCGAAGCAATGGAAGCCAATCCGCCCACCACGGCCCTGGAAATGGACGTCGACGAGCTGCGTCGCATGATGGTCGATACGCACACCCGCTACGTACCGGTCATGGAAGGCGACACCATCATCGGCATCGTCTCGTTTCACGACGTTGCCAAGGCCGTGCTTGAAGAGCGCAATATGGAAAACAAGCTCCTCAAGGCGTACATCAAGGATTGGCCATCACCTTGATCGTTCGGGCGCGTTGAAGCACCTGCGGCGATTGCCGGAAAAGAAACAGGGCTAGGGATCTGTTCAGCGCACCGCAGGAACGGGACAGCTCGCCGCGCTTCAGCTCTCGCCGACGGCAAACAAGCGCCGGTGCTCCTTGATCGCATAGCGGTCGGTCATCCCGGCAATATAGTCGGCCACCCGACGCGCCTGATCGCCATCACCTGGCAGTTGATACTGCGGCGGTAAGAGGCGTGGCTCACTGGTGAAAGCAGCAAAGAGATCGCCGACGATCCGCTGCGCCTTGCTGGCCATTCGCAACACCCGATAGTGCTGATAGAGCTGCGTGCGTAGAAAGCGCTTCATTTGCCGCTGCGCCCGAAAAGACTCATCGGAGAACGCCACCAGGGCCGACCCGGACCTGGCCGCGGCGAGATCCGGGGGCTGAGATTGGCGAATGTTGGCGGCGGTTGTTTCGATCAGATCGCAAACCTGAGCGTTGATCATCTGCCGGATCGTCTCGTGGATCAAGCGCCGCCCACCAACGCTCGGATGGACTCGCCGAACGTCGGCGACGTGGCTCGCAAACAGGCTCAGCTCTTCGAGCTGATCGAGGGTAATCAGCCCTGAGCGCAAGCCGTCATCGACATCGTGGTTGTTGTAAGCGATTTCATCGGCCAGATTGCAGATCTGGGCTTCCAGCGACGGTTGCGTGCGACTTAGAAAGCGCTCGCCGAGCTCTCCCAACTGGCGAGCTTTTTCGGGCGAACAGTGCTTGACGATACCTTCGCGCGTCTCGAAACAGAGGTTGAGCCCGGCAAAGGCCGCGTAGCGCTCCTCGAGCAAATCGACGATGCGCAGGCTTTGCAGATTGTGTTCGAAGCCGCCATGGTTGCGCATGCACTCGTTGAGCGCCTCCTGGCCGGCGTGGCCAAAGGGCGTATGGCCAAGGTCGTGGGCCAGCGAAATGGCTTCGGCGAGGTCTTCGTTGAGCTCTAGCGCACGCGCAATGGCGCGCGCGATCTGGGCCACTTCAAGACTGTGCGTCAGACGGGTACGGAAGAGATCGCCTTCGTGATTGACGAAGACCTGCGTCTTGTATTCCAGACGCCGGAAGGCCGTCGAATGCACGATCCGGTCGCGGTCGCGCTGGAACTCGCTGCGATACGACGGCCTCGTGTCCGGGTAGCGACGGCCCCGCGAGTTAGCCGCCGTTACGGCGTAGGGAGCGAGATCAGGCATGCGCCGAGCGCGCCAGGATGGCTCTCCTGACCTCGCTCTCCGCGGCGACTTCGCTGACCACTGCCTGACCAATGTCCTTCAGGAGCACGAAGCGAAGCTTGCCTTCGCGTACCTTCTTGTCGTGTTGCATCAGTTCCAGATAGCGCTCGACGGCCAGCGGCGGCCCGAACACCGGCAATCCCGCACGCTGAAACAAGCGCACCACCCGCTCGATCTCGGACGCACCGAGCCAGCCCAGCTGCGACGAGAGTTGGGCGGCGATGAGTGTGCCGGCGGCGACGGCTTCGCCGTGCAGCCATTGGCCATAGCCCATAGCGGTTTCGATGGCGTGCCCGAAGGTGTGGCCAAGGTTGAGCAAAGCCCGCTCGCCGCTCTCGTGCTCGTCCGCGACGACCACTTCGGCTTTGTTGCGGCACGATCTAACAATGGCCTCCGCCAGCAGCTCGGGGTCGCGACACAGCAGCCCTTCGAGGTGGACTTCAAGCCATTCGAAAAACGGCAGGTCCCTGATCAGACCGTATTTGATCACTTCGGCCAGACCCGCGCGCAGTTCACGATCGGGCAGCGTCTTCAAGGTATCGGTATCGGCCAGCACCAGTTTCGGCTGATGGAAGGCACCAATCATGTTCTTGCCGAGCGGATGGTTGATCGCTGTCTTGCCGCCCACCGACGAATCAACCTGCGCCAGCAAGGTGGTCGGGATCTGGATGAAGGGCATGCCGCGCTGAAAACACGCCGCCGCAAAGCCGGTCATGTCGCCAACGACGCCGCCGCCAAGAGCCAGCAGGGTCGTTGCCCGCTCACAGCGAGCCTGCAGCAGAACGTCAAAAATGGTGGTCAGCGTTTGCCAGTTCTTGAACGCTTCGCCGTCGGGCAGGATGATCTCGACGACTTCGATTCCAGCACGCCGCAGCGACCCTGACAGGCGCTCGAGATACAGGGGCGCGACGGTGGTGTTGCTCACGATCGCCACTTTCGGCTGGCGCAGATACGGCAGCAGCAGGTCGCCCCTGTCGAGCAGCGCACGCCCGACATGAATCGGATAGGCGCGGTCCGCGAGTGCAACGGTCAAGGTTTCCATGGCTTTTCCAGTTTCTTGAGCAACAGTTGCAGCACCGACTGCGCGCTGATCCGAGAACCGCTGACCACCAGATCGGCGATGCTTCGATACAGCGGGTCGCGCTGCTGGTGCAGCTCCTTGAGTTTCCGCAGCGGGTCGCTGACCCGCAGCAAGGGCCGATTCTTGTCGTGGCGCGTGCGCTCACAGAGGGTTTGTAGAGGCACATTGAGGTAGATCACCAGGCCGCTTCCCTGCAAATTGACCCGATTCTCGGCGCGCAGAACCGCGCCGCCGCCGGTGGCCACCACGCGGCCGCGCAGGGACGAGAGATCCTCGATGACCTGGGCTTCGCGTTTGCGAAACCCCTCCTCACCTTCGATCTCGAAGATCGTCGGCAGGCTGACGCCGGTACGCGCCTCGATTTCGTGGTCGGAGTCGACAAACTGATAAGCCAGGCGCTTGGCCAAGACCTTGGCGATCGTCGTTTTGCCGGCGCCCATCAGGCCGACCAGATAGACGTTCCTTTTCTCGTCCTCGATGTTCACAAGTCCATTTTATCGCAAGCCATAGAGGACGAAACGAAGAGCGTGAGAAAAGCCGGCTCAGCGCCGGCTTTGTAGGCTTGCCAAACGGTCATGACAGATCAACCCACGCCCGATTGTGAAAGTCATGACCGCCCCCCCTCCACTTGCAGTACGCATTCCGGCTTGCACGCCGGAATCGTTCAACGGGCAGAGAGCATGCTGCCTGAATTCCCCGCCGAACCCCCGACCCTTCTCCCGCGCAGGGAAGAAGGGAGATTCGTGAGTCGCGTACGCGATCTTTCCGGTGAACCGGGTTAACGTACCGACAGATTATCGGCAACGATTCTCGGCGTTATGAAGACCAGCAATTCGGTCTTGTCGTCGATGGTCTCACGGTTCTTGAACAGGAAGCCGATGTACGGAAGGTCACCGAAGAACGGGATGCGAGTGGTGTTGTTGCGGGTTTCCTGAGTGTAGATGCCACCGATGACCACCGTACCGCCGTTCTCGACGAGCACCTGTGTCTTGACGTGCTTGGTATCGATGGCCACGCCAGCACCGGTCGACAGGCGGGTATTCGGGGTGTCCTTGTTGACGTCCAGTTCCATGGAAATCTTGCCATCCGGGGTAATCTGGGGCGTTACTTTCAACGCCAGGTTGGCTTTCCGGAAGGAGACGCTGGTCGCCCCTGAACTGGTCGCCTGCTGATAAGGAATTTCGACGCCCTGCTCAATGATCGCCTCGACCTGGTTGGCGGTCATCACGCGTGGGCTGGAGATGACCTTGCCGCGGCCATCTGCTTCGAGCGCCGAGATCTCGGCCGTCAGGAACTGCGTCAGGGCGTTGTTGAAGAGCAGGAAATTCAGCGTACCGGCGTTTCCGGTCCGTGGCGTGGCTGGCAGGTTGACCTGCGTGCCGCCCATGTCGAGATTACCGCTGACCGCCGTACCGTCACCACCAATCCTGACCGCGCCGTCGGGGAAAGTTTGCCGCCAGCCCAGGCGTACGCCAAGGTTCTTCGCAAAACTATCACCAGCTTCAACAATACGTGCTTCGATCATCACCTGCCGGGCAGCAACGTCGACCTTGGCGATCATGGCCCGCACCTCGTCGAGCCGGCTGGGCGTATCCTTCACAAAGAGGATGTTTGAGCGCTCCTCGACAACGGCGCTGCCACGCTTGGAAAGCACTGTCTGCTTGGGGTCGATCAGCAGTTTCTGAACTGCGTCGGCCTTGATGTAGTTCATCTGGAAGCTCTCGGACACCAGGGGCTCGAGATCGCCAATCTGTATTCGCGATTCGAAGTCGAGCTTTTCCTTGGTGGCAATTTCCTCGCTCGGCGCAATCAAAATGACGTTGCCATTCTTGCGCATGGCAAGCCCCTTCTGCTGCATGATGATGTCCAGCGCCTGATCCCAGGGAACGTCCTTGAGAATCAGGGTGATCGAACCACCGACGGAATCGCTGACCACCATGTTCATGCCGGTGAACTCACCGATCACCTGCAGCAGGCGCCGCACATTGACGTTCTGGAAGTTGAGCGACAGCTTTTCGCCCTGATAGCCGCCGCGGCTCCCCTGTACCAACTTGTTCGGGTTCTCGATGATCGGCTTGACTTCAATGACGAACTGGGTGTCGCTCTGATAGGCGTTGTGCTCCCAGAGACCGTGCGGGGTGATCGTCATGCGCGCGTTCGGGCCTTTCTGAACAGTGCTCACCTTCAGTACCGGGGTGGCGAAGTCGGTGACATCGAGCTTCTTCTGCAGCGCGCCGGGAACGCTCACATTGGCGAAATCGACGACCAGATTCGCCCCTTGTTGGCGGATGTCGATGCCGGCGTTGGCATCGCTCAGATCGACCGTAATACGCCCCTCACCGTCCTTGCCGCGCCGGAAGGCGATGTCGCGAACGGCGTTCCCGGTGACCGAGGGTATCGCTTTGGCGAAATGCTCGACAGCGGTTGCGCCCTGAGTGGTCGAACTCGGCACCAGAGCCAGCAAAAGGTCGTTGCCTTCAATGCGTGCTTCATAGGTCATCGGCTTGTGCAGGTTCAGTACCAGGCGGGTTCGGTCCTCGGCCTGGACAATATTGGCGCTCTTCAGCTCACCTTCGTTATACGCCTGACTCGACCTGCCCAAGCCGTTGATCGTATTCGCAAAATCGAAGGCGATGCGGGCTGGCTTGGCAACGCTGAACGCTGGTGGCAATACCGTCAAGGGCTCCTTGAAGGTGAGCCTGACGTTGAGCACCGAGCCCTGCTGAATGACATTCATCGACTCGATCGAATTCGAGTGAGCGTCCTGCGCGTTGGCGGGCCCGAAGATGAATAGAACAGCTCCAACCAGGCCGAGCAGGGTTTGTTTGATGATCTGCTTCATTTACTTTGCTCCCTTTTCCTGCAACAGCAGGCTGCTCGTCCTCTCCACCCAGTCACCGGCGGAATCTTGAACAAGCTCTCGCAACGTTACCTCTGATTCGGAAACATCGATCACCACGCCGAAGTTCTGGCCCAGGTAGTTGCCGATCTTGACCTGGTACAAAGCGCTCTCGACCTGAATGATGGCATACGACACCTTGGCCCTGGTCATCACGCCGACGTACTGCAGCGATTCCAGAGGGTAAAGTTCCAGAGGCTCCTTGGGTCGGTCGAGGTCAGGCTTGAAACCGCTCCCTCCCTTTCGTGCATCCGAACCCAGCTTGGCCGGCTTGAACGGGTCGATCAGGTCACCGACATCGTAGGCCACGGGCTCATAGGGTTCGACCACGGGCAGCGGCGGTATCTTGCCTTTGGCGTCCTGCGCCACCGTGCTCATCCACTCGCGAAGATCCTCATGATCACCGCTGGCACAGGCGACCAGAAAGACGCTGGCCAGCAGAACAAGAAGTTTGCTCATTTCTTGCCACCCTTCTTGGCCGCCTCGGCCGCCCTCTTCTTGGCCGCCAACTCTTCCGCATCGAGATAGCGGAAGGTCTTGGCAACCGCATCCAGCACCAGCCTTCCATCCTTGCTCTGCGGGTTATCGACAATCGAGATGTTGTTCAAGGTGACAATTCTGGAGAGCTTGCCAATATCGCCGGCAAATGCACCGAAGTCATGGTAAGTCCCCGTCAGGCGCACATTGACCGGCAGTTCGGCATAGAAATCCTGCACCTGCTCGCTACCGGGTTTGAAGAGATCGAACTGCAGGCCGCGGCCCATCCCCGCCTGGTTGACTTCGACCAGCAGCGCTTCGACTTCGGATTTGTTGGGTAGCTGCTTCAACAAGGTACCGAATGAGCGGTCAATTTCATCCAACTGCTGAATGTACAGGTCGAGGTTGACAGCTTGCTTCTTCTTGGCCACGAACTGATCCTTCAGCCGCAGCTCTTCCTGTTCCTTGCTCGCCAACTCGTCCAACTGGTCAGCCCAGACAAACCACCACCCGGCTAGCGAGAGCAAAATGAACAACCCGACCAGGACGGTTACACGCGGCGCAACCGGCCACGCTCCGGGATCCTTCGGATCGAGATTCTCAAAGTCTCTGAGCATCTCGCGGAAATCGATAGACGGAAGCTTGGGCGTCGTCTTCATTGCTGCCCCTCTTGGCCTACGGCGGCCCTTTTCAGGGAGGCGTTCATGCTGAATTCGTTGAGACGACGCTTGTCGACCAGCACTGCCTTGATCTCGATCAAACGGGGTTTCTCAAGCCACGGCGACGCTTCGATATNNCGTTGGCGCTTGAAAGCGTGCGCTGGAGAGCGTAGCCAACCAGATGGATGCTCTGCCCGACCTGCTTCAGC
>NZ_SPMY01000055.1 GCF_012939955.1 Candidatus Accumulibacter phosphatis
AGAACCTCGGGAGTCAGCGTCGTCCAGCTCGCGGCCTGAAAAGTGAGCAACACGACCAGCGCATTCTTGTACAGGTTGTCGTTGAAGGCGCCGAGAAACTGCGTACCGAAGAAAGGCGCGAAGCGACGGGCCTTGAGCAGACCAAACTGGGAACTCATGCAATCTTCCTTTCAAAGAAGGCGCGCGTCTCGAAGAGTGTGATGCAGCAAAGCAGTGCGTAGCCGCCGATCGACGGTGACCGCAGCGACGACGTTTTTGCAGCGGGAAGCCTGCAAAAACGCCAAACACCTAGCCGTCGGCCAGCACGAAGTCGATGCGCCCGGTTTCGAGATCGGCCTTGACCAGTTTTACCTGCAAGCGGTCACCGAGGCGATAGCGTTTTGCCGTGCGCTCGCCAAGCATCTGATGCCGGGTGCTGTCGTACTGAAAGTAATCCTCGCCGAGTTCCGAAACATGCACCAGCCCCTCGACATAGACCTCATCGAGGGCAACAAAAACGCCGAAAGGTACCACCGCCGCAATCGTTCCGGCAAAGGTTTCGCCAATTCGGTCACGCATGTAGTAACACTTCAGCCAGTTGCTGACGTCGCGCGTCGCCTCGTCGGCACGGCGCTCGGTCTGCGAGCAGTGCATGCCGATCTCCGCCCATTTGCCCGGCAAGTAGCTCGTGCCGGCGAGTGCCGCCTTGATCGAGCGGTGTACCAGGAGGTCCGGATAGCGCCGGATGGGTGAAGTGAAGTGCGTGTAATGCTCGTAGGAAAGACCGAAATGGCCGACATTGTCAGGGCTGTACTGGGCTTGACGCAGAGAACGGAGCATCACCGTCTGCAGCAACTGCGCGTCCGGACGCTCCTGGATGCTTGCCAGCAAGTCAGCATAATCGCTGGCGGTCGGATCGTCGCCGCCACCGAGGCCAAGGGCAAATTCCTTGAGGAAATTGCGCAAGGCCGTGAGTTTCTCAGGGGTCGGCCCTTCGTGAATGCGGTACAGGCAAGGATGCCGGTTGGCCTGCAGAAATCCCGAGGCGCAGACATTCGCGGCCAGCATGCACTCCTCGATCACGCGGTGCGCGTCGTTACGGTGCACCGGAACGATGTTGTCGATCTTGCCCTGCTCATTGAACAGCATCATCGTCTCGATGGTTTCGAAATCGATGGCGCCGCGTTTGCCACGCGCTTCGCTCAAGACTTTGAACAAGGCGTAGAGCGCCTGCAGCTGTGGCTGCAGGCGGCGATGAACCTCGCTTTCAGGCTGCGCCGTCCCGGCCAGCCAGTTCCAGACCTGGTCATAGGTCAAACGTGCCTGCGAACGAAAAATGGCTGCATAGAATTCGTAATCGGTGATCACGCCGCCGGCGTCGATGGCCATGTCGCACACCATCGCCAGGCGATCGACGTCGGGGTTCAGCGAACACAGGCCATTCGAAAGTTTTTCCGGCAGCATCGGAATCACCCGGCGCGGAAAATAGACCGAATTTCCGCGCTCGCTCGCCTCACGATCGAGCGCCGTCCCCGGCTGCACATAGTGGCTGACATCGGCGATTGCCACCACCAGGCGCCAGCCAGCGCCCTGGCGCTCGGCGAAAACCGCGTCGTCGAAGTCTCTCGCCGTCTCGCCATCGATGGTTACCAGAGGTAGCGCGCGCAGATCTTTTCTTCCCTCGCTATCTGAGGGCCTGAGCCGCTCCGGAAGTTGCGCCGCCTCTGCGAGAGCGCCACTCGAGAACTCGAAGGGCAGCTCGTGCTTGCGCAGGGCGATTTCTATCTCCATGCCCGGATCGGCGTAGTTGCCGAGCACTTCGACGATGCGTCCGATCGGCTTCGAATGACGACCGGGTTGCTCGATGATTTCGACGGTGACCACCTCACCCGAGCGCACGCCGCTCCTGCTGTCCGGCGTCACCAGAATGTCCTGGTTGATGCGCCGATTCTCGGGAACAACCAGCGTGATGCCGTGCTCGACCAGTACCCGGCCGACAACGCGGCTGTTCGCCCGCTCGATGACTTCGACGATAACGCCTTCGCGACGCCCTCGACGATCGACGCCGACGACACGCACCAGGGCGCGGTCACCGTGCAAGGCCTTGGCCATCTGCCTGGCTTCGAGAAACAGGTCTTCGCCGGCATCGTCGGGAACCAGGAAGCCGTAGCCATCCGGGTGTCCCTCGATTCGCCCGGCAATCAGGCTGGCGCGCTCGGGGAGAATGAACGAACCTTTGCGGTTACGCAGCAGTTGCGCTTCACGCTCCATCGCCCGCAAGCGGCGCTGCAGGAGCTCCAGTTCGTGGTTGCGGATGTCGAGCAAGACGCACAGCGCGTCGAAGCTCACCGGCTTGCCCTGCTCCTCAAGGATCTGCAGGATGTACTCGCGCGACGGCAAGGGCTGTTCATAGGTCTTCAACTCACGCTCAAGATAGGGGTCGGCACGGCGTACTGTTGATAGTTTGCTTATTGACATTTTCTTTTGTTCCTATAGAATTCGGCCTCTCTGGAAATGCCCAGGTGGCGAAATTGGTAGACGCGCTAGGTTCAGGTCCTAGTGGTGGCAACACCGTGGAGGTTCGATTCCTCTCTTGGGCACCAGTCTTAAACAACAGAAGCTCTGATCAATCAGGGCTTTTTTTTGCGTCTGAGCAGCGCAATTCCCTTGCCCGTCCAACCCCGCCCGGCAAGGCCAGGGCCGGCCACGGCGAATTGTACGCCGACTACGCTTACGATGGCCTCGCTTCCCTGCGCGACGCGCAAACCTCCAGGTCGCGTTTTTTTTCCCTGCCAGCGCTGGCACGATCCCGTCGATCCGCGCCTTCGGCCGGGCCAGCGACGGCCTGCTCCAGCCAGCGCGAGCGGCTCCCGGGAGGCGATTTTTCCGGTCGAGGGCTCCGTGTAAATGATTTTCACAACCACTAGCCAGCACCTACAAAAGTGTGGATACTACGCTGCCGGAAAGTCGCCAGCCCCGCTGCTGCGAGTAAGTTCAAACTTTGCCAACCGTTAGGATTCCCGATGACGATACGACCGGAATTAATAGATAAGCTGCGCAACAAGCGCACACAGCTGACGGAAAACGTCAGCCCAGAAAAGTTGGAAGCGCTGCACGCCAAGGGTTTGCTGTCGGCTCGCGAACGCCTTGGATCCCTCTTTGTCGAGGGAACGTTTCAGGAACTAGGCCTGCATGCCTCGCACAGTGCCACCAACTTCGGCATGGCCGAGAAAATGCTGCCCGCCGACGGCGTAGTCTGCGGCACCGGCTACGTCGGCGACATGCAGGTCGCCGCTTTCAGCCAGGACTTCAGCGTCGTCGCTGGAACACTTGGCAAGATGCAGGCCAGAAAGATCAACCGCACCATGCGCCACGCCCTCAAGAACGGTGTGCCGGTGGTGGCCTTCAAGGATTCAGGCGGCGCGCGCATTCAGGAAGGTGTCGATGCACTTTCGGGCTACGGCGACGTCTTCTACTCGAACGTCCTGCTCTCCGGCGTCGTCCCGCAGATCGCGGTGATCTGTGGTCCCTGCGCGGGTGGCGCGGCATACTCGCCGGCGCTGATGGATTTCGTGATCATGACTCGCGAAAACGCGCACATGTTCCTGACCGGTCCGCAGGTCATCAAAGCAGTGACCGGACGCGCGACGACGATGGCCGAAGTCGGCGGCGCCGAGATGCACGCCACGATCAGTGGCAACGCCCATTTCATCGCCGAAGACGACCAGCACGCCATCGGTGTGGTCAAGCAACTGCTCTCCTACCTGCCGGCCAACAATACCGAGGATCCGCCGCACGACCTGTCGGTGCCGATCGAGGAGATGGAAGATCCGGGCATCAACGACTGCATCCCGGATAGCCCGTCGGAACCGCTCGACATGTACGCCGTCATTCGCCGTCTGGTGGACAATGGCGAGCTGCTCGAAGTGCATGCGGGCTTTGCTCGCAACATCATTGTCGGCTTCGCGCGCATCAGCGGCGTCGTCGTCGGCCTGGTCGCCAACCAGCCAATGGTCATGGCCGGCGCCCTCGACCTCAATGCGGCCGACAAGGTGGCGCGCTTCGTTCGCACCTGCAACGTCTTCAACGTGCCGGTTGTGACGCTGGTCGATGTCCCCGGTTTCCTGCCCGGCGTCGAACAGGAGCGTGGCGGCATCATTCGCCATGGCGCGAAAATGCTGTTTGCCTACGGCTCCTGCACCACCCCGAAAATTACGGTCATCCTGCGCAAGGCTTATGGTGGCTCGTATCTCGCCATGTGCAGCCAGGAAATGGGCGCGGACATGGTCTTCGCCTGGCCAACGGCCGAGATCGCGGTCATGGGTGCCGAAGCGGCGGTCAAGATTCTCTATCGCAAGGAAATCGCGGCGGCAGACGATCAATCGGCGAAAGCCGCCGAAATGGCACAGGAATACCGCGAAAAGTTCGCCTCACCCTACGTGTCGGCCAGCAACTTCTACATTACCGACGTGATCGAGCCACAAGACACCCGCTGGATGGTTGCCCTGGCCCTGCGCAAAGTGCTCGACAAGCATGAACTCAGGCCGACCAAGAAACACGGCAACATCCCCATGTAACCGGCGATGGAAGGAAGAAAAACCCCATGATTACAACCGCCATCATCACATCGCTACAGGTCTACGGCATCGCCATTGTAGTGTCGTTGGTCGTCGCCGTATTGATCAAAGTGCTGGTTGTAGTGACCGGCAGGATGGAAAAGCGCCCAGCGGTCGAAGTCCCGACCGGAGACGTTTGCCCAGTGTTCCTCGGCGTTCCGGACGAAGACGTCGCGGCCTTGTCGGCGGCGATCTTCGCGGCCATTGGCCCGCACCGCGTCTTGCGCATTTCACAACCCAGCCACGGCTGGGCAGTCGGCGGTCGCGCCGCCCAACATTCATCACATACGCCGGGCCACTCGCCCGGCCGAAGCCACCGCTAACAGGAGCAACACATGCCCAGACAATTCAAGGTCACGGTCAACGGACGCGAATACGACGTCAGCGTACTGGAACTCAATGCCGGTCAATCGGCGCCATCAGCAGCGCCCGCGGCCGTGGCCGCCGCGCCACAGGCCGGGGGAAGCGCGCCAGCTGCGGCCGCCGCGGCGCCGTCCGCCGCAGCTGGCGCTTCCGCTGGCGACGGCGATATCCTCGCCGGGATGGGTGGCACCGTCGTCGAAGTCAACGTCAAGGTGGGTCAGTCGGTGGCCGCTGGTGACCGACTGATGGTCCTCGAAGCCATGAAAATGAAGACGCCAGTGATCGCGACCCGTGCCGGTCAGGTGACGCGAGTACTGGTCGCTGCCGGCGATCCCATCGAGGGCGGACAGCCCCTGTTGACAATCGCGTGAGCGGATATCAGCCGAAACCCGACACCCCACATGCTCCGCGAGTCGGTGTACACGCCGACAAGCGGAGCGGTGGGCGCCGCGGCTAGGTACGAGGACTGAAGCGCATGGAAAGCATAAATTTTCTCGATCTGTTCCAGGGTGTAGCCACTCTGATCGCCGCCGAGCCGCAGATCATGATGGGGCGTATCTTCCTGATGTTGCTGGGCTTCCTGCTCATCTATCTGGGCTCTCGGAACGTCCTGGAACCTCTGCTGATGATTCCGATGGGCATGGGCATGTCCTCGGTAAACGCGGCGGTGATGTTCCTCGAAGGCGGCAAGCCGGGAACGCTCTTCGTCGATCCCTTGATTACCGACCCGCTCCAGTTGATCAACATTTTGCAGATCGACTGGTTGCAGCCGATATACACGCTCACCTTCAGCAACGGCCTGATCGCCTGTCTGGTGTTCATGGGTATCGGCGTGCTTCTGGATGTCGGCTACGTCATGGCCCGCCCGTTCCAGAGCATGTTCATCGCCCTGTTCGCCGAACTTGGCACTTTCGTGGTCTTCCCCTTCGCCATTGCTCTCGGCCTCACGGCACCCGAAGCAGCGTCGGTCGCCACCATCGGCGGCGCCGATGGTCCGATGGTGCTGTTCACTTCACTGGTTCTCGCCAAGCATCTGTTCGTGTCGATCACCGTCGTTGGCTACCTTTACCTCGGCCTGACCTACGGCGTCTACCCGTACATGATCAAGTGGCTGGTACCGAAGCACATTCGCGGCATCAGCATGGCTGCCGATCAGGGGCCGAGGATCAGCCGTTCGCAGAAGCTGATCTTCGCCGTCGTCGCCTGCACGCTACTGTGCCTGCTCTTTCCGGTGGCGGCGCCCTTGTTCTTCTCGCTGTTTGTTGGCGTCGCAGTGCGTGAAAGCGGCCTCGAGAACTTCGCCAAGCTGCTCGGCGAAACTTTCCTCTACGGGGCCACTTTCTTCCTCGGCCTGACCCTGGGCGTTCTCTGTGAAGCGAACACGCTGCTCGACCCAACGGTCTTGAAGCTGCTGCTTCTGGGCATGCTGGCTCTGGGAGTTTCGGCGCTTGGCGGTCTGGCGGGTGGTTACATTCTGTACTTCTGGAGCGGCGGCAAGTTCAACCCGATCGTCGGCATCGCAGGCGTGAGTTGCGTACCGACCACCGCCAAGATCGTCCAGAAAGTGGCCATGGCAGCCAATCCGCATGCGATCATCATGCCGCATGCGCTGGGAGCGAACATCAGCGGGGTGATCACTTCGGCGATCATCGCCGCGACCTTCATCTCGCTCTTGCGCTAAGCGGTAGGCAGAGGCCTGCTCACGTAACAGCGCCTGACTACGCGAGTAGTCAGGCGCTGTTTGCTGTTAAAACACAACAAGCCATTCATGGTCAGCGACAAGGCCTTGCAGCAAGGCCCTGTAGAGATCACAAGGACGCCCTTATTTCTGTTCGGAGTCGTGCGGCTGTTTGGTGGAATCGGCCGGAAACCCCGGCAGGGGTATGCCGTTGAACAGTGTGCGGGTCTGCGTTTTGAGCTGGTCCTGCATCTGGTGAAGCATCTTCCGGCTCTGCTCCATATAGGTGGTCATCATCGTCTGCATCGCCGGGCCCTGGAAATTCATGAACTGCGACCACATGTCGTTCTGCATCTGGCTGTTGCTTTCCCCATAGAGGGACTGCGACTGCTCCTGCAACTTCTTCTGGAAATCGACAAAGGACTTGACGCTCGTCTCCAGGTACTTGCCGAGCATGCCCTGCATCGCATGACCGTAGAAGCGGATCATTTGCGCCAGAAGATCGGCCGTAAACAGCGGCGCGCCCGACGCTTCCTCCTCAAGAATGATCTGCAGCAGAATCGCGCGCGTAATGTCTTCGCCGGTCTTGGCATCCAGAACACTGAAAACCTCACGGGACAGGACAAGGTCCTTTACATCGGTCAGCGTGATGTAGGCGCTGGTCTTGGTATCGTAAAGGCGACGATTGGGGTATTTCTTGATCAGTCGCAGCTGCTCGGGCATGACGATACTTCCTCCATCTGCAGGTAATTCAACGAGCGCGGCCTAGCGTCTCATGGTGCGGTGCAGCACAATTATACCTTAGCAAAAACCCTTGGCAAAAACCCTTGGCAAAAAAAACAGGCCCCTCGCGGGGCCTGTCTTGACCAAGGTGCAACAAAAAAACGACTTACTGGTAGTAGAGACCACCGCAAATGTTCATCGTCGAACCGGTCATGAAGCCGGCAATATCCGAAGCGAGATAGGCACACGCGCCACCGATCTCTTCCGGCTTGGCCAGACGCTTCATCGGCACGGTGTCGATGATGCTCTGCAGGATCTCCGGTTTGATGGCCAGAACCATCTGAGTCGCCACGTAGCCCGGGCAAATGGCATTGACCGTAACGTTCTTGGCGGCGAGTTCGGCCGCGAGCGCCTTGCTGAAACCAATCACGCCGGCCTTGGCCGCCGAATAGTTGGTCTGACCAGCCTGGCCGCGCAGCCCATTGACCGAGGAGATGTTGATGATCCGTCCCCAGCCACGCTCGGCCATCTTCGCCGAAACCTGCTTGGTCATGTTGAAAAGGCTCGACAGATTAGTCGCGATCACGGCATTCCACTGCGCCTCCTCCATCCTTCCGAACATCTTGTCGCGAGTAATTCCGGCGTTGTTGACCAGAATGTCGACCGGACCTGCCTTGGCTTCAGCCTCGGCGACCATGGCCACGCAGGAATCGTAGCTGGCGACGTCGCCGGCAACACAGATGAAATCGTTGAAGCCGGCCTCGGCCATGGCTTTGTTCCACTCGTCCGGCTTGTCGAACTCCGGATGGTAGGCAGCAACCACCTTGTGACCGGCCTTCGCCAGTTCCTGGCAGATAGCAGTGCCAAGCCCACCCATGGCACCTGTAACCAAAGCAACACGTTGCGTCATAACTCTTCCTTTCCTGTTGACGAATGAAACGATTGGCGGCAATCCACCACCACGATTACAACATCTGCTGACCAAGCCAGGCGGGAACACCACCTCGGTTCGGCAAAAATCTTCAGTCCTGCACGAAAAGCAGACAAGGTGCGGCAATTTCCCCAGAGCCTGCCCAGCCCCCGGCGAAAACGCCACCCGCCATTCTCCCACGACGATCAGCTGTTGACGAGCCCCTGGGCAGCGAAGTTGAGCAAGCCGCGCACACGGCGGAATCAAACAGTCCAGCGAACGCACCGTGCACGAAGCAAATGCGCAGTGCGAGCGCCCCCCCAGAGCATCCTGGCACACTATAATGCCGGCATGTATATCATCGTGATCGGCTGGCTGTACGTTACTGTATTGATGGCGCTGACCGAAAGCAGCGTCGTTGCCGGGATACTGAGCCTGACCTTCTACGGCCTGCTGCCGACGGCACTGCTGCTCTGGCTTTTCGGCGGCCCGACGCGTCGTCGTCGCGCCGCCAGGATGGCCAGCAACGCCAGTGACACCAGGAGCGAGACCAGGGGTGGCGCAAACGACCACCCGCCGCAGGATCGCTGACGATTTCTGGCTAACGCTCATGACAGTCGAGATACCCCGGATGATGAAAGTCATGACCGTCCCCCCTCTCACTTGCAGTGCGCATTCCGGCTTACACGCCGGAATCGTTCGCCGGGCAGGGAGCATGCTCCCCGAATTCCCCGTCTCACCCCCGCCCCTTCTCCCGCAGGGGGAGAAGGGAGGTTCGTGAGTCGCTTGCGCGACTTTCACATTAAGCGTCCGCCAGCCAGATCAACGCGGCCATCCGCCCCGTCACGCCATCTCGCCGATAGGAAAAGAAGCGCTCGGCTTCGCGCAGCGTACAGCCACCCCCGCCGTAGATGGCGTCGACACCCGCGCGCTGCAGGCTTTGCCGGGCCAACAGGTAGATGTCGGCCAGCCATTTGCGCGCAGGCTGCTGCGCCGTTGGCCCATTAGCCGCAGGGATATTTCTTGCCGGCCAATCCTGTGACACCGGCAGGAATGCCGCAGCAGCCTCCTGGTGTGCACCGACGAATGCGCTACGCACCTCTTCACCAACCTCGAAGGCCTGCGGGCCAATGGCGGGACCCAGATAGGCCAGCAACCGCACACCGGGCACAGCCAGCGCTTCCACCGCCCGTTCCAGTATACCGGCCTGCAAACCGCGCCAACCGGCATGCACCGCAGCAACCACGCTGCCCGATTGGTCGCAGAGCAAGACCGGCAGACAGTCGGCGGTCATCACCGCACAGACGACACCGGGAGCACGCGCAAATGCGCCATCGGCCACCGGCACCTCGGCGACGCCAAGGCCGGCAGCGTCCACCAGGGTCGTGCCGTGCACCTGCTCCAACCAGCAGGGCAATGCCGGTAGATGATCGGCAAGACGGCGACGATTTTCGGCAACGGCGAGCGCATCATCACCGACGTGGGCGCCAAGGTTGAGGCTGGCGTACGGCGCAAGGCTCACGCCACCGTCGCGACCGGTGATCAGGCTGCGCACCCGCCTCGGTGCCGGCCAGTCGGGAAACAAGCAGCCCTTACTGCTCACCCAGCTCCTCATCGTCGTCTTCGCAGTCACCGTCACCGTCGACGATAATTACTTCCGGGCCGTCATCGTCATCGTCCCAATCGTCATCGTCCCAATCATCTGCCAGTTCCTCGTCGCTGACGCACTCGCCAGCGCGCGCCGTGACCGCCTCCAGTCGCACGCTGTCGATCAGGGCCGCCATATCGTCTGGCAAGCCCGAGCGCCAGAGCATGGCCTTGCCAGTACCCGGATGAGTCAGCGACAAACGGCAGGCGTGCAGCGCCTGGCGCGGAAATTCTACCAGGCGGGGCACGCGGCTGGCACCGCTACCGTAGGTCGGGTCGCCGACCAGGGGATGCCCGATCGAAGTCATGTGCACGCGAATCTGGTGCGTCCGCCCGGTTTCAAGCGCGCATTCAATCAGCGTGCAGGCGAGAAACGGCTCCAGAACACGGTAGTGCGTACGTGCCGGTTTACCGGTGCGCACCACGGCCATGCTGGTGCGCAAGGTCGGATGCCGGCCGATGGGAGCGTCGACGCTACCCGCACGCTCGACGATGCCCCGCACCAGGGCCTGATAGCAGCGCTTCACTGAGCGTGCCTGCAACTGCCTGACCAGATCGGTCTGCGCCTCGAGCGTCTTGGCGACCACCATCAGCCCACTGGTATCCTTGTCCAGCCGATGCACGATACCCGCCCGCGGCACTTTGTCGAGTTGCGGCGCGTAGTGCAACAGAGCGTTAAGCAAAGTCCCGCTCCAGTTGCCGTTACCCGGATGAACCACCAAGCCGACGGGTTTGTTGAGGACGATCAGGCAGTCGTCCTCATACACCACCTGCAGGGGGATATCTTCGGGCGCCGAGGATTCGGCTCGTTCGTCCGGCACTTCGGCAACTTCGATGCTTTCGCCAGCCCATAGTTTCTGCCGAGGCTCGACGACGCACTCACCGCTTACCGTCACGCGGCCCTCACGTATCCAGTTCTGTAGACGGCTGCGCGAGTGCTGCGAGAGCAAGCGCGCAAGAACCTGGTCTAGCCGTTGACCGCTGCAATCGCCAGGTACGCTCAGGGCAATCCGGGGGTTTGCGCTATAATCCGCAAGCTCGCTGTTCCGCGTCGCCTCCTCCGCCAGTGCTTCTTTCTTCTGTGGGTTTTTCATCATGCGTAGTTTAGCGGTTATCGCAACCCTTTTCCTCGCCTTGCTGGTCACTGGCTGCGGGCTTCTTCCCGACAGCAAGGATGAGACCGTCGGCTGGTCGGCCAACAAGCTTTATACCGAAGCCAAGAATGCGCTCAATGACGGCTCCTACACCACGGCCATCAAGTACTTCGAGAAGCTGGAGTCGCGCTATCCCTACGGGCGCTATGCCCAGCAAGCGCAGATCGAGATTGCCTATGCCTATTGGAAAGATCTGGAGCCGGCCTCGGCGATCGCCGCCTGTGACCGCTTCATCAAGCTGCATCCGAACCATCCGAATGTCGACTACGTGTATTACCTGCGCGGTCTAATCAACTTCAACGAAGATCTCGGTCTTCTCGGTTCGATCAGCAATCAGGACATGACTGAACGCGACCCGAAGGGGGCCCGTGAATCCTTCGACTCCTTCAAGGAGCTCGTCACCCGCTTTCCGAACAGCAAGTACACCCCCCGATGCGCTACTGCGCATGAAATACCTGGTCAACGCATTGGCGCGCCTCGAACTGCACGTGGCACGCTACTACATGAAACGCGGCGCCTATCTGGCAGCCGCGAATCGCGCCCAGTTCGCGATGATCAACTATCCTGACACGCCGTCCAGCGAAGAAGCGCTGTTCATCATGGTCAAGGCTTACGACGCCATTGGCCTGCACGATCTGCGCGACGACGCCGAACGCGTCATGCGCAAAAACTACCCGAACAGCGAATACTATCAGCGCGGCCTCGATCGTCAGGAACCGTGGTGGAAGCTCTGGTAAGCCAGACGCACTCGCAACCGCCTCGCCCAGACCGCTCAGATTGACTGCTTGATGGCCAGCACTGCCTGATTGCGCAGGGTTCTCAGCAAGGACAGCTCTTGCTCGGCGATGACGATCTCCCCTGCCCGCTGGCGGTCGGCGTAGATCATCGCCACGGGGTTACCCCTGACGCAGAGCGGAAAGACGACGAATGTTTCCGCCGTCACCGCCTGGCGATACCAGGCCGGGATACGTGGCGCGATCTTCGCGTCACGGGTATCGCCGATCAGAATATCCACCCCGTTGGCTAGGGCCGCATGAAAAAATGTCGGCGCTGAACACCAGCGAAAACCGAAAGCGTACGGCAATCTCCGGAGCCTGCGGGCCAAAACCGAAACGACCGAGCATGGCGTTGCTGCGCCCGTCGCGAACACACAGGATGACGTTCTTGAAGCCCTTCGCCCGATAGATCGTTTCCAGGATGATGCGTAGCACATCATTGAGATTGAAATCACTGATCAGGGCGTTGCTGACGTCCTGAATCCCGGCCATCAGAATGGCTTCGCTGCTCGCTGAGGCGCCGGCCGCAGCGGGCCTGACATCATCGACCGCCGGCAGCGGGGAGACATCGGGGAGAATCGTACCGGCGAGACCATCCTCCGCGGCCCGCCGCTCTGCGGCACATGCTGGTCGCCCCGCTGCGCCGCCCCAGGCCTGCATCTGCTTGCCCAGAAGGGTCTTCTGCAGATCGAGGTGCATGATGCCGGCAAACTGCGACATCTGCTCGAATGACTTGCGCAGCGTTCTCTGCAGGCCCTGCTCGTCGAGCTCTATCACGTCGCCAAAACGCAGAACAATCCGGCGCAAATCCTTCTGCGGCTGTTCGCCTCCGGCAGCGGCGAGCAGACTACACAACTCGTTGGACAATGCTGCCAGCACGCGCAAGCGATCTTCCGCATTTACCGGGCGGCGAACACTCCCGACTGGCAGCTTGCGCATGCTGCTGACGATCAGCCGCGGGAAACCCCAGCTCTGCGCGATGCCGACGCCGAGGTCTTCGAACGAGAGACCGAGAACCTGCTGTGCCGCCAGATCGTCGGCGCAGTCTTTCTGCTGCGCCAGGCGCCGGATCTCGGCGCTTTCTTCCGGGAAATAGTACTGGCTCAGCAGACGGCCGAGGTTATGGAACATCGAGCAGATGAAGGCCTGCTCGACATCCCCGCGCGTCGCGCTTTTGCTGGCGAGCTCCTTGGCCAGAAGACCGGCCAGATTGGCGCGCAGGAACTCTTCCTTGAGCTGATCGGCATTGTCCTTGTTCTGCAAGTGCTCGAAAAGCATCACCGTAATGGCGATGCTGCGCACCGCATCAAGACCGAGAACGACGATCGCCCGCGACACGGTGCTGATGCTGCCGCCACCGGCCTGCCGATAGTGCACCGAGTTCACCATCCGCAGAATCTTGTTGGTCAGGGAAAAATCCTTGAGGATCGTGTTCGAGAGCTCGGCGAGGTTCTGATTTTCCGAAGCAGTGATCCGGTTGATCGCCCCGACCGACTCCGACAGCGCCGGGAAATCGCTCTGGTGGCGCATCCGCCGGAGCAGGAATTCGATCGTGCTCTGCCGTGAATCTGCCACCGGCGCCGGCGTTTCGGGCACCAGATCGACGCCGCTCCGGGTGCCTCGACCCTGCTCACTAATCAGCTCGAAACGTCCAAGGTCCTTGCTCACGGATTTCGCTCGCTTGCAAAAAACATTATTCTAGGCGTCCTGCCTTCGCGAGCCGTGTGGAAAAAGTCACAGCCGCCACGCAACTTCCCCTCACAGCCACAGCAAGCGCGGCGCCAAACCCGTTTCTCCATAGACGACCGCGAGCTGGCTGAAAGCACGACCAAGGGCAGCGACCTGCTGCTCATCGACAGGGAAGACGAGGTAACTCGGTTCCACCGGCCAGCCAGCATGGTGATCCTCGTCGCCATCGGCGATGTTGCTGGCGGCGAAGAAAGTGCAAGCCGAAGCGGCGATTCGCTCGCGCAAACGGCGCTGGCGAGGCTCGTTCTGGTGATCCGCGAGCCGCTCTCCGGGATTGTAGGCGGTCACGATTCCCCAGCCGATCGCTTGGCTCACGGACGCTGCAGGGGCGTCCAGCGGCGCAAGCGAAGCTGGCTGACGGCGCAGAAATTCATCGAACTCAGAGCTGACGAGGCCGATGCGCAAGTCGAACACGCGCTCGGGAGTCTCCACCCGATAGGTCGTCGCCAGGAATGCAGCTTCCAGCGCGGCCTCGGCCCTGCTCACGGCTCCTCGCCCAGCGCGCCAAGGTCTTCCAGATCACCCAGCCGCGAACGCACCTCGCTTGCCGGCAGGGCTTCCACGCCACGCAGCTTGCGCTCGATCTGCCGCGTCCGCACGCCAGCTGCTTCGATACTGCGGCTAGCCTGCTCGAGCTTCCTGTGCGTGGCCTCGAGCACCTCGCCGAACTTGCCAAACTCGGTCTTGATGGCGCCGAGAACCGCCCACACTTCCGACGATCGGCGCTCGATGGCCAGAGTTCGAAAACCCATCTGCAGGCTGTTTAGTAGCGCCGCCAGCGTCGTCGGCCCGGCGATACAGATGCGCAGATCGCGCTGCAGGCTGTCCACCAGTCCCGGTCGCCGCAAGGCTTCGGCATAGAGGCCCTCGGTCGGCAGATAGAGGATCGCGAAATCGGTGGTGTATGGCGGTTCAACGTACTTGTCGTGAATCTTTCGCGCTTCGTCACGCAGGCGAACTTCCAGCGCCTTGATTGCCGTTGCCGAGGCCAGCGGATCAGCCCGTTCCTGCGCCTCGAGCAAACGCTGATAATCCTCGAGCGGGAATTTTGCGTCGATCGGCAGCCACACCGGCCGTTGCTCGTCGTCGCCGATCGCGCGACCGGGCAAACGAATGGCGAACTCGACGCGTTCCGACGACTCCGGCCGCGTGGCCACGTTCTTGCCGTATTGCTCGCTAGTCAGCAACTGATCGAGGAGCGTCTCCAGCTGCACTTCCCCCCAGCTGCCACGGGTCTTGACGTTGGTCAGCACCTTCTTCAGATCGCCGACGCCGGCGGCCAGGGTCTGCATTTCGCCAAGCCCTTTGTGCACCTGCTCGAGGCGATCGCTGACCAGCTTGAACGACTCGCCGAGGCGCTGCTCCAGCGTGGCATGCAGTTTTTCATCGACCGTGCGGCGCATCTCTTCAAGCTTGCTGGCGTTGTCGGCCTGCATCGCCCCAAGGCGGGCCTCAAGTGCCCGGCGTAGCTGCTCGAAGCGCTGCTCGTTACTGTTCGTCAGACGCGCCAGTTGCTGCGCGAAGGATTCGAGCTGCTGCGCCTGCAAACGCCCCAACTGGGCCAACTGCGAGGCAAGGGTCTGTGAGACGCGGTTCAGCGACTGCGACTGCTCCTCGCGATCACCACGCGCGGTGCTTGCCGCCTCCTGCCGACCCAGCGACAACTCCTGTCGCAAATCCCGCTCCAGCCGCTCCAGGCCCCCTTGCAGGTCGCGCAAACGGACCGCCAGCACCTCGCGCGTCGTTCCCGCGCGCAACAGCAGTGCGAGCTGCAGAACGATCAGCACCAGCGCCAGCGCACTCACCGCATACAACCAGGCCTGGCTCACTGACTTGCCTCGGAAAGACCGGCCGCAAGCTCGGGAAGTGAAGCGTGCAAGCCTCTACAGCAGGGAGAATACAACCCGGTTTCCCTTGCCCTGCGCGGACGATTCCGACTTGTCGTCCGTCTTGACGATCTCGGCCGGGTGCAGGAACAGGCGCTCTGCCGGAACTTTCTCGACGAGCAGCCAGTCGCGGACTGCTTTGGCCCGCCGATCGGCCAGATCGCGCAGATCCTGCTCATCAAGCACCGTATTGGCGAGAATCAGTGTCTCCATTTCGGCAACCGGCAGGCTCTTCGCTATCCCGAGCATGTTGCGCGGCTTCTCGAAGTCCTCGTCACGGTAGACACGCTCCAGCAGCTCCGGATACTCCTCGCTGTCCATGTCTATCGTCCCCACCGCGACATCGGCATCGCCCTTCTTGCCGGCCTCGCTCTTCAACGCCCGCAGTTTGCTGTCGAGTCGAGCGCGCTTCAAGCCCTCGGGGTCGTTCTCCGAATCGGCCTGTCCGGTAATCTCGAGCTTGAGAGCGGGCCGCTCAAGCAAGGCCTTGGCCAGTGCTTCAAGGCGTGGCTTCGCCGAGCCGGCAAGCGACGCCCGACCGGGGTCGAACTCGACGTTCGACAGCTCTTCGCCACCGCCGAATACCGAACCCAGCAAAGCGAAAGGTGAGGTAACGACCTTGACCAGAAGATTGCCGATCAACTCGCCAAGCACCCCGCCAATGCTGAATTCCGGGTCATCGAGCGAACCCGCAACCGGCAGATTGATGTCGATTTCCCCCTTGCTGTTCTTGAGCAGGGCAACGGCGAGGCTCACCGGCAGCCTGGTGGCCTCCGGGCTATCGACCGCTTCACCAAAAGTCAGTTGATCGAGAAAAATCCGATTCTCGGCAGTCAGTTGCTTCTTCTCGATTTTGTACTTGACGAACAACGACAACTTGCCTTTGTCGATTGCATAGCCCGCGTACTTGCTGGAGTACGGCGAAAGCGCGGTCAATTCGATACCCTTGACGTCTGCCTTGAGGTCAAGAAAGGGATCAGCAATCAGCGGGTTGAGCTGACCGGCTATGGTCAGCGGTGCAATGTTGTCGTAGCTCCCACGTAGATCCAGCGTTGCAAGGCTGCCATCTGCCGAAGAGAGGCCACTGATCGTGCCACCGATCTTCTTCAAATCGGCCGAGTAGTTCGGCTTGATGAAATGGTCACTGAACTTGATGTCGCCGCCGCGCAAGTTGATCTTGCCGACCTTTATCGGCAGCTGCGGCGGTTCTGCGGTAGCAACCGGCGCGACTGCCTTGCCTTCCGCAGCGATCACGGCAGTCGCCTGCTTGGCTTTATCGGCCGCCCCGGCAGCGGCCGCCCCGGATTCGCGCACGATCTGCGAGAGATTGAGCTTGCCCTGCGGGTCGATGACCACGCGCGCAAAAAACTGCGCCAGCCCCACCTCGGCGATCGACAGCGAGTTCGGATTCAGGCGCGCGTCGATGTTGGCAAACGACAAGGATTTCCACTTCAGGAAGTCGGAGGAATCGAGCTTGTCGACCGCCGCGAAGTTGGCTACCACCACTTCCCCGGTGAAACTTCCCGCCAGCTTGCCGGCCTCGGCAGCACCTGCCGCGGGCGCCTGCCGCATGCGCACATCGCCACTCAAACTCACCTGGCCACTCGAAAGGACGACGTTCAACTGCTCCGTAAAATATGGTTGCAGCGGTATCAGTTCCAGCGTCTTGACGGCAAGCTTGAGCTCGGTAAGGAGTGGAAAAAACTTGACGGTGCCGCCGACCTCGACGTCGCCCTTCGTGTTGACTCTGAAACGCGTCGCGATCCTGGCGGTCGTGCCGGGCTCGGTAGACAGGTTCTCGGCATCCACCTTCATCGCTTCGATGCTGTGCACCACTACCGGCGACATGACGGAATCTTCAAAGCGCAAGCCGAGGTTTTCCCCACGGTACTTGGCGAGCGTCAACTCCCACGGCTTCGACGAATCTTCCTGTGCGGCTTCGACGGCGCGCAAGGACGGCGGCTCGACAAACAGGATGCTGCCGTCTGCGGTACGCCGGATCAGCAGCATCGCGTCGCGCACCGCAACTTCACCAATGAGCACTTCGCGCTTGGCGAGATCGAAACGGCCGCCCTGCACCGAGAACGCCTTGAGCTTGACCCATGGCTCGGCATCCAGGCTGAACGCCAGATCGAACTCGCTCGCTGCGCTGCTCTTGCTGTCGACATTCCTCAGCCTGGCGGCAAGCCCGTCAACGCGTGCATCGAACGGCTCTCCACGCGACTCGTCGCGCCAGCGCAAGGCCCCGCCAGTGATTTCGGCTTCGCCCAGCGACCACTCGAGCGGCGAACTCTTCGCCCTCGCTTCGTCTTCAGATACCGGCCGCCGCGGGGAGGCCTGTTTCGCGCTGAAAAAGTCGACCCAGTCAATGCTTCCCTGCGTGCTGACCCGTGCGTGTATCTCTGGCTCCTCGAGCGACACCCGGTCGATCACAAACTTGCCATTCAGCGGATCCAGGCTGCCGACCACCACATCCAGACGACGCAAGGAAAGCAGCGGGGCACCGGCAGCATTCTTGACGACCAAATCCTTGAGCGCGACGCCACCCGAAATCACCAGCGTCGAACGTCCTTCCTCCTGATGCTGGAAAGCCAGCTTGAGATCGCTGTCAAGTGCGCCGGAAACGACCTCGATCGGCAAGCCATGCGGCAGGTAATCGATATACTTGCCCAGTTGCACGTCGCGCAGTTCGAATGCCACGTCGCTTTCCATCGATGCGTCAAAAGGCTTGCTCTTGCCCTGCACAAGCAGCGGCGAGCCATTGATCGATGCCGAAAAAGTCGGCTCGACGAATATTGCGGTCGCCTGCGGCAAGCTGGAGATAAACGGCAAGCCGATATTCAGCTCGCCGAGCTGGTGCTTTTCAGCAAGCATCTGATCGTCGAAATCGATCTTCCCGCGCGAGATCTGGATGTTGTTGAGCGAAAACAGGGGTGTCGGGGCGTCCGACGCCGGCTGGGCGGCGAACTCATCAATCAAGTCGGAGAAGTTGAAGCGCCCGTCGGCCAGACGCACCACTCGGACGGTCGGTGCGACCAGGCTCAGCTCACTGATCACCGGCCCGCCACGCCATAGCGAACTCCACTCAGCGTCCACCTGCAGACTGTCGAAAGCCGCCACAGTCTCGCCACCACCCTTCTCCTGAATCGCAAATCCCGCGACTTGGACCAACAATGTGTAGGGGTTTATGCGCACGCTTTCCACTGCCACCGGCCGCTGCAAGGTCTTGCTGAGCTGGTCGACCAGTACCCACTTGGCAAGCAGCGGCAGACCGAGGAAGCCGAGCACGCTGAAAACGAGCATGGCAAGCGCGAGGCGCAGCACGTATTTCTTCAGTTCGATGGAGGCCGTAGCTTGGCAGTATCTGTTGTTTCGGTCATGGCAGCAGGCCGCAAGCTGGCTGGAGGAGGCGCGAATTTAGCACGAAGGCGAGCTTCCCGCATTCGCCGTGGCCATGAAAGCACCGCAACAGCCGAACCCAGTTGAAGGGCGATTCAGAAGCTGTTCTTCCATTCGCGCAGCGCGGCAAACACGGCGACCTCATCGGCCGCCTCGGGTACCCGGCGCCGCGCCGACGCGACCACTTCCGGCGCGGCGCAGCGCAGGAAGGGATTGGTGGCCTTCTCGATCGCGATCGTCGATGGTACCGTCGACCAGCCCTTGGCGCGTGCCACCGCGACTTCATTGACCCGCCTTTGCAGACAGCGATTAGCGGGCTCCACCGCCAGTGCAAAGCGTAGATTGGCCTCGGTATATTCGTGAGCACAATAGACCGCTGTCTCGTCGGGCAAGCTGGCCAAGCGCGATAGCGAGTCGAACAGTTGCGCTGCGCTGCCTTCGAACAGACGTCCGCAACCGCCAGCGAACAGGGTATCGCCACAGAACAGGCAGCCTGCGCCATAATAGGCAATGTGCCCAAGCGTGTGTCCGGGAACGGCGAGGACCTGGAACCCTATGTCGCAGAAAGCCGCGCGAATGCTTTCTCCACCGTGTAAGGGTTTGCTCACGCCAGCAATCGATTCCGCCGCGGGTGCGAACACCTCGGCCGGGTGATGGGCAAGAAGACTCATCACCCCACCCTGATGATCGGCGTGGTGATGGGTGACGAAAATGGTGCTCAGCGACAGGCCTTCACGCTCAAGAACCTCGAGCACCGGGCGTGCATCACCTGGATCAACCACGGCCGCTGACGCGCCTTTGCGCAACAACCAGATGTAGTTATCCTTGAAGGCTGGAATGCGGATGACGTCGAACATCGCTCAATTTTGGAAGAACTGCGGAAAATGTCAATTGCTGGCCTCGACGCCTGGCTTCAAACGCCGCAGGGACGGTACGTCATGGCCTGGGAACAGGCCACTGTCGACAAAATGGTCGCCGACGTGTTCGGCTACAATGCGATTCAGTTGGGCCTGCCACAATTCGACCTGCTCGCGCAGAACCGCATCCCCCTCCGCCAACTGGTGCACGACTCGGGCCAGGTCGATGTCCTCTGCGACCTGCGGCAACTTCCCTTCGCCGCTCACAGCATCGATCTGGTGGTCATGGCGCATAGCCTTGAGTTCGACGACGACCCGCACCAGATTCTACGCGAGGTGGAACGTGTTCTGATTCCCGAAGGCGAAGTAATTATTGCCGGTTTCAATCCAATCTCGATCTGGGGCCTGCGTCGCCGGCTACCCAACTGCCCGCAACACTTTCCCTGGAATGGTCGCTACCTTTCGCTGCAGCGCCTCAAGGACTGGCTGCAATTACTCGGCTTTGAGGCCGAGCACTGTAGCTTTGGCTGCTACGCCCCGCCCTTCCGAAACGACCGCTGGCTCAAGCGTTGGCATTTCCTGGAAGCCAGCGGCCAGCGCTGGTGGAATTTTGCCGGCGGCGTCTACGTACTGCGCGCGGTCAAGCGCGTGCATAGCATGCGCCTGATCCTGCCGAGCTGGAAACAGAAGGCCGCGCCGCGCAAGGCGCTGTCGGTGCTCAGAAAAAAAAGGAAATAGCAAGACATGAATGATCAGCAAGTCGTTATCATCCACGCCGACGGCGGCTGTCGCGGCAATCCCGGGCCGGGCGGCTGGGGCGCGCTCCTGCAGGCCGGCGAGAAAACAAAGGAACTGTGGGGCGGGGAGCGAGACACGACCAACAACCGCATGGAACTGACGGCCGCCATTTGCGCCCTCGAGGCGCTTAACGGACCCGCAACGGTGCACCTGCACACCGACTCACAGTACGTGCAAAAAGGCATCAGTGCCTGGATTCACAACTGGAAGCGCAATGGCTGGCGCACCTCGGACAAGAAACCGGTGAAAAACGCCGACCTCTGGCAACGTCTCGACGAAGCGGCCAGCCGGCACCAGATCACGTGGTTCTGGGTCAAGGGACATGCCGGGCATGCCGGCAACGAACGAGCCGACGTACTCGCCAATCGCGGCATGGACGAGCTGCGTGCCAAGACCTCCTGAGCACTGACCTGCGCCCTCGGCCGCCGCCTGCCCAAGGACCGACACCAGCCACCCGCCCGCGCCGACCACAGAATCCGCGCCATCGCGAGTTCTTAACCAGCAATGGACAATGCCCATGCGCCAGATCTTTCTCGATACCGAAACCACCGGCCTGGAGCACAGGCTTGGCCACCGCATCATCGAAATCGCTGGCGTCGAGATGTGCAACCGACGCCAGACCAATCACCATTTCCACCGCTACCTGAATCCCGAGCGGGATATTGACGCCGGTGCCCTGGCGGTGCACGGCATCAGCCGTGAATTCCTGCTCGACAAGCCGCATTTTGCCGACGTTGCCGCCGAGTTTCTCGATTTCGTGCGCGGTGCAGAACTGGTCATCCACAACGCCGCTTTCGACCTTGGCTTTCTGAACGCTGAACTGGCCATGCTCGACATGGCTCCGCTGGATACCATCTGTCACGCCGTCTGCGACACTCTGCGCATGGCCAAGGATCTGCATCCCGGCAAGAAGAACAACCTCAACGCGCTGTGCGACCGCTACGGGGTCGACAACTCGCAGCGGACCCTGCACGGCGCCCTGCTCGACGCTGAAATTCTCGCCGAAGTCTATCTGGCAATGACCCGCGGCCAGGAAAGTCTGATCATCGATCTCGGCGATGACAGCGCCAGCCGCATCGCAGCGGCCCGCCCGCTGCCCTCCTCGGGTCGGCGCAAAGCCCAGGTGGTCAGGCGCGCCAGCGACGAAGAAATCGCTGAACACCAGCAAGCGCTGGCAGACCTTGACGAAACAAGCAAAGGCAAATGCCTGTGGCTGCATTTGGAGGGCGGCAGCTGATTCAAGCCATTCACCGCGTTCACCGCATTCAGCACCTGCTCTTGCTCGCTGCGCGCGTGCGCGGCTTCCTGCTCGCAGCACTGCTGACCCCTCTCCTCGCCTCACTTGTCGTCCCGGATTTATCCGCGCTGAGTGCCGCCCACGCGGCGTCGACCGTGACATTGCCGCCGCTGCAAACCTGGATCGACCTCACCCCGACAGGAGGCCGCTTGCGCGCACCACCGGGCACCTATGCTGGCCCGGCCGTGATCAGCCGAGCGATAATCATCGACGGCGACGACAAGATCACCGTCGACGGTGGTGGCAAAGGCACAGTGCTGACCGTGCGCGCCACTGGCGTGACCATACGAGGACTGCATCTGAAGCACTCGGGTGATTCGCACGACAGCCTCGACTCGGGCCTGTTGATCGAAAACGGCAGCGACAATCTGGTTGAAAACAACGTCATCGACGACGTATTGTTCGGAGTCACGCTGCAAGCCGCCAACGACAATCGCATCATCGGCAATCGCATCCGCTCCCGGCACAGCGATCCTGCCGACCGGGGCGACGGCATCCGCCTCTGGTACAGCATGCGCAACCGCATCGAGAACAACGACATCGCACGGATTCGCGACATGACGGTCAGCAACTCGCTCCACAATCGCTTCATCGGCAACCGCGTCACGGATAGTCGCCGGGCGCTGAATCTGCTTTTTTCGCACCGCACGCTGATCGAGAGGAACCGCTTTGCCAACAACTCGACCGGCATTACCAGCGTCAACTCAAGCGGCGTCATCATCCGCAACAATCAGATCATGCATTCCGTGGACGCCAGCGGCGCCGGTATCGCCCTCAAGGAAAGCGGCACGACGCTGGTTCACGGCAATGAAATCATTCACTGTGCGGTTGGCCTGATGTCCGATTCGCCGACCCATCCGATCAACCGCATCACGGTGATCGACAATCGCATCGCCCACAACTTCACGGGAATCAGCTTCTACGGCGAGAGGGGTGGCCATCTCGTCTTGCGCAATCGCTTCGAGCACAATCTCTGGCAGGCGCTGGTCGGCGAGAGCGGCCAGGGCGATCACAACGAATGGCGAGGCAACTACTGGGACGACTATCAGGGCTTCGATCAGAACGCCGACGGGGTCGGCGACAGCGCACACGAAATCTGGGCCTACGCGGACCTTATCTGGATCGAAACACCGATGGCCAAGTTCTTTCGTAGCTCACCGGTGCTCGAATTACTCGACTTCCTCGAACGCCTGGCGCCGTTTGCCTCGCCGAAGCTGGTCCTGCGCGATTCGCAACCGCAAGCCCACCGCCAGCAATAGCTGCGGCAGGGAAAACCGGCGACAAACGCGCGGCAGACATCAGTGTCGACCGCGCAAGTGGCCGCAACGGGTATCGGCTGTATGGCTTATCAGCTGTCGCTGGGGGTTTCGGGTGGACGCCTGGGCCGCCGGCCATGCCGTTTGGGTGTCGCCCGGGAATCTGGCGAACGCCCATCAAGCGACGTACCATCCGCGGCACCTTCTGCTCTCGCGGCAGGCTGCCGCTGTTCCTGCTGGCGGGGAGGCCCAGCCGGGCGCGGGCCCGTCGGGGCGGCCTTGCGTTGCTCCGGTCGACGACCTGGCCCGGAGGCGTTCTGGCGCTTCTCCGGTTGTCCTGGCATGCGGTCCGAATTTCGATCGGACTCACGGTTTCCTGGAGCCAGGGTAATTTCGAGCTCGATAATTTCATCCCATTGCGGATCGCTGCGATCGCGCTCGGGGATGGAGAGAAGTTCACGGAGCCGGCGACGCGGATCCTGGGGAGGTGATTCGTTCATTTCAGCATTATGACTCACAGCGCCGCTATCGTCCAACAACAAGCGCAGCCTTCAGCCCTGACGCATGACCCAGCCGGTAACGCCGGCTTTTGCCGCCGAGGCGGTCAGATTGCGCATGGTTGGCGGCAAAGGACGGGGGGATGGAGTCAGCCAGGAGGATGTCGAAAGTTTTTTTGGACTGCGGTACGACCGCCAGGCCTTGAAAACACCGGGCTGCAGCATTCATGCTTCAGGGCTGAAACAGCGAAGAAAAAGCAGGGCTAGCTCCCCTCCCGAAAGCCTTCCCTCGCCTGGGGCGGAACGCGATAAGCGTCGAAGCGCCTTCAGCAGCCCGCGAACGAGGACTTGCCCTATTCTGCGCCCGCTTGCAAATGCCCGGTCTTCACCCAGATTACCGTTTCAACTTCCGTGTACGGGCAGTGCGCGCTCAAGTGCGGGCTGCGCAACCAACTACCGGCAGGATAACGGCCATGTTCATCGATGAATTCGCCGCTGAGCACGAAGATCTCCTCGCCTCCCCAGTGCCGATGCGGCACGAAGCGTTCGCCGGCCGGCCATTTGACGAGCGCCACGTGCTCGACCTCGTACGAATGCAGCGGCATCACCTGCAGTCCGCCCTGGCCCGGTAGCCAGGCCGCGCTGACGGTGTCGATACGCACGCTGGCGGTATCTCCAGCGGCAAATTGGTGCAACTTCACGAACAGCACGCAACCCTCCCCGCTAAAGGGTGCATGGCCACTGCCGGGTGGATTGCGAAGATAGCTTCCGGGTCCGTAATCACCGTCTTCGTCCGAGAAAACGCCTTCGAGCACGAGGATTTCTTCGCCGCCGGGATGCAGATGGTGAGCGAAGCGAGCGCCGGCGTCGTAGCGAACGATGCTCGTCGCGTGCCCACGCTCGGCATCCTCGCGGGCCAGGGGTTTGCGCCACACGCCGGGCATCGGGGTGACTTGCCAGGGCGCGGTCGCGGTATCAATGTGCGCGGCTTCAGCGAAGTTCATGTTGAGCATGCGGGCGGTGTCCTGTGGAAACACTCGAGGATAGATCAATCCGACGCCCGGGCAACGGCCTGATCGAGCCAGGCCAGCCACCTGTCCACCGCCGCCTGCCGCTTCTCCGCAGCGTCCCGCCAGTGATAATCGCCGTTGTCGTGCCACAGAAGCGCCCAGTCGCCGCCCCAGGTATCGGCAAGCACATGGCGGCTGACCCCTTCGAGCACCCGTTGGGCACGCAAACGCGCCAGTTCGTCCGGGGACATCAACAGCGGCAGCACTGCCCGGGCGGCGGGCAGGCCAAGGCGTACCAGCGCGCGCACTTCAGCGGTGAAATCCGCGTGCAAGGGCTCGGGGGAACGATGGATATGTTCCACGAGGGATGCGATTTCATCGCTCACGGCATCACGATGGGATGGTTGGAAACGGTGTGCGAGAAGCTGATCACCACGCGCCGATTGGCGCGCAAGCGTCCCGCGTCACGCGGCTGCGTGGCACCCGGCGCCGTGCCGTGCTCGGAGAAGATCTCGGTTTCGCCGAAGCCAAAGGAGAAGGTAATGCGCGTCGCATCGACGCCGGCCAGCAACAGCAGGTTTTCTGCGACATCGGCGCGGCGCTGCGAAAGATCGGCGTTGGCGGCTTCGCCACCACGCACGTCGGCATTGCCTTCAATGGCCACCGTGACATCGGGGTAACGATCCAGGTAATCCGGGATATCCGCCAGCTTGCTCTCCTCGCCGGCCATCGGCACATCCTGATTGGTATCGAAATAGAGCACGACAGGCTCGTGCACATAGTAACCGCGGAAACGCTCGAGGGCCTCGTCGAAGACTGCCGAGGCGCTGTCCTGCACGCTGGCGTATTCGTTCTGCACCGCGCCACTGCGAATCTGGAAGCCCCACGAGATGGCGCCATATATCGTCTGGTTGTCGGTGCCCTTGGCGACGGTCTCGAAATCCAGATCGCTGTCGAATGACAGGCTGGGGAAATCGAACAGGGAGGCCGCGCCGAAATCCGTTGGCGAGCGCAGCCAGCCGTACTGGTTGTCACCGCCGACGCCAAAATGTTCGATGTAGTTGGGCGAGCCGGCGTCGCCGCGCGGGGTCGCCGAGGGCAGGTTGTCGATCATCCAGCCGGCCGGGGCGCCGCCTGGCGTGCCGGGCGTCATCTGCTCCATGCGCCCGGCCTCGGTGCCCTGTACGCCGGTATTGCCGTCGACCATGTTGCGCCAGTCCACCGGCGCACCTGAAGACGGCGTCGTCGTTCCCGAAACGTCGGTGGCGTTGACCGCCTGGACGAGGCCGATCTCCGCCGAGTAAGGCCCGTTCGGATCCGGCTGAAAGGCAATCGTTCCCGACAGACCGGGTGGTGCCGCCTGCGTCGCCATGCCGATCTCGAAAACACCGAGCGCCACCGGCATGCTTTGCATCAGGTCACACTGCAGCGCGCGTGGCTCGCCCCCCTGCTGGGCGACGTGCGCCAGTTCGTGCGCCAGCAGACGATCGCCACCCGGCGTTCCTGGCGCATAGCGGCCGGGCGCGAAGAAAATATCCTTGCCGACGGTGACCGCGTTGGCACCCATCGAGGTCGCAATCCGCCCGGCGCTGGAGCCGGAATGGATGCGCACATCCTGTGGTCCCGACCATTCGGAAGGCAGCCGCTCGCCCGCGCTGGCCTGCCGTGCCAGCCACCCACCGAGCCGATCCGCACCCGGACGCCTGCTGATCGGCGTTACGTCGGGAGCACTTCGGGCACCTCCCGCCAGCATGCGCGCACCAGCGCGCTCGGCATCGACTTCGGCGTGCTGGTCGCGCGCCGGCCGCATCGTCATCTTGCCGCGTGCGGTCAGGAATTTGGGTACGCCAGGCGTAGCGGTCGACGCTCCGCGAGAAGGAAACACGGCCTCGGCAGCCTCGCTTCGCGTCGAGGTTTTCTTGCTCTGATAAGTCATCTTCGCCCTCCTTCCTTGCGCTCAGCGCGGGAACAGCCGTTCACCATTAGCGAAACTCAAAAAGCGTTGTGCACCGCCGGCGTCGTTCCAGGTAATGTGGATGGTCAGGTGCGGAAAACGGGTAGTCAGGTCCTGCAAGGGCCCCGCCATCGCCGGAGATCGCAAAAGGCCCGCCAGCCGCACCACGCCCGTGCAAGTGGAATCTCAGCGCGCCCGGCTTGGGCGAACGCACCGTTTCAACATGGGCTCGGCTCTCAGCCACTGAACACGGGGCCAGCCAGGGCCATCAGCGTCGCGCGCACGCGTGCGAAGGCCGGCGGCGCAGCGCTGCGTTCGATGCTCACGGAATGATGCCGCTCGCCGAGTGTAGCGTCGATTTGATCACGGAAACCGTCGCGCCCCGGGGTCAAGATCTCGCCCGGTAACGCGAAGAAATCGCCCTCAAGCAGCGCGTCGACCAGCTGCCGCTGCTGCCGGAGGTCCAGGCGCCGCAGCGCTTTTTCGGGCCAGGGTGCGCTCCAGTGCTGGCCACGCGTGCAGTCACGCGTCTCGACGTAGGCGAACAGCTCACCGGCGGGCGTCACCCGGATGCGCAGGTTGCCGCGACAACTGATCGCCTGAATGCGGCGGAACTCGATTTCCGGCTGCGCAGCTGTTGAAGGCTGCCCGGTGCTCAGCTGATGCTCCACTCGGATTGAGCGATGTCGGGGGCGGTCATGCGGCCGAGCGCCTCCCACAGGGTCACGTAATGACGCGGCAGCACGTCGATGCCGTTCGACATCTGGCTCGCGGTATCGACGCCCCACACCGCCGGCCCAGGCACCCCGGCTGCAGTGACCAGCCCGGAATAGAGCGTCTGCTGGGCGCCAAGAACGCCGGTAGTGTTGTTCTGATACTCGTCAGGCAGGCCCAGCATGTGACCGAACTCGTGCTCGCCGACCGAATAGCGGTTGGCGGCATACGTCGTTTCGAAGGCATGATCCACCGCTAGGTCGGCCCGGCGGTTGGCGGCGTCGCCGGCAACCCCCACCGACCCGTGGCCAAGGACGCCAATCGGTTGCGTCACACCAAGGCCGGCAAGGAAGCTGCGCACCGCCACCGCACGCCTCTCGGAGAGGTCGACGTTATGCGTGGCGTCACCGTCGAGACTGGCGAAGCCGTCGACCTTGAGCGGGATCAACGGATCGGACGGATTCTTCTGCCTGGCCGCATCGGCGAAGGCGACAAGGGCCGGCCGCATCACCGGGCTGATGACATCCGAATCGTTGCCGAACAACACCGGTGAAGCCGCCGCCGCAGCGAGTGCGCTCTCCAGGCGCTGGCGCTCGGTGGTAGCCACGCTGCCGCTGTTGAAGTCGGGCTCCTCGCGTACGTCGGACTGGTAGAGGTCGGCGCTTGCCGGGCGCTCGGGATGCGCCACGTCGGGGTCGTTGGTGGCCGACTTGTAGTCGATCCCCGGCCCGGGGCTCTTGTGCACCGTCGTCACGTAGTGCGCTGCAGCGTCGTCGCTGACCTCGACCGGCGTCACCAGCGGGATCGCCCTGAAGTCCCAGCAGGGCTTGCTCGAGGTCAGCGTATGCTGGGCGCTCCAGCGCGCCGCGACGCGACCGATATAGGCGCTCTTGAAGTCCGTCTTTTCCGTATCGCTCCAGAAGAAGCGGCTGAGGTCTTCGCCGGCCATGGTGCGGCTGATCCGTTCAAGCATTCCCGGCGCGTTGTCGGCCGAAACGAAATTGAACTTCATCTTTACCGTCACCGGCATAAGGCCGACCAGAGGAAAGTAGTCGGCGTCGAACATGCCGAAGGTGGTCGAGGGAATATAGCGTTCGAGGTGCATATGGCGCAGCGCGAAGGCGTCACGGCGGACGCCCTCTTCCGGCGTCAGGCAGCTGCCGAAAAGGCTGTCGAAGAGTGGCGTCGGCACCGTCGGAACACCTGCCGGCAGGGGCACACCGGCATCGGTCGGTGCGGCTGCCGCGGCAGCCGCAGCCGCCGCCGCGTCCGGCGTTGTACCGGCATCGGCGGTGACCCCGGCGTCAGGCACGCGGGAAACGGTGTTGCCCGTGCCGCCGCTGACCACATGGGCGAGTTCGTGCGCGATCAGCCGGCGCCCCGAATCGGACTCGGGTTCGTAGCGGCCGGGCGCAAACACGATGTCGTTGCCGAGGGTGAAGGCGCGCGCAGCCAGTGAGCGCGCCATGCTCCCTTCGCGCGATCCGCTGTGCACCCGCACCGCGCCGAGATCACGCCCGAACCGCGGCTCGAAGAAGTCGCGCGCGGACCTGTCGAGCGGGCGACCCGCGCCCAGCCCGGGCAGCGACGCCGACAGCGGCCCGGCCCCCTCGGCCGAACGCTGGATAGCGGAAGCGCAACGGGCGCAGGGTGCCTCCGGCGTACAGCCGTGGCATCCGTCGGGCCCCATCACCGCGGCGGCGATGCGCTCTGCCTGCCGCTCGCCGGCATCTTCCGGGCGGGAGACGCTCATTCCGCGCGCCGCAAGGAATCGCGGAGTGCCGGCAGCGCGTGTTGCAGTCGTGGGCCCGGATTTGGTATGCTCAGCTGAAGAAGCTGCCATGCTGCCTCGTGCCTGAGTCGTGAATGTCATCGTCTGTCCTCCGGGTTTCGCCTGCAGTAAGCTCCTGCAAGCCGACGAGCGCATCGATCTGCCCGCCGTACTCCAGCATAGCGCATGGTCGAAGGGTCGCGGTGCACCGACTCGCGGTCCAAGCCCAGCCATGTACCCGCCGTTCCGGCGGTCTCGACCGGCAGTGCCTGGCGTCGGACCGTTGTCTGCGAACGCTGGCCGCCAGCGACCAACAGGGGCCACGGCAGGCGATTTCGGCCGCATGCATCGATCCAGGTCAATTCAATCGGCGGCGCCATCCACACAGCCGAACTCCCCCATCCCTTCACGCACGGCATGTTCGATATCGTCACCCCAGATGGAATCGACAAGGAGATAGCCGCCGAAACCAACGATAAAGCCAACCGCGTTACCGAGGAGTGGCACCTCCGAGCCAAGCACTGCGCCCGTAATCCCGGCTGCCAAGGCTCCGCCGCCCCCGGCGACCGCTGTGCGGGCACCAGTGGCGTAGTAATCAATGTCGCTATAGTCGGCATCCAGGAAGGTTTCCTGGAAGGCCATCGACCCCAGCGAGATCACCGGCGCGGCAACGGCACCGACACCGGTCGACACAAAAAGGCGTCCCCCCAGGACACCGCTGCTGGCGAGCAACCCCGGCGTTTCACCGGCAACCAGGCCACGGCTGGCCCACTGCGACAAACCCAGCGCGGCACGACTTTCCACAAGTGCACCGCCGTAGCCGACCGGAATCGACGCCCCCACATTGAACATGCTGGTCGCCACCATGCCACCATTCAAGTCGCCTTCGCCAGCATGCCACAACAGGCGACCCGACTCGGTAAGCGCCGCCAGCGCGCCACTCACCCGAGCGGCACGCGCAGCGCTTCCACCCGACACCGTCGACAGGGCATCTTCAGTCGCCATCCCGTTGGCAACCAGGCGGTGATACTCGACGACCTCAGGTGGAAAGAGGACATTGCGCTGCAGGCGAGAAACGGCCAGCGTGTTCAGACGCTGCAGGGCCATCACCGAAGCCAGGGTCGCGCGCATCGGCGCCACACGCGCACCGGCACGCTGCGCGACCTCGCCGAACACCGCCTGGATTCGCACCGTGGCATCGACATCGCCGGAAAGGATCAGCGCTTCGATCTGCGCCCAGTTCGAGATCGCCGCAGCACCCTCGCCCACAGGCGCGCCATGTACCAAGGCATCGACCACCGGCGCCAGACGGCCCGCCGACGCCCGCTCGCGCCACGCGGAGGCGAGCCCGGCGTCGACGCTGCCGGCCACCGCGCCGCGCAGGTCCCCTGACAGGGCACGGGCACGCAAGCGCGCGGTGAGCTGGGCGCGAATGGTTCGATAGGCCCGGCTGGAAGGTGACAGCGCGCGTACCTGATCCCATGACGAGTAGGTGCCGTCGCCGTGGCTTATCGGATCGGCACTCAACGAGGCCTCGATGATCGCGCGGCTGGCATCGGTCATCCGCGACGGCGACGCGCTGACCGCGCGCTCGATTCCAGCCGCAAAATCGGCGCGCGAGAGGTTTCCGCCGGCGACCATCGTCTCGACTGCGGCACGCACCGCCCCGGCATGCTCATCCGGTACCAGCAGCCGGGCGCTCGCCGCCGCATCCAGATCGGTGCCAAACTCGGGATAGACCGGGCCCAGCATGTCTGCCGCAGAAGTCAGCGTCGAGCCCTCGGCAGTCGGGCTCATCATGCGCATGAACTTGGTCAGATAGTGATCCGGATTGAGCGGGCCGCCCGTATCGACGCCGCTCATCGAGTGGGTGAGCGACTCGAGGTCGCCCGTGCGCAGATCGAGGGTATCGAAGGTCGGCGCATTGGCCTGCAGGCTGTTCAGGTCAACCACGGATGGATCAAGGATGGTGGAAAGATCCGCACCCAGATGCAGCTCTTCGAACATCGTGCCGCGCCAATTGACGCCGGCACCCCGCATAGAGGCCGGATTCGCCGGATCTGTGCCCGGCGTCACTAACGGGCGAAGGAAGGCGTCGCGAATATAGAGATCGGTCGGGTTTGCGTAGAGGTCGGTCGGCAGAATCACTGCGGTCGACGCCCCCGACAGCCGCCCGGGGACGCCGGGAAAACCCCTTGCACCCGGATCGGCAAAGCTGAAGTCTGGCCCCATGCCTGATTCCGGCCCTGCAGAGAACCCTGGCCACAACGGTGCCGGCTCCGGAGTCGGTGGAGGGAGGCGAACGGTGAGCGCCTGCGAGAAGGGGTCGTGGCTGGCGTAGAACTCGTTCACGTCCACCTGCGGCACGTTGTAGCGAGCCAAAAACCGGTCGAACTGGGCGGGCGTCAACACCTGCCCCTCGTGCTGGAAAGCCGGGCCCTCCTCACGCGCAACATCGGCCAGCACCACCGCGAGCATTTCGGGCCCGATCGGCCGGATCTCGTAGAGCGTTGTCGGCACCGCCGTGATGCGCTCCTCGGCGAGCCAGGAGTGACCCATTCCGCCACGCCGGCGACGTTCGCCGGCAAGGCGGCGCCGCAGGTGGTCGTGGTCGTAGGCAGGCTGTGAGTCCGGACGGCGATCACCAAGGTAGGCGACAACACGCTGCCAATGAGCAAGGAGTTCGGCGTTGCTCAGCGCACGCGCCGACACCGCGCAGGGATCGTAGGCGGCACCCGCTCCAGGCGGCATCAGCGAGGGACGGGCAGCGCTTGAACTGGTGGCCAGCGGCACCGCGACGCTTGCCGCATCGGCACTGGTCATTCCGGCAAACTCGTCCTCCGGGAGGCGCCTGAGCACGCCCCCACTCCGCCCTCGCTGCTGTACCACGTGCGCCACCTCGTGGGCCATCAAGGCGAGGTCGTCAGTGCGCTCGCGGGCACCGAGCCAGATATCCCGACCACGGGTGAACGCGCGCGCACCGATGGCGCGAGCAGCGCGCGCCGGCGCTTTGCCCTGATGGACCCGGATTGCACCGAGATCGGTGCCGAGGGCTGCTTCGAGCTGACCGCGCACCGCGCCGTGCAGGCCGGTGGCAGCACTGCCATTGCGTGCCGGCCGGGCATCGCCGTCGGTGCCGCGGCGGCCACCATCGCCATCGTCGGGCGGCTCTGCGCTCAGGTACTCGCGGCGTAGCGGCTGTTCATCGTTGCCGGGCTCCGCGCTCTCCTCGACGAGATCCTCTGCGCATTGCGGGCACGTCCGCCGCAGCGGCGCCCCAGGATCGTGGCCGAGAAAGCGCGGAACCGTGGACCCCGCCACCAGCGCGCGCGAAAAGGCCTCGGCCTCGTGCTCGAGCGGGTCGTCCGGCTCTCCGACCTCGAGGCGCGCCTGCACCCCATCACCGCCGAGGCAACGCGGCACACCCGGCGTCGGACGCGTCGGCCCGGCACAGTCGCAGGCCCGGCGACTGCCGGGCGGAGCCGCATCGGGCTGAGGCCGCCGGTCGAGGACGAGGCTCATCCACTGCCTCCAACGCCGGCCGGCATCTGCTTGCCGAGCTTGCGATATTCGCTGGCCAGAGCGGCGCTCAACTCCGCCTCGCCGAGAGCAGCGCCCTGCGCACCGGCCAGTGCGGCGGCAGCGAGCACCACATTGCGGATGTGCCCGCCGGGGAGATCGCAATTGGCGGCCAGCCGATTGAGCGCCACGGCATCGAGGATATTCGACTCTCCAAGGTGGGCCAACCACAGTGCCCGCCGCTCGACCGGCCCGGGAGCGAGGAATTCGATGATCGCGTCGAGCCGTCGGGTAAAGGCCGAGTCGAAGCGTGCCCGGCTATTACTGGTCAGCAAGGTTATGCCCTCGAAGCTCTCGATGCGCTGTAAGAGGTAGTTGGTCTGCTGGTTGGCGAAGCGGTCGTTGGAGTCCTTGACGTCGGTGCGCTTGCCAAACAAGGAATCGGCCTCGTCGAAGAGCAACACCACTTCGGCGTGCTCGGCGCGGGCAAACAGCTCGGCGAGATTCTTCTCGGTCTCGCCGATGTACTTGCTGGTCACCGAGGCGAGATCGACCCGGTACAGTGGCAGCCCGAGACGGGTCGCCACCCAGCTCGCGGCAAGCGTCTTGCCGGTGCCAGACGGCCCGACCAGCAACGCCCGCACACCGGGCCGGTAGCGGGTACGCGCGGCAGCGCCGAGCCCGTTGGCAAGCGTATCGCGCAGGCGGCAGCGGGCGACCAGCGATTCAAGCACCTGCCGCAGGCCCGGCGCCAGCACCAACGCCTCATCGGCAATGTCGTCATCCAAGAGCTCGGCGAGCGCGCCGAGGTCGGCACCGACCCCGCGGCGAGCCACCTGGACGACATGTTTCACAGCGGGCGTTTCACCAGCACGGGCCGCCGCCGAGCGAGCTGCCTGGCCCAGTTCGGCGATGCGCCCGGCTCCGTGGCGATGATGCGCAGCGAGCTGATCAACCGCGACCGCATCGCCCAGCGCCGCGCGCCACAGCCGGGCGCGCTCGTCGGCCGGCGGCACCGGCAGACGCCACTGGCTCACGGCGCCGGCAGCCTCGATGCTGCCCTCGAGTCCGGTGGCGACCAGCAGCGGTCCATCGTAGCCCGGAATTTCGGGTAAACGCCGTCGCTCGCCCGGCGTCAGCGCCACCTGCAACACTGGCAGACGGTCCTGCAGCCATAGCCACGGCCCCAGTCCGTGCGGCGCGTCGCCCTCGTAGAAAGCCGGGCGACGACCGCTGGCCGCGGCCACAGCAAGCGCCGCCGCACGCGCCTCGCCGGGCACGGCACTGCGCAAAACCAGCACCCGGACACCGTCGTCGCGCAGGCCGGCAGCCTGGCTGTGCGCCGCCGCGATGGTCGAATCCGGCAGCATCGGCAGCCCGTCATCTTTGCTGCTGACGCCGTCAAAGCAGCCCTCGTAGCCGGCCAACGCCATGACCAGCGGCAACGGCGTGCGTACACAGCGTTCGCACAACGGGCGATCCTGCGACTCGAGCTGCAGCAAGCCTATCCGCCGTCCGCCACCTTCGGCCAGCAGGGCCAGCGCATGGTCTTCGCCGAGCCGCTCGCACAAGCTCGCCAGCAAGCCTAGCGTGGGCCGCGCGCTGCCGACGGGGTGCTGCAGCCAGATCAGCGTCCGCGCAGCCATCGGCGTCAGCTCGATGGCACAGCTCAGCGCGGTAGCAAGGGTTTCGGGGAGGCTCAGGGCTTCGCGGGCGGCGAGAGCGTAAAGCGCATTATCGCCCGCCGGTGGACCGGACAGCCAGGCCGACATCAGCGCCTGCACTACCGCCTCACGGCCTCGTGCAGCGGGTGCCAGAACACCACCACAGCTATCGATGGAACGGCCAAGCGCTTCCAGCCAAGCCGCTTCAGCACCCTGAGCAGCGTTGCAGTCAGTCGCCAGCAACGCCAAGGCCAGATCGGCCAAGCGCGGCAATTGCGTCGCCGCAGCCCCCGTCTCAAGTCCGGGATGTTCCGGTCGGTTCATCCCTGATCCCGCCCGTAGTGAAAGCGTAGTACCCGCCCCAGCCACGGCACCCAGCCCGGGTCGACGTCCAGGCCGGCGCGACGAATGCGCAGATCGACGGCATTGAGATCCTGGCGCACATCGACATGGGTGGCGGTGATGGCGATGCGTGCCGGACGGCAGACCAGCGAGTAGAGGCCGATGCCGACATGGCGGCGCAGATGGCGGCGGCAGTGCCCGAGCCAGCGCACGGCCTCACCATCGGCCTCGCGATCGACGGCCAGCGGCAGAACGCACAACAGCCACAGCGGATCGGCGTCGGCGATCGCCAGTCGCCGCAGCAGAGTGGCGAAAATGAGCTGCGGCAGAGCGCTCGGCGCGCTGTCGTCGCCGAGGAAGTCGGCCAGGCCGAGGCGGTTCAGCAAGGGGACCAGGAGCAGCAGGCCGCCAGCGGCCGTCGCAGCATCGCTGCTCAGCAGTGCTTCCCTCTTATCGACCGTGCTCGGCGAGTCCTTGGCGAGCGCTACGGGTGGCGCTGTCAACTCACGGCCAGCTTCCGGTGCCGTCGCTGGCGACTGCGCTGCTGACGGCTCGCTGCTGGCGACGGCTTTGCCGGCACCAGGCACATTCTCGGCAACCGGCGCAGGTGGGCCATCGCTGGCCGCAGCGGCCGCTTGCGGAGGCGCAGCCAAATGCCTGGGAGGGGCGCCCATATCTGCCGCGTGCGGGGATTTTGGCACGCTGCTTGCGGCTGGCGTGGCGGCCGGCAGCGCCGCGGGCAAGGCGCCAAGCGCCGCCTGCTGAGCGGCAAGGGCTGCGTCGAAAGCGTCTGCTGCGCATCGTTTTTTATCACCGCCATCACCGCCAGTGTGGCGGGCGACGCGCCTTGTCGCCAAGGCTTTGTCCTCCCCATGATCGGCGCCGCCACGCTCCCGGCGGATGTGGTGATCGACAGCCACGCCACACAAAACCGCCATATCGAGCAGCCAGCGATGGCGGCCATCGTCGCCACCAAGCTGCCCGGCCGACCAGTCGAGCAGCGACTGCCAGTGCGCCGGCGCGCTTGGCGGCGCTTGTCGTCGGGCGCCCTTGCAGGCCAACTGCAAACGGGCCACGTCGTCGCTCCGCAGGGCGAGCACCAGTGCAGCGCAAGCCGCGTCGCCGTTGGCAAGGAGCAGCGCCATCCAGCGCGGCAATGCCGCCGGCGCTTCGGGCAACTCGGCAAGCGACAAGGCCAGCGCGCGCAGCGCCGCAGCGCGACCAAGGGTGGGTCGATAGTTCGTCACGACCAGCGGCCAGCACCACGCCTGGCGCGCAGTGTCGGCGAGCAGTAAACGCGTCAGGGCCAGGTGGGCCGTCAGCGCATCGGCAAAACGCACAGCCGGTGCGGCGCCTAGCGCCGCATCGTCGACCAGCGAGCCATCGACGGCGATCGCCGCACGGCACACCGCTTCCAGGTGCAGCGCCACCTGCTGCGGCGACACCCCGGGCGCGAACGGAGGCAGCCGCACGCGGCGCAGCAGCAGTAGCTCGGCGCCGTCGCCCGGCAGGCTGGCGGTGCGCAGCGCGTCCTCGATCAGGAAGCCGGCACGGCGAGCGAGGGCATCGGCCGGCGCGCGGATCGACAGGCGGCGGACCGTGCGCTCGGCGAGCATGAGCCTTACCTGATCTTGACGCTGGCCAGCCGCGCGCTGCTCATCGCCAGCGGGCTGTCGGCAGCGACAAACTGCACCCGGCTCTCGGCAGCCAGGTCCAGGCGGTTGCCCTCGACGTGCAGCACCGTGGTTGACACCTCGCTGCTCGCCAGATCATCGACCCGTGCTCGCGCCACCACCCGGTCGCCCTGATACACCAGCGCCTGCATGCCGACCCTGAGCTTGAGGCCGTCGATAACACGAATCGGCAGGCGAATACCGGGCAGCGCAGTCACCGGCCCCGGCAGGCGACCGGAAATGATGCGATTCACCGGCGCGTGGCTGGCGAGCAGCAAGCACATGTGCACCAGGTCGTTGACCAAGCCCTCGGCCTCGCGGTCGCCGCTCTTCATCTGCCCGAACAGCCAGTCGGCGTAGGCCTGCAACTGGCGCCGCGTCGCATAATCGAGCTCGCCCCAGCGCGGCAGACCGGCCAGGTTTCTGAGCTGTGGCGTGGCGTCGAACTGCGACAGGCGTTCGGCCCAGTCGAGACGGATCGATGGCAGCACTTCCGAGAAGGCCTCGTGCAGACAGGCGGCAATGCGCGAGAGCTCTGCGAACACTTTGGCGGCGTTGCTGGCGACGGCGCCACTGCCGTGCTCGCCATCGATCAGGTCGCCCAGCGAGACGACTTTCTCGGCCTCGGCGCGCGCCCCCTGCCAACCCAGCGCAGAAATTACCAGCGGCTCGATACGCGTGGCTGCGACGCGCAGTTGCTGCACGGCGGCGAAGCGCTTGTCTTGCAACGCAAGGATTGCGCCAGCGACGCCACGAACGGCACTGGCTGGCGGCCGCGCCGCCGCCCGCAGGTTCATGATCTGACTGCGCAACTGCGCCGACTGCATGACCCTGACCAGGAGATCGACGCGGTCGAGTTTATCGAGCAGCGCCGGCAAGCGCGCAAACCAGCGCGACGGCGCCTCGCGCACGACGCCCAGCAGATCGGCGAGTTCGTCGGGGGCGTCCTGGTGCGCCATGAGACAAGCCGGTACCGGCGCTTCGAGCAAGCCGGGATCGAGCTGGCGCATCGGCGCCGGGCTGATCAGTTCGGCCTCGCGCGGACGCTGATAGGCGACGAACTTGACGTGATCACGCAGGATCTGCGTCCGGCGATCGTTGATCGCCGCCAGTCGCGCCTCCTCCTCGGCAATCAGCGCGCGCGTCACGGCGACGTCGTGGCGCGCCTCGGCGAGGTCCTCGCCGACCGCCAGCAGCCGCTGTTCCAGCACGGCGGTCTGCTTCCTGAGGCTGTCGAGCAGCGCCTCGCTGAGCGCAATGGCGTTGCGGTAAAGCTTGATGCGACCTTCGAGCTGACGCATCAGCGCCACCGTGTTGTCGGAAAGGTCAGCGCCGTCCGAGAAATAGGCCGACTCGTCAATCTTGCTGCGCCGCGGCGCCTGCAGCATCAGCGGCAAGCGCCAGCGCTGCTTGAGCACGGTGCGCAGCGGCAGGCTACGGGGCAGGCGGTTGAGCGTGTTCTGCTCCGCGGGATCGCCACTGTCGACGATCGGCAGCGGGCGGTCGGGATTGCCCACCTCCGCCTCGGTCTCGTAGAACAGCGCCGGATCACCACGCACGCCGTGGAAGGCAATGCTCTCGAAGAGGCCGGCGCTGTCACCCCCGTCCTCGACCTCGAGTTCGTCGGCCAGCGCGATCAGACCGCGCACCGCCTCGTAGCGCGTGGACGTGGTGTAATCCTTGGCCTCGTTGGCCTTGGGCGCCGCGAGCCGCTCGGCGATGCTCACCGTGCGCACTTCCGCCTTGCCGATCAGTGGCGCGGCGTTGGTGATGTCGAAGGGAACGAAGCTCGCGCTGCCAAGCAGCAGCCGGGTATTGGTGCTGTCGCGAACCAGCGCGTTCTGGTTCACCGTCGAGCTGCCCGCCTTGAAGGTGAGTCCTTCGCCCTTCACTAGCTCCTGCGTTGCCGATGAATCTACAGTCAGCGCCTGGGCGCCGCCGCTGGCAAAGGCGCTGCCCACTGCCCGTGCCGAGGCGGTCGAAATGCTGCCGGCCGAGCCAGCCGCGCCGCCGCTGGCGAAGGCTGCGGCAGTCTGCGCACCCGCCGGCGAGCCACCGCGGGCTGCCGCCGTGCCAAACTGGGTGGCCGCTGGCGTGTTCTTCAGTTCGTCGAAGAAACCGGCGATGCGCTCGGTCGACGCAACCGCGGTCTCGGCCTGGGCAATGCTGGCCAGCGCCGGTGAGATCGCCAGGCGAGTGGCGGCGGTGGTGCCGAGCACCAGTTGCCGGACGCGATAGATGTCGGTCTGCACCTTGACGAAGTTGTAATCGACCAGATCGTCGGCGCGGTCGGCGCGACTCTTGAGGTAGGCGATGAAACCGTCGAGGCCAAGCTGGAAGATCTGGTAGCGCTCCTGGGCCGAGAGATGGCCCAGCGCCGGGTTGTCGTAGAGACGCAGTGCGGCCTCTACCTGGCCGTTCACCGCCGCGCTGGTCGGCGCGCGCAGGTCACGCGCTTGCAGAAACTGCCACACCCCGCGTGGCTGGGCGCCGGCAGGCAGAGCGCCGGAGAACCACGGCCGCTCGACATTGGCCGCCGACAGCGCACCGGCGTGGGCAAAGGCGGCAGCGCCGTCGAAAAAGGTGAACGCCATGCCGTTCAGCGCCGCGCCGACGACATCGACGCCACTGCCGGCATCCACCGGCACCTCGAGGCGCTGCCAGCGGCCCGGCCGCGGCATCGCGCCGATACGCCGACGCGATGCCGTGCCTTCCGTGCCCCAACTGATTCGGCTCAGTCCCCAGTAGGCGCGGTGGTTCCAGCCGCCGGCACTGCGCCATTGCAGCATCAGCTGCGTCGGCGGATTGTCAGGGTCTACGAAGACCCACACGTAGAGCTGCTCAGCAGCCGCCGCGGTGAAGGTGGCGCTGGCATTTTCGAAGAAATGCTGATGCAGACCGGCCGCTGGCGGCTCGCTATGGCCGCCACTTGCCGGAGCGCCGCTGCCATCGACCGGCACGACCGCCGCCGAGGCATCGAACGGTGCCCACAGATCGTTGTGGGTCATGAAATCCCAGCGCTCGTCGCCATTTTGCTGGGCAGCCGTGGGAAGAACGCTGCAGAACCACTTCCTCGGCGCACCGCCGGTGGCAATCGCACCGGTCATCGCGAACGCCGCCTGGCCGTCGTAAAGGGTGAATGCCATGCCGTCGGCAGCCAGTCCTTCGAGGCCGACCAGCGCCGCCGGCAAGCGCAACTGCACCCACTCGCCGGGCGTCGGCAAGTCGCCGGCGCGGGCGCGTGCAAGCGTGCCTTCCGCGCCCCAGTCGATCAGGTTTTCACCCCAGTAGGCGCGGTGATCCCAGCTATCGGCATGCCATTGCAGCATCAAGGTGCGCGGCGGGCGCTCGGGGTTCAGGTACACCCAGGCATAGAGCTGCTCGCCCACAGCAAGGGTGAGCGTTTCGGTGGCTGCTTCAAAGAAATGCTGGTGCACGCCGGCGCGCAAGCCCGAGCGATGCCCGCCACCGGCCGGTGGCGGGCCCCAGGGGGCGAGCGTTTCGGCTTCGAGCGCTTCTGGATCTTCGCCTAGCGCCGGCACCGCCAGCGCCTTGCCGCTGATCGCCCGGGCCAGCACCGAGGCCCGTGTGCGCAGCCCCTGACGCGCGCCGAGCGCACGCGAGCGCTGCAACTGGAAGGCGGCCAGGGTGGTGGCGAATTCCGGGTCGATCACTTCACGGATCAGCAGACGCGGCTCGAACACCGATTGCGGCACCGGTACCAACAGGCGTACGCGTTCGCCCAGCGCCAGATCGAGCGGCGCCAGCGACGCGGCCTCGGCGAGCGCGGCATCGAGTTGTTCGCTCGGCAGCGGCGCGGCGTCGAGGGTAAAACTGGCCGGAAAGAAAGCGCTCGACAAGGTGTCGAGATCGACGACATGCGCCGGCAAGAGGCCGAAAGGCGGCAAACGCACGTAGTCAGCCGCCAATGTCGCGGCGTCTGGCGCCGGGTCACCGGCCGCGGCAATCTGCTCGGCGAGTTGTTCGAAGCGTGCTTGCCACAGCGCCGGCAACCGCCAGTGGATGCCGAGGTTGTCGGCGGCGCCGCCCATGCGCCCGTAGCGGGCGCGTCCGCCGCTGCGGACGACACTGGCACGGTCGAGGAATAGCGGCGTCCAGTCGCTGGCGCAGGCGACCAGGCCGATCGGCACGCCGAAGGCCTCCCAGGGCAACGCCGCGTCGGGAGCGAGCAGGCGTTCGGCGTCGAAAATGCGCCACGCCAGCTCATTGCGCCAACGCCCGGGCGCGCCGGCCGGCAGGGTCGGCAGGCTGAGGAACTCTTCCGGCCAGGCGTACCACAGCAGCCGCGCGGCATCGCCAATGCGCCAGTCCTCGAAAGCGATCACATTGCCCTTGCCGCAAGCGTCCAGCGAACACGGATCGGTGGGATCGAACTCGCCGATGCGGTCGGCGCTTACCGGCTGCAGGAGCAGGATGCCGACTCTTGGCAACGCATCCGGCAAAGCCGCCACCACCGCGCCGAGTGTCGGGCCAAGCACCTTGGCGGCAGTGCTACTATCCTCGCCGCCGGCCCCACCCATGCCGGCAAAGGCCGACGGGTCGGCTACCGCCGGCAGATCGGCCAGCGCCACTTCCAGCGCCTGCAGCACGCGCACATCCTCGCCATCGATACTCAGGCCCTGCCCCTGCAGCAGCGCCAGGCGGGCGCCAACAAGGCCAGCCGCGCTGCTCAACAGTGCCGTCTCCAGGCCGCGCACGACGCCCGGCGTGAACGCCTGACCACGCAAGGCGATATGCCGAGCGGCCCAGTTCTGGCGACCCGACAGCGTCGGCCCGGTGAGCGTACGGCCGGCAAACAGATTCGGCCGACGCAACCACCAGCGGCCGGCGTCGGCGGCAGTTTCCGGCGCCAGGCCGACGACTTGCTCGCCAGCCAGGGGCCTGTCGATTGGTGTGATGCTCACGATCCACCTCCTTCAGTCATTTGCGGTTGCCCCCGGCCTTGCCGGTGGCCTCGCTCGTACTTGCGGCGGGCGACGCCTTGCGGCGTTTGCCCGATGGCGTGGTGGCGGCTTTTTCGCCGGCTGTGGGAGTGTCGACGGCCGGCGCGGCTTGCGCTGCTGCCCGAGTCGTCGCCGCCCCCGCCCTCGTCGGCGGGCGCGGAATCAGTGTCGGCGTCGGCGCCGCTGTCGGCGTCGTCAGTGTCGGTTTGACGGCGGGCTCGGAGGGATTGAGTGGCTGCGGTCGCAGGACCGTGCCCGCCATGCGCGACAGCTCGGCGGAGCGCAGCTTGGCGGCTGCGCTATCGGCGCTGCGCCAGTCGCCGCCGTCGGCAATCGCCGCCAGCGCCGCGGTGCTCGCCACACTGTCCGGCCGGGCGCGTTCGAGGCGGATCAGACCGTCGCCGACACCGGGAGCCGAAAGATCCGCGGCCACCCGCAGCACGGCCGCTTGATCAAGCGTTTCGGCCCGGCCGAGTTCGCCGAGAGCTGCCGCGGTGAGACTTGGCGACTCGGCGAAGCGCGGACTCGCGAGCAGGCTCTGGACTTCCAGCGCGGCGCGCGGCGTGGCGCGCGCAAAGACACGGTTGCTGGCGATGTCGAGACCCAGCGCGCTGAGCCGCGACGAATCGGTGCTCGGTTCGAGGGTGTCACGGCCAGCAAGGCGGATCGCCTCACCGGCCAGATCGTCGCGATAGGCAAGATTGCGCCGACGCACGAACCATAAATCCGGCAAGGCCGCGAGCCGTGCCCACTCGGCGTTGGAAGGATCGCCGCTATCGATCGGCAAGGGCAAGCGCGGAATGCGCAGCTGCTGAAGGATTTCAAGCGGCTTGCGGGTCGCCACCAGATTTATCGCCGCCGGGCGCAGGGTGCGCGTGCGGGTCGTCAAGCGGCTGCTCACCGCCCGCCATTCGTTGCGCGGGATCGGCGCCAGCAGCAATATCGAGGTCGATTCGAGCGTCGCCGACGGCGCTTCGAGGTCGATCGGCGGCAGCGACAGCGCCTCCTCGACCAGCGCCGGCAGTTCGTCCTCGGGGATGATCGAGAAATCGACGACCATTTCGGGCGGGAAATATCGCTGCGTGAAATCACGGCTGTCGATCATGCCGGCCGGTATCGGCCCGGCCGACGGCAACAGCGGAAAGTTCTCGCGCGCCGCGAAGCCGCGCCCGCCGCTGGCCAGCAGGAGGTCGGCGAGATGCACCTGGTGCTGGACCAGGTGCGCCAGACGCAGCGCACGCGGAGCGTAACCAAGGCCCGGCAAGTCGGCGCGATCGGCACCGAGTTCGCGACGCACCATGGCCTCGTCCACCCACACCACAACATTATTGGACAGCGCCAGCATGGCCAGCGGCAGGACGTTGGCCGACAGGCCGCGCGCACCGTCGCCGGCAAAGATCGCCGCTGCCGCGCGGCCACGCCGGGCGTCGAGGGCATCGGCGGCGCCATCATCCTGCCACGGCACGAGGACGATGGCCGTGGCTTCGACCACGTCGCCGTCTTCGACGCTACGCTGGCCAGTGATCGACGTCGGGTAGGAACCAATCGGATTATCGGTGTATTCAACCGGGCGCAGCGCCAGCACGAACAGGCCGCTGCGATTGCGCAGCGGTGGCTGCGCTACTCTGCCGAGCCCAAAACGTGCCGACAGCTGCTCGGCGCGCGGGATGTCGGCGAGCCGCAGTTCGATGGCCCGCGTCAGCAGCACCAGTTCGCCAGCGGCGGTAACGCCGTGGCCGGCCGCCACATTCACCCGATCGCCAGCGCTGCCGCGCTCGACATCGAGGCCGCTGGCCACGCCGCTGCCGGCGGCCTGGCCGAGGTCGGCTTCGCGGGTGAGGATGTATTGCTGGTCGCGAATCAGGTCGCGTGCGGCCAGGAAGCGGCCGTCGAAATAGCGAGGCCGTTCGCGGCGCGGGTCTTCGATCAGCGCCCCGGCTTCCTTGAGCCGCGCCACCTCCGCTGAGCCAAGAGTTGCGCGCGTTTCGCCAGTGATCAGGTTCATGACTCATCCTCCAGAGCGCCGCTTGGCGCGCCATTGATCTTGCGGTTCATCCGCCCAGCCCGAGTGCGCCGGCGAGCATCCCCAGGTGCGGCAACACGCGGCGGCCGCCGTTATCGACGATGGCATCGCCGCTGCGTGCCGGCGGGTCGCCAGCCGCCACCGGAACGAAGATCCGCGCCAGGAACACCGCGGTCGGATCAAGGCCGGGCGGATGCCCCGGCGGTGCCGGCAATTCGCCGGCAGCGTCGCTGCCGCCGGCGCTGCCAGAGATATCCGGCCAGCCAGCGAGGACCGCATCCTGCAAGGCGTCGCGGCGCGCTGCCGGGGCGAGAGCGGAGAGGTCGCGATCCGGCAGCGGCAGGCCGTTGAAATCATCGTCGAGGCCGTCGCCGCGCAGCACCAGATGCACCTCGAAAGCGTCCCGCAGACGCGAGGTCTGCACCGCGTCGAGGGCGTCGAAGGGCCCGCTGGCGAAAGCCGGCGTGAGTGCCTGACGACAGGTCACGAAGCGCACGAAGACATCGGCGATCACGGCCCGCGCGGGCAGCACCGGCCCGTCGGCGATGAGGCGTGCGCTGGCGAAGCGCTGCGGGTTGTCGAGCGCGGCGAGGCGCAAGCCGTCACCGCCGTCGCCTGCCAGTTCACCGTCGAACCAGCGCGTCAGGCGCAGGCACACCGGTCGCGGCAGTTCCACCAGGCGCCCGAGCCGGTCTACCGCCAGGCCGGGGGCGATACGCACTTCCTCGACCGCCTCGCCTGCCGCCGGCACCTGACGCACGCGCAAGCCGGCCAACGTCCCGCCAGCAAAAAGGCCCGTCGCGCCGGCGGCATCGGCATCCAGCCCCGCGGGCAGGCGCCGCGCTCCGGCGCCACTGACAAAAGCTAGCGCGCGAGCAAGTCGGCTGCGGTGGTAGGTCTGCTCGTCGGCAAAGTCACCGGCATCGAGCAGCATTCCCGTGGCGTAGTGCGGGCGCGCCGCGTCGGGCAGCGCGTAGAGCGGGTCGTCGGAAGGCGGGCGAAGGGGCCTGTTCATGTTTCGCTCCTGGGTTTGGCTGGCTTGGCGGGCTTGGCGGGTTTGCGCGCCCGCGCCTTGCGCGCTTCAGCGGGGGCACGGGTCGGCCGAACAACGGGGGTGAGGATTGCTGTCCACCCCGGCAACGGCGGCCGAAATAGCGTTGGCCGCGGTGGCGTTTCGACTACAAGCCGCCGGCTGACGACCACATCGACCGCCTCGGGCGCACTGCGCCGTCCATTGTTGCTCACCACCACCAACTGGAAGCGGTGCGTGCCGACGGACAGGCCGGCATCGACCACCACCACGGGTTCGGCGGTTTCGACGGTGCGCCCCTTGACAAAAGTGGTCATCGCATCGGCTCCGCTTGGCGACTCAGGGCTGACCCATGTAAGTCCACAAATAGGTCACCACACGGCCACCGCCAGCATCGAAGGACCGGCTGCCATCGAGGTTGAAGCTGGTCGCGAAGTCCACGCTGCGCGGTGCATTCAGCACGGCGGTGGGGTTTTCGGTATCGGCGACGATGACGATCACGTCGTCAGCAATCGAGCTGTTGCCGGAGTCGTCCACCACCACCAGACGGAAGGTGTGGCGCCCCAGCGGCAGCGCAGAATCGGCGGACAGGGTGACTTCGACGGTAGGGGTCTCGGTCTTGACCTCCTGGTTGATGATGAACTCGGCCATTTTTGGCTCCTTGTGTCGGGTTGAGTTGCGGGTGGTTTTACCAGCGCTGTTGCCGCGCTGCTGGCACCTAGTCTGTCAGGCGCCATCGATACTCGATGATGCGTCCGCCAGGCGCGGCGCTCGAGCCGCTGCCATCGAGGACGAAGCTGCGACCGTGCGCGACGGCCATGTCGGGGCCGGCATCAGCCACCGGCGGCACCAGCGGCAGCGGTGACAGCGCACCTGACAAACGCGGGTCCAGGCTGCCGACGCCGAGCACGTAATCGCCGTTGCCGAGGCTGCTGACGCCGAGCCGAGCCGCAATGCGCTCGCGCGGCGGGCCAAGGTAGGTATCGACACCGACCAGGCTGGCAATGCCGACCAGCAGCGGCCAGGTCGCAGTCGCCACCTGCACTTCGACATGGGCCGGCGCTTCGAGCTCGACGATGCGGCGGAGCAGGCCAAGGTCCTGTGGCTCGACGCGCTGGTGCACCAGCACCAGCGCGCGGAAGGCCAGCTGGTCGTAGAAAGCAAGCACCGCCGAGCGCTCGGCGCTCGAAATCAGCTCGTCGCGGAACAGTGCCAGCAGTTCGACGCGTTCGGCCTCGCCGAGAACCAGGGTATCGCCGACCACCGAATTGCCGCTGATGACCAGGCCTGGCAAAAGCGGGTCGTCCGCGACGTTGAGGTTCACGCCGAGCAGCGTGCTCATCAGCCGGCGCATGCGAAAGCCTTCCAGGACCACGATCTCGCCGCCACGCACGCCGCCGTCGCTGGCGATGTCGAGCGCCAGCCGCAGACCGCGCTGGCTGCCGTGGTAGCGCGCCAGCTCGCTCGAACGGACGAGCCATTCGCGCCGCCGCCCCTCCGGCAGCACGGCGTCGAAGGCCACGCCGAGCCAGCCAGCGAGCCATTCGAGCGACTCTTCCGGCACCACCACCGGGTCGCTCGCCAGATGAGCAGCGGCGACGCGGTCTTCAAGCGGAGTGAGCACGCCTTCGACGTTGCCCAGCAGACGCTCGAGGAAATCGGCGGGCGTCGCCACGCCAGGACTTTCCGCGGCGGCGCCGAATTCGCTTTCGCGATAGAGGCGCGGCAGATATTGATCACGGTAGGAGAAGCGCGAGCCGTAGGCGCGCAAGGCGGCCAGTTCAGGCGAATCACGCCCCGCGCCGAAAAACGCCACACGCACCCACAGATAGCGGCCGCTGAGAGCGCGCACGCGATGCGCGGCACGCTGGACCAGCGCCGTCCACAGTCCGGCGCGGCCGGGCTCGGGCGCGCCCCAGGCACCCAGGCCGGGATGGCCAGGCAGCTCGGAAGGCTGCCGTTCCCAAACCGCGTGCGGCACGGGCCCGGCGGGCAGTGACTCGTCGGGCAGTTCACCGAAGACATGCGCGTGCCATTCATCGACCACCGCAGGGCTCGGCTCGGCGCTCGTCGCCAACCACACCAGCAGGCCGCAGCCGACCGGCAGGCGGGCTTCGGCGTAGAGCCGGTGCCAGACCGTCCGCTGGTCGCCGCTGTCGATGAGGTGCATCGCCGCGCTGCTGAAATTCGCCGCCTCGCCGCGGCGGGCGAGGTTGGCCAGCGACAGCCGGTAAAGCGGTTCGAGCGCGCCGCCCGCCAGCGGGTAACGTGGAGGATCGTCGAGGCGATGGGCGAAAGGCGCTTCCTCGGCAGCGCTCGCCAGCGGGTAGATGTCGCCGGCCGGCTGCAGCGTCAGCGCCACCGCGGGCGAACCCCTGGGCACCCACACTGGCGCGTCACGGCGGCCCGGCACGCGCGCCACGATGGCATAGCTTCCGCCGTCGCTGAGCCAGTCGATCGCATAGGCGAAGATCGCACCGGCCAGCGTCTGCGCCGGTCCGAGCCTGGCCAGCAGCCGATCGAACAGGCGCAGGCGACATTCGCCATCGCCGAACCATGACAACAGCGCCAGCGTGCCGTCGGCGGCAAGCGTCAGCGCCTGCGGCCGCTCGCCGGCCGGCCAGACAACGTCGTCGAAAATCTTCAGCGTTGGCGGACTGGGGTTTTCGGGATCGGGGCGGAAAGTGCCCGGCGCGTAGCCAACCGCCGGCCGCTCCGGCTGGAGGCAGCCGCTGAGGTGACCGAGGCGACCGCTGGCACGTTCCAGCAGCCACACGCCGCCGCGTGGATCGGCGGCAAGACGCCAGGCCTGGAAGTCCGGTGTCGGCAAAACGGTGTCCGGCCAGCGACCGCGCAGGTCGTGCAGCAGGAGGCGTTCGCCCAGCGCCACGTAGAGCACGTCGTCGAAGCCGGCAGTAAAGTCCAGCGGTCGCTCGGTGAGTGGCAGCAAAGTCGCCACCGCCGGCAGATGACTGACGACGACGATGGCCATCGCCGCTTGCTCCCAGCGCGCGCTGGCGCCGTGCCGGTCGACCGACTGCGGCAGACGTTCGAGCGCCGCCGCGGCGATCCCGGCGGCGTCCGCCGGAGCTGCCGAGAGACGGCGCTCGCTGGCCAGGCGCAAGGCGCGGCAAGCGGCACGGTAATCGACGTGACTGCGCCCCGGCCAGTGCCGGTCGTCGGCCAGTAACCAGAAGCGCTGTCCGTTGGCATCCATCAGCACAGCTCGGGCACGACCGGCACAGCGACAGCGCTGTCGTCGGCGAAGGGGTTGGGCAGCGCCGAGAGGTCACCCGGCGCACCACCACTGCCACTGCCAGCCGGATTGTCCACAGCCACCACCGACAGCAGTTCGGGCAGCTGCCAGGCGGCGAGTTGCAGCGACTGGCTGCCGTCGGGCGTATTGCGCGTCAGCAGCCGCCATTCGCCCTTCCCGGCGATCTCGGCACGTTCGAAGAGGTTGATGCCGCCGACCTCGGCGATACCGGCGACCCGCGAGATTTCCACTTCCAGTTCACGCTCGCGCAGCGTGCGACCGAGCGGCCAGCCGGCGCCACCCGGCCCATGCGGCGGTAGCGGCCAGAGCAGCCGGCGCAAGGCCTCGCGCAGCTCGAAGAGCACGGCCTCGCGGCCGAAACCGTCGCGGATCGTCACGCCCACCGACACGCCGAGTGACACGTATTCACAGCCGATCACATACAGCTCGGTGGCCAGTGGTGTGCGCACCGACAGATGCGCATGCACGCGCTCGATGAACGGCCGGTCGGGACGCGGATTGGGCGCCTTGCCGAAGGGCTGCGCCGGCAAGACCATCACGCTGACCACGCCGGGCACATCGAAGCGTCGCTCGCGTGGCTTGAAGCGCGGCAGCAGCTCGACGCGCGCCACGTCGGTGCCCGGCACCTCCTGCGCCAGGCGACGGTAATCGTCGGCCGTCACGGCGCGCTCGCGATGGCGCAGCAGCGCGGGAATGCGCTGTTCGGCGCGGGCCAGGCTTTCGGCATCTTCACCGCCTGCGGTGGCGAGCGGCTGCAGCACCTTGATCGCCGGCATCGTCCGCGCCGCACCGACCAGCCGGGCCGAGGAGATTTCGCTCAGGCTGGCCGCCGGCAGATTGCCGGCGCGGCCACCCCCGAAGCGTCCATAGGCCAGGCGGATGCGCATCTGCCGCTCCGGCACCCGGCCGCGTACGCCATCGCCGAAGCGCAGGCTGCCGGCCTCGGCATCGAGCTCGAAAACCGCCGCCTCACGCGCCACCAGCGCGTCGGCCGAGAGGGCGGCAAGATCTTCGACCCGCTGCCATGGCTGATAAGCACGGCCTGGCTCCTCGACCTGGATGCGCAGGGTGTCGGCGTCGACCGACGCGACCGGCAACTGGAAGACCTGGTCGGCAGCGCCGGTCGATACGCCGAGTACGCGGCCTTCGAGAGTGCTGCGCTGATCGACGGCGACGGCGTTGATGCCGACCCAGGCCAGCTTGAGACTGCTGACGCCGCTTCCTGGCTTGGGCCGCAGACGCAGCCAGCCGATCAGCCGGGCGGCTTTTTCGGGATCGTCGAGGCGCGGTGGATTGTCGCCAACGCCGGCGCGCGGATTCTCGCCGACATCGTTGGCGGCTGCCCAGATCAGCGATTCGTCGGGCATCGGCAGGCGCAGCACGCCCGGCCGCGTCAGCCCGGCGGTGCTGTCGTTGGCGTCGCCGGGGAAAGGCTCGATGGTCAGGTAGTCGGCATTTATGCCGTCGGCGCCGCGCGTCACCACTTCCCACAACACCGACACGCGCGCGCGCTGGCCGACTTCCTCGAACAGCGCCGGGGCGGCGATCGCCGGCACCACGCCGACCGACAACATCGCCGTCGCGCCGCTGTCGCCGCCGCCGAGCGCCGTGCGTGCGGCGACATTCGTCGCTGCCTGCTGTTCGGGACGCTGCGCGGCGGGCGCCATCAGTGCCAGCCACAGCGCGCGATCTACGCTCAGCGCGAAGACGTCTACGCCCTCACCACTCGCCGCCTGACCGCCTTCGAAGAGCGGTGAAGCGAGATAGGCTTTGGCAGCACCGTCGATACGATGCACCTTCTGCAGACCGGCGATCACCGCCTCCATGCGCGCCGCATCGGCGTCGGCGAGCGGCTGCTTGTACCACGCCTCGGCAGCCACCGGCAGCAAGGTCGTTTCGGCCAGCGTTTCGAAGGGCAGCGGCGCCTTGATGCGCGCCCCCGCGGCGAGCGTCACGGCCGCCAGTTCGGTGGGCTGGGCAAACGCCAGACTGACGATGGCGGCAGCCGGCCGCGCCGGGCGCAGGCCCTGCCCGAGCAGCTTGAGGAAAACCAGCCGCTGGCGCTCGGGAATCAGGTTGACGCGATAGAGCAGTGCGTCGCCGAGCCAGGCGAACAGCTCCAGCAGAGTGCGACCGGGGTCGCCCAGGCGTGGGTTGGTCCATTCCGGCGTGTGCGCCGGGACGCGGGCCAGCAGATCTTCGAGCAGATCGTCGAAGCTGCGGTCATCGAGACGAGGCGGCAGGATCGGCATTAGCCTTCCTCCAGTCGAACGGTCACGGCCAGCGCGCCGGGCGTGCCGGAGCGGGCCAAGCGATAGGCGATCTCCACCCGCAGGTCGGAGGGCTTGTCGGGGACTTCGAACACTTCTACCCGGTCGAGCAGGATGCGCCGTTCCCAGCGGCCGAGCGAATCCATCACCCAGTCACGAATCTGGCGCCGGGTAGCGAGGCTGTTGGGAGCGTGCAGCAGGCGGTCGAGTCCGGCGCGAACTCCGGGCGCATCAGTTGCTCACCGGGTCGGGTGCTGAGAATCACGCGGATGCCCTGGCGCACGCTGGCTTCGAGATCCGGCCAGTCGAGTCGGCCGTGCTCGTCCGGCAAGGCGAACAGCGGCCAGCCAATCAGGGGACGCGGCAGCTGGCTGGTGCTCATGACTCACCTCCGCTCTTCTTGGGGAAGGGGATGCAGATCTTGATGAACATCATCCAGCGGAAAAACAGATCGAACAGCGACAGGAAGATGTTCAGCACGATGAAGGCGCAGATGGTGATGATCGGAATATTGAAGCTGCAGATCCAGCCGAGCTTGAGGCCATTGTCGGCCGGCTCCTTGCCGTCCATCAGGTCGAGCGGATCGCCGCCGAGCAGGTTCTGCATCGACGCCGGAACGGTGAACGCGACGTTGGGCTTGAGCTTCTTGAGCATCTCCTTGTCGCTCGGGTCGGGCAAGGCAATCTGTAGCGGCGGCGCACCGCTGCCTTCGTACCAGGGGGCAATTACAAAAGCCGGGCTGTAGTCGCCCCACACCGTGCGGGCCGGGCAGACACCTTCGGGCTTGAGACGCACGAAGGCGCGCAGCACGTAGCGCGCACCCGGGTCGTCGAAGCGTCCGGCGACGCCGCTGACGGCCTCGAAACGCAGACGCAGGCAGGCCGACAGGGCGCGCAACAGGGCATCGCCGGTAGTGGCGTCGAGCGCCGGCCAGCCCGCCGGGATGGTCGGCGCCGGCGAGATCGTCTCATCATTGAGCAGGATGCGGCTGGCCGCGGCGAGGAAATCGCCCGCCGGGCGGCTGCCGGCGATTGGCTTGCCGACGGCGTCGGCGAGCGGCAGGGCAATGCCGTTGAGCACCTCCATCAGCGAATCGGCTTCGGCGCTGTCGCCGAAAGCGTCGAACTCGACAGCCAGTTGGCGCAGCAGGAGCAGGAGGCGCTTCATCATGCTGCGCTCGGAGTCGCCCGGATTGCCGGCGATGCTCGCCAGGTCGGGCGTCAGAGCACGGCCCGGCCGCGGGAAGCTGTCGGCGAGGCCGCGCAGCGGGCCGACCAGATGCTCCTTGAAGTCGGCCGTCGTCGGACCGAACGCGGCCTCGTCGAACTCCGGCGCGCCGCCCTCGGCTTTCTCGCTGCTGGTGGTCGGGATCAGGCCGTAGAACAGCGTCGCAGCTGCCGCCTTGCAGACGTCGGGCGGAGCGACGAACATCGGCACCACCGATTCGTTGAGCAGCGCATCTTCCTGCGCCGCCAGCAGCGTGCTCACTTCGCGGTCGAGGACCGGCTGACCGGTCGTCGGCCGGCTCAGTCGGCGCAGTGCTTCGGGGTCGTGGCGATTGCCGCGTGCGGCGCCGTCGGCGGCCGCGGCGATGTTTGCCCAGCCTTTCAGGCTGTCGCCGGCGCGCATCCAGCCCTGCTTCACTTCATTCCCCTTGGCATCGCGCACCAGCCGACGGATGACCATGCCGGCTCCCTCCACCCGCTGCGGGTCGATACGTGGCTCGCCCGGTGTATCGCAACGCGCTTCCATCACCGCCAGGTTGAACTGGCGCTGAATCGGCTGGAAGAGCTTGAGCACTGGCGACCCTTCGGCGGCGCGACGAATGCCTTCGACCAGCTCCTGTTCACTCTTCTGCCCACTTTCCTGCTCGCTCTTGACCACCGGCGCAGCGGCCACCCGCCCGCCGGCGAGACCCAACTGGCGGCTGGCATCGCGCAGCTTGTTGAAAAGCTCGCGGCCCCTATTGCGTTTGCTGCGCGACCGGGTGTCGCTAGCGGTGGCCATGCGGGTCGGACGCGCCAGACTGTCGCGCAGAGCGATGCGCCCATTGGCATCGCGCAGACTGGCCAGCACGGCTTCGATGAAGTCGTCGTCGCTGCGCTGCAGGATCGCCGGCGCGCCGCCAACGGCAAGGTCGCGCGGGGCCGAGAGGATCACCTCGTGATGGCTCACCATATGTTTCCCGCTCCCGGTGTGTAGCTGGTGGAGATAACCGACGTCGCCTGCAGGACCTCGCATTTGACGATGCCGGAAAACTTGGCCATGGCTGTATCGACGGTGACCATGCCGGCGCTGACCTTGACCTGCGGTGCTTCGACCTTGACCTCGGCACTGGCGGTGATGCTGATCCGTGCCGCCTCCATGACGACCCGATTGCCGTTTGAGTCCTCGACGGTGACCTTGCCCGGTCCGTCGGAGAGTGTAAGCTTCTGCCCACCCGGCGTTTCGAGGACCAACTGTTCCTGACCCTGCTGATCATCCAGGGTGACGGTAACGCCGTTCTTCGAGCGAATTCGCTTGAAGCGATTGCCCTCGTCGCCGAGTTCGGCCGGTGCCGCGTTGGCACCGCTCCACAGCCCACCGACGACCAGTGGATAGCGTGGATCGCCTTGCAGGAAGACGACCAGCACCTCGTCATCGACATCGGGCATCAGGAAAGCGCCGCGATCGGCACCCGCAAAGGGGCACACCACGCGCGCCCACAGCGGTGCGTCCTGACCCTCGAAGGCATCGAAGGCGAGCAGGCGAATCTGCACCCGATTGCGGCGTTCCGGGTCGGCGATGTCCACGACCCGTGCCAGCTGGGCGCCGTTGAGCCATCCGGCGGCGGGCTGAAAATGCGGCGCACGATCCATCAGGAGGCCTCCCCGAGATACGCGCACTCGCCGACGAACTCGGTGCGATAGCCGGCGCGCAGGTCGTAGCGGTGACGCGCCTCGACGACGTAGTAGCTGTTGTCCCAGCGCGCGGAAAGGCCAGTGACCGCTACCGTGCTGCCAACGCGGAGTTGGGCATTGCCCTCGGCAACGGCGTCGAGACGCACGAAGCGGCGCGCGCGTTGATCGAAGGCCGCCTCGGCCACTGCCTGCGCTTCGGCGTCGGTCGCCAGCGCCAGGTGACCAAGGTGTTCACTGCGCCGTTCGAACGCGCGGCCAAGCCAGTCGGCGCCACTCGTACCGCTGCCGGGCCCGCCGTGGCTGAGACTGCCGACCTCGGCGCTGACGGCGCTGCCGCCGACCGGATCCCAGCCCGCGGCGGTGATGCTGCTCACCTGTTGCGCGAGATCGGCCACCACCCGGGCGCGTGCCAGCTGGCCATGCAACTCGAGGCTGAGTTCACCCCGACGAACCTCGCCCCGCGGTGCCACCTGCAGTTCCTCGCCGACGATCTGCAGGTCGGCGTCGAAACGCCCAAGCAGCCGCCGCAGGAAAGCGAGATCGCTCTCGTTGAGTTGCGCCCAGGTAGCGATCGGCTCGGCCAAACCCTGCACCGAAGGACGCAGGCCGAGCTCGTTGGCGACGGCATTGACCACGTCGGCCGGCGACATGTCACTGTAGACCTTGCTGCGGCGCGCCATGCGGGCGCGACCCAGCGGATCTTCGGCAAGCACCACCAGTTCGGGCGGCGAGCCCTGCGCAAATTCGGCCTCGAAGCCGCTGACCACGCCACGGAAAAGCTCTCGGGCCTGCGTTTCGTCACCGGCATAGACTTCGATGGCCGTGCCAAGCGCAAGCCGAGAACCGTCTTCGAAGGCATATTCCGCACCGGCGTCGGTGGTACTCGCCCAGTTCGAGAAGCGCAGTTCGGCGGTACTCATACCCCCCTCGGATTCCTCGATGCGCATGCCGATGAGCAGTTCAGAAACGCGCAGGTCCTCCTGTCCGGCGAGGCGCAGCGTCGGCCGCGCACGATAGACCGCGGATTGACTGACGGAGGTTTCGGCAGGCATGGTCGCCAACTCCTAATCGGCGTGCCAGCGCTGGCGACGCTCGTTGCGCAGCGCGAGTTCGCGCAGCGTCGCTTCGACTGCCGCAGCCTCGCGTGCCGCATCGGGCGCCGGCGCGGCACTGGTCGACTGCGCGGCTTCATGATCCGGCCGGACCTCGGCCTGCATCTCTTCGATCATGATCGGCATGAATCGCTCCTTTAATGTGAAAGTCGCGCAAGCGACTCACGAAACTCCCTTCTCCCTCGCGGGAGAAGGGGCAGGGGAAGAGGGAAACGGTCATGACTTTCATGATTTGGGGTGTCTCCACGTGTCATGACCGTTAATGTGAAAGTCGCGCAAGCGACTCACGAAACTCCCTTCTCCCTNGCGGGAGAAGGGGCGGGGGTGAGGCGGGGAATTCAGGGAGCATGGCTCCCTG
>NZ_SPMY01000056.1 GCF_012939955.1 Candidatus Accumulibacter phosphatis
TCGTTGCCGTCCTCATAGCCGCAGGCAATCTGAAAGACGCGCTGCGTCAGCAAATCGCGCAGCGGGTGGGTGATGTAACGAGGATCGCGGGAATCGGCAATCGCCCCGGTCAGGCGATCGATCAGGCCGATGCGACGATCGACGGCGCTCAGCACCAAGGCGCCCAGGTCCGAGGACACCTCACCGGCGCTGAAATCGGCGCGAACCGTGAAGCCCGCAGCGGGCGGGAGGTGGAGTTGTTCCGGGGTAAAATCCAAGGCTGGGCGAGTAGTGGTAGGCATTTTTTACGAACTGGTTTCTATAGAACTCCAATTGTATCAAATGTTTACGTGCTTACTCGCCCTCTTTATGCAACATCCAGGCTAGCTCTTCATCTCGCCTGCGCATGGCCATGATGTGCTCCACGATGGTTAAGGCGATTGCCGGAAAAGAACGTACCAGATTGCGCCGGATTTTCGGTCGGCTTCAAGGCGCGACAACAGGCGCATAGTCGAACTATGTAACTGTTGTCATAACACAGAAGACGGGCGAAAAGACAAGCAAGATGGTATGTTATTTGACAGAAATCGCCTAAGGAATGGCAGCACCAGGGGAAACGTCGAAATTCGACTCGATCTCACAAACGGGATGCGCATCGCTGCGCTCACCACTATCGCCGACGATTCCCGAACCATGCTCCTAAACGGGCTCGCTTGAGCTCACACCAATGGTAGGTCGGTCATATCGGTGCTGCCGCTAACCATGTGTGGGGCAACTGCCACGTAGCGCAAGTGGGCGACACAATCCCTGTTTCTTCGCGAACGCCTGGCCCGCGCGCGGGGTTGGGAGGCTCCTAAGGAAAGTTACTACGTGTGAATATTTTGTCTTTTCGATGCGGCAAGTTGCCTGCCGCTGGCGCAAAGAATAATCATTCTGGTCCCGCAAACGCAAGCATCTGCGCTCTTCGCCTGCTCACGCAAGCACCGGATTGGCGATTGCATGGTCGAAAGTTCCTGAAGTCCGCGATTTCTCGATATGGCGCAGTGGCCAATCCTTGCGCGGACGCTGGCAAGCGCATTCCCGGCTCCCGGCTCCCGGCTCCCGGCTCCCGGCTCGCGGAACGCGCCAGCGCGTCGGCATCGAGGAAAAAAGTTGTTCGTCGACAAGCATTTGTGTGATTAACATCCCCCGGGTGGAGGCTAATTCTGACCGATCAGCGTCGCAACAGCCATTGTGGATTTCCGCAAGGGAACACGCTGAGCCAGCATCCTCAGCAAAGATGCGCGTGGCGATATACCGTCCAAATCGCTCTTGCGTTAGCACGTGAATCCGGAAACCGTGGTTGGCCGTAGCCAACTGGCCGTGTCGCTCCGCAGCGGCGTGCGCTGCGGCCGAATGGAAGTGCTCGACACGCGGCAGGAACAATTCGCTCGTACTCCACGCCGCTTGACATCCCCTTCTTGCCAACTGGCGCATCACAAAGAGGTTTACCTGCAAAGGGAGTACTCACGTCGGCGCGCCTGTGCCCCAGGACAGCCGCGACTTCGGACGTGGTCTTGCCGTGCTGATCGCTGGTACTGTGATCCCTGAGCCAGCCCGTCTGCAAGGCCATTACTTGTAATAGCCAACCGCACACACCTGATCGCCGATCCTGGTCACGTAGGCGACCTTTTCCACTGGATCGGTCTGACCGGGACGCGGCCACATGTACGAAACCTCGAAAAAAACGTCCTTCCTCGGCTACGTCGTAGAGTTCTTTGCCCAGAGGCTTGCCATCCTTGTCCTTGAGATCCTTGAGGCTCATGCCAAGAAGTGTCGGATGGGCGGTGAAGTACCCATCCGGACCACCGCAATAAGGATACAGGTCGTGATCCATGAAGCCGCCTTCACCCTTGGTGAACATCACGAGCGCCCTGGCCTTGTCAGCCTTTAACGCAACAACCACCTTTTCGAGCATGGCTTTGGCTTTGGCTTCGGCTGGAGTCCAAGATTGCGCCGACGCGGCGATACTGACAAATCCGAAAACTGCGAAGGCTGAAGCCAAGATTGTTTGACGCAGCATCGAAACTCTCCTTGTCAAGTCATCAGACTGTAAACGACTTGCTTCCCCACCACGAGCGATGGGCAACGCCGTCTGCAAGAAAATGGTGAAGCCTGCTGCCACCAGCGAGGATTCACGGGCGTTGTACCGGCAATGACCAAGGGACTGGCGCCGCGAACACGGCGTAGCGGGCAGTGTCTGGGTGCCTGGCGGAGTGAGTCATCCCTCGCGACCGACCTCTCGCTCACGCCTTCTTGCTGCCCTTTTCGCTGTCTGCTTCCCCAACTCTCTCTGTTTCCTTATGGTGCTTGTGGTGACTAGCGTGCGCCTTCGGCGCACGAAAGACAAGGACGGGAATATTCGAGTGGGTCAACACGCGGTAGGTTTGACTGCCGACCAGTAGCGAGGACAGACCCCCTCGGCTGTGCTTGGCCATGAAGATCAGGTCGCAGTTGTTGTCCTCGGCAACCTTGACGATCGCTTCCCACGGGGTATCGCTGACCACCGCGAGCGTTGTACTCTCGACGCCGGCCTCCTTGCAGAGTTTCTTGATGGCGCCCAGATACTCCTTGGATTTCCCGTCGGAACCCGAGATCAGGCGCTGGATCGCGGCGGGCTGAATCAGATCGCCGTAATTTTCCGCGTGCCCAACCGGTGCCTTCGCGTATAACGCCGTGATCTTGGCATTGGCCGCCTTGGCAAACGCCACCGCGCGTTCCGCGGTTTTGTTCGACAGATGGCTGCCATCGGTCGGCACCAATATGTGCTGGAACATTGTTGTTCTCCTCTGGTTAGAGCCACTCAGTGCCGTTGAGCGTACCGAAAAATGGCAACCGAATTCCACACCGCAATGGCGGATTTTGGCGAGAAATATCGCGTTGCCTACCGAACGGATGACCTTTCCGGCACCTTGCGGAAAGTTGCAGCCATGCGGACTGCACAGGCCGCCTTGAAGCAAGCAGTTGGAGTAGTGATCCCGAACAGCCCGTAGCCCACGTGCTCCCTCTCCTCGACCTACTCCTGCATGGCCATGAGTTCCTTGTCAGCATAACGCAACCTCAACGCCAGCACCTTGGCGACCGCCTCGAGTATCTCGAACCCCAGCCGCTTGTGCTCCTCCTTGAGTCTTTCGAACTGTTCGCGCTGCAACACAAAGAGTTCGGTATCTTCCACCGCCGTACCGTCGTTGAAACGGCTCGTTCCTGCAATGAAGGCAATACCACCGAAGAAGTCGCCGCGCCCGTACGTCAAGGCGTGATGAACGTTTACTGTTCCCTTGATCGGGAACGTGATCCGGACTGCACCCTTGCGGATCAGGTACAGCTCATTGGCCACATCGCCAAGAGAAAAGACCTTCTCATCCTTCCCTACCGAGCGTCGCTCAAGAGCTTCCACCAGGGCGATCAGCGTCTCTTCCTTGTAGTGCTTGAACATTTCGAGCTCGTATACCTCGAGCGGTGGAAGCTCGAGCGCCTCCTTGAGATGCTCGCCGAGGATCTCGTCTTCCGTCCATTCGAGCGCGTCGTCAAGCGCAGGAAACACCTTCACATGCTCGGTCATGGTCGTAAGTTCCATCTGATCGAAGAGTTCGGCGATATTCCGGCCGTTTGGCAGGGTCCGCGTCAGGTCGCTGAAAATAAGGTAGGCGCCACGTTCGATCAGCGAGTCCCTGATCTGGGTCAGCAGATGCACGGCCGTGACGTCGACCGACTGCACGCGCCGCATGTCGAGCACGATGTAGGTGCGCCTGGTCAACTCCGGTTCAAGTGTCGAGTAAAGCTGGTCCTTGGTACCGAAGAACAGGCTACCCTGCAGCTCCACTATTGCGGTCTTATCCCCACTCTTTACCAGCAGCTCCATATCCTGCCCCAAGCGCACCCTCTTCGAAAACCTGTGACTGCCATCAAGCTTGTTACGAATGATCGTGCTACCCAGTTGCTCGCGGATGAACAGCAACATCGCCAGAGCAATCCCGACGCCCGACGCGGCGATCAGGCTGTAAGCGAGCGCCACGCCCACCACCACCACGATGACGGCGAAGTCCAACATGGTCCACGGCGAACGCAACAGATTGAAGCTGTGCCGGTCGATCATCCGGAAGCCAACGACGATCAGGATGCCGGCCAGCGCGCCGACCGGAATCCAGGCAATGAACGTCCCCAAGGCGAGAAACGCGATCAGCGACAACACGCCTTCGACGACCCCCGAGACGCGAGTCTGGCCACCGCTGTTCAAATTGACCAGCGTCGCCCCCATCTGCCCGGCTCCCGGCATGCCACCGACGCAGGCCGAAGCGATGTTTCCGGAACCCTGGGCGATCAACTCACGGTTTGGATCGTGGCGGCTGCGCGTCAACGCGTCGAGAACGACCGCTGTCTTGAGAGTATCAATCGACAACAACACGGCCAGGGTCAATGCCGTTCCAAGCAGGCCGCCAATATGGCTAAGCTTCAGTTCGCCGATATCCCGCCAACGGCCAGTGATGGCGTCGAGCATGCTTGACGCAGTTCCGCCAAGCGGGCCGATGATCAACTTGTTGCCCTCGATGACCAACATCGACTGGTCTACCGCGTAGGCCAGTCCGAAATAGGTCAGCACCCCGGCCAGCAAGCCGAGAATGGCCGCCGGCACGACGCGCGTGACCAGGGCTGCGCAGAGCATAACCGCCGCCGTCACGGTGCCGATGACCGCGCTCTGCCACTGCCAGAGTTCCGGTGAGATCAGCACCCGCCACAACGAGTAGTTTCCGAAAACGCCGAGAAATTTCGGGATCTGGCTGCCGATGATGATCAGACCGACGCCGGTGAGATAGCCGCTGACCACCGGAAACGGGATGTACTTGATCAGGCTACCGACACCCATGGCACCCAGGAGCAACTGTAGCAGGCCCGCAACCAGACCCAGGGCCGTCAACATCAGCACGATGAATACGGGTTCAACCTGTTGCTGCACGAGCCCTATGGCAAAGGCCGAGCACACCGCCGCGGCCGGCGCACACGGCGCGGTAATCAGGCGATTGGTGCCACCCAGGGTCGGCGCCACCAGTCCGAGAGCGACAGTACCGAGAATCCCGGCCAACGCCCCCATACCGGCGTAAGCCGGGCCAATCGAGGCATAGATGGTGACGCCAAAGGCGATCGCCGACGGCAGGGCAACCAACATGGCGGCAAGACCGCCCCAGAAGTCACCGGCCAGCTTGTCACTCTTGAAATTGAATGTCAGTTCCACGACCACAGGCCTCCACTCTGGTAGGAAGAAATGGTCCTGCTACGGACGCTTGGTCGGCAGCAGGGCCAACGACACGTAGCCTACCGAACAGCCTAGGCGACGCGGGGTGTTATAGCAAGCACGGCTTGTTCTCATCACCCGAAGGACGACAGCCGCCGCGCGACTCGGCAGCCTCCGGGCGAAGCTTGAAACGACCGTTCCGCAAAGCCTCGGTCAACCCATCGGGCGACAGGTCGACGCGCCGGCGCTCAGCAATCCGTGCGAGCTTAACCGGCGCGGGCTGTCAGGCGGACCATGCGGCTGCCGCGGAAATCAAGGTCGACGCGTTCCGCATGGTCCGCCAGACGATCGAGTTCCTCTACCAGATGAGTTGGGAACGGCCCTTTCGTAATTTCTTGAGCGTAAACGACTATTTTTGGGGGTTCACGACGTTGGCATTACGCGACTGCCCTGGCGTTTCCAGCGCACCGTGTCGACCGTCGCTATGCAGCACCCTCTCCAGCAGGCACCATCAATCGCATGCGGTTGTTGTGCATGGTTATCGAGAGCGGCGCCCATAGTTTGCGGCGCGGAACGCGGCAGCTCCTTGGACTGATGGCGGCCGCATGGCTAAACCGTGGCACCAGGCGGAAGCGCAATGCTTGATGCTGAAACGATAGACAACGGCAGCTCGCCCGACGCGATGGAGACCACCCGGAATCTGGGCCGGCGCGAGCACCCTGCGTGCGAAACCAAGCGCCGCGCGTGCCTGCCATCACTCCCGCGTCAGAACAAGTTGCGCTGTAGCCTCGCCCAGTTCGCGCATCGGGCCGGGACATGATTCTCTTCTTCTTCATGCTGCTGATGCTGGCCATGGCCTGGGGCGTTGTTGACCACTTTCAGAGCATCGTCAGCAACGCACCACCGCCAAAGCAAGCGCCCTTCACGCTTGAGGCCGCACACGGGCAATCGCCGCCAATCGTGCCTCCCGCGATTGCGCCTGCGCCTGCGCCAGACAAGGATTCAGCCGACGACGCCAGCGCCCCCCGCGCTGCGGCGTACGATCCCGCCGGCCAGGCGAACGCTGTCAATAAGACAGGGGAGAAACCCTGATCCTGCGCGCACAAGCGCTGCTAGCGCGGGTCTCGGCTGGCACCTCCGTCATTTCGGTCGCTTCACCGCGCTACTCGTCGCAAGACTGCTGATTGACGGCAGCTGCGACCCCTACCTATACTGCCCGCCGTTCCCGTGGATGCCCTGCCCCGCGCCTGCGGATCGCACACGCTGGCCGGCCGCCAGGGAAGCCAGACCAAATGTCGAAGTATTTGGGTGTGGATCTTTTCGGCCACGAAGGATCATAGGCACATCAAATGGTTAACGTATCAATGACTTAAAAAAATTGCTCCAGTGCGGTACGTAAGGAACGCGGACGGCATTACCGAGCCTGCAGCCACCCTATTCCGATAGCGGGGAACGAACAATGAGCCAAAATCTGCCGATTAGTAGCCGCGAAAGCGTGCCCGACGAAAAGAGCCGCACCCGAAGTATTTGAGGAGCACCTGATGCGCCGAACAAAAATAGTGGCCACGATCGGCCCCGCCACCGCGACACCGAACGCCTTGCGACGACTCCTGGAAGCGGGTGTTGACGTCGTCCGCCTCAACGCCGCGCACTCAGACATGAAAACGCACAGCAATAACGCGCGTCTGGTACGGGAACTGGCCAGCGAGCTTGGGCGCAGTGTTGGAATTCTCGTTGACATGCCCGGCCCGAAGATCCGGAGCGGTCTGGTGGCTAACGACGAGGTGGAACTCGAGAGCGGCCAGGAGTTTGTCTTGAGCGGCCTCGAAGACAGCATCGGCGATGCGCAGCACGTTTCCACGACCCTGCCCGATCTCGCGCAATGGGCACGACCAGGCGACGAGGTCTACCTCGCCGACGGGGCGATCGTTCTGCGCGTACTCGAATCAATCGGCAAGGACGTCCGTACGGAAGTCCTTCGCGGCGGCCCCTTGCGCTCGCGCAAAGGCATGCACCTACCGCGTGCCGAAGCACACGTAGAGCCTTTCACCGCTCGCGATGCGCTGGCGCTGGAAATGGCGATTGCCGCCAAGGTCGACTTCCTCGGGCTCTCCTTCGTACGCCGCGCCGAAGACGTCGAACGGGTACGCGCGATGCTCCCCAAGCGCGGCATGCGACCAGCGCTGGTTCCCAAGATCGAGACCGCTGCGGCAATCGACAATCTTGCCGGCATCATCGAAGCAGCCGACGCGGTGATGGTGGCGCGCGGCGATCTGGGCATCCAGATGCCGGCGCGGCGCGTACCGCTGCTCCAGAAGGAAATCATCCGTGCCTGCAACATGGCCGGGAAGCCGGTGATCACCGCGACCCAAATGCTCGAGTCGATGACCCGCTCCCCCCTTACCCACCCGCGCCGAAGTCAATGACGTTGCCAACGCCGTGCTCGACGGCACCGATGCCTTGATGCTGTCTGAGGAAACCGCGGTTGGCCTCTTCCCCTGCGAAACCGTACGCATGATGAGCGAGGTCGCCGAGTCGGCCGAGGGCTCGCCACGCGAGCACGGCCATCCAGAAGCAATCACCGCCGCCATCACCGATCGCGTGGCGTGGGCCGTCGCACACGCCGCCGTGCAAGCGGCCGAGGATCTCAAGGTCGCCGCGATCCTCTGCCCGACACGCAGCGGCCTGACCGCGCATCGTGTCGCAGCCTTCCGCCCCAAAATGCCCATCGCCGGCATCTCGACGTCACCGCAAGTGCTCGGCGGGCTCTGCCTGGTATGGGGCGTGCAACCACTGCTGGTCCCCGACAATGCCGACGCCGATCAGTTGCGACAGGCAATCGCCCTCGCGCGTGCTGCGGGACTCGTCCGTGACGGCGATCTGGTGGCAGTCGTCTTCGGATCAACCGGACCGCGTGCCGGCAGCACCGACAGCGTGCGCATCGTCCGCGTCTGAGAGCAAGGAACAGCAGGCGCCTCGGGAGCAGCGCTCGACAAGGTCGAAACCTGCTTCTCAGGCTGGCGGCTCCTGGCCCGGCCAGTGCCGCCAGCCGGGCGTGCATTGATCTGCCTCTTGGCCTGTAGCTGGCACTGCGTTACGCTTCGGCCATCGCCCTCCGCAGGAGAGAAACGCCATGTACGTCTGCTCGCCTTTACCCCCCACCGGTGCCGCCAGACTTGCCTGTCTGGGGTTCGCGGCAATCCTGCTGGCTGCCTGCGGCAAGGAAGCGGAGGTTGCTGCGCCGCCGGCAGCAGCCGTTGCCGCCGCGCCCGGCGCCACCGACGCCGAGAAGGTACTCAACGTCTACAACTGGTCGGACTACATCGCCTCGGAGACGGTCAAGAACTTCGAAGCCAGGTACGGGATCAAGGTCAATTACGACGTCTTCGATGCCAACGAGGTGGTCGAGACCAAGCTTCTGGCGGGCAATACCGGTTACGACCTGGTGATGCCTTCGGCGCAGTTCATGGAACGTCAGATCAAGGCCGGCGTGTTCCAGAAACTGGACAAAGCCCTGTTGACGAATCTCGGCAACATGGATCCATCGATCATGCAGCGCGTCGCCTTGCACGACCCAAACAATGCGCATGCCATTCCCTATATGTGGGGAACCGACGGCATCGGCTACAACGTCGACCAGATCAAACAGATCATGCCCGATGCGCCACTGGACTCCTGGGCGCTGGTGCTTGATCCGAAATACGCCGCCAAATTCAAGGATTGCGGCATCTCGATCCTCGATGCCGCCTCCGATATCCGCAGCATCGTCCTGATCTACCTCGGCAAGGATCCCAACAGCCAGGACCCCGAGGATCTGAAGCTGGTCGAAGAGCAACTGATGAAGATCCGACCGTATGTGCGCAAGATCAATTCATCGCAATACATCGAGGATCTGGCCAACGGTGAGCTGTGCATTGCGGTCGGCTACAGTGGCGACGTGCTGCAAGCGCGCGATCGCGCCAGGGAGGCGGGCAAAGGGGTGAAGGTAGCCTATTCCTTGCCCAAGGAGGGCAGCATCATCTGGTTCGACATGATGGTGATTCCCGCCGACGCCAAGCATCCCCGCAATGCGCATCTGTTCATCGACTACCTGATGCAGCCGCAGGTGGCCGCCAACAACTCCAATGCGGTGCACTATCCGAACGGCAATCTTGCTTCGGAGCAGTTCATCAATCCCGAGGTCAAGAACGATCCCAGCGTTTTCCCCAGCGCCGAGGTGAAAGCCAAGCTGTCGCCTGAACTGGCGGTGGGCGACGACTACAACCGACTGTTAACCCGCAGCTGGACGCGCTTCCAGACAGGCCAGTGATGGCAGTCAATATGAAAGTCGCGTACGCGACTCACGAAACTCCCGTCTCCCCTTGCGGGAGAAGGGTCAGGGGAAGGGGGACGATCATGACCGTTTGCCTCCTTCATGGTCGCCTTCCCGGGACATTTCAAGCGGGTAGCTGAATGGCTTCGTCAGCACCGGCCCCCACCCACCCAACTCGCCCGTGGAACGATCCCGCAGTCGAGCCTTACATCCGTATCGAGCGGGTAAGCAAACGCTTCTCCGGCTTTGTCGCCGTCGATGATGTCTCACTGAATATCTATCGCAGCGAACTGTTTTGCCTGCTCGGCGGCTCCGGTTGCGGCAAGACGACGCTGCTGCGCATGCTGGCCGGATTCGAGGAACCCAGCAGCGGCAAGATCTACATCGACGGCCTGGACATGAGCGGCATCCCGCCCTACGCACGTCCGGTCAACATGATGTTCCAGTCCTACGCCCTCTTCCCGCACATGAGCGTCGACCAAAACGTCGGCTTCGGTCTGCGGATGGAGCACCGTTCGCGCTCCGAGATTGCCGAGCGCGTGGCGCAAATGCTGAAACTGGTGCGTCTTTCCGAGTTTGGCAAACGCAAGCCGGACCAGTTGTCTGGCGGCCAGCGGCAGCGAGTCGCGCTGGCCCGGGCGCTGATCAAGCAACCCAAACTGCTGTTGCTCGACGAACCCCTGGGCGCACTCGACAAGAAGCTGCGCGAGCATACCCAGTTCGAACTGGTGAACTTGCAGGAAGAACTGGGGGTGACCTTTGTGGTTGTCACCCACGACCAGGAAGAGGCGATGACTCTCTCCTCACGCATCGGGGTCATGGACCACGGCCGGATCGTGCAGGTGGGAACACCGCAGGAGATTTACGAGTCGCCGGGTAACCGCTTCGTTGCCGAATTCGTCGGCTCGGTGAACCTCTTCGCAGGCCAAGTGACCGCCAGCGAGTCCGGCGCCCTCCATATCCGCTGTGCAGAGTTCGAACGACCAGTGGAGGTGGCCAGCGCCCCCCTTTCAGCGCCGCCAAACAGGCTCTGGGTGGCGATTCGCCCAGAAAGAATCCAGATCTCCTTGCAGCCGCAGAAAGCCGCAGCCAACTGGACGCGCGGAGTAGTGAAGGAGATCGCCTATCTGGGGGATCTGTCGGTGATGTTGATTCGGCTGGAGTCCGGCAAGACCGTCCGCGTCACCCGCCCCAACGTCTGGCGTAACGACGAAGAGAGCATTACCTGGAATCAAGAGGTCTACTTGCATTGGCACGCCAGCAGCCCGCTGATCGTCAGCGAATGAAACCCGAAATGCAGCCAGGCCTGGGCGCTCCACCTTTGGCCGAACGATTCGCAGTCGGCAGCCGCCGCCTGCTCGATGCCATCGGCAAACTACCGCCCTGCCGCCGGACACAAATTCTCCTCATACGCAGGGGAATCAGCGCTCGCACTGCAGTCATTGCCGTGCCCTACCTGTGGCTCTTGCTGTTCTTTGTCGTCCCCTTCGTGATCGTGCTGAAGATTTCCTTTTCGGAAACGCAAATCGCGATGCCGCCTTACCAGCCCTTGCTCGAATGGGCAGGCGAGCGGCTCGCCGATATCCGCTTGAACCTCAATCCCGGCAATTTCCTGTACCTCTTCGCAGACAGCCTGTATCTACGCGCTTTCGTCAATTCGCTGCAGGTAGCCGCTGTATCGACCGTGGCTGCGCTATTGATCGGCTATCCGCTAGCCTACGCCATCGCCCGCAGCGCTCCTCGCTGGCGCGGCATTCTGCTGATGCTGGTGATTCTGCCCTTCTGGACATCCTTCCTGCTGCGCGTCTACGCCTGGATCGGCCTCCTGAAAAACAACGGCCTGCTCAACAACTTCCTGATCTGGCTGGGCGTCATCGACCAGCCGATCGTCATGCTGCAGACCGATTTCGCGACCTACCTCGGCATTGTCTACTGCTACCTGCCGTTCATGGTCATGCCGCTGTACGCCAACCTCGAAAAGATGGACCTGACCCTGCTCGAAGCCGCAGAAGACCTCGGCTGCCGCCCGTTACGTGCCTTTGCCAGCATCACCCTGCCCTTGTCCCTGCCCGGTATCGTTGCCGGCTGCATGCTGGTCTTCATCCCCGCCGTTGGCGAGTACGTCATTCCCGCCTTGCTCGGACCATCGGACTCGCTGATGATCGGCAAGGTGCTATGGACGGAGTTCTTCAACAACCGCGACTGGCCGGTAGCCAGCGCGGTAGCCATCGTCCTGCTCCTCATCCTGGTCGCACCAATCATGTATTTCCAACGCGTGCAGGGACGCGAAAGCGCCGCACGTTCATGAGACGCAAAGCCTCCCTGGTCAGGCTTTCCTACCTGGTGCTTGGCTTTGCCTTCCTGTATATCCCGATCCTGTCGCTGATTTTCTACTCCTTCAACAAGTCGCGCCTGGTTACCGTCTGGGGGGGATTTTCGACCGAATGGTACGGCCGCCTGTTCGAGAACACGCAGCTTCTCGATGCAGCATGGCTGTCGCTGCGCGTCGCGGCGGTGACTGCCACCGGCGCCACCATCCTCGGCACCCTGGCCGGCCTGGCGCTGGCCCGCTTTGGCCGCTTCCGCGGACGCACGCCGTTCACCGGCATGATCACCGCCCCACTGGTCATGCCCGAAGTGATCACCGGCTTGTCGCTACTACTGCTGTTCGTGGCCAGCGAACACGCTTTTGGCTGGCCCGAAGGCCGCGGTGTCAGCACCATCACCATCGCCCACATGACGCTGACTCTGTCCTACGTGGCAGTGATCGTGCAATCGCGCCTGTCCTCGCTCGATGTTTCGCTGGAAGAAGCCGCCATGGATCTGGGCGCGCGACCGGCAAAAGTATTTCTGCTGATAACCCTGCCGATCATCTCGCCGGCCCTGATCTCGGGTTGGCTGCTGGCATTCACCATTTCGCTCGACGACCTGGTGATCGCCAGTTTCGTCTCCGGTCCCGGCTCGAGCACCTTGCCGATGGTCATCTTCTCGAAAGTGCGCCTGGGCGTTAGCCCGGACATCAACGCCCTGGCGACGATCATGGTTTCGCTGGTCACACTTGGCGTGCTCATCGCCGGATTCGTGACCCTGCGCCGAGACCGCGCGCGTCAGCGTGACCTACAAATGGCGCTTGGCTCGGCGGCTTCTTGAGAGGGATGGTCGAAGCTGGCAGCTTTGTCATCAGTGCATTGGCAAGCGTTCACCGGCGCGGCGGCAGCCCGGGCAGCCCGGCAAGAATCTTCCCTAACGGTCGTGACACGTGGAGACACCCCAAATCATGAAAGTCATGCCCGTTTCCCTCTTCTCCTGGCCCTTCTCGCGCAAGGGGAGAAGGGAGGTTCGTGAGTCGCGTACGCGACTTTCACGGTAAGCCACCGTCACGCTCGGCCGCCAAAACGCTCAGAGCGCCTGATACCTGGACGGATCGGACATTTTTTCGAGTACCGCGTCCAATTCCTTGATCGTCATTGTTTCATCATAGGTACCGGCGCTTACCTGAATGCCACTGGTGAACGAAATATCCGCGGCCAGAGCATAGGAAATTTTCCGGGAGAGCGCGCCCGCCCCGGGCTTCGACCACGCATACTCGACCCAGCCGCCATGGGGTTGCGTGCCGGCCTTGCAGAGATCCTTGAAGATGTACTTGCCGGCGTTATCAGTAATCTGCATGATCGGCTTGCCCACCAGATCGGGCCGCATCGGGTGCGCAATCATCTTGTCCTGCCGACAGTCGTAGACGAAGACATAACTATCCTTCCACACCCAGCTGCCGTCCCTGTTGCTGAACTCCGCGTAGCCGGAAGTTCCTTTGCTGTGCAGAAAGCTCGCCGCTGCCCGCACTTTGCTGATTGCTTCTTCGGCCGTGGCAGTGCCGCTTTCTGCAGCCATCACTACGCGACCAATGCCACAGGCAACCAGGACCGCCATCCATCCAATTGTCTTTCCAGCTTTCATAGCCTCTTGCTCCCTCATCTGTGTTGCTCATGTTTGCGGCTGTGGGCTGAGCGAATTCTTTTGCCAGACCGACGCCGCACAGGTTTCAGTTGATCCAGGGCTTGCCCACCGGCAGGATATCCCGGCCAAAGACGTCCGCATAGATAATGTGCGCCATGATGTACCATGCCATCGCTGCCGTCGCCATCAGCTCATAGCCGGCAATTACAGTCAGGGCCGGATAGCCGAAGTGCGCGAGATCGAGCAGAATGAAGCCGATCAAGAGGAGCGTGAAGGTCAGTGCCAGGGCGCCGTGTATGCGCATCGAGCCGACCCACAGGATCGCGGTGAACGCCGTCCAGGCGACGAGAAACCAGCCAATGTCGGTCTTGCTCGAAGTGTAGATGTCGTAGTGGTTGCCGATCAGAAGCAAGGTCAGGGAAAGCCAGAAACAACCGTAGGCCGTGAACGCGCAATAGCCGAAATTATTCCCGGTTTTCATCTCCTGCAGGCCGGCGATCATTTGCGCCAGGCCGCCGAAAATGAGTCCTAACCAGATCACCGGACCCAGGCCCATCCAGCCAACGTTGTGAAACTGCAAGATCATTGTTGTCAAACCAAAACCCGCCAGACCGACAACCGCGGGATTTCCCAGCTTCTGCTCCGCCATACCTTACTCCCCGGAAAAGACATAAAAAAGCGGTCGGGGTAGCCACCCCACCGCTCGCTATAACAAGCTTCATCGTGCCATGCGTATTGAAGAAAATCTCCTCTCTAGACACGGCGCCGGAGCGGGATTATAACCGCTCGCCATGGCCGCACAAGAGCCATGAACTGCCCTTCTCGTTATGCTTGATGCATTGTAAATGCAGGCCAATCCAGGAATCAGAGATTTTCCGTCGTGATCCGCTATTGCGAACAGCATCTGCCGAATGACGTATTGCCAAACCGATAGTTTCCGGAAGAAAATCAAAGGAAAGCAGAAGGATGAGCAGCAGCCCGAACGCTTGTAAAAAGTGAACGAATCGCTCACCCAATAAAAAGCCGCGGCCCCCCACCCACGCCAGCGCTACAATTTCAACCGTATCGGCGCGAGATCGTCTGCGGCCGGCAGAACCCGCCCTATGCACACCGCTTTCTGGTAGCCCAGCGAGCGCAATGCCGCAATACAGGCACTGGCCCGCTCTGCCGGCACGCTGGCCAACAGCCCCCCCGCGGTTTGTGGATCGAAGAGCAGGGCATAGTTCGGATGACTGCGCGCCTGCTCCGGATCACGCAGAGCGCGGCGCAGGCGCACGTTCGCCGCTTGCAGCGAACTGAGGATGCCCGCGGCGCTGGTTTCGGCGGCACCATCGAGAACCGGCAAGGCAAGCAGATCGATCTCGGCATCGACGCCCGAGGCGCGCGTCATCTCCACCAGGTGACCAAGCAGACCAAAACCGGTGAGGTCGGTACACGCCGTCGCCGCATGCTCACGCAGGCAGCTGGCAGCGAGCTGGCTGGACTGATCCATGGAGAGCAGGGCTGCGTCGATCCAGCGCCCTTTCGCCTGCAGGCGCGCATGCGCGGCGAAGAGGGTACCGGTGCCGATCGGCTTGCTCAGAATCAGCTGGTCACCAGGGCGCATGCCGCTTTTGCACATCACGCCCGCCAGGCTTTCGTCGATCAGCCCGTTGATGGCGAAACCGAGCGCCAGTTCGCGGCCCTCGCCGCTGTGCCCGCCGACCAGGGCGCAACCGGCTTCATTGAGTACCTCGATAGCACCAGACATCATCTGGAACAGCGTCTCCTCGACCTTGCTCTCGAGGCCCGGCGGCACGGTGGCGATCGCCGTCGCCGACTGCGCTTCGGCGCCCATGGCGAAGATGTCGCCGAGCGCGTGGTTGGCGGCGATACGGCCGAATTGCCAGGGATCGTCGATGAAAGCGCGGAAGAAATCGACCGTGTGGACCATCGCCTTGCCCGGCGGCACACGCACGACAGCCGCGTCATCGGGAGCATGCAAGCCGATCAGCACGTCGTCGCGCTCGAGCGGGTGTACCGCCGCCAAGGCTCGCGACAGCACCGTCGCGCCGACTTTGGCCCCGCAACCGCCGCAGCGCATGGCAATCGCCGAGATGGCTTGCGTCGATTCGGCCGCGTCGAGCGGGACGGCGCCATGGCCTCGTTCCGGCTTGGTCATCGCCACGACTGGCGCTGGCAGATCGTTGAACCGGGCCATGAAGCGCCGATCGATCCAGTCCTTCCAGCGCCATACCCAGGTGCCCGCCGTATGCAGCGCGCCGCGCGAAGCGACGGCGTAGCGGTCGCCGGTACTTATCAAGGCCAGCCAGCGCGCTTGCGGATGGTAAGCACGCAGCGGCTGCTCGAGCACCGAGCGGCGCAGGTTGTCGGCCAGCGGTCGACCCTGGCGAACGGCAAAAACACCGGCTTTCTCCAGAGGCTGATCGACCATCGCTGCGCAATCGCCGGCCGCGAAGATGAGCGGGTCGCTCACCGTCTGCAGACTGTCGTGCACCTGGATGAAGCCGCTGCCGTCGAGCGCCAGGCCGGTATCGCGTAACCACGGCGCACCACCGGCCTGCGTCACCCAGACGATCTCGTCAGCCGCCAGCATCTCGCCACGGGCGGTGCGCAAATGCCCGCTGCCGACGGCGCGAACTTCGGCGTCGCAGTGGACGACGACCGCGCGCTCGACGAGCACCTGCTCGAAAGCGCGCCGCACCCGCGCATTGTGCGTTGGCAGAATCTCGCGCGCGGCGGAAAAAAGATGGAAGCGCAGTTCGTCGGGGTCGCGCCCGAGCAGGCGGAGTTCCTTGCGCAGGCGATATTGCATGGCCAGCGTCAGCTCGACGCCACCGGCACCGGCGCCAACAACAGCGATGGTCGTCACCCCGGCGTGCTGGCGAACACGTTCCAGCAAAGCCAGCCAGCGCTCGTTGAAACGGCGAATGGGCTTGACCGGAATGGCGTGCTCGGCGGCGCCCTCGACCTGGCTAACCGCCGGCATCGAGCCGATGTTGATCGACAGCCGGTCGTAGGCCAGCGGCGGACGATGCGCGCAAAGCAGCTTGCGCTGCTCGCGATCGAGGCCAAGCACCTGCTCACGGAAATAGCGTGCGCCGGCAAACTCGGCCAGGCGGCGCAAATCGATGTGCACTTCGTCGTACCTGTAGTGCCCGGCGATGTAGCCCGGCAGCATTCCCGAATAGGGGGTATGCGTATCGCTGCAGATCACCGTCAGGCGAACGCCGGGCAGCGGGCACATGGCAAAACGCCTGAGCACCACGACGTGGCTGTGGCCACCGCCGACAAGGACGATATCTCTGAGGGCTGTTTGTTCGCCAGCATGCATCCCGCGGACTCCGTTCTAGATTGCGGCAAGTGGATCGGTGAGCGGACTGACGAGCAGGTCGGCGACCAGTTGCCGCAGGGCTGCACGTTCGGCAGCCGGTGCGAAGAGCGCGGCGCGCGGCCGGCACTGCGCAGCGAGACACGCCAGCAGACCATCCCGCAGCCCCTGGCTGGCCCGGCACTGGACAAGCAGCGCGGCCAGGCCTTGCGCGTCGCCGCAGTTGTAGTAGCCCGCGTAATCGCGGCCCAGCATGCCGATATTGCCAGCGATCGCCGAAGCGATCACCGGCGTGCCGCTGCACACCGCTTCCATCACCACGTGCGCCCCGCCTTCCAGACGGCTGGCGTGAATCAGCAGGTCGGCGCGCTGGATGCGTCGTCGCGTGGCCGCGTGTGGCAGACCGCCCAGCCAGCGATAAGCGGACGTCGCCGCCATTGTCGCCGTCGCCGCTTCGCCGAGCAACGGATCGAGCGCGTTACCGATGTGATCGATACGAATGTCGTCGCGCTCGGCAAGCAGCCGGGCGGCGGCAAAGAGCGTTGCGGGATCTTTCTCTTCGCGCAGGTGGCCGACCATCAGCGCATGCAGCCGCTTTTGGCTCTTCGGCAGAGTCTTCCGACGGCTCATTGATTGAAAGATCACCCGCGTCTTGTCGTGCAATTCGGCGGGCAAGGCCAGCGGACCGCGTTCCTGCAATACCACCAGCGCATCGGCGAGTTGCAGCGAAAGCTGCGCACTGGCGTCAGTTTCGATGTCGCGGTAGAGGTCGGTGCCGGTGAGAACCACGGCCAGTCCGCGCACGCGACGCGCTTCGCGCCAGGCAGCGATCGACGACGACGAGCGACGGGCGTGCAAGGCCAGCATGACGCGATCCTGGTCGGCGAACTCGTCCGGCCATTGCCTGATGATCCGCGTCGGCAAGGCCAGAAACCGCTGCCAGCGACGCGCGGTCTGCCAGTTGCCGTTGTTGGCATCGGCAAGCGCCGGGCTCACAATCACCACTTGGGGAAATGGCAACAACTTGTCGTCTTTCATAAGGGCGTACCAGGATGACAAAACCAGCCAGGCAATGGGCGGCGGCGCATGCTGCCCGGGAAGGCGGCCGGCAGGTGCTGATCGCGGCATTGCAGGCTGCCCGTCAGCGCACCCTGGCCCTGCTCACTGCTTATGAACAGGCACTGGGCCCGGCCTTGCGCGTCCCATTTTCGCCACAACTGAATCCACCGCTGTGGGAAGTCGGCCATATCGGCTGGTTTCAGGACTACTGGATCGCGCGCAATGCGCAGCGCACGCTCGGCGAGCTTGCCGATCCGGATGCGCTCCGCGCTGCCGGACGCCTGCCGGAAGCCGACGCGCTCTACAACTCCAGCATCGTGGAGCACTCGACGCGCTGGCAACTGCCGCTGCCCGATCTGACAGCGACCCGTGCCTATCTCGAAGCGAGTCTCGCGGAGACCCTGGCGCTGCTGGCGCAGACTGTAGCGACGCCGGCCGATCTCTATTTCTTCCGCCTGGTCCTGTTCCACGAACAAATGCACGCCGAGGCGGCGACCTACATGGCGCAGGCACTCGACATCGCCCTGCCAATTGCACTGCAAAGCCTGCTGCCCGAGTTGCCGGCAAACATGCGCGCAGCAACAGGGCGCCAAACAAAAGTCGCCAGTCTGAAGCTGCCCGGTGGCGAGTGGCTGTTGGGCTACGACCAGCCTGGATTCGCCTTCGACAACGAGCTGAGCGCGCACCCAATCGCACTGCCAGCATTCGCGATCGACAGCACGCCAGTGAGTTGGGAACGCTACCTGCCTTTCGTCACCGCCAACGGCTACCAGCAGGCACGCTACTGGTCGTCCGCCGGCTGGCGCTGGCGCGAGGCCGCGGGCATTGACGCCCCGCGTTATTTGCGCCAGAGCGGCGGACAATGGCAACAGCGTCGTTTCGGTCAGTGGCAGCCACTGCCGATCGCTGCCGCAGCCGTCCATCTGAGCTGGTTCGAGGCCGACGCCTGGTGTCGCTGGGCCGGGCGGCGGCTGCCGACGGAAGGCGAGTGGGAGTGCACAGCACTCGCAGCACTCGCTGCGCCCCCTGCCCTCGCCACGCCGAACGACGCCAGCGACCAATGCTACGAATGGGGCCAGCTCTGGGAATGGACAGCGAGCCGTTTCCTGCCTTACCCCGCTTTTCGCGCCCACCCCTACCGCGACTACTCGGCGCCGTGGTTCGACAGCCGCTACGTGCTGCGCGGTGCCAGCCAGGCGACGGCGCTGGAAATTCGTCACCCGCGCTACCGCAACTACTTCACACCGGAACGCAATGATATTTTCAGCGGCTTCCGTAGCTGCACGATCGCCGGCTGAGAAGGGCCGGGAAAGAGGGGGGACGGTCATGACTTTCATCATTTGGGGTGTCTCGGCATGTCATGACCGTTGGGCCTGCCCCAGAAAGACGGCAAACCAGCCACGCTCGTCAGTCCAGCAGCGAATTCCCGAAAAGCCCGCATCACCCAGAAAAGCCGTGAAATCCTCGGCACGCCACTTGTACGAATTCTCGGTATGGATGCGTTCGCCGGCGACAAAGGCTCGTTGGCCACCGGGCCAGTGCACCTTGACGGATCGCCGCGCTTCGAGATGCATCTCGATACGTGACTGCGGAGCGTCGAAAAAAGCTACATGCCGCCAATCGGCGAGCGCGAAATCACTGCCGATCAAGTGGTTGAGGTGCAGCAACAGGTTGCGGTTGAAGGCGGCGGTGACACCCAGCGGATCGTCGTAAGCTGCTTCGAGGACCGCCACCGGCTTGAGCAGATCGACGCCGATCAACAGCCCGCCACCCTGCGCCGCCTGGTGTAACTGGCGCAGGAAATCGAGCGCCTGCGCCGGCGCAAAATTGCCGATACTCGAACCGGGATAGAACAGCAGACGCTCTCCGTCGCCGGCCTCCGCGGGCAAGAGCAGCCGCCGCGAGAAATCGGTGCCGACGCCGAGTATTGGCAGCTCCGGGTGCTGCAGCTGCAGACGGGCCAGCGAATCGCCCAGGAAGTCCACCGAGATGTCGACGGCGACGTAACTGCGTACCTTGAACGGCACCAGGAGGCGCGCCGCTTTTTCGCAGTTGCCCGCGCCGATGTCGACCAGAGTCAAGCCACTCGGGAGCTGTGCGGCGATTTCATCAATATGGCGCGTAAAGATCGCCGCCTCGGTGCGCGTCGGGTAGTACTCGGGCAAGCGGGTGATCGCAGCAAAGAGACTTGAACCGAGCGCATCGTAGAAATACTTCGGCGCGACAACAGCCGGGAACGCCGCCAGGTCACGCAAGAGCTCGACACGAAGCGCTGCCGGGTCTTGCCGATCGATCTCGAGCAGCCGCGGCGAACGCACTCTCAGCGAGCTCGCAACGAGTAGAACGAATGGAACGAGTCGCGACAGCGATCGCCCGTCGCAAGACCATACTGAAATGAATGCAAAAGCCGGATCACGGTTCCTGGCTGGCCCTATCGCCACTCCCTATGATGACAAGCAATCGGTTTATCTCCAGGAACTGGCACCCTGAAGAGCCACATGATACGGCCTGCTGGCGAAAATGCCCACGCTGCGGAGGGCGCCAGCACCGATGCGTGAGTCGCGCAGATGACTTTCATAGTCAAAGAGCGACAGCGTGACGCATGTCACACGGAATTTCAAAAAGCCGTGTGACTCTTCGCGCACGGCTGGCGGCTGCAATCGACGATGAACAGCGTCAATCGCCTTTTTGATAACCATCTTCCGAGGCTTGATATGAGCACAGTTCGCTTTCCAGCACCGCGCAAGCTGAAGGCCTTGCGCACCCTCGACAAGCTGATGTGTGCTACGCCGAGAAAACCCGGTCTCCAGCGCCCGTTCGCCGACGTCCCGCGACTCAGGCTTCTGTTTGCCGGCCTCAACCAGGGCACTCCAGGCAAGCCCCTCTGCCAGCGGCAGCCAGAGCCTGCGGACGATCCACTCGTCGACGCCAAGAAACAACGCTCCGACGAATCATGGTGGCATACCGGGTTTCCCCACTGGTCGATGTTCTGACGTCTGCGACGTTCTCCCTGAAGGCCTTCCCGCCAGCGGCTTACCCTGCGTCGCCGTCGCCATGACCGAACGCCAACATACCGACTTGCCCCGGCCTCAGGTTTCAAGGAGACGCCGCATGCACCGCAACCGCCGGCCAGAGCCTCGCCATCAGGCGGCGCTGCCGTCACTGCGAGTGGCGAGTGGCTGATCACCGCTCGGTGCTCGATCGGCGTGTCGGCAGTGAACGACGCCACCATGCTGATCGCCGCAAGCCACCCGACAAGGAAGCCTTGCTCGGCGAACTCGAAAGGCGCATCGCAGCCGCACTTCACGAGCGGGGCAGCGACCTCGAAGGGAATGGTTCGGGCTGGGACAAACTGATCGTACCTTTCGCCTGAGCAGCTGCCGACCGGGCCAGCAGCCAGTGTACTACCGCCTTCTTGCCGTCATTGCGAGGGCGTAGTTTGTCAGGCGAAGCGCGCCGACAGGCCGCCATCGACGAGAAGTTCGGTGGCGGTAATGTACTTGGCCTCGTCGGAGGCCAGAAACAGCGTCGCATAGGCGGTATCCCAGGCGTCACCCATGTGGCCCAGCGGGCATTGCGCATCACGCGTACGGATCAGGTTCGGGATATCGCCTTCCTCGCCATAAACGCGGGTCAGCGCGGCATGTACCAGGGGCGTGTTCATCAAGCCGGGTAAAACACAGTTGGCGCGGATGCCGTCGGGCGCATGCCGGATGGCCATGGTCCGCGTCATGGCTACCATCGCCCCCTTGCTGGCCGCGTAGAAGCCGTAGTTGACGCCCGCCCAGCCGCGTACGGCAACCGAAGCGTTATTGACGATAGCCCCCTTCTTCTGGCGCATCATTACCGGCAGCACGTGGTGGCAGGTGAGGTAGGCGCTCTTGATATTCACCGCCATCAGCCGGTCCCAGGTCGCCTCGTCGAGCTCGGCAGGGCCGCCAACGATGGCCATGCCGACGTTGTTGACCAGGATATCGATACGCCCGTAAGCGTCCATTGCCGCCGCCACCATCCGCTCGACGTCGGCGGCAAGAGCCATGTCGGCAACCACGGCGATACTTTCACCGCCTTCGTCGCTGATGATGGCTTGCGTCGCCGCGGCAGCCTCGGTGTTGATGTCGGCACCGACGACCTTGGCGCCTTCGCGTGCAAAGAGCACCGAAATCGCTTTTCCGTTACCCCAACCGGGCCCCACCGAGCCGCTGCCGGTAATGATCGCCACCTTGTCCTGCAAACGTCCGCCCAATTTCAATTCTCCCTTAGCTGGTCCAGTGGCGCCGTAGTTCGGTCTTCAGCACCTTGCCGTAGTTGTTCTTCGGCAAAGCGGCGACGAAGACATAGTTCTTCGGCCGCTTGAAGCGCGCGATCGATTGCAGGCAGAGCTGATCGAGTTCCGCAGGTGGCGCAACCAGCCCTGCTCGGCAGACAACGAAGGCGACGACCTCCTCTCCCCACTCCGCACTCGGCCGCCCGATCACCGACACTTCGGCAACCGCCGCGTGCTGCAGCAACACTTCCTCGACCTCGCGCGGATAGATGTTGCTGCCGCCGCTGATGATCACGTCCTTGGAGCGGTCCTTGAGCGTCAGGAAACCGTCGTCATCGAGAACGCCGACGTCGCCGGTGTACAACCAGCCGTCGCGCAGCGTCGCAGCGCTCGCCTCCGGGTTGCGCCAGTAGCCCTGCATGACGGTTTCGCCGCGCACCAGCACTTCACCGGCAACACCGGCGGGCAGCGGCTGGCCGTCAGCGTCGGCGACGACGACCTCGACGACGCTTTGCGCGACACCCACCGAGACAATGCGCTCCAGGTAGCGGGGATGCTCACGATCGGCGAGATGCTGCCGGGCCAGCGCGGTGATCGTCATCGGGCTCTCGCCCTGGCCGTAGATCTGCACCAGCCGGTCACCGAGGACGTCGAGCGCGCGCCGGATGTCCTCGAGATACATCGGGCCGCCACCATAGACGATGGTCTTGATGCCGCGGCAATCGCTGCCGTGCGTAGCCACATGCTCGACCAGCCGGAGCACCATCGTCGGCGCGGCGAACAGCGAAACCTGGCCGAAATGCTGCGCCAGGGCCAGGATTTCAGCGACGTCGAAGCCGCCCGACGCGGGAACGACGTGCCGCGCGCCGACCAGTACGTGCGCAAAGTTGTACATGCCGGCGCCGTGCGACATCGGTGCGGCATAGAGGATGCTGTCCGCCCGCGTCGCCTGGTCCACGTCGGTAAAGTAACAGAGGCTCATCGCCAGTAAGTTGCGCTGCGAGAGCATCACCCCCTTGGGTTGGCCGGTGGTTCCCGAGGTGTAGAACAGCCACGCCAGGTCGTCGGGCGCACGCGGTACGATGTCGATCGTCGCGCCGTCGGCGATTCGCCGGTATTCCGGCGTGTCGATCGAAAGCATGCGCAGACCGGGTGCACGGCCAGCGACAGCACCCGCATCACCGACCAGCCCACCCGCCCCAGCCAGCCCACCCAACGTTCCGGCGACAAACAGCAGCGACGCCGCCGAATTCTCGCAAATGAAAGCGACTTCGCGCGGGTGCAGCTTGTTGTTGATCGGCACCGCCACCAGGCCGGCGTGCCAGACGCCGTAGAGCAATTCCAGATACTGCGGACAGTTGGCCATGAACAGGGCAACGCGGTCGCCCGCCTGCAGGCCGTAAACGCCGCGCAGCTTGCCGGCGATCACCGCCGCGCGACGGAATAACTCGGCGTACGACCACAGCTCCTGCTCACCGCGCGTGACCGCGTTCAGCTGCGGAAAGACGCGGGCCGTGCGAGCGAGCAGGTGGGCGAGATTCATCGCCGCCAATCACGGCATGGCGAGCACCTCGCGCCGCCGCGGCGCAACGCAATCACCGCCACGACCGCCGCCCTCCCCCGCTGCTCAGCCGCGCTCGGCGAGCAGGAAGTCCTGGACGGCGCGCACCTGCGGCTCGTCGAGGAACATCGGCGCATGACCGACATCCGGCACTTCGACGAGCTTGGCCTTCGGTCCACGCAGCGTCATCTCGACGGCCGTTTCACGCAGCAGGATGTCCGATTCAGCGCCGCGCAGAACCATCGTCGGGCAGCGAATGGCGTCGTACATCGGCCACAGGCTGATTTCCGTGGCTTCGAGGAAAGCTTTCTGGTAGGGCTGCGCAAGCGCGCGATCGTAGTTCATCTCGAACCCACCTTCCGCTTTCGGGCGCGTGCCGACGACGGTCATGAACCGCCATTGCGCGTCGGAAAGCTTGCCGAAGGGCGCGCAGACCGTACGCACATAGGCTTCCGCCTCGTCGAGACTGGCGAAGTCAGGCGCCTTGCCGAGATACTCGCCAATGCGTTGCAGCGCATCCATGGCGATCAGCGGACCGACATCGTTGAGCACCATGCGCGCGATCGGCGAGGCTGGCAGGCTCGACAGGAACATGCCGATCAGCCCGCCCATCGATGTCCCCAGCCAGTGCACGGAATCGACGCCAAGCCGGGCAATCAGCGTGATGATGTCGTTGGCGTAAACGGGCAGCGCGTAGTCGTCGGGGAAGAAAAGCCGATCGCTGCGCCCGCGGCCGACGATGTCCGGGCAAATCACTCGGTAATCGCTGGCCAGCGCGTTGGCCAGCACATCGAAATCCCGCCCGTTGCGAGTCAGGCCGTGCACGCAGACCAGGACGCGTGGATTGGCCGCATCGCCCCACTCGCTATAGGCCATCGTGTGCAGGCCATGCGGGCCGAGGCAACGCACCGAATTTTCACGCATTTCCTTGACCCGCGCACCGGCGGATTGCCCGCGTCGCGATGTCACCACCAGTTCGTCGAATTCCTTGAGTATCACCTTGATTGACCCCCGATCTCGTTGATTATTTGGCGCCAAAGAATGCCCTGACGAACACCCGCGACGAGCAAGCTTTCGCCGCCGACCTCGGCGCGAAAAAGCCGGACTGGGTCGCTGGTCGAGCGTAAGGCAGCGCTTCAATGCTAGCCTGCGAGTATCCCCGCAAGGGATAGGGGAAGTCAAATTGTGGCCGCCGGCGGGCATGGCCAAACCGAGCTGACAGGCCCATTTCAGGCGCGCTTGCGCCCGGTAATCATCGCCCGCACGAGGTTCTCGCGGTGCAGCAGGCTCTCCCAGACGACACCGATCAAGTGGCCGACGACCAGCAACAAGGTGAAGTGGGTTGCCAGCTCGTGCGTCCCTTTGATAGCGTCGATCGTTCCGTCACTGGCCGCGACCAGCAAGCCGGCCAGTGGTCCCAAGCCCTTGTCGGCAGCGTACAGCGCCAGTCCCGAAACAACCGTCACCGACAGGCTGAGCAGCAGGACGATGATCATCGCGCCACCGGCTGGATTGTGGCCGAGGTGACGCGGTGCACGCCAAGCCAGCACCGCTTTGAGATAAGCGAGGGTTTCGCCCGGGCGATGTACGAAGTCGCGGAAGCGTGCGTAACGCGGGCCGACGAAGCCCCAGAGCAGGCGAAAAAGCAGCAGCGCCGCGATCGCATAGCCGGCCCAGACGTGCACCTCCTGCAGGTACTCGCCACTGAGGCGATCCTGGACACTTTCGAACAGTTCGTCCTCGGAAAACCAGGCCGCGCAGAAACTGCCGAGCAGAGTCCAGTGAAAGAGGCGGAGCAGCGGATCCCAGACTTTGACTTCCTTGGCGTGGATGGTGCTGCGCATGTCGCTACCTCGTGTGGGAAACCCGCCGACGGCAGGTAATTGCTGTGCCTGGCACAGTCGCTCGCTCCTGATTGGAGCGCCATGCGTGCATGCCTGGGCCCGAGATAGGCCCGCACAGCGCCAATCAGACAGGTGCTATGGCCTACACACCTTCTTCGGACACCAGAGCACCGCTCTTGATCTCATAGTGCAGCTCCCACTTCTTGCCGTCGGCACCCTTGACTTTCACCTCCCAGGTCTTCTTGCCTTTCTTGCTGTCCTGATAGGCCTTGGTCACTTCGCCCGGATGCGCCTTGAGCGCCATCTCGATCGCCTGCTCCTTGCTGATTTCAGTCGCTGGCGCGCTGGCGGCAGCACTCATCGGGGCGGCGGCTGGCGCTGGATTCGTGCTGTCGACGGCCAGGGCAGCGCCGGAGAAAGTGGTTAAAACTGCCACCAGGGCGGCGGCGGAAAATGCGCTAGGCTTTTTCATACGATCGGTCTCTCGATAGAAATTGAGGAAAGAAGAATGCCGCTTGTCGCTCGGAACGAACCGCAGGCCAAAGCAGCAAGGACGAACAGGCGCCACTTTGGGCGCGCATCCTTAATTCAGCCTTAGCAGCACCGAGTACAACTGCGCGCCCGCCACCAGGTCCGTGCCAGCGCGCAACAGACGACGAGCACGCCAGCCCAGCCGAGCAGGCTGACCAGGCCGGCAATACGCGTATCGAGATGAAGCAGCTGCCAGCGCGCGAAGATCTCGCTCCAGTCGTGATCACCACCCACCAGCGGCAGCATCTGCGCACGCGCATCAGCCATGTAACGAGCGATGTTGAAGAAGTTCTGGAACAGCCAAAGCATCACCAGGGAAGTGGCGAAGGGATCGCGACGGCGCCAGAAGCTCAACGCGACGATCAGCGGTAGCGCCAGCTGGCCGAGGGTGCCACCGTACACACCCAGGCGACTGCCAAGCAGCCAGAAGAGCGGGTGCCCGGCCTCGTGGAAAGCGAGATTCGCCGAGTCGAGCAGCGGAAACCAGCGCTCGCCGGTATTGCCCAGGTAGAGAACCGTAATCGCGAAAACGACAACCACGATCAGCTGCCAGCCGGCGACCGGCTGCCAGCCGCCGCTGGCGCCGAGCTCGTGAGAAGATCGCAAAGGCTTTCTCCTGCTCATGTCCTCTTGGCGTCGGTAGTCGCCAGAGTGGTGCTGCCGTCACCCACCCGGCGAGCAACATTTCACTAGCCGCCGGCTCACCCCGGATCGGCGCTGCCAACCCGCGCGCGCAGCTCGTCGAGTTCCTCGAGCAGGTCGGCGACCAGAGCGGCCAACTCGGGAACCGCATCGAAGTCACGTTCCAGTTGGCTCATGCGCCGTGCACGCACAATGCTGATGCTGGAAAAACACCACACGCCGGCGACGCTCTCGGCCTGCGGTATCAGCCCGTCGTCGATATGACGCTGTAGCCACGCCGGTTCGACGCTACAGGCGGCGGCAAGCTGTTCGAGGGTTACCCAACTGTCTTCCATCGGGCTGCCGGTGAGAATCTCATCGTCGCGCATCGCTTACGCCCTCCCCGGCGAACGCGGATCGAAAGCGAGCTCCCGCGCCATGGTTTCATACAGTTCCTTCGCCTTGGCCGTATCGGCCGGCGGCAATACGATCTGGATATCGAGCAACAGGTCGCCCGGCGCAGCACCCGGAATTCCCTTGCCGCGGACCCGCATTTGCCGTCCGCTCTGCGTTCCTTCCGGGATACGTACGTTGACCCCGCCCTGCGGCAGATCGACCTGCACCACCGCACCGAGCGCTGCCTCCCAGGGGGCGATGGGCAAGGTCAGATGCAGGTCGCGCCCCTGTGCGCGAAAGCGCGGATGCGCTCTGAACTGAACCTCGAGCATCAGGTCTCCAGCTTGCGCGCCGCCGGACCCCGGCGCACCCTGCCCCGCCAGACGAATGATCTGGCCGGCGTACACTCCCTGCGGGACTCTGACGTTCAAGGTGCGCGTTTCGAGTGCCACGTGACCGCGTGCGTCGTTCTTCGGCGCACGCAGGGAAATCTGCCGGGTGGCGCCACTGAAAGCATCTTCAATGTCCAGCAGGACCTTGGCGTGATGGTCTTCGCCACGCGCCTGGAACGGTGTGCGCTGGCCGCCACTGAAGCCACGCGCGCCGCCCCTGCGACCAAACATTTCGGCGAAGAAATCGGAGAAGTCGGCCGTTTCGCCCGGCGCGCCGCCACGCCCGGAAAACTCGAAACCGGCATCCCAGTTTGGTGGCGGGCGAAAATCCTGACCGGGCCGGTAGCCACGCCCCAACTGATCGTAGGCGACGCGCTTCTCGGGGTCGGAGAGCACTTCATTGGCCTCGTTGACCTCCTTCATCTGCGCTTCGGCGTTCGCTTCCCTGGAAACGTCCGGGTGATATTTCCGCGCCAGTTTTCGGTAAGCCTTCTTGATCTCGTCGGCCGTCGCCTCGCGCGACACCCCCAGAGTCTGGTAGTAATCCTTGAATTCCATTCGCTATCCCCGATCTTCAGCAGTCGTGCAACAAGGTTAGCAAATGGGGGCGAACAAGGCTCAAATCAAGATCTTGAAGTCCTCGGAAAATGCCCCATTTCGGTAGGGAGGCGCCGAGTCCGGCGCCCCTGAGCCAAGCTTATGGAGGATTTGTGATGATGATGTACCGCTCTCTGTTTCCCCGCGATGTGTTGTCGGAACTGGATCGGCTGCAGCGTGAAATGCAGCAGGGTCTGCACCTTTCCCCGAGCATTCGCGGCATAGCCCGTGGCGGCTTCCCGGCGATGAATGTCGGCGGCACCGCCAAGTCCGTTGAAATCTATGCTTTCGCACCGGGCATCGACCCGGCGACGCTGGACGTGCAAATCGAGAAAGGCGTACTCACCGTTGCCGGCGAGCGCCAGATCGAGCAGCCCGACGAGAAGGCAACCGTGCACATCGACGAGCGTTTTGCCGGCCGTTTCCGCCGCGTCGTCACCCTGCCCGACGACGTCGACGCGAATGCCGTCGAAGCCAAGTACCGCGACGGCGTGCTGCACATCAGCATCGGTCGCAAGCAAGACGCCCAAGCACGCCGCATCACCATTCAGTAAGGAGGATCGAAAATGTCTGAAAACACTGCTGTCAGCAAAGCCGACGCCCGGGACGATGCGGCCCTGCAGCCACCGGTCGACGTCATCGAAGATGCCGCGGGAATTACCCTTTACGCAGATCTGGCCGGCGTTCCCAAGGACAAGCTGCATCTGCACGTCGAAGGCGACGCCCTGACCATCGAAGGCGAAATCGTTCTCGAAATGCCCGAGGGCATGGAGAACAGCCACGCCGAAGTCGGCCTGGCCCGCTACCGGCGGGTGTTCACCCTGTCCAAGGAACTCGACGCCAGCAAGGTCGGCGCCGAGTTCAAGAACGGCGTGCTCAAGCTCAGCATCCCCAAGGCCGAGCACGCGCAACCGCGCAAGGTGCAGGTCACGGTCACGTAAGCATCGCCGGCGGGGGTACGCCCCCCGCTTCGACGGGGTCGAAAAAATGCCGTGCCTGCTTTAGCAGTTGAGTGAAGGTGGCTTCACGCATGACCATTCTTCGTTGGAGAGGTGTGCATTCCAATGTACATCAAGGGCCCCGCGGCGTACGCGAGGCCTCGCATCTCCAGGCGCAGAAACGCGGCATTTCGGCCCATCTGGCTGTCGACATTCTTTACATCGTTTCCTGAAGGTCGTCGCGAAACATCAATAAGCAATTGTTTTTCATGCGCTTCATTCCTTCGGCTCGGATCTTGCTAACGATACCTACGTTCAGTTCTCGCAAAGGTAGCCACCACATGGAAGCCGAAGGCGCATTTTCCACCCGCATGGTGGAGCAGGTGCAGCACATCGAGCACTATCGCCAGGAAGTGCTGCGCGTCGAAGGACGACTACTGGACGACGATAGCGCGGCGCTGGAGTGGATCACACGCTACGCCGCGACATTCCCGCCAATCGAGACCTACAGCAGCCACTGAGCGTAAACTCTGGCCAGCGCTGCTTATCGGCTCACCACCACGGCGGAAGTCTGCCCGCCGAGATCAAGGCAGGTCCGCTGAACGCACTCGAAAATTTCGCCCCGTCGGACAGCCTCGAACGCTTCAGGGCGCTGGGCGGCCAGGCCTGAGGAGAGCCCACATGCACGACCACAAGACTGTCCACGCTGCGATCACCGAGTGGGGCGAAGCCTTCTGCAACAAGCAGCTCGACCGCCTGATGGCACTCTACGCGCCGGACGCGGTGGTGTTCGACGCCATACCGCCCTTCTCCAGCAGCGTCGAAGTCATGCGCGCCAAGGTCGCCGCCTGCTTCCCGCATTTCCCCGACGGCTGCGCGATCGAAACGCGCGATCTCACGGTCAACATCGGTGCTGAAATGGCGGTCGCCCATTTCCTCTGGCACTTCGTCGACCTGCCAGCAAACCACCCCGCCGGGCGGCACTGGCTGCGCAGTTCGATCGTCTGGCGAGCGCATGCGAACGGCGGCTGGCTGATCGTTCACGACCATTGCTCGGCGCCCTTCGATCCCTACACTGAAAAAGTCGTTCTCCACCCGGAGACTGTCGACGTCGCGGCAGCAGCCAGCAATTGCGGCGGACATAACCCTGTAGGGTAGTTTCGCGCAGCTCTACGCAGACGGATCGGCGCGGCGACGTCCGGGCACTCGCGCGCCATCAATCCCCCTCGCCTGGCTTGAGTATTTGCAGGTGTTCGCGCACTATTCGCATTTGCCAACCGAACCCTCCCTACCCTCGACTCATGCCAACACGCGCCGTGCCTGAAAGATTCCTCGTTGCGTTCTCCCTCGCCGGCGAACAGCGCGAGCTCGTGCGAGCTATCGCCGAGGCGGTGGAGAATCGGCTGGGGCGCGGTAGCGTGTTCCTGGACGAGTGGTTCGAGCACTACATCGCTGGCCACGATGCGGATCTGAAACTTCAGGAGATATACGGTAAACGATGCGAGCTGGCCGTCGTGTGCGTCTCGGAACGCTATGGGTCCAAGCCCTGGACGCAGGCCGAGCACCGGGCAATTCGCGCCCGCCACATGAAATGCAGCGCAGCCGCCCAGGAACGCGAGCGCGACGCTGTTCTGCCGATCCGCGTCGGCGATGGCGAGATCGAAGGCATCCTCTTCAACGCCATCGTGCCCGACGTGCGCGGGCGCAGTGCCGCCGCCAGCGCTGAATTGATCATCGCCCGCCTTCACCTCCTCAGGCCCGACTTGCAAGCCGTCTCAGCGGGCGCGCCGCTCGGACCGGCATGGCCGAAAACGCCCCCGCCACTCGCATGGCCCATGGCCAACCATAGCGGTGCTCGGGAAGCCTTTGCTCAGCTGCTGACCTCCGACGTGGATTGGCGCCTGCTGCGGATCCGCGGGCTGAGCGAGACCGGCAAGAGCCACATCACCCGGCAGATGCTCGCCAATGTTCTTCCCCTTGCGGGCATCGCCTGCGGACGCTTCGATTTCTAGGGAAGCACGGACATGGACCGCGAACTCCGTGCCTTCGTCCAGGAGCTGGGCGTGACCGTGCCGCCATCGACACCGCGGCTGCCGCACGCATCGAGTGGATTTGCCACCGCCTTTGCTGCGCGCCGGATGAAGCCGCCAGCGAGCTTGAGCAACTCGACCGTGATTGGTCTGGCACCGCACACCCCGAAGACCGCAATGCGCTAGCGGTGGCGTTGCGGGAGTTGGCTGGGACGGACCTGATCCACGCTCGCGCCCTCTTATGGGCATCGCTCTGTATCGCGTGGGTACGGCTTGGTCGGGGTGAAACGGCGCAACTCGGTGATGACGCGCTCGGCATTCGCAAACTCGCGCGCGACGTGGGCGACGCGCAGGCAGAAGCGGATGCCGAATGTATCCTCGGCGACGTGCTGCAGGCGCAGGGCAAGCTGGGCGAGGCGCAGGCGGCCTTTGCGGAATGCCTCGCGATCAACCGCCGGCTCGCGGAGCAGGACCCGGGCAACGCTGGCTGAGAGCGTTGAGGCGCATGACCCGTGTGGCTAAAGCTGGCGAAAGCGAAGCGGGCGTAGACTTTTTCGAGCGCGCTTCGCATGGCTGCTGGCCGCGAATGCCGAGCCACTGTCCGTCGTCACCGAAAGGGCTTCATCCTCGGGAAGGTGCTCCATGGCACCGGCGAACAGGGGATCAAGAGCTTCGAAACGTTTGGCTGCGGGATTCGAGGGTTTGAGCGGCCGGCAACGAATTTCTGGAGGTTGGCAGGGCTCTCCGGGATGAGCGGCTTCAAGCGCCTCGTCATCGCAGCGGCGGCGAGCAGCCAACGACCGATCTGGCGCTTGATCTTGTCGATCGCCGAGCTGCACTTCACCGGCAGCTCCTCCTCGACCAGGGCCATCAACTTCTTATTGACGTCATCGAACACCAACGCACCAATCCTGAAGCGCGCCGTGCAGAACGCTTGAGCGCTGACCAGGCGGACCGAGTCCGCACGATTGCGGAGGTTGCTAAGGAACTGCTCCAGTTCAGAGTGGACCGCACTCTGCACTCTGCACGCCGGACAGTAAAAGCTCAGGATTGTTGGAAAGCTGAGCGTACGCTCGACGTGCAAGGCTCCGAGCTTCGGGTGAAAGGCGCGGAGCTTCGGGCGCAAGGCTCTGAGCTTCACGGTGCAAGCAACAAAAGCTTCGCCGCAAGGCAAAAAGCCTTGCGCGCAAGGCTCCGCGCTTCGATCGAGCTGAAAAACGGCAGCAAGGACAAGCTTCGCGAGCGTGCGCGCGAGGCTTTGCGCTTCGCCCGCAAGGATCAAAGCCTTGCGGTGCAAACCTCGATGCCTTGCACGCCGAGCAAAAAGGCTTGCGGGAACGGCTTTTTGCCTTGCCGGGGAAGCGCAGAGCCTTGCCCGCGCAAGCTCGGAGCCTTGCCAGCGAAGCTCCGAGCCTTGCCGGGACGCTTCGCCGCGGCGGCGATCGAGCAAAAAGCTTCGCTGCAGCACTCGGCGGGCTGACGAACGCGGAACAAAGGCTTGCCCGACGAGCACGGGAGCTGGCGCATCGAGCACGCGGGCTGGCGCATCGAGATAGTCGACCACCTCGCATTTGGCCTGCAGCAGTTCGGTGGGAGCGATCTCGCGCGGATCGCGCGCCAGCTGGCGCTGCTTGGCGTCGATCAGGCGCTGGCCGTGCTGGCGGAAATAGAGTTCGTGCAGCGGTGCGCGGGTCGCAATCGGCTCACCCGCCATCACCTTGGCGATGCACCGTACTGCGCCTCGATCACGCCCGCGAGCGCGCGGGTCAGATCACGATGTTGCGAAGAGTAGCTGATGAAAAGATCGGCTGCATGGCTATCCCGGCTTTGCTTGCTTTTCTCTATTTTGAACCCTTGCTGGCGCTGCCGGGAAGGTCAAGGCACAATTGAAGGCCGCGGGGCGGGAACTTGAACCCGGTTTGCTGCGCACGATCGCGAAGCTGACACTGCCGCGGCTGGCCTCATCCAAGAAAGCAATCAGGACCTGAAGATGGAAGTTTTCAAGTGGTTGAACGATCAACTGCTGCGTATGGACTGGCTGGCCTGGCTGGTCGGCCGGCTGGTCGAGGACGGGTTCGGCATGGACCTGGCCGGCCGCAGCGGGGCCAGCGTGCATTTCTTCATCTATGACGTCATCAAGATCTTCATTCTGCTCGCGGTGCTGATCTTCTCCATTTCCTGGGTGCAGAGCCATTTTCCGCCCGAGCGCACGCGGCGTATCCTCGGCGGCATGCAGGGCTTCAGTGCCAAAGTTGTCGGCGCACTGCTGGGCACGATCACGCCGTTCTGTTCGTGCTCGTCGATTCCGATCTTTATCGGTTTCACCAGCTCGGGATTGCCACTGGGAGTGACTTTCGCGTTCCTGATCTCTTCGCCGCTGGTGGATCTGGCTTCGGTGATCCTGCTCGCCAGCATCTTCAACTGGACGATTGCCATCGCCTACGTGCTGCTTGGCCTGGTGCTGGCGGTGATCGGCGGCATGCTGATCGGCAGGGCGAAGATGGAAGCTTATGTGGAATCCTTCGTCATGCACAACGCGGTGCTCGACACGCCTCAAGAGCAGCTGAGCAGCCGCGATCGCCTGCAATTTTCCTGCGCGCAAGTCAGCGACATCTTCGGCCGTGTCTGGGTCTACGTGCTGATCGGTGTGGGTATCGGCGCCGCCATCCACAACTGGATTCCGGCTGCATGGACCGAATCATTGCTCGGCCAGAACAACTGGTGGTCGGTGCCCCTCGCCACCCTGATTGGTGTGCCGATGTACGCTGACATTTTTGGCACTTTGCCGATCGCCGAGGCCCTGGTCGGCAAAGGTGTTGGACTCGGTACGGCGCTGGCGTTCATGATGGCCGTCACGGCGCTGTCGCTACCTTCCCTGATCATGCTCAAGAAAGTCGTCAAGGCGCCGCTGCTGGCCCTGTTCTTCGGCATCGTCACGTTTGGTATCGTCCTCATCGGCTATCTGTTCAACGCCTATGCGTATCTCTTCATCTAACGGTCATGACATGTCGAGACACCCCTGATGATGAACACCATGACCGCCCCCTCTCACTTGCAGTGCGCATTCCGGCTTGCACGCCGGAATCGTTCGACGGGCAGGGACCATGCTCCCTGAATTCCCCGCCTCACCCCCCGGCCCTTCTCCCGCGAGGGGAGAAGGGAGTTTCGTGAGTCGCTTGCGCGACTTTCACATTAACGGTCATGACACGTGGAGACACCCCAAATCATGAGAGTCATGGACCGTTTCCCTCTTCCCCTGCCCCTTCTCCCGCAACGGG
>NZ_SPMY01000057.1 GCF_012939955.1 Candidatus Accumulibacter phosphatis
CGGCTCGGCGGCACACAGGTACCGCTTGCCTTGTCAGCAAAGCAACTGAGCGCGAGCTACGAGGGGACGCCGGCGGAAGTCGATTGAGCTGCCGCGCGACTTTCACATTAACGGTCATGACACGTGGAGACACCCCCAAATCATGAAAGTCATGACCCGCTTCCCCTCCTTCCCCCTGCCCCTTCTCCCGCAAGGGAGAAGGGAGTTTCGTGAGTCGCTTGCGCGACTTTCACATTAACGCCATCAACTTGCGTGAACATTGAAACATCAAAACCGTGGCGCAATTCATCCGTCAATGGTTACAGCGGGCCACGTAACCAGCCCAAAACCTGTGGATAACTGCAACTCTTACACGGGAAGTTACACGGACCGCCCTGAAACCCTTGCTGCGTCTAGCCTTGTGGTGCCCAGGAAGGGAATCGAACCCCCACACCTTGCGGCGGCAGGACCTAAACCTGCTGCGTCTACCAATTTCGCCACCTGGGCACTGCCCGTCGCCAAGTCAAGCGCACGCACGACCATGCACAAAAACGCACTCCCGGCATAGCCACTTGGCAAGCACACCGGCCCGAAGCGCCGGCGCAAGTGCGGCATTCTAACCGCGACCAGCCTGTGTTGTCAGCCCCCGCGCGCAACCGAGGCCAGCGGAGCGCTGCGTGGCTTGGCTTTGCCTCTGCCGCGCAGCCGAGTTTCCTCGCCTGCTCGCCCTGGCGACCAGCGGCTGACCTACCGCGCGCGGGCAGGCGGGTAAAGTTGAGCTGGCAAGAAGCCGCCGATTCAGGCCTATAATTGCCGCCTTTTTCCGATTTCGAGTCCGCCCATGTGGTTCAAGAACCTTTATCTCTACCGCCTCCCCAAGAACTGGGCCATTGATGCCGCAGCGCTGGAAGAACAGCTTGCCCGCCTGACGCTGCAAGGGTGCAGTGCGACCGATCCACGCAGCATCGGCTGGGTAGCGCCACGCGACGGCGGCGCGCTGATCCATTCGGTCAACCAGCAATGGCTGCTGGCCCTCGGTGTCGAAGAAAAGCTGCTGCCGGCATCGATCGTCAAGCGTTTTGCCAGCGACAAGGCAAAAGCCATCGAAGAGGCCGAAGGGCGCCGCATCGGGCGCAAGGAAATGCGTGAAATCCAGGAAGAGATGACTCTCGAACTGCTGCCGCGGGCCTTTGTTCGCGGGCGCATCAGCTTCGCCTGGATTGACCGGGGCAACGGCTGGCTGGTGATCGATTCGGCGTCGCCGGCGAAAGCCGAGGAATTGCTCGAACATCTGCGCAAGTCGGTCGACGGCGTACCTGCCAAAGTACTCAAGGTCATCCAGTCGCCGTCGGCGGCGATGACCGGCTGGGTGGCCGGCGGCGAAGCGCCGGCGGGCTTCACGCTCGACCAGGATCTCGAACTGCGCTCCGCCGAAAAAGCGACCGTGCGCTACGTCAAGCACAGCCTGGAAGGCGAGGAAATCCGGCAGCATATCGAGGCCGGCAAGGTGGTCACACGTCTGGCGATGACCTGGAACGACCGCATTTCCTTCGTTCTCGACGACAACCTGCAGATCAAACGACTGGCCTTCCTCGACATCCTCAAGGAGCAGGCCGACGGCCAGGCGGACAACGAAGACGAGCGCTTCGACCTCGACTTCACCCTGATGAGCGGCGAAGTCGCGCAACTGCTTGACGATCTGCTGGCGGCCCTCGGCGGTGAGCCAGTGGCCGCAGTTTAATGTGAAAGTCGCGCAAGCGACTCACGAAACTCCCTTCTCCCTCGCGGGAGAAGGGTCAGGGGAAGAGGGAAAACGGTCATGGCTTTCATCATCAGGGGTGTCTCGACATGTCATGACCGTTAGTCAGGAAGCCAGCAAGAAGCCGCTGGCTCGGTCGCGCGGCAGCTCAATCGACTTCCGCCGGCGTCCCCTCGTAGCTCGCGCTCAGTTGCTTTGCTGACAAGGCAAGCGGTACCTGTGTGCCGCCGAGCCGGCGGTAGAACGTACCCGTGATTCCAAAGGCGGCAAGCAAGGCGCTACCTTCGTCATCCTCCGGATCGATCTTCAATCCGCAACAGTCGCCGTCAACGATCATCATCACTTTCATTTCCAGACTCCTTTCTTGCCCGCTCCTCAGTTCGAGAAAACGGCTGCATGGTCCAGCGGTTTGACTCTTCCCCCCGGCGCCCGCTGCCTACACCAGGCCTTAGGCGATTTCTGTCAAAGAACATACTGTCTAGCTTGTCTTTTCGCCCGTCTTCTGTGTTGCGACAACAGTTACATAGTTCGACTATGCGTCTGTTGTCGCGCCTTGAAGCCGACCGAAAATCCGGCGCAATCTGGTACGTTCTTTTCCGGCAATCGCCTTAATCGCCTACGGTCACCTTTCCGCCAGCGACCGCGTGTAGCAAGTATCGCCAACAACACCGCTTTAGAAGGAGGGACAAATGCACAGATGTGCTCATTTTCTTGGCGAAATCTGTTGCTTGAGGGGGAAGCGGCGCTCCGCGCCTGCCAGTCAGCTGGCGTACAAGGCCGACGACCGCGCCGAATCCGCGGGCTCGCGACGCCGAGTCACTTTCAGCCAGCTCTTGTGGGCCGCCAATAACGCCAGGCTCATTTCGACATATTCATGTGAAGAGAGCTTGTCCGCGGCGTAGCGCTCAAGGAGCCGCAACCAACGGCGGTGGATGGCACAAGGTTTTTCCTGGTGACCACCGGCCAGTGGGCAATCGGGACAGCGTCGACTCGCCAACGTGCTGATCGCCGTCTGCTTCTGCCACTGCTGGCGATAGTGCATGGCGTTGCCCTCGATCCACTCCAGGGCTCGCGCGTCGCGTTCGTCCTCGGGGAAACCCTCGACGTAGGCTTCGACAGCGCTGAGCTGGCGGTTGAAGAACTCTTCATCAGAGTAAGCTTCAGACGCGACATCGCCCAAAAACCGAGCAATCAGCGCCAGGGTTGGATCATCTACGATATACATGGAGCTTCTGGGAAGCGTTATAAGGTAAGCAATTGAGGCCACTATAACACCTTTTTTGGTGCGGTGCACAACCCCGCATCATGGCCACTAGAGCTCTTCAGTTCATAGCGCGACCAGCTACTTTTCCCTAGGTACGGGCGCAATTGCTGCAACGCCACAGCTATCGCGCCGGTGCCGAGACGGTGGCGAGGCGCGCCGCCGCCATCAGCCCGCTTCGTGTCGCCGCCTTCGCCAGGCAGGTACTACTGCGGCAGTGCGGCTGTGCCGCTCGATTGACCGCCCTGGTGCACGCCTCCTTTACTCATCGGCGGCCATTGTCTGTTCCATTGCGCAACAGCGAAGCTGCGTGGCACTTTCTGCAGTCGCGGCAAAGCTTTTCTGCGGCCAACTTCCCGTCACCAAGTTTCTGCAAAGGGTACCGATGAGATCACTGCCAGCTGCCCCGCCCGCCTTCCCGAATCTCCAGCTCTCCCTGCTGCGTATCGGCGTGCCGGTATTGCTGCTGGCGATCGCCTTCTCGGCATTTGCCGTCGAGCCCGATGTCGCTGCCGAATCCCCGGACTGGGTGCAGCTGTTCCTGGGTCTTTTCGGCGGCCTGGCGCTGTTTCTCGGTGGCCTGCAGTTGTTATCGGAAGGCATGAAGAAAGCCGCTGGCCAGGCATTGAAAACGGTGCTCGCCAAGCTCACCACCAATCGCTTCACGGGTGCCCTGACCGGCGCATTTGTGACTGGCATACTCAATTCCTCGACGGTCACCACGCTGCTGGTGGTCGGCTTCATCAGTGCCGGCTTCATGACCCTGACGCAATCGGTCGGCGTGATCATGGGCGCCAACATCGGCAGCACCGTGACCGCGCAGCTACTTGCCTTCAACCTTTCCGCCTATTCCCTCGGTCCGGTCGCCATCGGCTTTTTCATGATGTTCAGCGCCAAGCGGGAAAAAGTGAAGTACTACGGCATGATGATCATGGGCCTCGGCCTGGTCTTCTACGGCATGGGCCTGATGAGCAGCGGCATGACGCCACTGCGCACCTATGAGCCCTTCCTGGTCATCCTCAAAGGACTCGAGAACCCGCTCGCGGGCATTGCCGCCGGCGCGCTGTTCACTGCCATCGTGCAGTCATCGGCGGCGACGGTGGGTATCGCCATCGCCATGGCCAGTGAAGGCTTGCTGGCACTGCCGGCCGGCATCGCACTGGCACTCGGCGCCAATATCGGCACCGCTGCGACGACGGCCTTCATGGGTATCCTGAGCAGCAAGTCCGCAGAAGCGACGCGGGCCTCGGTGGTGCACGTGGCCTTCAATGTCATCGGCACCCTGATCTGGTTGCCGGTAATCTGGCTACTGGCTGACCTGTCGGTGTGGGTTTCACCCGCCAGCCCGGAGTTACAGGGCGCCGCCAGAGCGGCGGCCGAAGTCCCACGCCAGATCGCCAATGCGAACACGCTTTTCAACGTCCTCAACACGGTGCTGTTCATCGGCTTCACCGGCTGGTTCGCCAAGATGGCCGAGCGGGTGGTACCAGACCGCGCACTACCGCCGGGGGTGATCGTGCAAGCCCAATACCTCGATGATGGCGCGCTGGAAGCACCATCGGTGGCGCTGCAAGCGGTGCGCCTGGAACTGGGGCGGGTTGGCGAGATCACGCTCGGCATGTTGCGCGACGTCGGGCCGGCACTCAGAGATCGAGACCTTGAGCGCATCGAGGACATCGCCCGTCGCGACGACGAGGTGGATATTCTGGAGGCCGAAATCTTTCGCTATCTGGGCAGGATTCGCGTCGGCCACATGACCGAACGGGAAAGCGCCGAAATGCAGCAGTTGATGGTGGCCACTGACAATCTGGAAAATCTGGCAGACGTCATCGAAACCGATATGGTTGCCCTGGCCCGCAAGCTGGTGAACATCAAGTCCGCGACGGAAGGCGAAACCCGAACGATATTGATCGAGCTCTATGAGTCCACACTGAAGTCTGTGGGACTGGCGGTACAGGCCATTCGCGACAATGACCAGCGGGCAGCGGAATCGGTGATGATCATGAAGGACACCATCCGCGACCAGAGCGAGCGCTTGCTGGAGAGAAAAGCGACACGGCTTGTCGCCACTGATGATCCGGACTACCTCACTCTGGTGCGCATGCAGATGTCCTTCGTCGACCAGATGCGCAGGATCTACACCCTGGCGAAACGTATCGCCAAGGTCGTACTACCGCCGGGAATTGCCCAGAAAGATTGAGCCAGCTCTACCTCGATCAAGCGCGAAACAGCGCGCCCCCGCAGGCTGCTCAGAGTTTCAACTCGGCAACCAGCGGCGCGTGATCCGAGCAGCGCGCCCACGCCAGGCCGTTGGGGACATGCATGTCGAGGACCTCGAAGCCGCGCACGTAGATGCGGTCCAGGGTCAGCCACGGGGCGAAGCTGGGGAAAGTGCGGGAAACGCCAGCGCCCGGGCGCTTGCCGCTGCGCCAGGTAAGCAGCCAGTTGAGCATGGTTTTGGCGGGTGAGGCAGCCCTGGCCGCGACCGCCACTTCCTCGACGCCAAGACGGGCACGCAGGAGGCCGTCGACACGCTGCTGCCAGTCGTTGAAGTCGCCGGCAATGATCAGCGGCGCGTCCGGTGGGACTTCGCGCTGCACCAGGTCAGCCAGAAAAGTCGCCTGGCGAAGGCGGCTGCGTTTAATCAGGCCGAGGTGCAGGCAGATCAGATGTACCTCGCTGCCCTGGCCACTGCCGACGCGCATCACGGCGTGCAGCAGGCCGCGCTTTTCGAGCACGTGGTCGGAGATGTCGTGGTTGACGAAGTCGACGATGGGGTGGCGCGAGAGAATGGCGTTGCCGTGATGCCCGTGCGGGTAAACCGCGTTCATGCCGTAGGCGCGATGCGCATAGGCGCCAAAGGAAAGATACTCGAGCTGCGTTCCCAGCGGCTGATCGGGGTGATGTGCCAGGCGCTCGTTACGGTCCTGGACTTCCTGGAGGAAGACGATGTCGGCGTCGATCGCCTGCAGTGCCTGCCGCACGTCGTGAATGCGGGGCCGACCACGAATGCCGGTGACGCCTTTGTGGATGTTGTAGGTGGCGACTCTGATATTCATGGCTGGGCAGGGCAGATGCCGGTTTGCAAGGGGGTCAAGGCAGGCGCTCGAAGTAGCAATCGATGAGTGGCGGGTCGTCGAAATGAGTTCACCCGCGCGACGCCCAGAGCACGGATCATCGGCGTCCGCCGGTTCGTGCGCTGCGCTTCAGTTCAGGTCGATGGCGTGCGGCTTGAGATCGTCAAGGCTGACGACCAGCAGCGCGGCTTCGTTGGTGGCGTTGAGAACCACCTGTGGGGCCTTGCCGGCGAGCAGGGCTTGCTGCCAGCGGGCGGCACAGAGGCACCAACGATCGCCGGGCTGCAGGCCGGCAAATCCGAATTCCGGTCGCGGTGTCGACAAGTCGTTACCGCTGGCCTTGGAGAAGGCGAGAAAGTCGGCGGTGGCGACCACGCAGATGGTATGGCTGCCGAAATCTTCCTCGCTGGTGTTACAGCAGCCGTCACGAAAAAAACCCGGTCATCGGATGCTCGCTGCACGCGCCGAGCAGGCCACCGAGGACGTTGCGCTGCTGCCCGCCGCTATCGTCGGGCTTCATGCCAGCTCGTCGATCCAGGCTTGCTGGATCGCCTCGAGAATTTTTTTCGCCACAGTGGCGAGTATCGTCTTCGAAGCCGGGCAAAGCGACGACCCAGTTCATCAGGTCAACGAAGTTGATCTTCAGCGGATCGACCTCCGGATGGGCTTCGACGAGCTCGATGGCCAGCTCGTTGATATCGGTCCATTTCATCGCTTGCCTTCCTTGGTCATGTTGATCGAGTAGCGCGGAATCTCGATGGTCAGCGGCGTGTCATTGATCATCGCCTGACACGACAGGCGCGAATTCGGCTCCAGGCCCCAGGCCTTGTCAAGCAGGTCGTCTTCGACTTCGTCGGAAGGCTCGAGGGCGTTGAAACCTTCCCGAACAACGACGTGGCAGGTGGTACAGGCGCAGGACATTTCGCAAGCGTGCTCGACGGCGATGCCGTTTTCGAGCAGGTTCTGGCACAGCGATTCGCCTGGCCGGGCGTCGAACACGGCGCCGTCCGGGCACAGCTCGATGTGCGGCAGGACGATGATCTGGGTCATGCGGTTTCTCCCGTCTTGCTGGCCACGGAATCGCCATCAAGCTCGTTGATGTTGCGGCCAGCAAAGGCCCGCCGGATCGATTTGTCCATGCGCCGGGCGGCGAAGTCCTTGGTGTCGGCTTCGAGATCGTCCATCGCCAGCATGATCTGGCGGCGGTTGTCGGCGAGCGCTGCGCTCTCGAGCTTGGCGATGTCTTCCTCGACGCGCGCCAACTCGTCGGCCGTCAGCAGTTCGCGGTCGACGGCGAGCGCCGCGCGCACGGCTTCCAGCAGGCGCTGCGCGTCGACCTGCGATTCCTTCAACGCGCGCCGCTGCGCGTCGTCCTTGACGTGCGTCATCGAGTCCTTGAGCATGCCGGCAATTTCGTCGTCGGAAAGGCCGTACGAGGGTTTGACGATGATGCTCGCTTCGACCCCGGAAGCCTGCTCGCGAGCGCTGACCGCCAGCAGGCCATCGGCATCAACCTGGAAAGCGACGCGGATGCGCGCCGAGCCGGCGACCATCGGCGGGATGCCACGCAGCTCGAAGCGCGCCAGCGAACGGCAATCGCTGACCAACTCGCGCTCGCCCTGGACGACGTGAATGGCCAGCGCCGTCTGGCCGTCGCGGAAAGTCGTAAATTCCTGCGCACGCGCGGTCGGAATCGTCGCATTGCGCGGAATGATCTTCTCGACCAGGCCGCCCATCGTTTCCAGGCCTAGCGACAGCGGAATCACATCGAGCAGCAGCCAGTCATCACCGGCCGCACGGTTACCGGCCAGGAGGTTGGCTTGCGTCGCCGCGCCAATGGCCACGACCTTGTCCGGATCGAGATTGTTGAGCGGGTCCTGCCGGAAGAATTCGCCCACCGCGCGCTGAACCTGCGGCATGCGCGTTGCACCACCGACCATCACCACGCCCTTGACGTCGCTAACCGACAGGCCGGCGTCGCGCAGCGCCTTTTTGACCGGCTGAATGGTCTTGGCAACCAGCGTCTGGCTGATCTCGGCGAAGATCCCGGTGGTCAACTGCAGCTCAACCCGCTCGCCGCTGGTCAGACGCGCGCTGATTGGCGCCACACCGTGTACGGTCAGGTATTCCTTGGCTTCGCGTGCTCGTGCCAGCAGCATGCTGGCGTCCTCGACCGAGAGCGGCTTGAGATCAGCGGCTTCGATGATCCAGCAGAAGATGCGATGATCGAAATCGTCGCCACCAAGCGCCGAGTCACCGCCGGTCGCCAGAACCTCGAAGATTCCCCGCGACAGCCTGAGAATCGAAATATCGAAAGTGCCACCGCCAAGGTCATAGACCGCATAGACACCCTCCGCGGCATTGTCCAGCCCATAGGCGATCGCCGCCGCCGTCGGCTCGTTGAGCAAGCGCAAAACCGCCAGTCCGGCGAGTTTCGCGGCGTCCTTGGTCGCCTGCCGCTGCGCCTCGTCAAAGTACGCCGGCACGGTGATCACCGCGCCCACCAGCGCGCCGCCCAGCGCCGCTTCGGCACGCAAGCGCAAAACACGCAGGATGTCTGCGGAGACTTCAACCGGACTCTTCACACCAGCGACGGTATGCACGCGCAGCATCCCCGGACTGTCCTCGAAGACGTAAGGCATGGCCTCGCGATTGGCGATATCGGTAATGCCGCGGCCCATGAAGCGCTTCACCGAACCAATGGTGTTGCGCGGATCGAGCGCTTGCTGCGCCTGCGCCTCGTAGCCGAGCTCGCTGCTGCCATCGGGCAGATAACGGACCACCGAGGGTAGCAGGGGACGACCGAGTTCGTCGCGAAGGACGACGGCCAGACCGCTACGTACGGTCGCCACCAGTGAATTGGTCGTCCCGAGGTCGATGCCGACCGCCAGCCGATGCTCGTGCGGCGCTGCTGACTCGCCGGGTTCCGCAATCTGTAATAACGCCATGAAGAAATTGAGGTCCTGATACTTGTTACCGGTGTGAGAATAAGCTTTACGACGCAAGGCAAACCAAGGCGATGCGACTGCCGTGCACTTGCTGCCTGCTGTTCAGTAGCCGCTATTTACTCTTCAGTGTTCAGTGTTCACTCTTCGCAGGCGATCATCGCCTCGTCGAGTTCGACGAGCAGCTTCTCGATGAACATCAGGCGCCGGACGCGATCCGCCGCCTGTTCGAGGTCGTGAGCGTCGTCAAATAACGCCGCAAGCTCGTCATAACGTTGGGCGATGTCGTGTTGCAAGCGATGGTGGAGATGCTCGAGCTCATGGTGCTCGCCCGCCAGGCGCGCTTCGCCAACCGCCTCGCGCCATTCCATCTGTTCAATCAGAAAGTCGGTCGGCATCAAGACGTTGTTCTCGCTGCCGACGTCGTGGTCTGACAAGTGCAACAGGTATCTGGCGCGTGGTAGCGGCTTTTTGAGCGTCTGATAGGCTTCATTTACCCGTGTTGCCCACTGCAAGGAGAGGCGCCGTTCGGCGTCACCAGCGCTCGCAAAGCGGTCGGGGTGAACGCACGACTGCATCTCCAGGTAGCGCCGGTCGAGCAGTGCCGCGTCAAGCCGGAAGCTGGCCGGCAGCTCGAACAGCGAGAAATGATCGGTGTTGAAGTCCATGCTTTTCAGTCAAGACGCCGGTCGGGACAAGCAGCGAGCAGTGGTCTACGAAGCGAAGCCATCGAGCCGCCGCCGCTCCGCGCCCTGCGGAGTCAAACGTTGAAACTCTCGCCGCAGCCGCAAGCGTCCTTGACGTTCGGGTTGTTGAACTTGAAGCCTTCGTTGAGCCCCTCGCGCGCGTAGTCCAGCTCGGTGCCGTCGAGGTAAGGCATGCTCTTCGGATCGACCAGCACCCTGACGCCATGCGATTCAAACTCGACATCGTCCGGTTGCGCACTATCGGCAAACTCGAGCTTGTAGGCCATGCCCGAGCAGCCGCTGGTGCGTACGCCAAGGCGCAAACCAATACCTTTGCCGCGCTTGACCATGAAATTGGCGACGTGGTTGGCGGCCCTTTCAGAAAGTGTCACTGCCATCAAAACCTCCTGCTGTAATTTGCATTTGCGACCTCGGTTGTGCTGGCTTCGGCCCAGTGCTGCGAACTCAAACGGCAGCCTGATCGGCGTGCTTTTTCTTGTAGTCGGCGACCGCCGCCTTGATCGCGTCCTCGGCGAGAATCGAGCAATGAATTTTGACCGGCGGCAGCGCCAGTTCTTCGGCGATCTGCGTATTCTTGATGTCCAGCGCCTGCTCAATGGTCTTGCCCTTGACCCACTCGGTGACCAGCGAAGACGATGCAATCGCCGAACCGCAGCCGTAGGTCTTGAACTTGGCGTCTTCGATGACACCGCCCTTGCCGACCTTGATCTGCAGCTTCATGACGTCGCCGCAGGCGGGCGCACCGACCATGCCGGTAGCGATACCCTCGTCGTCCTTGCCAAACGAACCAACGTTGCGTGGATTCTCGTAGTGATCCAGAACTTTTACACTGTATGCCATGATGATTCTCCTTGATGCCTGTTATGCCTTGTCAATGGGCGGCCCACTGGACCGTACTCAAATCGACGCCTTCCTGGACCATTTCCCACAGCGGCGAAAGCTCGCGTAGCCGGCTGATCTTTTCGTGCAGCAGCTTGACCGCGTAGTCGACCTCTTCCTCGGTAGTGAAGCGGCCGAGGGTGAAGCGGATCGAACTGTGCGCCAGTTCATCCTCGCGGCCGAGGGCGCGCAGCACGTACGAAGGTTCGAGCGAAGCCGAGGTGCAGGCCGATCCGGACGACACCGCCAAATCCTTGACCGCCATCAGCAACGATTCGCCTTCGACGTAGGCAAAACTGATATTCAGATTGTGCGGAACACGCTGCTCCATGTCGCCGTTGACATAAACCTCATCAATGTCCGACAGGCCTTTGTAAAGGCGGTCGCGAAGCATGCGGATACGCTCGTTCTCGGCTCCCATTTCCACGCGCGCGAGGCGGAAAGCCTCACCCATGCCGACGATCTGATGCGTCGGCAGCGTACCGGAACGGAAGCCACGTTCATGACCGCCGCCATGCATCTGCGCGGTCAGGCGAATGCGCGGCTTGCGGCGCACGTAGAGCGCGCCAATGCCTTTCGGGCCGTAGGTCTTGTGGGCCGAAAAACTCATCAGATCGACTTTCAGCGTCGCCAGATCGATGACCACCTTGCCCGTCGCCTGTGCCGCATCGACGTGGAAGATGATTCCCTTTGCGCGGCAGATTTCGCCGATTTCGGCGATCGGCTGGATGACGCCGATCTCGTTATTGACCATCATCACCGACACCAGAATGGTGTCCGGGCGCAAAGTCGCCTTGAAGACGTCGAGGTCGATCAGGCCGTTGTCCTGGACGTCGAGGTAAGTAACTTCGAAACCGAGACGTTCGAGATCCCGGCAGGTGTCGAGCACGGCCTTGTGCTCGGTCTTCACCGTCACCAGGTGCTTGCCCTTGCCGGCATAGAATTGCGCTGCGCCTTTGAGCGCCAGATTGTTTGACTCGGTGGCCCCCGAGGTCCAGACGATTTCCTTGGCGTCGGCGTTGACCAGCTTGGCCACTTCTTCGCGCGCTTCTTCGACCGCCGTCTCGACTTCCCAGCCGAAGGCGTGCGACCGCGAGGCCGGGTTGCCGAATTTCTCGACCAGATAAGGGATCATCTTGTCGGCGACGCGCGGATCAACTGGCGTGGTCGCCGAATAATCAAGATAGATAGGCAGTTTCAGCATTGCTCTTGCTCCGATGTGTACAGGTTGCGTGTTACGTGCGACTCTTGACTCATTGTCCTGGGCGTTGGTTCCGCCGTCCGCTGCGGTTTTCTGCTCAGACGGCCATCGCGGTCAGCTGCTGCAGCCTGAGAACGGTGGCCCGCAGCGTTACCAGAAATCCATCCATCTCGGCTGCGCTGTTGGCGGCACCCAGGCTGACCCGCAGCGCGCCACGTGCCAGTTCGGCTTCGACGCCCATCGCGCGCAGCACATGCGAGGGTTCCGGGTTGGCGCTCGAACAGGCCGAGCCGCTGGCCAAGGCGTAACCGGCGCGGTCGAGGTGGCCAACCAGTGTCTCGCCGTCGATGTCGGGAAACGCGAAATAGAGAGTGTTCGGCAAGCGCTCGGCGGCCTGGCCAAAGAGCGTCGCGCCGAGGCTGAAAAGCCCCCTCTCGAGCCTCTCGCGCAGGGCCAGCAGCCGCGGCGCCACGTCCGCCAGGCGCGCCGCTGCCAATTCACAGGCCACGCCGAAACCGACGATTGCCGCCACGTTCTCGGTACCCGAACGCAAACCACGTTCATGACCTCCGCCAGCGATCAAGGGCTCAATGTCGAGTCGCTTGTCGAGCACCAGTGCCGCCGCCCCCTTGGGACCGCCGATCTTGTGCGCCGACAGGCTGAGGGCATTGACGCCAGCGGCGTTGAGCTGGCGAAAATCGACGGCGATCTTGCCCACCGCCTGCACCGCATCGGTATGAAACCAGGCCCCTGCCGCTCCGGCCTGCGTCGCCAGCGAAGCGACGTCCTGCACCACGCCGGTCTCGTTGTTGGCCAGCATCACCGAGACGATGCGCGGTTGCTCGGCGATCACGGCCTGGAAGCTTGCAACATCGACCCGTCCGGCGGCGTCCACCGCCAGCTTGTGCAAGGTCCAGCCGCGCTTGCGGAGCTGCTCGGCGGGCCTGATCACACACGGGTGCTCGATGGCGCTGACTGCCAGCAGGCCAGGTTTCAGGCACGCTGCCGCACCCTTGATCAGCAGGTTGTTGGCTTCCGAACCACCACTGGTAAACACCACCTCGCTGGCATGCGCACCGACCGCCGCGGCCACCTTGCTGCGCGCCTCATCGATCGCTCGCCGCGCCGCCCGGCCGTACTCATGACGACTCGAAGCGTTGCCGCAGAGCCCCGAGAGGTAGGGCAACATCGCCTCGACCACCACCGGATCGGTAGCGGTTGTTGCGTTGTGGTCGAGATAGACGGGAGCGAACACGGCGACGGGCGAAACTTTCCAGTTTTCGGCTAGCTATTGACAGCGATGAGTTTGGCGCGCTGACGCTCGCCCTTCCGCCGCTCATCAGCCTTTCGTCGTTCCTGATGCATCACCGCCACCTCGCCGCTACTCTTGCCGCCCTGCTGCGCGACGAGGTCGGCCAGCGTCACGGAACTCAGATAGTCGAACATCTTGACGTTCAAAGTCGCCCACAGGTCATGGGTCATGCAGCGCTCTTCGTCATGGCAATTCTCGCGACCACCGCACTGGGTGGCATCGAGCGGCTCATCGACGGCACGAATGATGTCCGCGACGGTCATCGCGCTGGTTGGCCGCGCCAGGCAATAACCACCACCTGGACCACGCACGCTGCCCACCAACTGGTGGCGGCGCAACTTGCCGAACAACTGCTCCAGATACGACAGCGAAATTTTCTGGCGCTCGCTGATGCCAGCCAGAGACACCGGGCCGTCACCACCGCGCAGAGCCAGATCGATCATCGCCGTCACTGCAAAGCGTCCTTTCGTCGTCAGTCTCATATTTCCTCCTCCGATACTACAAGTACTAATAATTGTTGATCAAAATACTACACTATTCACTATAACGAGCGAGCACCTATTAGTCAACTATTTTACTCAGGTATTGCGGGTCGAACCGAGCCGCCGTCGCCAGGTCGCCGTTGACATGCACGCCAGCGTCCTCAAGCTTCTTGAGCAGCAATTCGAAGCGCCGATCGACTTCCGCCGCATGATCGAGCAGGCCATGAATCGCCTTGGCCAAGGGATCATCCTGATTGGCGGCCAGCGCGTAGGCCGAAAAGCCCAGTTGCCCTGCCATTTGCTCGCGCCTCTGGTCCTGCTCGTTGTCGATGATTCGCGCCGGGTTACCGACCGCGGTCGCCCCGCTCGGAACATTCTTGACGACCACCGCATTGGAGCCGACTTTCGCCGACGCGCCAACCGTAATCGGCCCGAGCACCTGCGCTCCGGCGCCGATCACCACACCGTCCTCCAGCGTCGGATGGCGCTTGCCCTTGTTCCACGAGGTGCCGCCCAGGGTGACACCATGGTAGAGCGTCACGTCGTCTCCAATCACCGCCGTTTCGCCGATGACCACCCCCATCCCGTGATCGATGAACATACGCCGGCCGATGGTCGCGCCGGGGTGGATTTCGATACCGGTGAAGAAACGTCCGAAATGCGAAACCAGGCGACCCAGCCAACGCAGACCGCGCGCCCACAGCCAGTGCGCAAGACGATGCAGGGTGATGGCATGCACGCCCGGATAGCAGGTCAGCACCTCCCAGAAAGTGCGCGCGGCGGGATCACGCTTGAAAACTGACTGGATGTCTTCGCGAAGACGGTTGAACATGAACGGAAAATCCTTGAACGATGACCGCGATTATATAATACCGGACTATTTTAGTACACTACTTCGCCGTACTTCCCAGGCTCTCACCGGGGATGGCGCGCGGCGCGTCGCCTGGCGAGGCTTTCCGTTCGACCGCATCGAGCAGGCCGCGCAGGATGTTGATCTCGTCGCGTTCAAGCTCGGCGCGCCCGAACAGACGGCGCAGCTTGGGTAGCAGCCGCCGCGGCCGCTGCGGATCGAGAAAACCGCTGCTGATCATTACCCGCTCGAGGTGCAGATAGAAGCGCTCGACGTCCTCATGCGCCGCTGGCGGCGAGGCAAAAGGGACAGCGCGGGTGACCACCGGCGGACGACCGTCGAAGGCCGCCAGGCGCAGCTCGTAGCACAGCAACTGCACTGCCGAAGCCAGGTTCAGAGAGCTGTAGTCGGGATTCGCCGGGATGAACACCGTCCGTTGGCAGCGCTGCACCTCGGCGTTCGACAAGCCAGCCGTCTCGTTGCCGAAGAGCAGCGCGACCTCGCCCTCGCCGGCCCAGCCGAGAATGTCCGTTGCCGCCTCGCGTGCCGGCAGCGCCGGCGGCCCAAGGTTGCGGTGCCGCGCCGACAGCGCGTACACCTGCACCGTCCCGGCCAGCGCCTCGTCGAGGCTGCTGCAGAGCTGCGCCTGTTCGAGAATATCGTCCGCGTCGGCAGCACGCGCCACCGCCTGCGGGTCGGGAAAGTGCTTCGGATTGACCAGTGACAGCCGCGACAAACCCATGGTCTTCATCGCGCGTGCGGCCGCGCCGATGTTGCCGGGATGACTGGTGTGCGAAAGGACGACGCGGATGTGCGCGAGCGGCGAACCGGAAGAATGCGACCCTGCGGGCCTGTTCATATTAGAATCGGGGTCCTCTACATCAATGGGGCTGCGTCAGCCACCCGTCGCGCCGTCAAAATCATGCATCCAGCTCTGAACATCATCATCAAGGCGGCGCGTCGCGCCAGCCAGATCATCAACCGTGCGGCACTGGATCTCGAACACCTGCAGATCACCACCAAGCGTCAGAGCGACTTCGTCACCGAAGTCGACAAGGCGGCCGAGGCGGCGATCATCGACATCCTGCGCGAGGCCTATCCGGAATACGGCATTTTAGCAGAAGAGTCCGGCCTGACCGCCGGCCAAGGCGGTGGCAGCGACTATCAGTGGATCATCGACCCCCTCGACGGCACGACCAATTTCATCCACGGATTTCCCCAATACGCGATCTCGATTGCCCTCGCCTACCGCGGGCAGGTCACCCAAGCGGTGGTCTATGACCCGCTGCGCAACGAGATGTTTACCGCCAGCAAGGGCGGCGGCGCCTTCCTCAACGACCGCCGCATCCGGGTCAGCAAGTGCCTGAAACTGGAAACCGCCTTGATCGGTACCGGCTTCCCCTACCGCATGTACGACCACATCGACGCCTACCTGCAAATCTTCAAGGAACTGGCGAAGAAAACGGCCGGCATGCGCCGCCCGGGTGCCGCCGCACTCGACCTGGCCTACGTCGCCTGCGGACGCTTCGACGGCTTCTGGGAGTTCGGCCTGTCGCCCTGGGACATGGCCGGCGGCACCCTGCTGATTTCGGAAGCCGGCGGCCTGGTCAGCGACCTCGCCGGCAACGAAACCTACCTGCAATCCGGCAACCTGGTTGCCGGCACGCCGAAAGTCTTCGCGCAGCTGCTGCAAGTGATCGACAGCCACCGCACGCCGGGGCTGGCGGCTTGAGGCGTGAGGCGTGAGGCGTGAGGCGTGAGGCCTGAAGCGCTCTAACGCGCGTCAGCAAAGATAGCCAGCAACTTAGGAAGCCCGCAGGCGATCACACACCCCACGAGAAGGAAGACACCCCGATGTCCCTCGCCCTGAACAAGCCCAAACTGGACAATCTCGCCACCGATATCTGGAAGTCGGCCGAGCGGCTCCGGGGCAAGTTCAAGGCCTACGAATACCAGAGCGTCATCCTGCCGATCATCGTCATCCGCCGCCTGGAATGCGTGCTGATCAAATGGCGCCGCGATACCGCGGCCGAGGTCCAAGGCCGACGCCCGGAGCTGAAAGGACGAGAACTCGATGAGCTGGTAAAGCGGCTGGAAATCGGCACCGCGCCTTTCGCCAACCACACCGAATGGACGCTGAGCCGGATCTACGACGAAGACCACACCCTTCTCGAAGCAAACTTCCGGGCGTATATCAACGGTTTCTCGGAGAACGTCGACAACATCATCGACCACTTCAATTACCGGGCAACCATCGCGCAGATGGTCAGGAACAACCGCCTGGCGCCGATCCTCAACCAGTACAAGGAGCTTGAACTCGGCCCCGACAAACTGTCGCCGCTGGAAATGGGCTACATCTACGAAGAGTTGCTGCGACGTTTTTCGGAACAGAGCGGCGAGGAAGCCGGGGAGCATTTCACGCCACGCGAAGTGATCCGGCTGATGGTCGAACTGCTCGACATCCCGATCCCCGACCACCACCTGTCGATCTATGACCCGGCCTGCGGCACCGGCGGCATGCTCTCGGTAGCCAAGGAACACCTGCTCGACCGCGCAGCAACGGCCAGGCAGAAGGCAGACGTCGAGAAGTACGTCACCGTCCATGGCCAGGAGCTGTCGTCGGCCAACTACGCCATCTGCCAGGCCGACCTGCTGATCAAGAACGACCGGCAGGCGCACGTCCATCTCGGCAACTCACTGATTCCGCACGATCCGCACAGCCGCGAGCCCGGCGACCAGTGGCCCGAAAGCCGCCACCGCTTCGACTTCATGCTCTCGAATCCGCCCTTTGGCGTCACCTGGGCGGCAAGGACGGCTACGAGAGCGAAACGCGCAAGCTCGCGAAAAACCGCTATCGCGCCGGCCTGCCGCGCGTGAACGACGGCGCACTGCTCTTTCTGCAGACCATGCTCGCCAAGCTGAAGGAAGCGGCCAAGGGCGAAAGCCGGATCGCCATCATCTTCAACGGTTCGCCGCTGTCCAATGGCGACTGCGGCTCGGGCGAAAGCGAAATCCGCCGCTGGATCCTCGAAAACGACTGGCTCGACGCGATAGTCATGCTGCCCGACCAGCTCTTCTACAACACCGGAATCTTCACCTACGTCTGGCTGCTGCGCAACGACAAACCGGCTGCCCATCGCGGCCGCGTGATGCTCATCGATGCCCGCCAGCAGTTCGAGAAGGAACCCAAGTCCTTCGGCAACAAACGCAATCGCATCACCGACGTCCACCGCGCCTGGATCGAGACGCGCTATCGCGACGGCTGGCAGCCGGACTACCACGACGAGCAGCTCAAGATCTTCCGCTGCCAGGACTTCGCCTACCACAAGGTCAGCGTCGTCTTCTGGCAGTTCGACGAAAACGATCAGCCAGCAATACTCACCGAGCCCTACGAAAAAGCCTTCACGGCCGCGAACCTCAGGAAAGAACAGGAGTTCTACGACAGCGAGCTGATCTTTCGCGTGCGCGTCGCAACGCCCTCGCCTGGCGGAGGAAAGGGAGCTGCGAGCGAGGGCGAGGCGCTCCGCGTCCTCACGCTAACCCCCAGGGACAACGCAACGCAGAAGTTCAAGGCGCTGCTGGCCGACAAGGCGGAAGTGGTCGCCGTCGAATGGACCCACCACCACTACGTCAGGGACGACGAGTACATCCCGCACGGCGAGGACATTGCTGCCTTCCTGGACCGTGAAATCGCCAAACCCGTCATCCGCTGGCAGGACAGCCCCCAGCTCGGCTACGAAATCCTGCCCAACAAGTACTTCTATCGCTATGAGCCGCCAAAACCGGCGAAGGAACTGCTCGCCGAGTTCTGGAGGCTGGAGAAGGAGGCGGAGAAGATGTTGGAGGGGTTGGCGCAATGACTAAGCTTCCTTCCGACTGGCATAGAGACCGGCTGAAAGATGTCGCGCTTGTCAACGGAGCTTCACTGCCAACTAATACGGATCCAGATTACGAGTTCGACTACCTCGAAATTTCGAACGTTGACTACCATGGGGTCATCAACCCCGACGCGATTGAGAATTTGCGCTTCGAGGACGCCCCGTCAAGAGCCAGGCGCCGTGTCTCGCGGAACTGTACCTTGATCTCGTCAGTGCGACCCAACTTGCAGGCTGTCGTCTTCTTGAGCGAGATCAGTAGCAACCTTGTGTGTTCGACAGGTTTCAATGTGGTGCAGCCGATCGAAAACAAGGTCTTGCCGAAGTTTGCCTACTACGCCCTGATATCCGAACGCGGCCGGCAGTATTTTGAAGCGACGGCCACCGGCGTCGGTTATCCGGCGATAAGCGATAAGGACTTTGGTTCGCATCGCCTCCCGCTGCCCACGCTCCCCGAGCAAGAACGCATCGCTGGATATCTCGACGCGAGTTGCGCAGCGATTGACGCGGCAATAGCCGCCAAGCGCCGCCAGATCGAAACACTCGATACCACAAGGGAAAGCCTCATCGAACACACTGTCACTCGAGGTGTGCGCGTCGACGCAGAGCTGCGTACCATCGACAACGAATGGCTCACGATGATTCCCATCCACTGGCAGGCCTGTCGGATCAAGCGCATCGTGTCCAGCGTTGATTATGGAATCTCCCAAAGCACCGAACCGGAAGGACGTTACCCGGTGCTTAAAATGGGGCATATCCAGCGCGGCGAAATCACGTTTCGCAACCTCGACTTCGTGCACACGGTTCCCGAACACCTGCTGCTCGACAAAGGTGATTTGCTCTTCAACAGAACCAACAGCCCAGACCAGGTTGGGAAAGCCGCCATTTTTCGCCGGAGCAAGGCGGACCAGGTGACTTTCGCCTCGTACCTCGTGCGACTTCGCACGAACCACCGCGCAGATGCGCGCTACCTGAACTATCTGATCAACTGCGCCGGCTTCCTGTCCTTCGCAAGAAAACTTGCCATCCCTTCGGTCCAGCAATCGAATCTCAACTCGACTCGCTACTGTCGACTCCTCGTCCCACGACCGCCGCTACCCGAGCAAATCGAAATCGCAGCTTTTCTCGATAAACGCACGGCCGAGCTGAATCGGATAGTCGCCAACGTAGAAGCGCAGATCGCCGCCCTCACCACTTACCGCAAAGCCCTGATCCACGAATGCGTCACCGGCCAGCGGCGAATTTCGGAGGCCGATCTGCGCGCAGTCACGAGCCGAACTGCTAGAGTCGACGCGGAAGCGCAGCCGGAACCGACCCATGCCTGAACTCGACACGATCACCGTCAAGGGCTTCAAGAGCATCGCCGCCATCGAGAAACTGAAGCTCGGGGCGATCAATGTCGTCATCGGGCCGAATGGATCGGGCAAGTCGAACTTCATCGGCGTTTTTTCCTTCCTGCACGCGATCCGCGAAGGGCATCTGCAGGACTACGTGGTCAAGGCGGGTGGCGCCGACAAAGTCCTGCATTTCGGATCCAAGGCGACCGAGAAGCTGGAAATTCGCGTTTCCTTCAAGGACGGCATTAACCAGTACGCAATCGCTCTTGAACCGACCGCGGCAGACCAGCTTCACCCAGCTTCCGAAACCGTCTCCCGTAGCGTCAAGTGTGCTCCGGCACCGTATTCAGACGACCTCGCCTCACTCGGAATGGAAGCCGGCATCAGCGACCCGCGACTGCCACCCACGGGCTCCTACGTACGCCAGCACCTCGATCGCTGGCGGCTCTACCACTTCCACGACACCAGTTCGACTTCTCCGATGAAGAAGACGGCGGACGTCAACGACAACCGCTACCTGCGCCCGGACGGCTCGAATCTGGCCGCCTTCCTCTATTACCTGCGCCTGAAGCACGACTCCGCGTACAGCCTGATCCGTCGCACGATTCAGCGCGTCGCGCCCTTCTTCGATGATTTCGTTCTCGAACCGCAACAGCTCAATCCTGACAAGATCCGCCTGGAGTGGCGTCACAAGGGTTCGGAAGCCTATTTCGACGCGGCATCCCTCTCCGATGGCACGCTGCGCTTCATCGCCCTGGCAACGCTGTTCCTGCAACCGGACAGCTATCGCCCGTCGCTGATCCTGGTCGACGAACCGGAGCTGGGTCTGCATCCCTACGCAATCACTCTGCTGGCCTCGCTGGTCAAGCAAGCCGCCGTCACGACGCAGGTCATTCTGTCGACCCAATCGCCGCTGCTGCTCGATCATTTCCAGCCCGAGGATGTCCTGGTCGCCAACCGCGTCGGCGGCGCAACGCAATTCACGCGGCTTGAAGCGGACCGACTGGCGAGCTGGCTGGAGGACTACAGCCTGGGCCAGCTCTGGGAAAAGAACGAGTTCGGTGGCCGCCCGGCCGGAGAATGAGCGAATGACCCGCCTGCTGATCCACGTGGAGGGCGAAACGGAAGAGAGCTTCGTCAATGAGCTTCTTGCTCCGCACCTGTACACCTGCGGCTACAGCCAGGTCAGCGCTCGCCTGCTCGGCAATGCCCGGCAGCGCGATCGGCGCGGTGGAATCCGCGGCTGGAATGGGGTGCGCAGGGATATCCTGAAGCACCTCAAGGAGGACTCCGCCTGCCTGGCGACGACGATGGTCGACTACTACGGCTTGCCGCAGAGTGGCGAGAAGGCGTGGCCAGGCCGGGCCGAGGCTGGATCTCTGCCCTTCGCACGCAAGGCGGCGACCGTACAGGACGCCTTGCTGGCCGACATCGGCAGCGAAGCTGGCGCCGCCTCGCTCGCGACGCGCTTCGTGCCGTACGTGATGATGCACGAGTTCGAGGGGCTGCTGTTCAGCGACTGCGCACACTTCGCCGAGGGTATCGGCAGGGCTGAACTGGCGCCATCTTTCCAGGCCATCCGCGACGAATTCGACACGCCGGAAGAAATCAACGACTCGCCGGTGACGGCGCCGTCGAAGCGCGTGCAAGCCCTCGTCCCCGGTTACGAAAAACCGCTGTTCGGCACCCTTGCCGCCCTGGAGATCGGGCTGCACGCGATTCGTGCGCAGTGTCCGCATTTCCGGCAATGGCTCGAACATATCGAGTCCCGGCCCGGCTGAATCGACCATGCCACGCACACGAGCGCCGGAACTGAATTTCCAGCAGCACGTCGCGGACTTCCTGGTCCGCGTGCATGGCTACGGCGTACTCGAGCAGGCGGAAATCACCGACAGCGAACACTGCATCGCCGAAGATCAGCTCTGGGCCTTCCTGCAGGCGACGCAGGCCGAGCAGCTCAGAACGCTCGCCGACGACTATTCGAGCGATGCGCGCGAAGAAGTCTTTCGCGCCCTGCGCAGGGAGCTGGAGTACACGCCGCTGTGGATGATCCTGCGCCACGGCCTGAAAGTGCGCGGGCTGGCGTTCCGCCTCTACTACCCGAAACCCCGCTCGGTCGAGAGCGCCGCAGCGGACAGACACGGCCAAAACCGCCTCACCTTTCGTCCGCACTTCTATTTTGGCGAGACGCGGCAGGAGATCGACTTCGTCGTCTTCCTCAACGGCCTGCCGATCGTCGCGCTGGAACTGAAGCACGAGAAAAACCAGACGGTACACGACGCGGTCGCCCAGTTCGCCGCGCGCGACCACGCGCAGCGCATCTTCCGGCACCCGTTCCTGTACCTGGCCGCCGATACCAGCGACGTGATGGCGGCGACCGACCCACGCCGGGTGGAAAACTTCCGCTGGCACAACAGCGGCCTGACCAATACGGCGCAAGCGGCAGGCGAGTACTCGGTCGAGTTCCTCTATCGCGAGATTCTCGGCAAGGACGAGCTGCTGGAAGCGCTGTCCTTCTTTCTGGTCCGCGTACCAGAGCGGGAAGCCGAAGACGACAAGCGGCGGCAGGCGGCCTTCACCATCCTGCCGCGCTACCACCAGAGCCGCATGGTGCGCAAGCTCGCCGACAACGCGCAGGCGCTGTTTGCCGCCTCCGGAAACATCGGCCGCAAGTATCTGATCAATCACTCGGCGGGCAGCGGCAAGACGCTCTCCATCTGCTGGCTGGCCGACCGCCTGCACAGCCTGTTCAAGCCGGGCAGCAGCGAGAAGCTGGTGAACGTGGTCTTCATCCTGACCGACCGCAAGGCGCTGGATACCAACATCCGCGACGACATCGAGAAGTTCACCCATCTCAAGGATGTCGTCGGACTGGCGCGCAAGGCCGACGACCTGCCGCGTTTCCTCAAGGAGCGCAAGTCGATCATTGTCACCACCCAGCAGAAGTTCGCCTGGGTGCTCGAACAGATCAGGAACGACCCGGCGCTGAAAAAGCTGCGCGTCGCCTTCCTGATCGACGAGGCACATCGCTCGCAGGAAGGCCAGATGGGTGTCGCCATCCGTGTGCCTTTCCGGCGCGCCGACGAGGCCGACCAGGGCGACGAAGCCGCAACAGGGGAAACGCCGGACGATGACGAACAAATCGCCAGGATCATCCGCGCGCACGATCTCAACCAGCTTTTCGTCGCCTTCAGCGCAACACCGGCGCCGGCCACGGTGACACTGTTCGGCAAGCCTTTCGACACCTACAGCGAGGCGGAGGCGATTGCCGAAGGCTACATCGTCGACGTGGCAGCGAGCATCATTTCGTACAAGACGCTCTACAACCTGCATTGCCCGCTCGTGCCCACGCCCGACGATGAACGATTGTATCCGGCGGGAGTGGTGTCGAAAGCGCTGAAGAACGTCGCTTTCCAGGACGATGGCCTGATCCAGTAAAAGGCGGAAGTGATGCTGCGCATCTTCGAAAAGGACGTGCAGTCGCTTATCGGCAATCGCGCCAAGGCGATGATCGTTGCCTGTTCGCGCGTCGCCGGCCTGCGCTATTTCCGCATCATCCAGGAGAAGCTCAGGGAGCGCGGCACCGCCTACAAGGCGCTCTACGCGTTCTCGGACTTCGTCCATCCGCAGACCAACGCAGCGATTAGCGAGCACGCGGTGAACCAGCTCGACGACGGCGAGCTGATCGAGGAGCGCTTCAAGGGTGAGGACTATCGCCTGATGATCGTCGCCAACAAGTTCCAGACCGGCTTCGACCAGCCGCTACTGGCCGGAATGTTCCTCGACAAGCCGGTCCTGGACCGCAACGCCGTACAGACCGTGTCGCGGCTGAACCGCAGCCACGAAGGCAAGAACGATGTGGTGGTGGTCGATTTCACCAACAACGCCAGGGCCATCCTCGGCGCTTTCGCCAGATATCGTAAAGGCACGCCCTTCGAAGCGGAGGAGCCGGACCCCGCGCAATGCACTGCCCTGCACGCCCGGCTACTCGCAGCGGGCGTCTTCTCGCAGAGCGACGCCAGCGACTTCGTCGCCCTGGCTGCGTCGGGAACGGATGCGCAACTGCAGCTCGTCGTAAACGCGCTTCGCATACGCTTCCAGACCAGGCTCACGTCCGCGGACGAGCGCAAGAACTTTGTCTACCTGCTGGCGCGGCTGGTGAAGAGCGTTCATTTCCTGACCTGTTTCTTCGCCTTGCCCGCCGCCGTACGGGAGATCGCCACCTTTGCCGAATACGTCGGACCACAGCTGATCAAGCAGGGCAGCATTTCCGAGCTGATGCAGCAGATTCGTCGGACCGAAGTCGCCAAGGCCGCCGTTCGCTACAACGGCGAAGTGCGCAGCCGCGGCGGCGAGGTGAAACTGAGACCCGGCGGCGGCAGAAAGGGCGTCGGCCCGACGCTACGTAAAGTCTCGATCCAGCAGATGATCGCCGACATTGCGGCTGAGTTCACGATCAGCGACGAGGAGGCGCTATTCATCAGGCAGGTGACCGAGGAAAAGTCGGTCGACGCGACCATTCGCAGCACGGTGCACGCACATCGCGAGGACATGGGCTTCCTCGAAGGCGCCTACCACATCCAGGTGAACGGGGAAATTCTCATCGCCTACCGCCATCTCGAACGCTACGAGGCGCTGGCGGACGCCAGGTACACCGACACCGGAGCCATCTTCGACATCATGGCCGCAACCGTCATCGAACGTCATCTGCAGGCTGCGGCATGAACACACGCATGACCGACATCCCGGAGCATGATCGACCACGCGAGAAACTGCTGCGCAAAGGCGCTGCAGCACTCAGTGATCAGGAACTCGTCGCGGTGCTGCTCGGCAAGGGCACGGCGGCAATGGACGTCATGACGCTCGCCGGCAAGCTGGTGAGGATTGTCGACGAGAAAGGCCTGCAGCTTCGCGCCGACGATCTCACCCAGTACGGCGGCGTTGGCGACGCCAAGGCTGCGCTGATTCTCGCAGCGGTCGAATTTGCGCGCCGCCGCATCAAGCCCGAGGGCTCCCGGATTACAACGTCCGCCGACCTTCTGCCGCACGTGCGGCATTACGCCGACCGCAGGCAGGAGCATTTCCTGTGTGCCAGCATCAACGGGGCAAACGAGATCCTGAACATAAGGGTTGTTTCAATCGGTCTTATCGATCGTACGCCCGTTCATCCGCGCGAAGTCTTCGCGGATGCCTTGGTGGACCGTGCCGCGGCGATCATCGTTGCGCACAACCATCCAAGCGGCGGGCTCGAACCGTCGGCAGCCGACATCGAAGCCACCAGGCAACTCAAGGCGGCCGGTAGCATCGTCGGCGTACCGCTGCTGGACCACATCATCTTCAATCGCAGGGGTTACTTCAGTTTTCTCGAGGCCGGGCGGCTGTAAGCCGCGCAAACAGAAATCGGTCGGCAACCGCGAGCCCCGCCAGAGCGCCCCGCGGTCCTTCCCCGGCCAAAAACCAACTATCCGCGCTGGAAACTCGTCAGCCGGCAAGCACCGACAGTGCATCATGATAGTCGTACTTGAGGTCGTCGGCGACCTCGCGGCAGGTGACTTTTCCGAACGCGACGTTGAGACCGTTGCGCAGGTGCTCGCTGTCCTGCAGCGCCTGCCGCCAGCCCTTGTCGGCGATCTGCAGCGCGAAAGGCAGGGTCGCATTGTTGAGCGCGTAGGTCGAAGTGTTGGGTACGCCACCCGGCATGTTGGCGACGCAGTAATGCACCACGTTACCAACCACGTAGGTCGGGTCGGCGTGCGTCGTCGCCTTGGCGGTCTCGCAGCAGCCCCCCTGGTCGATGGCCACGTCCACGATCACTGACCCGGGCTTCATCGCATTGACCAGGTCGCGAGTGATCAGCTTCGGTGCCGCGGCACCCGGGATGAGCACGCCACCGATCACCAGATCGGCGGTCAGCACGTGCTGCTCGACATTGTCCCGGTTCGAGAAAACGGTGATCACGCGCGCGCCGAGCTGGCGATCGAGGCGCCGCAAGACGTCGAGGCTGCGGTCGATGACCACCACTTGCGCGCCGGTGCCGACGGCGATCTGCGCGGCGTTCGAACCGACGACACCACCGCCGAGGATGACGATCTTCGCCGACGGCACGCCGGCGACGCCGCCGAGCAGGATACCCATGCCACCGTGCGCCTTCTCGAGGCAATAGGCGCCGGCCTGAATCGACAGGCGTCCGGCGACTTCCGACATCGGCGCCAGCAAGGGCAGGCCGCCGCCCGGCTGGGTGACCGTTTCGTAGGCGATGCAAACGGCGCCGCTGCTGACCAGATCCGCGCACTGTGCAGGATCGGGGGCGAGGTGCAGGTAGGTGTAAAGAATCTGCCCTTCGCGCAGCATGGCGCGTTCGCCGGCCTGCGGCTCCTTGACCTTGATGATCATTTCGGCCTTGGCAAAAATCTCCGCGGCGGTCGCGGCAATCGTCGCTCCGGCCTTTTCGTAGACCTCGTCAGCGGCACCGATGCCAGCGCCAGCGCCGGTTTCAACAGTCACCGGATGACCGTGCTCGACCATCTCGCGAACCGATGACGGGGTGAGACCGACACGGTATTCGTGGTTTTTTATCTCCTTGGGTACGCCGATGTGCATCGCTGTCTCCTTGTGATCGTATTTAAGCCGCTTATCTTAGGCGATTTCCGTGTGGCGGGCTGGCTTTTTGCGTGTCGTGCAGTTGCCCGTTCGGCATGCCCCTGGCGCATGCCCGCGAGGCTTGCCTGGGCGGACTCGCCGCTCGAGAACCAGTCCCGCAGGGCGCCACTCGGCGCGCCAGCGCCAAGACCTCGGCACGTCTATCGCCGCTGCGCGCTTGCGTATAAACTGCCACTCCCGAACCCGGCGCCTTGCCCCCTACCGATTGCCGAAGCCGATGACCCGCAACGATCGCGACAGCGAAAATCACACGCCAGCTCCGGACAGCAGCGGATCGGCGCTCCCCGCCGCTGCCGAGGCGATGGCCACGGAGCTGGCCAGCTTTCGCCGTGACATGCTGCGCTTTGCGGTCCTGCAGTTGCGCGATCAGGCAAGCGCCGAGGACGCCGTGCAGGAAACCATGCTCGCGGCGCTCCAAGGCGCGGCGCGCTTTGCCGAGCGTGCCAAGCTGAAGACCTGGGTGTTCTCGATTTTGCGCAACAAGATCGTCGACATCATCCGACGGCGGGTTCGCGAACCGATCCACGAAGCAGCCGAGCAGGAAGTCGACGACGCCGATTTCGACCCGCTGTTCAAGAGCAATGGTCACTGGCAACGCGATGCGCGGCCTTCGGACTGGGGAAATCCGGAAAAAACTTTCGAAAACCGCAACTTCTGGGCAGTCTTCGACGCCTGCCTGCAGCGCCTGCCGCCGACCACCGCACGCGTCTTCATGATGCGCGAAATGCTCGGCCTGGAGACCAACGAAATCTGCCAGGAACTGTCGATGAGCAGCAGCAATTGCTGGGTCGTGCTGCATCGCGCACGCATGGGACTACGCCTGTGCCTCGAACAGAAGTGGTTCGGCAGCGGTGAACGAGGAGGGCGATGAGCGACCAAGAAGTGAGCAATAAGCGGGCAGGCGAATGGCAGCAGCGCCGTGGCAAGCAGCGACTGCCCGCGATCGAGGCTTCAGGTGCCGACAACGCCCCCATCCGCGCGCCTGATCACCAGCGTAGCCGAACGCGGTCGGCCACCGGTGACACCTGCAAACTGCTTGGCTGGCCATCCTGATCCGGCCAGCGGCGCCGAGGGTGACGAACGCCCACCGGCCGCCTCACCGGGATGCTGGACGTTGATGAACAAACTGCGTGCATCCGGCGTGGCGCTGATGCCGGTGATCTCGCAGGCTTTCGGTCCGGTCAGGAAGCGCCGTATTTCACCGCTGGCGACGTCGGCGACGAGCATCTGATTGTTACCGAGCCGCTGGTAGTCGCCACGATTCGCGACGCTGCCTGAAACATCGGTCTGGATCCAGAGGCGACCGGCGCGGTCGAACCACAGGCCGTCCGGGCTGGCGAAAGCATCGCCTTTGATGTTCCCGCGCTTGGCCGGGTCGGGGTTTTCGGGGTCGCCACAGAGCACGAAAACATCCCAGTCAAAGGCGCCGGCCGCCGCATCGGCCTGTTCCTCACGCCAGCGAATGATGTGCCCGAAAGCGTTCTCTGCGCGGGGATTCGCGGCATCGGCAGTCAAGCGCTTGCGGTTGTTGGTCAGCGTGCAATACACCTCGCCACTCTGCGGATCGACGGCCAGCCATTCCGGGCGGTCCATCTTCGTTGCGCCAAGGAGATCGGCGGCCTGCCGAGTGCGGATCAGGATTTCGGCCTGATCCGCAAAGCCATTGCCCACGTCGAGACCATTCTGGCCGTGCTGCAGGGCGATCCAGCGACCTTTGCCGTCGGCATCGAAGCGCGCCACGTACAGCGTCCCGACGTCGAGCAGGCGCCCGCCAGAAGCGGGATCTCCGGCATCGAAGCGATCGCTGGAGACGAACTTGTAAAGGTACTCGAAAGCCTGGTCGTCGCTCATGTAGACCACGACACGGCCATCGCTGGCCAGCGTAAGCGTGGCACATTCGTGCTTGAAACGACCGAGGGCGGTACGCTTGACGGGCGCCTGCGCAGGTTTCCAGGGATCGATTTCGACCACCCAGCCAAAACGATTGGCCTCGTTCGGCTCGCTCGCCACATCGAAGCGACGGTCGTACTCGTGCCAGCGGAAGCCGGCACCGTTGGCACGGATACCATAACGCTTCTGATCGGCAGTCGGCTCGACAAGGCCGTTGAAATAGCCGTCGAAGTTCTCTTCACAGCTGAGGTAAGTGCCCCACGGGGTGTGCCCCATCGCGCAATTGGCCAGCGTCCCGAAGACGACGTTGCCACGCCGGTCGTCGCCGGTGCGCATGCCTGGCGCGCCGGCCGCCGGACCGGCGATGCGTGTCGGCGTACGCGCGCTTATCCGACGCGCGTACCGAGACGGCCGCACCAGCTGCCAGCGAAACTCGCTGCCGCTCTCCTTGAGCTCAACCTCGATCACTGACACGCCATGCGCGTTCTGGGACTTGCGCGTCTTCTCGTGGCTCCAGTCGGCCATCCCGTCGGGATGCAAGAGCCCGTCGTCCGTGTATTCGTGATTGATGCACAGCAGGCCGTGCGTCGACGATGGCTTGCCGTCCTCTACCCAGGGAAAGAAGTGCATGCCGTCATGATGCATACCGGCCTGCTCGGCCTGCTCGCTGGCGCTATTTCCCGCATCGGCGCGGAACGCCGGTCCGTCCGAGATCGGGTCACCCCAGGCGTAGAGCAACTGCACGGAGTAGCCATCGGGAACGCGCACGATATCGTCGCTCGAAATGCTGATCGCCGTAAAACCAATACCCGGCCGGCCCGTCGGCGCGGCCATTGCCGGCAGGCCGAAGAAAGACAGTGCGGCACTACCCAGGCCGGCCTGCAGCAAGCGCCGGCGGGTAGTGGCGGTGGCCGAAAGCGCCGCGAGAAGCTGCGCGAAGTCCAGGTTCGCGCCGTCGTTACTGATCAGGTCCTTGTCCATTGCTTGTCTCGGTCCGGATTTGACGGAAAGGAGCAATTATCGCGCAGTGCGCCACAATGCCGTCATCGCTGACGAAAGACGAGCCTCCCGGATAGGCGCACAAGCTCTTCGCTGGCGGCCGACTACGCAGCGCGATGTTGCTGGTGCTGCTGTACCTGCTCTTCAACATGGCGCCGCAAGACGTCGTTCATGCGCGTCTGCCAACCATCGCCGCTGGCCTTGAAATAATCGAGGACCTCCGGGCTATAGCGTACGGTCACCGCCACCTTGGTCGGCAGTTTCTGCGGGCCGCGCCGGCCGGGTTGGCGAACTTTCGCCTTGCCGGAGACACCTGGCGCGATTTCTACGGGTTGATTGGCGTCACGGACGTTTTCAGCATCCTTCGCGCGCACCGCCTTGGCCACCCGCGCCACGCGTTTGCGTTCCTTGCCGAACGTCGAAGACGTTGCCACAGCTTCCTTTTTCATCTTTTTTTTCACCCTAAGCACAATAAATTCGAGGGGCATGAGCCGTGCGCTCAGCCCTTGACAAGAGAGCAACTGCACCGCGGCCTATTTGACTTTGTAGAGTAAGGGTTCCGGCGCGATTACGTTACGAATCGCGACTTTGAGGTCGATCAGGTCGACATGGCCGAGCAGCAGCAGGCCGGCGCGAACGAGTTGCCCCTTTTTGCTGGGAAGCCCGCGCTTGGCCAGGCGCTTCTTGAGCTTGACGAGTTCCCGGTATTCGCTGTGCGGAATTCGCAAGCGACAACGCACGCCATGGGTGGGCTTGCGCGTCTTTTTTCACCTTGCCAATGGGTTCCGGCGGCGGCATCGCGGCGAGTCTTCGGAGTTTGAGTTCCTTGGCTGCAGCGAGAATCGCTGCGGCGCTGGAAAGAGGGGCTGCTGACGACATCGAGATTCTCCCTGGCAAATTGCGGGGCAGTCGCCGGAGAATCACGCACTTGATCGCGCATTGCGCTGCGGCCGGCCGGCTGCGACAGTTTGTAACAACCGGGAGAGGATGCTCTGCTTATGTGACAGATTGATGACGGTGCGCCGCGTTCAGCCGGCAACCCGCAGCGCTTGTCAGTCGGCCAGCGCCGCGGCGAGCGTTTTCGCGTTCTCGCGCATCATGCCGAGATAGCTCGCGGCGGCTGTCCCAGGGGTGGACAGCGAATCGGAGTACAGGATGCCACCGATTCGCGCCCCGGACTCCGCGCTAATACGTTCCAGCAAGCGCGGATCGCTGACCTTCTCGATGAACATTGCCGGGATCTTCTCTTGGCGAATTTGCCGGATGATCGCAGCAACGGCGGCGGCTGAAGGCTGCGCATCAGTGCTGACGCCGACAGGCGCAAGGAAGCGAATTCCATAGGCACGGGCAAAGTAGCCAAAAGCGTCGTGTGAGCTGACGACGACGCGGCGTTTGGCGGGAAGCCTGCTCAGGCTGGCACGAATCTCGCCGTCAAGCGTGAGCATCTGCTGCTTCAAAGCGGCGGCGTTGGCCTGATAAGCGGTTAGGTTCGCCGGGTCAAGCAGCGCCAGGGCAGCGGCGATGTTGTCAACGTAGTGGCGCGCCTGCGCCAGATCCTGCCAGGCGTGCGGGTCGACATCGGCCGCGTGATCATGCCCGCGATGCTGGCCACCAGGCCCCGGTTCCTTGTCAAGAAGCTTGACGCCCTTGCTGGCCACCACAATCGGCCCACGATAGCCGGACGACTGCATCAGGCGATCGATCCAGCCTTCGAAGCCTAGGCCATTGACGACCACCAGTCGCGCGCGCGCAAGCATTTTCACGTCAGCCGGCGTCGGCTGGTACACGTGTGCGTCCGCCAGCGGGCCGACCAGGGTATACACCTGCACGTGCTCGCCGCCGACGCGTTGCGTGAGGTCGCCGAGAATGCTGAAACTGGCCACCACCGGCAGCAACTCGACCGCCGTTGCCGCGCCAGGCTGAGCGCCCAGGAGGATCACCAGAGCCGCGGTCCGCAGCGCAGCCGGCGGCAGAAAAGCCATTGCCAGCCAGCGCTGGAGTCCGTTGAGTAAGATTTCTCTCATGCTCTTCCCCGATTGAGTGCTTGAGTGCTTGACTCGGCGTTCGCGTCAGCGTTCGAAGTGCCAACCTGACCGCCAACGGCTGGCCAGGGGTCCGAGCGGAGCGACAAGCAGCGAGAGCAGATAGAGGCCGCCCAGGGTCAGCACGATCGCCGGACCGGCCGGCAGGTCTGCATGATACGAGAGCAGCAGGCCGATGACGGATCCGAGCTGCGCGACGCCCACGGCGATCAGCAGCAGCGGTCCGACATTGCCCACCCACAGGCGCGCCGCAGCCGCCGGCAAAATCATGATCCCGACGGCCATCAAGGTTCCCAGAGCGTGGAAGCCGGCGACCAGATTGAGCACCAGCAGCACCATGAAGCCATAGTGGGCGACGGGGCCGAGGCGGCTGATACGCGCCAGGAAAGCCGGATCGCAGCCTTCGAGGACAAACAGGCGCAGGCCGAGCGCGAGCGCCAGTACCGACAACGAGGCAAAGCCTGCGAGCAGCAGCAGGGCGGCGTCGTCGAGCGCCAGCACGCTGCCGAAAAGGACATGCAACAGGTCGACGCTGCTGCCGCGCAGCGAGATGATCAGCACGCCGGCGGAAAGCGAGATGAGGTAAAAAGTCGCCAGACTGGTGTCTTCCTTGATCACCGAGTTGCGTGCCACACCGCCGGCGAGCACGGCCACCGCCAGGCCGGCGACCAGGCCACCGATGGTCATCGCCGGCAACGACAGACCGGCAATCAGGTAGCCGATGGCGGCCCCCGGCAGAATCGCGTGCGACATGGCGTCGCCGGCCAGACTCATCCGGCGCAGCATCAGGAAGACGCCGACCGGCGTCGCGCCGAGCGACAACGCCAGACAACCGGCCAAGGCCCGACGCATGAACGCGAACTCGATGAACGGCGAGAGCAGCGGGATGCTGGACAGCGTTTCGCTCATCCGGCGCCCTGATCGGCATGGCAGATGGGCGCATGGGCGTCGTCACTGCGGCCTTCGGCAAGCCGCCGGGCGCGCAACAGATTGGCCTCGCTGAGCACCGTCGCGGTAGCGCCGCGAGCGACGATCTCGCGCGCCAGCAGCAGGGTTTCCGGGTACTCCTGACGAACATGCTCGAGGTCGTGCAGGACGGCGATCACGGTCCGCCCTTCGCCATGCCAATGTTGCACCAGCGCCGCCAGGTCGCGAACGCTGGTCGCGTCGATGGCGCCGTAGGGCTCATCAAGGAGGACCAGCGGGGCATCCTGAAGCAGGACGCGGGCGAAGTGCGCGCGCTGCAACTGACCGCCCGAGAGCGCGCCGATCGGACGCCTCTCGAGGCCGTTCAGACCAACCAGGTCGATGGCCGCGGCGATGCGCTGGCGGCGGGCGCGGTCGAGGCCGCCAAAGGCGCCAATCTCGCGCCACAGCCCCATCGCCACGAAGTCGTGAACGACCATAGGAAAGCTGCTATCGAGCGTCCTCATCTGGGTCAAATAAGCGATTTGCTGGCGCTGCACGCCCTGCAAGTGGATGCGCCCCTGCAACGGTCGCAGCTCGCCGGCAATGCCTTTGAGCAGCGTCGATTTACCGGCGCCGTTGGGACCGACGATGGCCAACAGGCTGCCGGCGGCAATCTCTCCGTGCAGGTGGTGAACCGCCGGATGGCGATCGTAGCCCAGGGTCAGATTGTCGAAGCGCAGGATCGACGGGAGCTTCGGTGAGGGCTTTGAAGTGTTCTCGGGCATCGCTGACGCGGCGTTCAGTACAGCGCCCAGAACACCGTCGTCCACAGCAACAGCAGCGCGCCGAAGGCCCAGAACAAGCGCGTCAGGGCACTGGCGCAGAGCACCGGATTGCGGGTTTTGGCGCCCGCCGATGCGCGCGGGCTTGCAGAAAGAGACATGAGCGATGTGATACGAGGCGAGCAAAGGGCCTTTTGGGCGCGGGCGCGGGTTCGGACCTCCCGCGGAGGGCGAATCTTGCCTCGTTCGAAAGGCAAACGCAACCGCCTTGAGCAAGTATCGTGATTCTCCAAAGCGACCAGGGCGACCACGTTCTGGAGGTCGTTCGCGAGCTTCCCGATCGCGCGTCGCGGCCCTGGAAGGTGTTACTCGAAAACTCTGGCGACGATAGGCGCTCCCGGGCCTGGCAGCGCCGTACGGGCGGAAGCGACTGCGCTAAAGTTTGATGCCCACTGGCCGTTAGCGTAGTGTAGTCACGTAATCCATTGCTGCTGCTGGCATATCTGTTCAAGCCTCAGCACACCGCCTGCGACGTTGCGCAGCGAGTGACATCGAACGACAAGGTTGCCGCCGCGCGCGAGGGGTCGAACATGGCTGCAACAGCCGATCAGCTCATGGCGAAGATCCACCATACAAGCCGCGTTGACGGCAACTACCTTGGGAGAATGGCCATGATGATCGGTGACTGCAGTATCAAGACGCGCTTTGTCGTCGTATTGGCCGTGGCCGTGCTCGGCCTCGCCGCGCTCGGCCTGTACTCCCTCGCTGAACTGCGCGGCAACATGCTCGACGATCGCCAGGACAAGATCCACGCGCTGGTCGAGGTTGCCAACGGCGTCGTCGCCCGCTTTCACGATCTGGCCAAGAGCGGCGCACTGAGCGAAGACCAGGCAAAGAAACAGGCACTCGAAACCGTGCGCCAGATGCGCTACGAGAACGGTGAGTATTTCTTCGTCCTCGACACCCAGCACAACTTCGTGATGCACGCAGCGAAAGCGGCGCTGGAGGGCACGAGCGGCGCCGACTTGCGCGACCCGAGTGGCAAGCTGTTCATCCAGGAGCTCGTATCCGTGGCGCTGAGCAGGGAGCAAGGCGGCATCGTCGACTATTCCTTCGCCAAACCCGGTAGCGACAAAGCAATTCCCAAACTGAGCTATTCCGCGCATTTCAAACCCTGGGGCTGGGTAATCGGCACCGGTATCTATCTCGATGACGTGGACCAGGCATTTCGCCGCGAAGCAATCAACGCCCTGCTCATCATCGCCCTGGTCGTTGCCGTTCTGGCCGGGGTCTCGCTGTGGATTGGGCGCAGCGTGCTGCGCCAGCTGGGCGGCGAACCGGCCGCGGCATCGGCGATCGCGCTGCGCATCGCCGGCGGCGACCTGAGCCAGGAAATGCCCGCCGAAAAACTGCTCGGTGGCAGCCTGATGCATTCCATCGCGCAGATGCAGAGCCGCCTGCGCGGCATCATCGCCGAAATCGGCCAGCTATCCAGCGCCCTGGCCAACAGCGCCAGCGAGATTTCTGTCGCCACCGACGAAACGCGCCACGCGGCTGAGGCGCAAGCCAACTCGACGTCGGCGACCGCGGCTTCGATCGAAGAATTGACGGTGAGCATCAACGAAGTCGCGCAGAATGCTCAGGCAACCGGCGAGAGTTCACAAGCCGCCGCCAATTGCGCCGAACAGGGACGCACGCTGGTCAACAGCTCTGCTGCCGAAATCGAAAAAGTCGCTGCAATCGTCGCCCGCTCGTCCGAGCAGATCCGGCAACTGGCGACGCGCTCACGGGACATTGGCGGCATTGCCCAGGTGATCAGGGAGATCGCCGAGCAGACCAACCTGCTGGCGCTCAACGCGGCCATCGAAGCCGCCCGCGCCGGCGAGCAGGGCCGCGGCTTCGCGGTGGTCGCCGACGAGGTCCGCAAGCTCGCCGAACGAACCAGCAAGGCCACCAATGAAATCAGCACCATGGTGGTCAGCGTGCAGGCCGATACCGAATTGGCGGTTGGCGCCATGGGTGAGGCTGCTCCGCAGGTGAGCCGCAGCCTCACCAAAGCGCACGAGGCGAGTGCCATGCTCGAATCGATTCACCAGCAGGCGCAGCAATCGAGCGAACGCGTACAGCAAGTAAATTGTCGTCAGCAAGCCACAAAAAGTCAGTGGCCGCTTATGGTTTGGAGCGGCCAGCCAGACCCGTTACTGGGGTTGTAAGCCGGAACCTGTGGTTCCGTGGGAGTGGCGACGTGTCAAGCGTGGCGGAT
>NZ_SPMY01000058.1 GCF_012939955.1 Candidatus Accumulibacter phosphatis
GAAGAGGGAAACGGTCATGACTTTCATGATTTGGGGTGTCTCCACGTGTCATGACCGTTAATGTGAAAGTCGCGCCAGCGACTCACGAAAACTCCCTTCTCCCTTGCGGGAGAAGGGCCGGGGGAAGAGGGGGAAACGGTCATGGCTTTCATCATCCGGGGTATCTCGACAAGTCATGACCGCTAGCGGGGTCCAGCTTCTCTTGCCTGCACGTTGCGGCGCCTTTCCCGGCGACCTGGCCGCCGCTGGCCAGGCGGTTGATCACTGTACAGCTTGCCAGAAAGGGAGCGGCCCGCACAGAGGGAGAGTCTGGGCGGGCCGGGTACTTCGATCACTGCCGCGTGGGGGAGGGGGGAGGGGAGTGCGGCAGCGACAGGACGAAGAGTAGCGAATTGCCCGTCGATGATCTGTTGAAGCTCTGTCCCTGTTGTGTAACGGCGTGTGATCCACGCGATCGCCGGCCGGGTATTTTCTCGGGGCGGGGCCTTGCGCTGCCGTGCCTGCCCGCCGCGGCGGCGGGCAGCGCTTGCCTTCTGTTCGACAGAGCTGGCATCATCCCTGACTGAAGTGGCCACGTCGGCGCCACAATTGAAGAAGGAACGAGCGATGAGTCAAGAAGCGGATGACAAAGGACTGGCGGCTGTGGTGTTGGAGCGTCTGGAAAATGAGCGCTTGCCACGCGCCATAGACCTGAAAGAGAAGGTCGATGCTGGCGCCAAGCTTGACGACATGGACATCGCGTTTCTCGAGCGCGTGTTTGCCGATACCGAGGACCTGAAGCCGATGGTCGCGCGGCATCCGGAATATCACGCGCTGGCGGCCAGACTGATGGGGCTGTACGAACACATTACTTCCAAGGCTCTGGAAAACGAAAAGGCCGGCTGAACGTCGGTCAGCCGGCCGCTGGTGAAGGCCGGCCGTCTATTGTGCCTTTGGCTCGACAGGGGGCTGCGCTGCTGCCGCCATCTCCAGCGCAGCCTCTACAGTTTCCGCCGGCACGGGCGCTGGCGCGTCCGCCGATCCGCGGGTGTCCTCGGCCTCGTCGACGCTGCTGCGCGCGCCGTTTCGACCACGCCAATGACGAACCGCCTGGCGCATGGTCGGGAAAGCGCGTTGGCGAAGTGCAGCGTCGGGGTGTTTGGTGGTCTGCAGCCATTGCTCGAACTCGACCTGTCGGCCGGCTAGAACGAGGGTGATGTTCTTTGCCGCCAGTTCGCTGTCGAGCCGCCCCAGGGTGTCGATGCCGGTGATATCGACGTCGGTCATGGCGATCATGTCCAGCACCACACGTTCGACGGGCGCTGACTGGCGGGCGATCGCCCGATGCACTTCGGCGCGGAAATGATTGGCATTGAAGAAGACCAGCGGACCACAGAAGCGCAAGAGCAGCAGTCCGTCGATCGTCGCCGCGTCGGGAAACAGCTTGTGGTTGTAAAGCCCCGACCGCCCGCGAACATTGACCAGTTCTTCGCAGTCCGGGCGCGCGACCTTGCGGATGAACATCAGCAGGGCCAGGGTCACGGCCAGCATGATGGCCTTGATCGCCCCGAAGGCGAGCACCCCGAGCATGGTGATCACCCCGAGGACCACCGCCGAGCGCTCGATCAGTTGGTAGCGCTTGAAGACCTGGAAATCGAGCAGGTGCCAAGAGGCGAAGAGCAGCACGACGCCCAATGCAGGGATCGGCAGCCAGGCCAGCGAGCCCGTGCCGACCAGCAGCAGCAGGGAAATCGCCAGTGCGGCGACGATGCTGACCATCTGCGTGCGGCCGCCGTTGGCGTCACTGACCGCGGTCCGCGAATCGGCGCCGGTGACGGCGAAGCCCTGTGACAGCGCCGAGACGATGTTGGCCAGGCCGAAGGCGGCAAATTCGCGGTCCACATCGATGTCGTAGCCGTTGCGTTCGGCGAAGCTGCGCGCCGTGAGCATGCCGCTGGTAAACAGGACCAGGGCCAGGCCGGCAGCCGAAGCGGCCAGTTCGCCGACGACGTCGAGGTGCAGTTCGGGTATCACCAGGTCAGGCAGGCCGGCAGCCACCGGACCGATCAGCGCCACCCCGTAATCGTCGAGCCCAAACAGAAAAGCGGCCAGGCCGGCCAGGGCCATGGTAACCAGCGACGCCGGAACCACTTTCGTGTAGCGTGGCAGGAAGAACATCACCGCCGCGCAGCAGATCGACAGGACGACGGTTGGCCAGTGGGCGGTGACCACCAGGTGCGGAATCTCCATGAGCTGTTTGAAGAAGCGGCTGGCCTCCGGCGTGCTGCCGAGCACTTTGCCGACCTGACCGATCATGATCGTCAGGGAGACGCCGTTGAGCAGGCCGATGATGATCGGTCGGGCCAGAAAATCGGCCAGGCCGCCCAGGCGAAGAAAGCTCGCCGACAGACAGAAGAGGCCGGTGAGCAGCGTCAGCACGATGCTGTAGGAGAGGTAGAGGCCACTGTTGCTCGCCGCCAGAGGCGCAATCACTGCCGCCAGCATCGCGCAGGTCGCGGCGTCGGGACCGATGATCAATTGCCGCGAGGTGCCGGCGAAGGCGTAGACGACCATCGGCAGGATCGAGGCGTACAAGCCGGTGGAAGGGCTGAAACCGGCCAGTTGCGCATAGGCGATGGCAATCGGGATGGCCACCGCGGCCACCGACAGGCCGGCTCGGATATCGTGCGGCCAGTCGGCGGCGCGATACCTGAGCAGCGGCATTACGCCGGGCAAGACGCGATTCAGATGGCTAATGATGGCAGACATTCTGTTCCCTCGACGGTTCGTTCGGCCGCTGCGGGCTGTGGTTTGCAGACGGATCGGGCAGCGGCGCAGCGAGCGGCTGATTGTAACAGCAAAGCAACAATGATCCACCGGGCTTGCTCCCCGAGTACGCGAACGGCATTGCTTCGGTGGCCTTCGACAAGGCTCAACAGGCGTGTGCTGATAAGCTGCGAGCGCTGCCGGCAAGGGCTGGCATTGCATCGCACGCCGCTTGTAGTATGCTGCAGCCAAGTTGTCAGACAACCGGGTTCTTATGCTTACCAATGAGCTGAAGAGAATTGTTCGTCGGCCGCGCTTGAGCGAGGAAGTATCGATCGCCCTGGAAGGGCAGATCGCGCGCGGCGAGATCAAACCGGGTGCGCAGTTGCCGGTCGAGAAAGCACTGGCCGAGACTTTCGGCGTCAGTCGTGCAGTGATCCGGGAAGCGGTGGCACGTCTCAAGGCGGATGGTCGCGTCGAGACCCGGCAGGGAGCCGGTGCTTTTGTCGCCCTGGTCCCGAAAAGCCTGAATTTTCGCTTCTGGCAGGGAGATGGTCCGGCGCTGCTCGAGCTGCGCGAGATTTTCGAGTTGCGGGCGATGGTCGAAAGCTCGATTGCCGAGCTGGCCGCGCGCCGTCGTCTGCCCGCCGACATCGCCGCCATCGAGTGTTTCCTGAAGGCCATGGACGACGCGCTGGCCAGTGGCAGCGATGGCTCCGAAGCCGACGACGATTTTCATCTGGCAATTGCTGCCGCCACCCATAACAGTTACACGCATCGCCTGCTGGAATTCCTTGGCCGGCATTTTTCCGAGTCGCGTCGCCTGGCGTGGACCATGCCCGGCCGCAACGGCGCCTTGCCGCAGGAGGCGCAGGCCGAGCACCGTTTGATCTTCGCGGCTGTTGCCGCTGGCGATCCGGGGCGCGCACGCCGCCATGCCCATGAGCACGTGCGTTGCGCTGCCCGCCGCGTCGGGTTCGAGCTGGCCGCGGATCTGGTCAGCACGCAGTCAAGCATTTCCTGATTTGATGAACCTTCGAGGAAATCGAGATGAGCATCGAAAGTAGCGTGGCCGAACAGCGGTTCACGGTTGACCGGCTGGCCTTGGTCGAGCGTCTGCGTGCGGTCTTGCCAGCGCAGGCGCTGCTGGTCGAGGAAGAAGAGATGCGCCCTTACGATTGCGATGGCCTCACCGCCTATCGGCAATTGCCCTTGATCGTGGCGCTGCCGGCGGACGAAGCGCAGGCGCAGGCGATCCTCAAGATCTGTTATGAGCTGAAAGTGCCGGTGGTGGCACGCGGTGCGGCGACCGGTCTCTCGGGAGGGGCGACGCCGCACCGTGACGGCGTTCTCGTCTCGTTGGCCAAGCTCAAGAAAATCATCAGCGTCGATCCGCTGTCGCGGACCGCGGTTGTCCAGCCGGGAGTGCGCAATCTGTCGGTCTCCGAAGCGGCGGCGCCGCACGCGCTCTACTACGCGCCCGATCCTTCTTCGCAGATCGCCTGCACCATCGGTGGCAACGTCGCCGAGAACGCCGGTGGCGTGCATTGCCTGAAGTACGGCTTGACGGTCCACAACGTCATGCGCGTGCGTGGCCTGAGCATCGAGGGCGAGATCGTCGAATTCGGCAACGCGGCGCTGGATGCGCCGGGCTATGACCTGCTGGCGCTGATGAACGGTTCGGAAGGCTTGCTGGCGATGATCACCGAGGTGACCGTCAAACTGACACCGAAGCCCGAACTGGCGCAGGTGGTGATTGCTTCCTTTGGCAATGTGCGCCAGGCCGGTGATGCGGTGGCCAGCATCATCGCCGCCGGCATCATCCCGGCCGGGCTGGAAATGATGGACAAGAAGGCGATTCACGCCGTCGAGCCCTACGTCAACGCGGGCTACGACATGGACGCCGAAGCCATCCTGCTCTGCGAGTCGGACGGGACGCCCGAGGAAGTGGCCGAAGAAATCGCTCGCATGACGGCTGTGCTCGAGAAAAGCGGCGCTGCGGGGATTCGCGTTTCGCAGGATGAAGCCGAGCGACTGAAGTTCTGGGCCGGGCGCAAGGCGGCGTTTCCGGCGGTGGGGCGGATGACTCCCGACTACCTGTGCATGGACGGGACGATTCCGCGCAAGCGCCTGGCCGAGATGCTGGAAGCGATCAACAGCCTGTCGGAAAGATACGCCTTGCGTTGTGCCAACGTCTTTCACGCCGGTGACGGCAACCTGCATCCGCTGATCATGTACGACGCCAATCAGCCGGGAGAACTCGAGCGAGCGGTTGCTTTCGGCGCCGAGATTCTTGAACTGTCGGTGAGGTTCGGTGGCACCATCACCGGCGAGCACGGTGTCGGTATCGAAAAAGTCGACATCATGGCCGAGCAGTTCAGCCTGGCCGAAATCGCTGCTTTCCACCGGCTGAAAGCGGCTTTCGACGAGCACGGATTGCTCAACCCCGGCAAGGGCGTTCCGACGCTTGCCCGCTGCCGTGAGTACACGCTGGCCCGCGCCGGCAGCGCCACCACTTCGCCGAGCTTGTGATGGAAGGATTGATCGATGACTGGATGACTCGCATCGCCGACGCGGCAAGTGCCGGCCGTAGCCTGTCAATTCGTGGCGGCGGCAGCAAGCTCTTTTATGGTTGCCCGGAGCAGGGCGAGAAGGAAGGCATGCTTGAGGTCGGCGGCTACCGCGGCATTGTCGCCTACGAACCGACCGAACTGGTGGTCACCGCGCGCACCGGCACGCCACTGCGCGAACTGGCGGCGACGCTTGCCGAGAAGGGCCAGTGGCTGCCCTTCGAGCCGCCGCACTTCGGGCCGGCGGCGACGGTCGGCGGCATGTTCGCCGCGGGCCTCTCGGGACCGCGCCGGCAGGCCGTCGGTGCCCTGCGCGATTACGTTCTCGGCGCCAAGCTTTTGAACGGTTCTGGCGAAGTGCTCTCCTTTGGCGGCCAGGTCATGAAGAATGTCGCCGGCTACGACGTTTCCCGTTTGCTGGCCGGCAGCCTGGGCACGCTCGGCCTCGTGCTCGAAGTATCGCTCAAAGTGCTGCCGCTGCCGGTGGCCGAGAAGAGTCTGCGTTTTGCCATCGACGAGGGCGCGGCGCTGCGCAAGCTCAACGAGTGGGGTGGCCGGCCGCTGCCGATTTCGGCTTCGGCCTGGCAGGATGGAGTGCTGACGCTGCGCCTTTCCGGGGCCGCCGCTGCGCTGGCCGCCGCGCAGCGGCATCTCGGTGGCGAGGAGCTGGCCGATGGCCTGGCGGCAGAGTTCTGGCAGTCGCTGCGCGAGCAGACGCACGCCTTCTTTGCCGGTGATGCGCCCTTGTGGCGTTTGTCGCTGCCGTCCGTGGCGCCGCCGCAGGCGCTGCCCGGCCCGACGCTAATCGAGTGGGGTGGCGCCCAACGCTGGTTGCGTGCAGGTGATGGAGGAGCGATCCGCGCCGCGGCGGCCAGGGCCGGCGGGCACGCGACCCTGTTTCGCGCGGACGACGCCGTGAAAACCGAGCAGGGCGTCTTCCAGCCACTGTCGCCACCGCTGTTGCGAATTCATCGCAATCTGAAACACGCCTTCGATCCGCAAGGTGTTTTCAACCGCGGCCGGATGTATCCGGGACTATGAGAGTTCGCTGACCATGCAAACCAATCTTGCCGATTTCATCAAGGACACGCCTGCCGGGCGCGAGGCCGACGCGATTCTGCGCAGCTGTGTACACTGCGGTTTCTGTACCGCGACCTGCCCGACTTTCCAGTTGCTCGGTGACGAACTCGACGGGCCGCGCGGGCGTATCTATCTGATCAAACAGATGCTCGAAGGGCAGCCGGTGACGGAAACGACCCAGCTGCACCTTGATCGCTGCCTGAGTTGTCGCTCCTGCGAGACGACCTGTCCGTCGGGCGTGCGCTATCATCGCCTGCTCGAAATCGGCCGTGAAGTCGTGGAAGAGCGTGTGCCGCGGCCGCTGGCGGTACGCGCGCTGCGTTTCCTGCTCTGCGAAGCGCTGCCGCGGCGCTGGATCTTCAAGCCGGCAGTGGCCATCGGCCAGTTGCTGCGTCCGCTGTTGCCGGCGGTGCTGGCCGAAAAAGTGCCGATGCCGGCCGGCGGCGCTGCCAGGCCGTGGCCGCGGAGCAGCGGGCACCGGCGACGAATGATTGCCCTTGCCGGTTGCGTGCAGCCGATCCTGACGCCGAATACCAATGCCGCGACGGCGCGGGTTCTCGACCGCCTGGGCATCGAGTTGATCGAGGCGCCGGCGGCCAACTGCTGCGGTGCGCTGCGCTACCACCTGCACGCGCAGGCGAAGGCGCTCGACGACATGCGCCAGGTGATCGATGCCTGGTGGCCGGACGTCGAGAGCGGCCGCGTCGAGGGCTTCGTAATGACCGCTTCCGGATGTGGCGAGCATGTGCGGGAGTACGGTCACTTGCTGAAAGACGATCCGCTCTACGCCGACAAGGCCGCGCGCATCGCCGCCATGACCCGCGACGCTTCGGAAGTGCTGGCCGCCGAGCAGGAGCCGCTGGCCGCCTTGCTGCGCCGGGCCGGTGCCGACAGCGGTCAGCGCGTGGCTTTCCACTCGCCCTGCACGCTACAACACGCGCAAAAGATTCGCGGCGTCGTCGAGGCGTTGCTCACGGCCGCCGGTTATCAGCTTTCGCCGGTGGCCGATCCGCACCTGTGCTGCGGCTCGGCGGGAACCTATTCGATCAGTCAGCCGGTGCTGGCCGGGCAGTTGCGCGACAACAAGCTGGCGGCCATGCGCGCCGGTTCGCCGGCGGTGATGGTGACGGCCAATATCGGCTGTCAGACGCATCTGCAAAGTGGCAGCAAGATGCCGGTGCGGCACTGGATCGAGCTGATCGACGAGCGTTTGAGCGGCGGCGCCTGAAACAGACCGCCCGGCGGGGGTCGCTGGCGAAACGGGGAAGCCATGGAAATCAATAGTCTGCGCGGCGACTACGCGGCACTTGCCGAGAATTTTCGCTGGCAGGTGCCGGAGAAGTTCAATATCGCGGTCGCTGTCTGTGGCCGCTGGGCTCCGGATCGCAGTCGCTTTGCGCTGTACTACGAGGACGAGAGCGGCTTCACGTCGGCGCATACTTTCTGGGACATTCAACGCCAAGCCAACCGTCTGGCCAATGTCCTGGCCGCCCTCGGGACGCTGGCCGGCGATCGTGTCGCGATCCTCCTGCCGCAATGCCCGGAAACGGCGATCGCGCATGTCGCCATCTATCAGATGGGCGCGCTGGCGGTACCGCTGTCGCATCTGTTTGGGCCGGACGCGCTGGAATTCCGGCTTGGCGACTCGGCCGCGCACGTCGCCATCGTCGATGACAGTTCGCTGCCGAAGTTGCTGGCCTTGCGCGACCGCCTGCCGCAATTGCGGCACGTGATCGGCGTTGGTGCGGCGCTCGGCAACGGCGTCAAGCCGTGGGCGGAAGTCCTCGAGCACGCCTCACCACGCTACACGCCGGCGCTCACCGCCGCCGACGATGCGGCGATGATCATCTACACCAGTGGTACCACCGGCAAGCCGAAGGGTGCGCTGATGGCGCACCGGACTTTGCTTGGCAACCTCAGTGGCTTCGTCTGCTCGCATGATTTTTTCCCACAGTCAGGCGACATGTTCTGGTCGCCGGCCGACTGGGCGTGGACCGGCGGTCTGTGGGACGTGCTCTTGCCGACCTGGCACTTCGGAATGCCCCTGCTCGCGTACAAGGGCCGTTTCGACCCCGGCAAGGCGTTCTCGCTGATCGAGAAGTACGGCATTCGCAACAGCTTTCTCTTTCCAACCGCCTTGAAGATGATGATGAAGGCCGTACCAGAGCCGCGCGCACAGTATGACCTCGATCTGCGCAGCATCATGAGTGCTGGCGAACCGGTCGGGGAGGCTGTTTTTCACTGGGCGCAGGAAAAGCTGGGGGTGACCATCAACGAGATGTTCGGACAGACCGAAATGAACTACGTCGTCGGCAATTGTGCGTCGCGTTGGCCGGCCAGGCCCGGCGCCATGGGGCGCGCGTATCCGGGGCACTGCGTGGCCGTCGTCGATGCGCAAGGCAGGGTCCTGCCGGCCGGCGAACTCGGCGAAGTGGCCGTGCATCGCCGTTGCAACGGTGAACAGGACCCGGTGATCATGCTCGGCTATTGGCAGAATGCGCAGGCGACGGCCGAGAAGTTCGTTGGCGACGGCTGGGGGCTGACCGGCGATCTGGCGAAAATCGACGCGGACGGCGACCTGTGGTACCAGGGACGCGCCGACGACGTCTTCAATAGCGGCGGCTACCGCATTGGCCCGGCCGAAATCGAGAACTGCCTGCTCAAACATCCGGCGGTCGCCAATTGCGCAGTCATTGGTATCCCCGACGCGCTGCGCGGCACGCTGGTCAAGGCGTTTGTCGTCTTGCAGCCGGGGGGGGGTCGGGTCGCCGGCTCTGGTCGAGCAATTGCAGCAGCAGGTGCGCCAGCATCTGGCTCCCTACGAGACACCGAAAGCGATAGAATTCGTCGAGGTCTTGCCGATGACCACTACCGGCAAGGTACAACGGCGCGTCCTGCGGGCGCGAGAAGCCGATAGCAGGGGAGGCCCGGAAGGGTAAGGACTTGAGCGAAGGGCTTGAACGATCAGCGGCGGCAGTGCCGGAGCGGCGGCGCAAGCTCGATCTGCGGGCGGCTTTCGAGGCCGCCTTCGTGATGATCGAGCCGTTTTTCGATCCACAGCAGGGCTGGGCCGGGCAGTCGCTCGAACTCCTGGCTTATCGTCTGCTGCGCGAGAATTTCCCGGCGCTGAGCAGCGACGAGGTGCACACCCTGGTGGTGGCCGCTCATCGCGTCTATATCGAGCGCCATCCAGATCACAGCAGTCACTTGCCGCGCCCGAGCGAACTTCGCCGGGTGATCCTCTAGAACAACAGCGCCGATCTACGCTTGCTCCGCCAGTTTGCTCGCCCTCGGCAGGCAGCCCGGCGCAGGACGGCGGTATGTGGCGGCACGGAAAGTCGAAAGTCATATCAATGCCAATTTCAATCGATGCCTGCGTGGCCCAGCACCAGGGGGATCGTCGCGAGCAGCAGGACCGGGTGGCGATCCTGCCACATCCTCGCGGTGGTGGCGTCGCACTGGCAGTAGTCGCCGACGGCATGGGTGGCCATACCGGTGGCGTGCTCGCCGCGCAACAGGTGGTGCACACGGCGCGCGACAACCTCGAGCGCTTTTCGGCGCGTTCGGAATCAGCGCGGGTGCTGCTGGAGTCGAGCATCAACGAAGCGCATATGCTGATCAAGGCGTCGCGTTTCATCAATGAGAAAGACCCGCACAGCACGGCAGTGATGCTGCTGCTGCAACCTGGAAAGATGAGCTGGGCGCACTGCGGGGATAGTCGCTTCTACCGTTTTCACGGCGACAGCCTGGTCTTTCGCAGCACCGATCATTCCTACGTCGGACAATTGGTGGTGCAGGGCAGGGTGACGCCTGAGCAGGCCCTGGTTCATCCGCACCGGAACATCCTGCTGACTTCGCTGGGCGGCGTCGAGGCCCCCAAGATCGCTTTCGGTGAGGCCGAGGATCTGCAGGCCGGCGATACTTTTCTGCTCTGCTCGGATGGTCTGTGGGGCTATTTCACCGATCAGGAACTGGCGTGGGTGATTGATGGCGCATCATCGGCGCGGGAAGCCTCCGAATTGCTGATTGACCGCGCCCGCGCGATGGGCAACGGTGATGGCGACAATATCTCGCTGGCGATTCTCAAGTTGATTGATGCGCCGCCGGCTATTTCCGGCGCCGCCGGTTCAGCCAGTTCACTCGCGGCCAAGGCCGCCAAGTAAGGCGGCTACCGCACGGCGCCGCTTGTGCGGATGCTCGGCGCGGCCCGGCGTTTTCGTGGGGTCGCCGTCGACCGCTGCCGCAATCGGCTGCGGTTCGGCGCTTTCGTAGGGCTTGCTGAAGTCGAAGCCATCGGCCGCGATATGGCTCGGCCGGCGGCCAGCGCTGTGCTTGCTCACGCTCTTGCGGGGCGGACTACGCTCGGCGGAGCGTTCGCTGCGCGCTGCCTCCGGCGAAACTGGCGCCGGCGACGGCGCTGCCGGACTGCGGCGATGACGATGTTTGTCGCCAGGTGGGTAGGTGTAATCGTATTCTGGCTCGAAGCCGGCGATGATCACTTGCTCGACCTTGATCTTGATCAGTTTCTCAATGTCGACCAGGTACGGCACCTCACTGGCCGAGACCAGAGAAATCGCCGTGCCGGCCTTGCCGGCGCGGCCGGTGCGGCCAATGCGGTGGATGTAGTCTTCTGGCGTGCGCGGTATTTCAAAGTTGATGACGTGCGGCAACTCGTCGATATCGAGGCCGCGGGCGGCGACGTCGGTGGCCACCAGGACCAGTACCGTACCATCCTTGAAAGCTTCCAGCGCCTTTAGGCGCTCCAGTTGGCTCTTGTCGCCGTGGATCGAATCGGCAGCAATTCCGGCGCGCTGCAGTTCGCGGGCGAGACGGTTGGTTTCCAGCTTGGTGCGGGTGAAGACCAGGACCTGATTGAAATCCGACGAACGCAGGAGTTTCACCAGCAGCGCACGCTTGGCTTCGCTGGCCACCGGGTGGACGCGGTGGGTGATGGTCTCGGAGACTGTGTTGCGCTGGGCAACTTCGATCAGTTCCGGCGCCTTCAGCATCTTGTCGGCCAGCTTCTTGATCTCTTCGGAAAAAGTCGCCGAGAAGAGGAGGCTCTGGCGTTGCTTCGGCAGCATGTTGATGATTCGGGTCACATCGGGGATGAAACCCATATCCAGCATGCGGTCGGCTTCATCGAGGACCAGCGCCTGGACGCTGTTGAAGTGCAGGCACTTCTGCTCGACGAGGTCGAGCAGGCGGCCAGGGGTGGCGACAAGCACTTCGACGCCGCAGCGAATTTCGGCGATTTGCGCCTTGATGTCGACGCCGCCGTAAGCGCAGCAACTCCTGATCGGGACGTGCTTGCTGTAGGTTTTGACCGATTCGTGCACCTGGATCGCCAGTTCGCGCGTCGGTGCCAGCATCAGGACGCGCACCGGATGGCGGGCTGGCGAAGGGCTCGGGCTGGCGAACGGGAGAATGCGTTGCAGGAGTGGCAGGGTGAAGGCGGCCGTCTTGCCGGTGCCGGTCTGCGCGCCGCCCATCAGGTCCAGTCCGGCGAGAACGACGGGAATCGCTTGCGCCTGGATCGGTGTGGGCTCGGTATAGCCCTGGTCAGCAATGGCGCGCAGCAGCTCGGGGGCCAGGCCGAGGTCGGTGAAACGTATGGGTGCAGCTTTCGGATCAGTCAAGACAGTCAACGCTCGATCGCGGAAAAACGAGATTATACATTCATTTGCAGCGCGTCCGCGGGCAAGGGCTGCAGCTGGTGCCTGGCGAGCGAGGCGCGGTTTGCACGGCGTGGCGCTCAGTCAGCCTTGCTCAGGTGAGCAGACGCAGGGCGCGTTCGGTGGCGCTGTCGAAGGTCGCCAACCCGGATACGACCTGTGCGCGGCCGGCTCGCATCTGCTGGTCGAGTAGCGCGCTCGGCAGGGCAACGGCGTAGCCCCAGGCCGGGTTGAACAGCACGACCGTTGGCGACGATGGGCTCTGCCAGCAGCAGAGACCGCACAGTGGCTCCTGTTCCTGCTCGGGCAGGGAGAAGCGCAGCCAGTCGCCGACCTGCCAGCCACTGCTGGCGCGTGCGCGAGCGGCATGTTCCTGCTCGTCGGGCATTGCCAGGTAATGGACCTGCAGCGCTTCGCTTTCGAGGATGCGCCCTGCGCTCTTGGCCGCCGGGTCGCCGCGCGGCCCGCTGTGGCGCCGCGTCATCCCTGCCGGTCTGCTGCCATCCGGCGCCTGGCCGCGTAGCGCCGACGTCTGCAGGTCAAACAGACGGTTGAGGAAGGGCAGTCTTTCGGCGCGTGAAATACCGATTTCATCAAGCCCCCTGCCGATTCGCTTGATCAGTGGCGACGCCAGACTGGCCAGGTGTTTGCGTTCTTCGGTGGTCTGTTTCGGCTGCACGCTCCAGATCAGTTCTCCTCCGGTGGCGCTGTCCTGTTGCCAGCGAGTACCATCGGTTCCCCCGGCCTGAGCAGCAGCAGCCATCACCCGCAGCCAATAGCGTTCGAGAAAGGTGGCGATTTCCGGCGAGCTCGTTCGGGCCAGGCTGGCGCGCAGCCAATCTTCGGCCGCCCGTTCGGCGGTGATCCCCTGCTCATACGCCACGACCAGACGGATATGGCCGGCAGCTGCCTCGCGAACCGCCTGGTCACGTTCGCCGATCAGTGCCTCGAGTTCGGTGAGTGCCTTGCCGAGTGCGTCGTCGCCGCCTTCCTGGCTGTTGTGGAGTGTGGTCACTGCGCCTGCGATGCGCTTGCATAGCGGCTCATCCCGGCTCGCGTCGCGGGGCAGCCCGACGGCCGCGCGGGCCATGCGATTGATCAGCAAGCGCGCCGGATGCTCGCTGTTGGAAAACAGCGAGCGGTCAACGATGGCCAGCTTGAGGAGCGGAATCTGCAGGCGGCCGATGATCTCCTTGACGGTGTCGGGGAGGTCTGCAGACTCAAAAATGGCTTCGAAGATGAGAGCCATGGTGTCGAGCGTGAGGGTCTCGCTCCTGCCCAGCGGCAGATCGAGATCGCTGGACTTCAGTGGGCGCGGAGCTGGCGCTGACGATTGATTTTCGCCCGCCGCGGCTGCTGCCGACGCCGAGTGCAGTTCAAGGGCCGTCAGGCGGGCGAGCAAATTCTCCAGCATCAGCGTTGCCGTGCCGTCGAGCTCGTGATTTACCGATGGTGCCTGGCCATCCGCCGCAAAATGGTCGCCAACGGGCGCTGGCGGCAAGCCGCTGCGGTGACGCAGAACGTCTTGCAGCAGCAACAGCGCATTGCTGGCGATCTGATCGCTGCGACTTGCCTGTTCGCCTGCGGTCCTGGCGGGCGCCGCGACAGTGACCCCGGGGTAGTGCGCCAGCGCCGGCTCGACGCCCAGTTTTGTCAGCAAGTCGTTGATCTCCTCATACAGTGCCGGCAAGCCCTGGCACAGGAGATCTTCGATTCGGTCGAGGACCGTGAAGGTCTGCTCGGTGTCGCCATCATACTGCGCACAGATCGCCGCGAGGCCCTCGCAAATCGCTTCCGGACCGACCGGGTTGTCATCGGGCCCCATCGTCGAGCGCTCCAGCAAGGTCAGGTAGAGCGAACGGCTGCGCCATAGCGCGCGGCCACCCGCGTCGCGCAGGTGGCTGGCGATTTCGTGTAGCCGAATGCCCACTTCAAGATCGTCGTCGCCCATCAGCGTCAGCCGCGAGGCGGTTAGGCTCGCCGCTTGGTCGAAGCCGTCAAGCGGCTCGGCCGCTACCAGTACGTCGTGAGCGTTGGCGACTGCGTAGCTGAAGCCGTCGAGACATCCCGCGATGTTGCCGCCCGCGTCGCTGACCATTTTCCTGAGTCGCTGCTGAAAAAGGTTTCTGCTGGCGAGCAGCACCTGCGCACGATAGTCGTTTGCCGGCGTTGGCGGCGGCTGATGATCTGGCATTTGTTGCTGGTTGGCTGGCCGGTTGATGTTGATATCCGTGGGCGGTCGCGATTGCGTGTAGCGCATCCAGCGCGCCCCGACCGTAGTGGCGCACGCTTGGTGACGAGATTATAGACGAGGATGGCGCAGGTCTGCTGCCGGCGGGGCCTGCTTGACCGCATCGCCATGCACGGAGCACGCACGAAGATCAACGTGAGCCGGCAGCAAGGGCTCAAGGGCCAGCCTGTGAGCGGACTAACGGTCATGACAATCGAGACACCCCAGATCATGAAAGTCATGACCGTTTCCCTCTTCCCCTGCCCCTTCTCCCGCAAGGGAGAAGGGAGTTTCGTGAGTCGCTTGCGCGACTTTCACATTAATGCGCGCTACCCGCCGGCTTCGCGGCCACCGGTTCGGCGTCCGCCCTGTCGCGTTCTGCGGCTGTCGCCGTGTCGCCGGTTTCGTCAGTCGGCGGCGGCCTTCTCTTCTTCCTGGTACCTGGAGGCTGTGGTGGCGGTAGTTGCGGCTCGACCGTGGCGAGCTTGTTCTCGCGCATGTAGCTGTCCATGTCACGCCAACCCTCGTAGATGGCGGCCTTTGGCAACCAGGAATAGATCGAGTAGCAATCCTCGATGGCTCGCCCCGATTGACGACAGCCACCGCCAACGGCCTGTCCCTCGGCGGAGAGTCGGGCTGCCTTGGCGACGGGTTCTTCGAGGCCAAGTTTCTCCTTGATCAAATCACAACCGCTGCTGCCGAAGAGCAGCGTGCCGACGAGCATGAGGAGGCGTAGCGGGCTACGCGGCTGATCGAACACGAACCCCCCTGAATGATGGCTTGGTAATGATAGTGGCTCATTTTACCCATAAACATGGGCCACGCGCTGCGCTCAGGGAACGAGACGAGCGAGTATCCTGGTGCGCCTCTTGTGTTTGAGCTCTTTGGCCAGGCGGGCGATCAAGGCTAGGTGTTGCGGACCAATGTCGTCGGCGAAGGGGTTGATCAGCGCTCGCAGAGCTTCCATCTTCTGTGCATCCCGCCGCAGGCGGAGCTGGCGGTAGATCGCGGCCAGCTGGCTGGCTGCGGGCAGGGCCGCCTCGGCCGTCACCCCGGGACAGCTCAGCGCGCGCAGGTAGCAATTCGTTGCGCCAACGAGGTCATGGTCATTGAGCATCGTCTCGCCGCGCAAACTCCATGCGCCCGCTTCGAAGGTGGGCGTCAGTCCTGCCGCGATCGCTTCGCCGAAAAGTGCGTTCGCTTGCTCCCAGTCGCCGAGCCTGAGCGCGGCCATGGCGCTATGGAACTGCAGTTGGCCGGCGCCCCCTTCGGGTTCGACGCTGGCAAAGTGTTTTGGCTGGTGTTTGGCGCTGACACGCGGGATGTCCAGCGCCGAAGAGGATTCCGAGTGGCCGTCACTGCGGGCAGCGATGGCCAGGCGCCGTCGGCGCCACCGCCGTTGCAAGGTTATGCCGCCGAGCAGAGCCAGCGCGGCCAGGGCCAGCGCGGACCACAGTAGCGGCGCGGAGATCGCCCGTGGCCATGGTGGCGGCACGGAAAATGAAGCTGCGGCCGCTGCGGCGGAAGCCACCAGGCCGCTGTTGCTCGCTGCCGTTGTGGTCTGGGTCGCTGCATTGCTCGTTGCCGCGGCGCTGACCGAGAGCGGCATCGTTCGCTGCGCGAAGCTCCAGCGCAAGGATGGCGGCGGCGCCTCCGGCAGCTCGAAAACCATGCACAGCTCGACACTGCGCGCGTGCATTCTGAGAAGCAAGGGGCCGTCATCGCTGTTCTCGCGCAGAATGGCCATTTCCCTGTCATCGCCAAGCTTGGCGGTGGTTTCGTTGCCGGCCCCGATCGGCGCCCGCAGGTAGCGGCAAATTCCGCTGTTCGCGCCGACCGCCAGCAGCTTGGCGGCGATCGGCGCCGCGCCCGCGCCCGCCAGCAGCCCGGCCGTTGCCAGCCGGTGTGGTCCGAAGGAGCCGTCACCGGCCACATTAAGAGTGCCGCGCACTTCGAGGAAAGTATGGCCGTTGCGCGGCGTTCGTTCCCGCCAGTGTCCGTCGGCCAGTTGCTGAAACGAAGGAACGACGGTCAGCGTCGCATTGTCGATCTGCCAATCGTTCTTGGCCGCTTCCTCTGCCGCGCGCAGTTCGGCAAAGCTCAATACAAGGAGCAGTGTTGTGGTCAGGGCATGGTGAAGGAGAGGCTTATTGTTCATGCGCATCGGGGCGATGGGTGTGCTGTCTTCGGAGTAAACAAGAGGTCAGTGATGAAGGCATCCGGGAGCGTCGGAATTTCGCCAGAAAGCTCGACCAGACGGGGGGCATGCGCTGCGGCGATGGCCGACCAAGGTGGGCTGCTGGTATTTACTGGCCCGCGCACCTGCCGCAGTTTACGCGAAAGCGGCGATCCTTGCTCGCAGAATCAGGCTGCCGATGCCGGCGAGCGGCCTGCGCCAGCGCGAGTGGCCCGGAAACGATGCTCACGGGTTATAGTGTGCGCCGCCCTGAATTCCTCTTTCTCTGACTGCCGACGGATCGAAACCATGAATGCCTACCCCGGCCCCAGCCTGCTTACTCTCGCCAGCTCCTTGCTGCTCTTCGCCTGCTCGGCCTACGTGGGTCGTTGCCGGATGAAGTGGGGCATCAAGGCGCCGGCGACCAGTGGTCACCCGCAGTTCGAGATCGCCTATCGCATTCAGATGAACACCCTGGAGAACACCGTCGCCTTCCTGCCGGTGCTGTGGGTCTTCGCGTTGAACCTGTCGTCGTTCTGGGCAACGCTGCTCGGTGGCGGCTGGCTGCTGGCCCGGGTGTGGTATGCGCTGGCCTACGCCCACGATCCGAAGACGCGCGGCGCGGGTTTCGTGCTGTCGATGCTCTGCTTCGCGGCGCTCGGGCTGGGCGGCGCCTGGGGAGTTTTGCGCGGGCTACTCGGCTGAAGCCGGAGGCCTCCCGCGAGCAGCCCGCGGTCGCTCTCGCCGAGACTGGTGGCGGCACCCAGCAGGGCGCAGCGGCGCTCAGACTGCGGCCGTTGCGCGCTCTGCTGCCCTTTGTGGCGCCCTACGGCCGGCAGATCGCTCTCGCCTTGCTACTTTTGCTGCTGGCTGCCGCGGCGACGCTGAGCTTGCCTTTTGCCGTCAAATTGCTGGTCGACGGCGGCCTGGCGCTGCCGCCCGGCAGCGAGCTTGGCGAACGCCTGCTGGCTATTCGTGAGCACTTCCTGGGCTTGTTCGCGGTGGCTGTGGTGCTCGGCGTCGCCACCGCCGCTCGCTACTACATGGTCAGCTGGATCGGCGAGCGAGTGACCACCGACCTGCGCCAGGCGGTCTACGCGCACGTGCTCCGACAGAGCCCGCAATTTTTCGAAACGCTGAAGTCGGGCGAAGTGTTGTCGCGCCTGACCACTGACACCACGGTGATCCACAGTGCCGTCGGTTCGAGTATCAGCATGGGGCTGCGCAATGTCGTGCTCTTTGCCGGTGGCTTGACGATGCTGGTCAGCACGACGCCACGGCTGATGCTCAGCGTCGCCGGCATCATTGTTCTGTTCGTGCTGCCAGCAGTGCTCATCAGCCGGCGCGTACGCAAGCTGTCGCGCGCCAGCCAGGACCGCATTGCCGACACCAGCGGCATTGCCGGGGAGATTCTCAACGCCATTTCGATTGTCCAGAGCTATACCCAGGAGGACGCCGAAGCAGCGCGCTTCTCGGCCGCCAACGAGACGGCTTTCGCGACTTCGATCCGGCGCACCGGCACGCGCGCGGCATTCACCGCCTTTGTCATCATCGGCGTTTTCGGCTCGCTGCTCTACGGCTTGTACGGCGGCGTGCAGGCGGTACTCGCCGGCGAGATGAGCGCCGGTCAGCTGAGCCAGACGGCGCTCTACGTGATGCTCGTCGCCGGCAGCGTGGCGGTGCTCGCCGAGGTCTGGGGCGAGTTGCTGCGCGCCTCGGGGGCGACCGAGCGGTTGATGGAATTGCTCAGCCTGCGCTCGCCGATTGCCGAACCGGTGCTGCCGATCGTCTTGCCCGTGCCAGCCGGCGGTCTGTGCGTCACTTTCGAGCAGCTGCGCTTCGCCTATCCCTCACGACCGGCGCAGCCGGTGCTGCAGGGACTCGATCTGACGATTGCGGCTGGCGAGACGGTGGCCCTGGTCGGTCCCTCGGGCGCCGGCAAGACCACGGTTTTCCAGTTGCTGCAGCGCTTTTACGATGTCAGCGAGGGCGTCATTCGCATCGACGGCATCGACCTGCGTTGCCCGCGCCTGGCTGAACTGCGGCGGCGCATCGCGGTGGTGCCGCAGGAAGCGCTTATTTTCTCGGGCAGCATCGCAGACAACATCCGCTACGGGCGACCCGAGGCCAGCGACGAAGAAACAAGGGCCGCCGCTGCCGCTGCTTTCGTCGACGAGTTCGTGCAACGACTGCCCGAGGGCTACGCAACTTTCGTCGGTGAGCGCGGCGTGCGCCTGTCGGGCGGACAGCGGCAACGAATCGCCATCGCCCGTGCGATCCTCAAGAACGCGCCGCTGCTCCTGCTCGACGAAGCGACGAGCAGCCTCGACGCGGAAAGCGAGCGCGTCGTGCAGGCGGCGCTGGAAACGGCAATGAGCGGGCGCACGACGATTGTCATCGCCCACCGCCTGGCGACCGTGCAGCGCGCCGACCGGATCATCGTCCTCGATCACGGACAGCTGATCGATGCTGGCACGCACCTGGAACTAATCGAGCGCGGCGGTCTCTACGCGCGTCTGGCGGCGCTGCAGTTCGCGGTCTGAGGGCTGTTCCGGGGTGCTGCCAGGCTAAGCCGGTCATGACCGTTTCCCCCTCCACTTGCAGTGCGCATTCCGGCTTGCACACCGGAATCGTTCGACGAGCAGGGAGCATGCTCCCTGAATTCCCCGTCTCACCCCGGCCCTTCTCCCGCAAGGGGAGAAGGGAGGTTCGTGAGTCGCTTTCGCGACTTTCACATTAACGGTCATGACACGTGGAGACACCCCAAATCATGAAAGTCATGACCGTTTCCCTCTTCCCCCGGCCCTTCTCCCGCAAG